>JANQFX010000024.1 GCA_028277725.1 Thiohalocapsa sp.
GTTTCCGCTTCGCTCCATTGTTCAAGCGCTTGGGCGCTTGAACAATGGCGGGGCATCCTGCCCCGCACGGGCACCTCGAGTATTTCGAGGTGCCCTTGAATCGATGGGGGCTAGCTTACAACAAGAGCGTGTCATTACTGCCAATGGATATCCCGTTCGCCACTGCTGGACCGCAGGACTACGGCTGATTGGTCTGACTTCGCAAGCCGCCCGTGATGCCATCGGGTGTGCGCTGCGGCTGATCGGCGAATACGCGGGGGCGGACGGGGTGTGCCTGTTGGCAGTGCGGGAGCCGGGTTCGAGCCAAGTGAGGTGCGAAGAGATGAAGACGACGACGATCCTGCTTACCACCGTCGCTCTGCTGACGGCCGTTGGGTTGCCGCATGGGGCTGAGCCTCCAACGATGAAGATGACCACGGAGATCCCGCCGGGAATCATTACGCCCCACACCATTGAGACCCGCCTCGGCGATCTGAGCTTCTTCGACGGCGTGCCGGACGCGGCCACCGTCGAGAAGGCTTACAACTTTCTGGACTTCCAGAACGCCTACCAGGCCTTCATGGGTGGGATGAAGATCGCGTCCATGGATGCCATCCGAAAGGGCCTACTGGAGTTCGGACCTCCGAACACGACAGCGGTACTGTTCGAGGACCTGATGGATTCCAAGGCGCTGTTCCTGACCGCCAACACCACCAGTGTCTACATGATGGCTTGAGATGGGCGATGAGCCGATGGTCATCGAAACCCCGCCGGACGTGCTCGGGTTCGTCAACGACCACTGGTTCAAGTACGTCACCGATTTCGGACGACTCGGCCCTGATGAGGGCAAGGGCGGCAGGTTCCTGATCCTGCCGCCAGGATACGATGGGGAGGTCCCCGAGGGCTACCACGTCGCAACTACCAATACCTACGGCAACTGGGTGATCTGGCGCGGCTTCCAAGTCGACGGCTCGACCAGGGCGGCGGTCGATGCGACGAAAAAGAGGTTCCGAATCTACCCGCTCTCGGAGAAAGACAACCCACCGCAGATGACCTTCGTCAATGTGTCGGGCAAGTCTCTCAACACGATCCACCGCATGGACTACCACATCTTCGAGGAGATCAACGAGGTGGTGCAGGCGGAGCCCAGCCATGGCGAGAATCCGGAGATTCTCGGCTACATGGCCGCGATCGGTATCAAGAAGGGGCAGCCCTTCACACCGGATGACCGTATGAAGAAGCTGCTCTCTGCCGCGGCCGCCGCGGGTGCGATGTCGGTGAAGGCGATTTGGACCAAGCCGCGCGACGAGATGTTCTACTTCTACCCCGGCGAGAGCAACTGGATGAATCCGTTCCCGGGCGGCGAGTATACCTGGGTCCATGAGGGTGCCACATTGCTCGACGCCCGCGCCGGCTTCCACTTCTATGCGACGGGCATCACCCCAGCGATGGCCAAGAAGATCATCGGGAAGGGGTCGAAGTATGCATACACTTACCTGGATGCCGACGGCAACCCCTTGGATGGCAGCAAGACCTACAGGGTGCATGTGCCGCCCAATGTGCCGGCCAAGGACTTCTGGTCCTTCACCCTGTACGACAATCAGACGCGATCAATGCTGCAAACGGATGCACGCTTTCCGGGGATCGACAACAACAAGCCCGGCATGATCCGGAACGCCGATGGCTCCTACGACGTCTACTTCGGCCCTGAGGCACCGGAGGGTCAGGAGAACAACTGGGTGCAGACGGTACCGGGCAAGGGCTGGAATAGTATCTTCCGCCTCTATGGTCCGTTGGAAGCGTGGTACGACAAGACCTGGCGGCCTGGCGAAATCGAGCTGGTGACGCAGGAGTGAATCACCGTGGGATGGTCCAGCCTTGACCATCGTTCCGGCCACCAACCTCGTTGGGATTCGTAGGGTGGACAAGCGAAGCGCCGTCCACCAAGGCCTGCGCACGGTGGACGGCGCTTCGCTTGTCCACCCTACTGGCCGGTACGACGATCAAGGCCGATGGTCCGCACAGCGGACCCTACAACCACTGCCGCCGTGCGGCCCGCTCTGCGGACCGCTCTTGATCGTCGGTATGTTTGGCGACAACGGTGATCAAGGCGGTACCCACGTTTCGAGGAGAAGTCAGCAATGAAAGAACGACTGAATTACAGCGCCCTGGGGACGGTTATCTATGGGCTGATCGTCATCGTCCCCATTGGCATCGTCTTCCTGCTCTTGGTGAAATTGACCGAGATTTTGGAGAAATTGGCCGCCCCGCTCGGCCTGGAAACCAGCCTCGGGACCGCGATTGCACTGCTGATTGCCGTCGTCGTGGCGGTGCTCGTGGTGTTGTTGATCGGTTGGATCGTCGGCGCAATCATGCAGCGCCTGCTGTCCTATCAGCGATTCGAATCGGCACTGCTGAATCAGATTCCCGGCTACCAGATCGTCGCCAACATCGCCAAGGGATTCGTTGCCGGCGAAACCAGCTATCCAGCCGTCTTGGTTCAGCTCCATGGTCCGGGAATCGGTGTCCTCGGCTTCATCATGGAAGAGCACGACAACGACCGGGTCACCGTCTATGTCCCATCCGTCCCCGTGCCAACCGTCGGCAACATCTACGTCGTCGATCGCGACCGATTGACGCTGCTCGATGCCGGTGGCGCCGATGTGGCCGATTGCATCTCGCAGTGGGGTATCGGGTCCGGGAAGGTGGTAGGCGCTCCTGCGGATACCGCCGCCAGTTAGACAACCAATCGCTGATAAGGAGAGGAGTCGGCGCTGTTGATATAGCCGCCGACCGTCCCGGATGAATCGGCCACAGAGATTCGTTTGGGCGTGTGTCCTCGTTTTCGGCTGCGTCTCCTTCTCGCTGCCGTCGGCAGCGCAGCCGTCGGTGCGCCAATTCTCCGTGGTGGCAATCACCGTCGCCGACGTCGAATCCGCGCTGGCGGCGATGGAGGCAGACGGCCGGATCGAGAGAGAGGTCAAGCCGCTCCTGCGCTCCAAGTACGAGCAGGCGCTGGCCCTTCTCAACGAGGAGATGGACCTCGCAGCCCGCGCCGAGGCGTTCCGGGACGCACGAACCGCGGCACCCGAGCAGGCAGCCGCGATTCGGAAGCAGCTCGCCGAAACGCCGACCGACTTGGCGGGCACCCCGCCCACCCAGGCTCTAGACCCCGCCCATCCAGGCTCTAGACCTCGAAGACCTAAAGCGTCAGGTGGATGCACAGCGCGCCGGGCTCGACCTGCTCACCCAGCGCGTCACGGAGACCAAGGACGAACTCGCCCGCATCGAGTCCCGCCCGTTCCAGATCAGCACGCGACTACCGGACGCGCGGCGCGAGCTGGCGGAGCTCGGCGCCGAGCCCAGCAGGCGCTGCAGAGCCGCGAGGTCGACATCGCCGCAGCGGCCCTCGCCGCACTCGAGTCCTCGCTGCGCGAGCGGATGCAGACCGAGGCGGCCATGGCCGCGTCGATGATCGAAGAGCTACCCGAGGCCGTCGCCAAAGGCGACGAAGCCGCCGTTGCCTTGGCTGCCGAAGCACAGGCGCTCGCGTGGGAGTTCCAAGAAGTCGTGGAGCGGCAAAGCGACGTGGACGCCGCGCGGCTGGCGCTTGCCGTCAGAGAAGAGCGTCTGACGAGCCGGTTCCTGAGCGTGCGCGAGGAGCTCGAGGTCAGTCGCGGCGGCGGGCAGGGCATGGCGCAAGTGCTCTTGGATGTCGAGCGGCGCTATCCGGATCACGTCGAATTCGTCAACGGCCTGCTCGCCGGAGTCGAGTCGCTGGACGCGGCGCGTTTCTTGGCGCTGCAGGTGCGCATCAAGCAGCGCAGCCAGTCCGAGCTGGAGCAGCAGTTCGCGGGACACCCCTCGGACGTCGTCGCACAACTCGTCATGACGCGCGCCGATCTGCTTGAGCGGCTGCGCGACGAGTACGCAAAGCTGACCCGAGACCTGGCTGCACTGGAGAGCGACCGGCGCCGCTTTCTGGACCAGGCGCAAGCGCTATATGCCTTCGCGGAACAGCAGCTCGTTGGGTTCGGGATGCGCAGTTTCGCGCCCCTTCGGCTCGAGCAGCTATCCGAGCTGCCCGCCGGGCTGGGTTGGTTCTTCGCACGGGAGCATTGGGTCGGCCTCGCTCGTGCCGTCCGGAACTATGCCGTCCGCGAGCCGTTGCCCGCAGCCCTGTTCGCGCTCCTCCTGGCCGGATTGCTGCTCGGTCGACAGCGCATCTCGAGAGCCCTAGAGCGAACCGGGGAGAAGACCCGCAAGGTCTCGAAGGATCGATTCGGCTACACCCTCAAAGCCCTGTCTTTGGACCTTGTTGCTCGCTGCTCCGTTGCCGTTGGCGCTTGTTCTGGTTGCCACTCGCGCTGGTCTTTCCGGTCGCGTTGGTCGTCCTCGCATGGATCGGCTACCTGATCACGGCATTGACCTTGAGCCTTGGGTTGCTCCAGTCCGTGGCCTACGTGCTCGCCGGTGTCCTGCTGTACCGACTCACTTGGCGTTGGTTTCGGATCAAGGCGCGCAGGCTGGCTCTGGAGGAGGCGCTAGAGGAACGGCGCGTGCGGCTCGAGGCGCAGGCGTCGGCGGAGTCGCAGGACGCCATCGATGTGGTACCGGTCGGCCCGGAAGCCGATGCAGAGCCGGACCTAGTCAGCATCGGCCAGCAAACATCGGACCTGCTCCTGTGGGTCTTCGGCCTGGGCGTGGCGTCCGTGATCGTCCTTGGGTGGTCGGAGACGTTCCCCATCACGGGCACGCTCGATACGATCGAGATCCCGCTGAGTGAGGGGCTCACGCTGCTCGACCTTCTGCGGGCATTGCTGATCGCGGTGGTGACCTTGATCGCGACCAAGAACCTTCCTGGACTGCTCGAACTCATCTTGCTCCGCAGCACTGAGATCGAGCCCGGTACCCGCAACGCCATCTCGACCTTGGCGCAGTACGCGGTGGTCGCGGTCGGTCTGTTGCTGTTCTTCAGCGCTCTGGAGGTGGATTGGACGAAGCTGGGCTGGATCGCGGCGGCCCTGAGCGTCGGCATCGGGTTCGGGCTCCAGGAGGTGTTCGCGAACTTCGTCTGCGGGATCATCTTGTTGTTCGAACGACCCGTTCGGGTGGGGGATGTCGTCACCGTCGGCGGCACCACGGGAACCGTCAGCAAGATCCGGATTCGCGCCACGACCATCCGAGATCACCAAACGCTTCGCCGCGGTCGGGCTCGAGATTCCGAACCCGTAGCTCGGCCAACACCGTTGTGAAGCGCTGGCTCCCTTTCCTTGTTCAGGAGGCGCGGAGGCGTTCGCCGATTCCTCTGAGCAAGGGCGTCATTAGCCGCACGGGAAGCGCTGTCTAGGCCAAGGGCGCGAAGCTCATGACATGCCGTGGAGCGCGCTGTTGTGTGTACGCAGTGGAGTCCACCGGGCGGTTTCCAGGAGTGAGCTCGCACCCGCGCTTGAACTGGCCAGCAGAAGGGTTGTGCGGTCGTCAGGGTGTGACCTGCACGATGTCGAGCAGGACACGACGAGCGAACAGTTCTGCCGCTGCAGACGCGTTGGCGACACCGCAGCTGCGCTGCTAGTCCGTGCCGTTGAGTGATTGATCCGGCCAGTACCGGGAGCCCGTCAATTTCGCGGAGATCTTCCAGCCCTTCCTGGTGAGCAAGAATACCGCCCGGCCGTCGGTATAGGCGAGCTTGAGGTCCCCGCGGTCGTCACCCGCCATGGTCGTCACGCCGCCGCCGGCGTCGAAGCCCTCGCGAATGAAGGTGTCGAACCCCGCCTGATCCTGAAACAGGATCACCAGTTGGCGCTCGAACCCGCCGATGCCGAGGCCCATGCTCGCACCTCCGGTCGCCATTCTCATATAGGTGCGCTGGCCGCTTTGCCGATTGACGGCGACGCCGCGACCGTACCCGGCGGCGACATAGAAGCTGGCCTCACGTGCGTCGAACACCGCGTAGCCGGCGCTCTCGTCGAACAACGCGCGGCTGTCCGGCTGCTCCTGGAAGAGCTGTTGCAGGGTCTGCTCGGCCATGGCGTCCAGCTTCGCGCGCGTGTCCGCAGGCGTTGCCTCGTCGCGCAGCGCCTGCTGCGCGCCGGTCACGGCCCTAGTGGCGGTGCCGGCCGCGTCACCCACGGCGGCGCCGACGGCACCGGCTGCCTCGCCCACCGATTTCGTCGCGTTGGAGGCACCCTGTTTGACATCGTCCAAGAGTGACTGCCCGGGCACGGCGCCGGGTAGGCAGGCAAGCAACGCCGCAGCCAGAAGCGGCTGTCGACGAAAACGAAATGGCGGGATCTTCATCACTACCGGATACCTCAAGTCGTTCGGGGCTGTGGCGCTTGTCGGAAGCTCGGGCATCGGTCTGCAGCGCGTGGATCACCGACCTGTGCCAAGGCGCAGGGTAACGGTCAGGTCGTCTCGCCAGCAACAACAGCAACGAGTCGCTGGCCCGAACTCAAGACTGAGACACTTCGCCTGGGGCACCAACATGCTCGTCGACCTCGACGAAGGCAAGACGCATGTCTCCAAGCTTCCGGAGCAGGCCCATCAAGGGCAGGAGATCATCCTTGCCAAGGCGGGCGAGCCCGATGCTCGCCTGGTGCCCCTGGCAGCGCCGAGACCGGAGCGCCGCCCGGGCCGGTTTGGTGGTTTACCAACGACCCGCGTGCGGGCCCCGCAGGCGCCGGCGGACAAGCGGGTCTTGTTCACCGAGGTGTGCTACCTGTTCGCAGAGCGCATGTTCGGCGGACCGTTCGCTGGCCGTCTGTATCGCTTGGCTCAGTTCTGCTGGACGATACTGGCGGGCCGTCTCATTGGGTACGTTCCCGATCGGTCGCGCCGAGCACGAGCCGCTCTTGGCTGAGCAGCGCCCATTCTGAGATGATCCGCGCGGTCCGACAGGCGAGGTTGCCGACCACCGCATAGTATTCGCCGTTGCCAATCAATCCGCCGTGCGAGGTGCTCCATCCACGGCAACTTGGAGGATGCTGCATGACCATCGACCTGATGTCCCTGCTGGGGCAGAACGCCATGCTGCTTCTGTTCACCGTCATCGGCGTCGGCTACCTGCTGGGCAACCTGAAGGTTGCGGGTATTCAGGGCGGGCCCGTGGTGGGCGTGCTGTTGATGGGGCTGTTGTTCGGGCACCTGGGCTTCACGGCGCCGGAGGGCGCCAGCACCTTCGGCTTTGCGCTGTTCATCTTCTCCGTGGGTATCCAGGCCGGGCCGACCTTCTTCAGCGCCTTCCTGGCGGACGGTCCCAAGTACGTGGCGCTGGCGCTGATCGTGGCGGGTGTCGCCCTGGCGCTGGCCCTCGGGCTGTCCACGCTCATCGGGCTCGACCTCGGCTTCGGCGCCGGCATGCTCGCGGGGGCGCTCACCAGCACGCCGACGCTCGCGGGCGCGCAGGACGCCATCAAGAGCGGTCTGGCGAGCCTGCCGGAAGGGCTCACCGAGGCCGAGGTGCTGCAGAACATCAGCGTTGGCTACGCCATCACCTACCTGTTCGGCACGCTGGGCATGATCCTGGCGGTGCGCTACCTGCCGAAGCTGGTCGGCATCGACCTTGCCGACGAGGCGAGGCGCCTCGCCAAGGAACGCGGCCTGACGCCCAAGCGCAAGAGCGGTTTCGCGGATGCGTCCAGCTTTCCGATCATCCGCGCCTACCGCGTCACCCCCGAGGCGGTCGGCATGTCCATCGAACAGGTGAACGCCCGCTCGAAGACCGTCGGCGCCAAGCTGCTGAAAATGCGCCGCGGCAAGAAGCTCCTGGACATCACCCCTGACCTGGTGCTGGAGGAGGGCGACACCTTCTCCGGCATCGCCAGCATCAAGGTGAATCAGGACATGCGCAAGGACGGCTTCGAGGAGGTCCTGGACCCGGAGCTCTTGTCCATGCAGGTGACCTCCGAGGAGATCATCCTCACCGACAGCAAGAGCGTCGGCAAGACCCTGGACGAGCTGGACCTGCCGGACCGCTACGGCTGCTATGCCACCGGCCTGACGCGCGCCTCCATCGACCTGCCGCTGGATACGCCGCTGCCGCTGCAGAAGGGCGACCGCCTGCAACTCATCGGCGAGGCCAGCAACCTGAAACAGCTCGCCTCGGATCTGGGCTACATCGAGAAGGAACTGGAAAAGACGGACCTGACCACCTTCGCCTTCGGCATCATCGCCGGCACCATGCTCGGGCTGGTGACCATCGCGCTGGGCAACCTCTCCATTGGCCTCGGCACCGCCGGCGGCCTGCTCATCGTCGGCATCGTCATCGGCTGGCTCGGCTCCGTCATGCCCACCTTCGGCCGGGTGCCGGGTCCGGCGCGCTATGTGCTGATGGAGCTTGGGTTGATGCTGTTCATGGCCGCGGTGGGCCTGAACGCAGGCGGCGGCATCGTCGAGGCGCTGGCCTCCAGCGGTCCGGTGATCATCCTGAGCGGTGCGGCGATCACGCTGGCCCCAGCGCTGATCGGCTATATCGCCGGGCGCTATCTCCTCAAGCTCAACCCCGCCCTGCTGCTCGGCGCGCTCACCGGGGCCATGACCAGCACACCGGCGCTCAATGTCGTCACCGAGGCGGCCAAGAGCACGGTCCCTGCGCTCGGCTATGCCGGCACTTACACCTTCGCGAACGTGCTGCTGACCTTCGCAGGGGCCTTGATGATGGTGTTGTAGGTATCCGCACCTTGCCCAGGTTTCCTCGCAGAGGTTGCAACGGCGAACTGGAGATGTCTATAATGCAGGGCTTGCAGGCGCGTAGCTCAGTTGGTTAGAGCACCACCTTGACATGGTGGGGGTCGGTGGTTCGAGTCCACTCGCGCCTACCAGCTGCAAGCCGCCAGCCTCTCCGGGGCTGGCGGTTTTCTTTTTCCGCCGCACTCGCCAGGTCCGGGCCGACCTGCTCGCCCATCCGGGTAGGGTCCGAATCGGTAGTCCGGTTTCCATCAAGCGATCTCTCGTATCGATCGCCACTGACGCCAGGGGCAGCAGCCATGCCGCAGATCACCCTTCCCGACGGTTCCATCCGTAGTTTCGACGCGCCGGTGACGGTGCACGACATCGCCGCCGACATCGGCCCGGGGCTTGCGAAAGCGACGCTGGCCGGCCGCGTCGATGGCCGCATGGTCGACGCGAGCCACCGGATCGAGGACGACGCCGACGTCGCCATCGTGACCAGCCGCGACGAGGACGCGCTGGAGCTGCTGCGCCACGACGCGGCGCACGTCATGGCCCAGGCGGTGCAGGAGCTCTATCCCGGCACCCAGGTGACCATCGGGCCGGCCATCGAGAACGGCTTCTATTACGACTTCGCCCGCGACGAGCCCTTCACGCCCGATGACCTCGCGGCCATCGAGCAGCGCATGCACGAGATCGTCAAGCGCGACCTGCCGATCGTGCGCGAGGTCTGGGACCGCGAGGAGGCGAAGCGGGTCTTCGGCGAGATCGGCGAGGATTACAAGGTCCAGATCATCGAGGACATCATCCCCGAGGGCGAAGAGGTTTCGGTCTACCGCCAGGGTGATTGGTTCGACGTCTGCCGCGGCCCGCACCTGCCCAGCACCGGCAAGCTGGGCCAGGGCTTCAAGTTGATGAAGTTGGCGGGCGCCTACTGGCGCGGCGACTCCGACAACGAGATGCTGCAACGCATCTACGGCACCGCCTGGCGCGACAAGAAGGAGCTCAAGGCCTATCTGCATCGCCTGGAGGAGGCCGAGAAGCGCGACCACCGCCGCCTCGGTAAGCAGCTGGACCTGTTCCACTTCCAGGACGAGGCCCCGGGTATGGCCTTCTGGCACCACAAGGGCCGGGTCATCTACCGCGAGGTAGAGCGCTACATGCGCTTCAAGCTGGACGAGTACGGCTACGAAGAAGTCGAGACGCCCCAGGTGCTGGACCGCTCGCTCTGGGAGCGCTCCGGCCACTGGGAGAAGTTCGCGGACGACATGTTCACGACGCAGCTGGACGAGCACGACTTCGCCATCAAGCCGATGAACTGTCCGGGGCACATCCAGCTCTTCAACCAGGGGCTCAAGAGCCACCACGATCTGCCGCTGCGCATCGCCGAGTTCGGCGTCGTACATCGCAACGAGCCCTCGGGCACCCTGCACGGCCTCATGCGGGCGCGGCGCTTCACCCAGGACGATGCCCACGTCTTCTGCACCGAGGACCAGCTGCAGGCTGAGGTCGCGACCCTGATCGACATGGTGTTCGAGACCTATCGGGATTTCGGATTCGACAGCATCGACCTGGCCCTGTCGCTGCGCCCCGAGAAGCGGGTCGGCAGCGACGAGCTCTGGGACAAGGGCGAGGCCGCGCTGGACAAGTCCCTGCGCGACAAGGGTCTGGACTTCAAGGTGCAGCCGGGGGAGGGCGCCTTCTATGGCCCCAAGATCGAGTTCACGCTGCACGACAGCATCGGCCGCGCCTGGCAGTGCGGCACCATTCAGGTGGATTTCTCCATGCCGGGCCGGCTGGGTGCGGAGTATGTCGCCGAGGACAACAGCCGTCAGGTGCCGGTGATGATCCATCGCGCCATCCTCGGTTCCATGGAGCGATTCATCGGGATACTGATCGAACACTATGCTGGGGTCATGCCCGCGTGGCTCACGCCGGTGCAGGCGGTGGTCATGAACATCACCGATCGACAGGCCGATACCGTACGCAAGGTGACTAAGGCGCTGCGCGACAAGGGATTCCGTGTCGAGATGGACTTGAGGAACGAGAAGATCGGCTATAAAATCCGCGCCCACACGCTGGAGCGGGTGCCGTACCTCCTGGTCATCGGTGATCGCGAGGTGGCGGAGGGCCAAGTGGCCGTCAGGGATCGCAAGGGTAAAGACCACGGCAGCATGGCCGTTTCGGCCTTCGCCGACACCCTTGCGGCCGACCTGGCCAACCGCATTTGACGGTCCGGTTTGCACACCGTTGGCACGTCGTTCCAGCGCCTGTCCCGGCCCTACCTCGAGACCCAGTCCGACGGCTGGGGCCACCGGCCGCAGGCGCGCTGCAATTGGCCCGACGGCCATTGGCGCGAGACGGCTGAACCCTATCGAGGGCACCGTACCCGCCGACGCCGGGCGGTGCCGTACTGAGCTGAAGTCGACCGGAGGAGCAGACTATCGCCGCGACAAAACGTAACCGGGTCAACGACGAGATCAACGTACCGGAGGTCCGCCTAATCGGGGCCGACGGTGATCAGATCGGGGTCGTCGACCTGCGCACCGCCAAGGAGAAGGCCTCGGAGGCCGGACTGGACTTGGTCGAGATCGTTCCGAACGCCGAACCGCCGGTCTGCCGGCTCATGGACTTCGGACGATTCCTGTTCGACCAGAAGAAGAAGAAGTCCGAGGCGCGGAAGAAGCAGAAGCAGGTCCAAGTCAAAGAGGTCAAGTTCCGTCCTGGAACAGACGTCGGCGATTACCAGGTCAAGCTGCGCAACCTGACGCGTTTTCTCCAAGAGGGCGACAAGGCGAAGGTCACCATGCGCTTTCGCGGCCGCGAGCACGCCCATCGTGAGCTCGGCCTCGATTTGCTGCGACGGGTCGAGAGTGACCTCGCGGAGATCAGCACCGTCGAGCAACAGCCGCAGATGGAAGGCCGGCAGATGGTGATGGTGCTCGGGCCCCGGAAGAAGTAAGGCGGCCGGAAGGCAATGCCCCCGGCCGGCGGAAGGGTCACCGTTTCCGCCATGCCGGCTCCCGGCCATTGCCGCTCCTGGACGCTGTCTCCGGGAAGGCGTCTTCCAGGAGGTGTTCCCCGGTAGGCATCCAGGGGCCGAGGCATCGCGCGGCGAATCGATTTCACCGGCGGACCACCCTGTCCGCCCCGGTCCGTGGCCCCGGCGGGGATGCAGGATCGAAACGGGCACAGGTACGCGCCCTACAGCACGCGACCTCCGGGCAAGGGCTTCCGGTGTGTCGCAAAACAACACGACTCTGATGGAGAGCCAAAAATGCCCAAGATCAAGACCAACCGCGGGGCAGCCAAGCGCTTCGCCCGCACCGCGACCGGCGGTTTCAAGCGGATCGCGTCTCACAGGCGCCACATCCTCACCAAGAAGAGCACCAAGCGGAAGCGCCAACTGCGTGCCTCGCACCTGCTCCACAAGGCGGATGTGCGCTCTGCGCGCCGCATGATCCCCTACTGCTAGTCACCGCCGGAGACACAGAACCATGCCACGAGTGAAACGGGGCGTTACCGCCCACGCGCGCCACAAGAAGGTCCTGAAGGAGGCCAAGGGTTATTACGGTGCCCGCAGCAAGGTCTATCGCGTCGCCAAGCAGGCCGTGGTCAAGGCCGGGCAGTATGCCTACCGGGATCGTCGTCAGCGCAAGCGCGCCTTCCGGGCGCTTTGGATCCAGCGCATCAACGCTGCGGCGCGCATGAACGGCCTGTCCTACAGCCGCCTGATGGATGGCCTCAACAAGGCCGGCGTCGACATCGACCGCAAGATGCTGGCCGATATCGCCTACCACGACGAGGCCGCCTTCGCGAGCATCGCCGAGCAGGCCAAGGCGGCGCTTGCCTGACCCTGTCGGCGCCTGATCCCGTCGGCGGTCTCGACCGCCCGAGCCCGTCCGATCACCCGCGCCCTGGATTGCACAGGGCGCCGGCTGGCATCGCCGGACTCGGCCCTTTGGGCGCGTCGGCGCGCTTCTGTGCTGGCGACGCCCTTGCCCCAATGTGCCTTCGGTCCCGGTCGATCCACGACCGTTCCGACGCACCCCGGTTTTCTCCATGTCGGCCGCGTCAGCCGTGCGATCCGCACAGCACGCCGTCGTCCTCTCGGATCCTGATGTTATGAGCCAAGGCAGCACGCCACCCCTCGACGCGCTCCGCGAGGCCGCGCTGGCGGCCGTGGGCGCCGCCGACGATCTGACCGCCCTGGATCGGGTGCGGGTGGACTATCTCGGCAAGAGCGGCGCCTTGACGGCGCAGCTCAAGGCCCTCGGTGCCCTGCCCAAGGAGGAGCGTCCGGCCGCGGGCCAAGCCATCAATCGGGTGAAGGCCGAGGTCCAGCAGGTCATCGAGACCCGCCGAGCCGGGCTCGAGGAGGCCGCGCTCGCGCAGCGACTGACGGCGGAGCGGCTCGACGTCACCTTACCCGGCCGTGGTCGCGACATCGGGGCCCAGCATCCGGTGGTGCGAACACTGGAGCGCATCGAGCAGCTCTTCGCCAACGCCGGCTTCCAGGTGGAAGAAGGGCCGGAGGTCGAGGATGACTACCACAACTTCGAGGCGCTCAACATCCCGGCCCACCATCCGGCCCGGGCCATGCACGATACCTTCTACTTCCCGGACGGGCGGCTGCTGCGCACCCATACCTCGCCGGTGCAGATTCGCGTCATGGAGCAGCGCGAGCCGCCGTTTCGAGTCATCGCGCCGGGGCGGGTCTACCGCTGCGACTCCGACCTGACCCACACGCCCATGTTCCACCAGGTGGAGGGTTTCCTGGTGGACGAGCAGGCGACCTTCGCGGATCTGAAGGGCGTGCTCTACGACTTCCTGCGCAACTTCTTCGAGGACGACTCGCTGAGCCTCAGGTTCCGTCCGTCCTACTTCCCCTTCACCGAGCCCTCCGCCGAGGTCGACGTGCAGTGCGTCAAGTGCGGCGGGTCGGGCTGCCGGGTCTGCAAGCAGACCGGCTGGCTGGAGATCCTGGGCTGCGGCATGATCCATCCGGCCGTGTTCCGGCACGTCGACATCGATTCCGAGCGCTGGCTTGGATACGCCTTCGGCATGGGCGTGGAGCGCCTGGCCATGCTGCGTTACGGCATCGACGATATCCGCCTCTACTTCGAGAACGACCTGCGTTTCCTGCGACAGTTCGGCTAGGGAGACGCTGACGAATGGGCATCCTGCCCCGAACGGAACACGCCGGCGACCCGGTGCTTCCCCGGGACGGCACCGAGTCCCGTGCCCGTCGGTGCTCGACGCCCGCAACCCGCGCCGCACGGTAGCCCTCGCACCGGCCGCGATCCGCCACAGAGACCAACACTGGAGACCTCCGAGCAATGCGCTTCAGCGAAGCCTGGCTGCGTGAATGGGTGAACCCGCCGCTGGACACCCAGGCCCTCGTCGATCAGCTCAGCCTGTCCGGGCTGGAGGTCGACGCCGTCGAGCCCGCAGCCCCTGCCTTCCGCGGCGTGGTCGTCGGCCACGTGCAGTCCGTGGAGCCGCATCCCGATGCGCAGAAGCTGCGGGTCTGCCAAGTCGATGTGGGCGAAGACTCCCCGCTCGGTATCGTCTGCGGAGCGGCCAACGTCGCCGCCGGACAGCGCGTGCCGGTGGCCACCGTCGGCGCCGTGCTGCCTGGCGGTTTCAAGATCAAGAGGGCCAAGCTGCGTGGGGTCCAGTCCCTGGGCATGGTCTGTTCCGCCGCCGAGCTCGGCCTGGCGGAGAGCGCGGACGGTATCATGGTGCTGCCCGCCGATGCGCCCGTGGGCGAGGACCTGCGCGCCTGGATGGCGCTCGACGACGCCTGCATCGAGTTGGATCTGACGCCGGATCGCGCCGACTGCCTCAGCGTCGTCGGCGTCGCACGCGAGGTCGGTGTACTGAACCGTGCAGACCTGCATGAGCCGTCCATCGAACCCGTGGTCGCCGCGATCGACGATAGCGTCGACGTGCGCTTGGGCGCCCCGCAGGCCTGCCCGCGCTACCTTTGCCGCCTGGTGCGCGGTGTCGATCCGAGCGCGCCGACGCCGCTGTGGATGCAGGAGCGCCTGCGACGCGGCGGCGTGCGCCCGCTGGGCGTGGTCGTCGACGTGACCAATTACGTCCTGCTGGAACTGGGCCAGCCCATGCACGCCTTCGACCGGGCCAAGCTCGACGGCGGAATCGATGTGCGCCTGGCGGAGCAGGGCGAGACCCTGGACCTGCTCAACGGCGACCGTGTGACGCTGCGCCCAGACACCCTGGTGATCGCCGATGCGCAGCGTCCGGTGGCGCTGGCCGGCATCATGGGCGGCGCGGACAGCGCCGTGGGCGACGACACCCGCGACGTGCTGCTCGAGAGCGCCTTCTTCGCGCCGGCGGCCATCAGCGGGGATGCCCGCAGCTACGGCCTGCGCACCGACTCCTCGCATCGTTTCGAGCGCGGCGTCGCACCGGAGCGCTGCAGGCTCGCCATGGAGCGGGCGACGGCGCTGCTGCTGTCCATCGCGGGTGGCCGACCCGGGCCGGTGGTCGAGGCGGAAAGCGGCGCCCACCTGCCGGCGGCGCCCCGCATTGACCTGCGTCGGGGGCGCATCCCGAAGGTGCTCGGCCTGACGCTGGACGACGCCGACGTCGAGGACATCCTCGGCCGGCTGGGTATCGCCCTGGCGCCGACTGACCAGGGCTGGGTCGCGACACCGCCGTCGCCTCGGTTCGACATCCAGCTGGAAGAGGACCTGATCGCCGAGCTCGGGCGGGTCTATGGCTATGATCGCATCCCGGTCACCCACGCACGCTCGGCGGCAGCGACGCGGGCGCCGCTGGAGATGGCCTACGAGCCTCGGCGCGTGCGCCGTGTGCTGCTCGACCGTGGCTGGTCCGAGGCCGTGACCTACAGCTTCGTCAGCCGGGGGCTGCAAGGAGCCGTCGATCCCGACGTGGAGCCCCTGGCACTGGCGAACCCCCTGTCCGCGGAGCTGTCGGTGATGCGTGCCGGCCTCTGGCCGGGCCTGTTACAAGCCGTGCGTCAGAATCTCGCCAGGCAGCAATCGCGGGTGTGGTTGTTCGAGTCGGGCCTCCGGTTTCGTGCCGACGAGGACGGCCTCCACCAGGAGCCCATGCTGGCGGGCGTCGCCGTTGGCCCCGCGCAGCCGGAGCAGTGGGGTGCCGAGGGCCGTGATCTGGACTTCTTCGACCTCAAGGCCGACGTCGAGGCCGTGCTGGCGAGCGTCGGCTGTGCCGACGCCGTCGACTACGTGCGCGACGCCCACCCGGCGCTACATCCCGGCAAGAGTGCCCGCATCCTGCGCGACGGACGGCCCCTGGGCTGGCTCGGCAGCATTCATCCGTCGCTGGCGGCGACGCTCGACCTGCCCGGGGGCGTGCAGTTGTTCGAGCTCGAAGTCTCTGCCCTGGGTGGTGCGCCGCGCCCGGCGTTCGAGTCGCTGTCCAAATTCCCGTCCATCCGCCGCGACCTCGCGCTGGTGGTGGATGAGGACATCGCCTTCGACACCGTTCGTCGGAGTGTGGCGGCCGCGGCCGGCGACCTGCTGCGCGACCTGGTGCTCTTCGACCTCTACGTCGGCGAGAAGGTCGATTCAAGTCGAAAAAGCCTCGCTTTGGGATTGATTTTACAGGCCACTTCTCAGACACTTACCGATGATGACGTGGCGGCAGTCGTGGAGCGAGTGCTCGCGGCGCTGAAGGCGGACGTCGGCGCCGAGCTGCGCGCCTGACCTGTCCCCGGAGGTCTCCGAGCGTCTCGGGGCGCGCCCCCACGGTCTGCATCCAGGCCCGGCCCGGCGGCCAAGCGCCGCCGGTGAGTTGCAATAAGGATCGATAATGGCATTGACCAAGGCAGACATGGCCGAGCACCTGTTCGAGGAGCTCGGGCTCAACAAACGCGAGGCGAAGGAGGTCGTCGAGTCCTTCTTCGAGGAGATTCGCTCCGCCTTGGAGCAGGGCGAACAGGTGAAGTTGTCCGGCTTCGGCAATTTCGATCTGCGCGAGAAGAAGCAGCGCCCGGGCCGGAACCCCAAGACGGGCGAAGAGATTCCGATCACGGCCCGCCGCGTCGTGACCTTCCGTCCCGGTCAAAAGCTGAAGTCGCGGGTCGAAGCATATGCCGGAAGCGATCGTTAGCGTCGACGATCTGCCGCCCATCCCGGGCAAACGCTACTTCACCATCGGTGAGGTCAGCGAACTCTGCGACGTCAAGCCGCACGTGCTGCGCTACTGGGAGCAGGAGTTCCCGCAGCTCAAGCCGGTGAAGCGGCGCGGCAATCGCCGCTACTACCAACGCCACGACGTCCTCACCGTGCGCCAAATCCGCTCCCTGCTGTATGAGCAGGGCTTCACCATCGGCGGCGCACGGCAGCAGCTCTCCGGCGACAACGCCAAGCACGATAGCTCCCAGAGTCACCAGATCATCCGCCAGATGCGCTTGGAGCTCGAAGAGCTTCTGCACGATCTGAAGCGCAGGCCGCACTGACCCCGGGTCCGCCAGGCCCCGTGCCGCATCGGTTGTTCGTCGATGCACCCTCGGGCTTGAGTTTGCGCCTCGATCGATTGCCCTGTCCGGCTGACCTCAGTATACTAAACGGCTTCCGGGCGTAGCGCAGTCTGGTAGCGCACCACAATGGGGTTGTGGGGGTCGCAGGTTCGAATCCTGCCGCCCGGACCAATATCACGCGGCATGAGGTCGGCTCATGCCGCGTTTTTTGTGCCCGTCCGCCGGACTCCCGGAACGGGCCGGGCGGATGGACCGGCAATCGTCACGGGCGGCCGTGCTGCCCGACTCGTCCGGCCCGCATGGATATGACCGCGTCAACCGCTCCGCCCCGTTCCTCGAACTCCGAGGTCGTCTGCGCCCTGATCAGGGTGCGCGGTCTGGTCCAGGGGGTAGGCTTTCGGCCCACGGTCTGGAGGCTCGCCCGGGCGCTCGATCTGTCCGGCAGTGTGTGGAACGACGGAGAGGGTGTGCTGATCCGTGCCATCGGCCCGGAGCACGATGTTCAGGCCCTCTGTCGACGCCTGCGCGACGAGGTGCCGCCCCTGGCGCATATCGAAGCGTTGGAACGCAGCCCCTGCGAGCCTGTCCGAACCCAGCCCGAGGGCGGGTTCGTCATCGAACTGAGCGCCGCCACCGAGGTCCGCACCGGCGTCGTGCCGGATGCGGCCACGTGCCCGGACTGCGTCGCCGAGGTTCTGTCGCAAACGGACCGTCGCCACCGCTACGCGTTCACGAACTGCACCCACTGCGGCCCCAGGCTCAGCATCGTGCGGGCCATTCCCTACGACCGGGCCAACACCAGCATGGCCGCCTTCCCGATGTGCCCCGATTGCGCCCGGGAGTACGCCGATCCGGCCGATCGGCGCTTCCATGCCCAGCCAAACGCCTGTCCGGTGTGCGGACCGCGACTCTGGTTGGAGGCGCCGGGGTGCCAGGTCTCCGGACCCTCGACACGGGCCGAGCCCGACCCCATCGACACCGCGCGTCGCCTGCTGGAAGAGGGGCACATCGTCGCCATCAAGGGCATCGGGGGGTTCCACCTCGCCTGCGACGCGACCAATGCCGAGGCCGTCGAGGCGTTACGGCGACGCAAGGGCCGGTATGCCAAACCCTTCGCTCTGATGGCGCGCGACCTGGGCGTGATCCGCGGCTACTGCGAGGTGGACGCGGCCGCCGCGGAGCTGATCGCCGGCCCGGCCGCACCCATCGTGCTATTGCCCGCGACATCGGGGGCGGACCACCTGGCGCCCGGCATCGCGCCCGCGCTCGAGCCCGGCCGGCGCACCCTGGGCTTCATGCTCCCCTACAGTCCGCTGCATCACCTGCTGCTGGCGGGCTGGGACCGGCCGCTGGTCATGACCAGCGGTAATCGCAGCGACGAGCCCCAGTGCATCGACAACGACGACGCCCGGCAGCGTCTCCAGGGCATCGCCGACGCTTGGCTGCTGCATGATCGCGATATCGTCAATCGGGTCGACGACTCCGTCGTGCGGGTCATGGATGGTGCCCCGCGGCCGCTGCGCCGGGCGCGTGGCTATGCGCCGGCACCCCTGATCCTGCCCGAGTCCATGTGCGCCCTGCCGCCCGTGCTGGCGACCGGCGGGGAACTGAAGAACACGCTGTGCCTGCTGCGCAATGGCCAGGCGGTGTTGTCGCAGCACCTGGGCGACCTGCATGACGCCGGCACGGCGCGGGAGTTCGAACGCACCATCGCGCTCTATCGTGCCCTCTATCAGCACCAGCCGGCGGCCATCGCCGTCGACGCGCATCCGGGCTATCGGGCGACCCAGGTCGGCCGGCAACTCGCCGAGGAGATGGAGATCCCTTTGATCGAGGTCCAGCACCACCGCGCCCATGTCGCCTCCGTGCTCGCCGACAACAACTGGTCTATGGAGGCGGGGCCTGTGCTCGGCATCGCGCTGGACGGCTCGGGCTACGGCGACGACGGCACTGTCTGGGGCGGGGAGTGGTTCGTCGGTGGCTATCGCGACCTGTGTCGGGTCGCCCGTCTCGCGCCGGTGCCGCTGCCGGGCGGCAGCAAGGCCATTTTGGAGCCCTGGCGCATGCTGTTCGCGCACCTGGATGCCGCCTTCGGTTGGGATCGGTTCCTGGACCGCTATGCCGACCTGCCCATCGCCCGGGACCTGGCCCGGCGGCCTGTGGACCTATTGCGCCGAATGGTGGCGGGCGGCCTCAACGTGCCGCGCACCTCGTCCTGCGGGCGCCTGTTCGACGCCGTCGCCGCGGCCCTCGGGATCTGTATCGACGGCATCGCCTACGAGGGGCAGGCGGCCATCGAACTGGAACGCCTGGGCCGGACGAGCCGCCTCGCCTCCGGTTACCGGCTCGTGCAACGCCGGATGGACGATCTGATGGAGCTGGACCCGGCCCCCATCTGGGCGGCCCTGCTGGAAGACCTCGAGCGGGGCGCGCCGCGGGCGGAGATCGCGGTACGCTTCCATGTTGGCCTGGCAGACTCCCTCGCCGAGTCGTCGGCGATGCTCGCGTCGGAGCATGGCGCGTCGGCCGTCGCCCTGTCGGGCGGGGTCTTCCAGAATCGCACCCTGTTCGAGGGCCTCTGCGCAGGATTGCGCAACCGAGGACTCCAGGTGTTGAGTCACCGTCACGTGCCCGCCAACGACGGTGGCCTGTCGCTGGGCCAGGCCGTCTACGCCGGACTCCGCCTGGCGGAGCGGGGCGCGGCCTGAGCGATGCATGCCGAGGGGGACAGGGGTGTTGGTCAGTCCGCCCAGCGCGGCGGCCGCGGCCGGTAGCGATCCGGGATCAAGAGCGTTGGCGTGCGCTGCGACTCGTCCCGTTGCGGGAAGTCCAGCGTGTAGTGCAGGCCGCGGCTCTCGCGCCGACGCTGGGCGGATTGGACGATCAGGTCTGCGACCTCGACCAGGTTGCGCAACTCCAGCAGGTCCGTGTCGACCCGGAAGTCGCTGTAGTGCTCGATGATCTCCTGGCGCAGCAGGTCGATGCGGCGCTTGGCGCGCATCAGTCGCTTGTTGGTGCGCACGATGCCCACGTAGTCCCACATGAAACGGCGGAGCTCTTCCCAGTTGTGGGAGATGACCACCTCCTCGTCCGGCTCCCTGACACGGCTCGCGTCCCAGGAGGGGGCATCCGTGGGTTCGGGCCAATCCTCGGCGAGGCGCTCGATGTCCTGCGCCGCGACCTCACCGAACACCAGGCACTCCAGCAGCGAGTTGCTCGCCATGCGGTTGGCGCCGTGTAGCCCGGTGTAGGCGGCCTCGCCGATCACGTACAAGCCCGGCAGGTCGGCCCGCGCACGCGTGTCGCTGATGATACCGCCGCAGGTGTAGTGCGCCGCCGGTACCACCGGGAGCGGCTCGCGGGTCATGTCGAGGCCGAGTTCGAGGCAGCGGGCGTGGATGGTCGGGAAGTGCTCGCGGATGAACTCCGGCTTTCGGTGGGAGATGTCCAGCAGCACGTACTTGCTGCCGATGCGCTTCATTTCGTGGTCGATGGCGCGGGCGACAATGTCCCGCGGCGCGAGCTCGGCGCGCTGGTCGAAACGCGGCATGAAGCGTTCGCCGTCCGGCAGCAGCAGACGCGCACCCTCGCCGCGTAGGGCCTCGGTCACGAGGAAGGACTTGGCCTGGGGGTGATACAGGCAGGTCGGATGGAACTGGATGAATTCCATGTTCGCCGCCCGGCAGCCGGCCCGCCAGGCCATGGCGATGCCGTCGCCGGTCGCGACGTCCGGGTTGCTGGTGTAGAGATAGACCTTGCTCGCGCCGCCGGTGGCGATAACCACGAAGCGCGCCAGGAAGGTCTCGACCTCGCCGGACAGGCTGTTCAAGCTGTAGGCGCCGATGCAGCGCGCATCGGCGCTGCTCGTGCTGGTGCCCGAACTGACGCTGGCCGCGGCTCGGGGGTGGATGCGGGCCGCGTCGATGAGATCGACGGCGGTATGATGCTCGAACAGGTCGACGTTGGCGCGGTTGCGGATCTGCTCCTCGAGCGTGTCCTCAACGGCGCGGCCGGTGGCGTCCGCGGCATGCACGACGCGCCGGTGGGAGTGCCCGCCCTCGCGCGTCAGGTGGTAGCCCTCGGCATCCTTGTACTGGGCGTCGCGGGTGAACTCGACCCCCTCTTGGAATAGCCAGCGAATGCTGTCCGGCCCGTGCGCCACCACCTGGCGGACGGTGGTCTCGTCGCACAGGCCCGCCCCCGCGTTCAGGGTATCGCGCACGTGGGACTCAACGGAGTCCCCGGCGTCGAGTACGGCGGAAATGCCGCCCTGGGCGTAGAGGGTGTTGCCCTCGCGCAGTTCGCGTTTGGAGAGGACGGCGATGGAGAGTTTCGTGCTCAAGCGTAGCGCCAGACTGAGTCCAGCCGCGCCGCTGCCGATGATCAGCACGTCATGGCGATGGGAAGCGGTCATGTTTCCGTGGTGGTTCTCGACAAGCCCCGTGGAGGTCGAAGCCTCGGCGACCTCCCCTAGATCATGGCACGCGACGCCGGGTCGCGTGTGGGCTTTTTGCGCGTGACCAACCCCGAGCTCGTCGAGCGATGTGCCTGCGGCGGGTCGTGCCCTTAGGCATGGCGCGGGCGCGGGCGGCCCGCGCGGCGGCGATTCGCACCCGGGACGTCAGCAACGATCGTCGCGTCTCCGCTGACCAACACGGCATGAACAAAGGCAGACATATTGATTATTAAAATAGACAAAACATGGACACCTTCGGGATGAAGCCTTTTAATTTGCGTGGTCGTCCGCATCCTCCCAAGGGCGCGGCGGGGCGGTCATGGGCGACAGGATTCATGCCCGCCATCGCGCCCGACGGTCGGCCGGGTCTCGACATGGGTTGCGACCTTCCATCACAGGTGCCGGCGGATCGGGAGTATTGAACTCAACGAAACGGGCTGGGCACCATGTTCCGAGAACTTTTCACGAACGGGCAGTGTCTATGGCCCCTGAGCGTGGCCGGGCCAGATCGCTTGTGCATGCGACGGGTGGTGAGTCGGCATGTCTGAGCGCGAAGCAGATCAGCTGCTCGTGGCGCGGGCACAGGGCGGAGACAGTCGGGCATTCGACCTGTTGGTGCTGAAGTATCAGCAACGGATCTCCGCGCTGATTGGTCGCTACCTCCGCGACAGCGCCGAGGTGATGGATGTCACTCAAGAGGCCTTCCTGAAGGCCTATCGGGCGCTGCCGGGCTTCCGCGGAGAGAGCGCCTTCTATACATGGATCTACCGCATCGCGATCAATACGGTGAAGAATCACCTGGTCTCCCAAGGACGGCGCCCGCCGGGCGAGGACGTGGAGGCAGAGGTTGCGGAACAAATGGACTTGGGCGAACGACTGCGCGAACAGGCCACGCCCGAGCGTGAACTGCTGACCAACGAAATCGCGGAGAATGTCCAAGCGGCGTTGGACGGCTTGCCCGATGATCTGCGAACGGCCATTGTGCTACGCGAGCTGGAGGGTATGAGCTACGAAGAGATCGCGACGGAGATGTCCTGCCCCATCGGCACCGTCCGCTCGCGGATCTTTCGGGCACGGGAGGCCATCGACAAACGGCTCAGGCCACTATTGATGAACTAGGTGCCTACGACCGGACCGATGAGATCACCGACCAACACACGGGGGTGTGGATGAGCACCGAGCAAGAGCGGGAACGGTTATCGGCCTTCATGGACGGAGAAGCGAGCCGCTTCGAGGCCGCCGCCGCTGCCCAGGACCTCGGGCGCGATCCGGAACTGGCCGCTTGTTGGGAACGCTGGCACCTCATCGGTCAGGGCCTGCGCGCGGAACCGGCAGCGGCGGCGGCTCGGGATGTGTCCGTCGGCGTTCGCGCGGTGCTGCAGGCGCGAGGCGGCGTCCCATCGACGCCGCGAGGACTGGGCGATTGGGCCGCAGTGCGGCGCGTGCGGCGCCCCAGGTCGAAGAGCTTGGTCAGACGTTCCATCGCCGCTGCCTTGGCGGCCGGGCTCCTGCTGGTCGGACTCGGGACTTTTGTGCACGGCCCGATGACAGATGACCCTAGCAGCGCTTCGGTCACGGCCGAGACTCGGACACCGCAGCCGCGATGGCAGCAAACCGACCCCGCTGTGCGCGAACAGCTCGATCGCCTCTGGGTCAACCACCAGGAAATGCTCGCCGGCTCCCAGGGCGCCATCGCCGCCTACGCCCCCGTCGTCGGCTACGAGTCCGGCTATTGACATGCGCGGGGCCAGCACCACTGCCACCTCCGCTAGCCAGCTCCTGACAGGGACTCGCGTCGAGCGGCTTCCAACGTTGTGGCTGCTCACCCTCTGCCTCTTCGCCAGCCCCATCGCCTGGGGCGGTCCACAGGGTGAATTCGATAGGGGCAAGGCGGTAGCCTTGGGTGATGCCGCACGGGTCGAAGCGCTTCTGCAGCGCATGCACCGGTCGCTCGCCTGGGTCCCCTACGAGGGGACGATCGTCTATCTGCACGATCGGGACCTATCCGCGCTCCGCGTGACCCACCGCGTGGAGGACGGCTCTCCGCAAGAGAGCTTGCTCGCCCTGACGGGTCCCATTCGTGCCTTGTCGCGACATTGGAAGGGTGTGACCTGCATGCTGCCGGACTCCAAGCCACTGGATGTGCGGCGTCCAATGCAGGGAGGTATCCAGCGTCAGGCGCAGGTCGGTTTCGAGCGAATTCGCCGATTCTATGACGCGCGCTACGAGGGCGGTTTCCGCATCGCGGGCCGGGATACCGAGGTCGTGGCACTGATCCCCCGCGACGACTACCGTTATGGTCACCGCTTCTACATCGACCGCTCAAGCGGGCTGCCCCTGAAGATCGATCTGTTCCGCGAGGACAGAACGCCCCTTCAGCAGGTCATGTTCACGGACATCGACGTCCATGATGGCGCATGGAACGGTGCGATCCCACACCTCCGGTCCAATACGGTTGCGAGCCAAGATAACTTCGGTACGGCCACGGATGCCGAGGGTGACGAGATTACGTCCTCCGTCGACGAATGGCGCCTCCAGGACCTTCCGCCGGGTTTCCGCGTCGTGTCCCGGACACGTGCGATGGTCGGCGACGACAACGGCCAGGGTGAGACCACAAGGCAGTTGATGGTGAGCGACGGCTTGGCGTCCTTGTCGATCTACATTGCGCCACCCCTGGACGGCGCGCTACACGGCGAATCGCGTCTCGGTGCCGTGAATGCGGTCGGCGAGCGGGTCGGCGACTTCCAGGTCACGGTCGTCGGTGAAGTGCCGCTGAAGACCGTTCGCTCCATCTTGAGCCAGAGCATCCAACGCCCCGACAGGACCGCAGGACGCTAACGGCGCGTCGGTGTCGCGGCCGAGTCATTGCCGAAACCAGCGCGCAGGCGTAATGTTCCCAAGTTTGGACTCCCCGCGTTTTCTTGGCTGGTGATACAGAATGATCGAACAAGAAGCCGTCGTCTTGCGTGCCGATGCGCAGACGGCCGTCGTGCAGCCCCTCAAGCGAACCGGTGGCTGTAGCAGCTGCGCCGCGTCTGGCGCCTGCGGCACGTCGCTGCTGGACAGAATCCTCGGCCGGCGACCGACCCAGATCGACGTCGTCAACGACTTGGGCGTGTCCGTGGGCGACAACGTCGTCATCGGCATTGCCGAGGCCGGGCTGCTCAAGATCGCCGCGGCGGCGTATCTCGGGCCGCTATTCGGATTGATGGTTGGTGCGCTCCTGGGGCGGCACTTGCCCTTTGCGGATGGCACGAGCGAGTTGGCATCGCTGGCCGGCGCCGTGCTCGGCTTCGCGCTGGCGTTGCGACTGGTGGCAATCTACGGGCGCTCGCTGTCGTCCGACCCCGTTACCCGCCCGGTGCTACTGCGGCGCGCGCAACCGCGACCCATCTCGGTCTCGCTTGCCTAGGGCATCCGAATCGACGCCGGCTTCGGCGCCAGCGCGGCCGCGCCATGCGGATCGCGGTCCTTGCCCAATGGTCGGCCCGTTGCTGTGGGTCGCCGGCCCCGTTCAGGTCGCGTCCGCCGCGTGAGGGTGCGCTCTGCTATCGTTGCACCCTGAATCGACTCACCATTGCGCCGGTCGGCCCCCGCCCGATCCGTTGCGCAATGCCGAAGGATGCCACCTGATCCCAGCTGCTTGATGCGAAGCTACCGCTCGATGCCGACCAAGCCCTCTGCGCTGCTGTACGTGGCCTTCGCGTGCCTGGCCATCTCCGGATACGCGTCGACGGCGTCCGAGCCGGATGAGCAACCGGCCGCAGTGCAACCGTCGGAGCTCGGTTTGCCGGACTTCACCCTGCTCGTGGCGCGCTATGGACCGGCGGTGGTGAACATCAGCACCAAGCAGAACCCGCTCTATGGTCCACAGGACTTCAGCGCGGAGGAGGGCCTCGCGGAGGACAGCCCGCTGTACGACTTCTTCCGCCGTTTCTTCGGCGAGGAAGGCCCGCTGCCCGAGGACGGCGAGGACGGCCGGTCCCTGGGTTCCGGCTTCATTTTGTCGCCCGACGGCTATGTGCTGACCAACTCCCACGTCATCGAGGCGGCGGAGGAGATCATCGTGCGCACCAGCGACCGTCGGGAGTTCCTTGCCAAACTCGTCGGCGCCGACGAGCGCAGCGACATGGCCCTGTTGAAGGTGGATGCGCGCGACCTTCCGGCGGTGCAGATCGGCACGGCGGTGGACCTCGAGGTGGGCGAGTGGGTGCTGGCCATCGGCTCGCCGTTCGGCTTCGAGCACTCGGCCACGGCCGGCATCGTCAGCGCCAAGGGGCGCAACCTGCCGACCGAAGACTATGTCCCCTTTATCCAGACCGACGTCGCCATCAATCCGGGCAACTCCGGCGGGCCGCTGTTCAACCTCAGCGGCGAGGTTGTCGGCATCAATTCCCAGATCTACAGCCGCACCGGCGGTTTCATGGGGCTGTCGTTCGCCATCCCCATCGATGTCGCCATGGATGTGGTGGAGCAACTCAAGGACAAGGGCAGGGTCAGCCGCGGCTGGCTGGGCGTGTTGATCCAAGACGTGACCCGCGAACTGGCCGAGACCTTCGGCCTGCGCCATCCGCGCGGGGCGCTGATTGCTCAGGTGCTGTCCGACAGCCCCGCGGCGGCGGCCGGCCTGCGTTCCGGCGACATCGTTCTCGCTTTCAACGGGAAGGAGGTCAACCTCTCCAGCAGTCTGCCGCCGATGGTCGGCGCGGCCAAGGTGGGTAGCGAGGCCACCCTGACGGTGCTGCGCGATGGCGAGACCATCGAGCTGCCCGTGTTGCTGTCGGAGCTCAGCGAGGAGGAGCCCGAGATGGTGATGGCGGGCCAGGTGGAGCAGGCCGCGGCGGATCGCCTAGGCCTGGTGGTGGAGGACCTCAGGCCCGATGAGCGCGAGCGGCTCGGCATCGAGGACGGCGGTGTCATCATCGACAGCGTCGAGGATGGACCGGCGCAGCAAGCCGGCATCCGCGCGGGGGATGTGATCGTCAGCTTCGGGAGCAAACCCGTGGCGGACACCAAGGGCTTCGGCGAGCTTGTGGAGCACATGCAGGAGGGCAAGCCCGTGGCCGTCCTGATCCAACGCGGGGACGGCCGCATGTTCTACCCGATTCGCATCCCGGTGCAGTAGCGCCACCGGCAAGTGCCACGGGGAAACCCAGGCGCAGCGCTGGGCATGCGCAGCTATGCCCTCGGGCATCGGACGACCGCCCCGGCGTGCGGACCGGCCTGGGGACACGACATCCTGTTCCTTCGCCGCGCCCGCTCTCCAACCTTCTCATCGGCCTTGAGCCGGCCAACAAGCAGGACAACAGCCGACGATGTCGGAGCAACAGCACATTCGCAACTTCTCGATCATCGCGCACATCGACCATGGTAAGTCGACCATCGCGGATCGCTTCATCCAGCATTGCGGCAGCCTCACCGACCGCGAGATGTCGGCCCAGGTCCTCGATTCCATGGACCTCGAGCGCGAGCGCGGAATCACCATCAAGGCGCAGAGCGTGACCCTGGACTACCCGGCCAGGGACGGACAGGTGTACGAGCTCAATTTCATCGACACGCCCGGACACGTGGACTTCTCCTACGAGGTCTCGCGGTCGCTCGCGGCCTGCGAGGGCGCGCTGCTGGTGGTCGACGCAGCCCAGGGCGTCGAGGCCCAGAGCGTCGCCAACTGCTACACGGCGATCGACCTCGGCCTGGAGGTGTTGCCGGTGTTGAACAAGATCGACCTGCCATCCGCGGAGCCGGAGCGGGTGATCCGCGAGATCGAGGAGATCATCGGCCTCGATGCCGAGCACGCGCTGCGGGTCAGTGCCAAGACGGGCGAGGGTATCCCGGACCTACTGGAGATGCTGGTGAGTCAGGTGCCGCCGCCCAAGGGCGATCCGGACGCCCCGCTGCAGGCGCTGATCGTCGACTCCTGGTTCGACTCCTACGTCGGCGTCGTCTCGCTGATCCGCGTGGTCAACGGCACCCTCAGCAAACGCGACAAGATCAAGGTCATGTCCACCGGGCGGGTGCACCAGGCCGACAGCATCGGTGTCTTCACACCCAAGAAGACCGAGCGCCCGGTGCTCGGGACCGGCGAGGTCGGTTTCCTGATCGCGGGCATCAAGGAGATCGACGGCGCCCCGGTCGGCGACACCATCACGCTCGCGGACCGGCCCGCTGCTGAGCGCCTGCCGGGTTTCCGGCAGATCCAGCCGCGCGTGTTCGCGGGTCTCTATCCGGTCTCCTCCGACGACTACGAGGACCTGCGCGATGCCTTGGGCAAGATCCGCCTCAACGACTCGTCGCTGTTCTACGAGCCCGAGACCTCCCAGGCCCTGGGCTTCGGCTTCCGCTGCGGCTTCCTCGGCATGCTGCACATGGAGATCCTGCAGGAGCGCCTCGAGCGCGAATACGACCTCGATCTCATCACCACGGCGCCCACGGTGGTCTACGAGGTGCTGAAGAACGACGGCGAGACCATCATGGTCGACAACCCGGCCAACTTGCCCGACACCGGCGCCATCGATGAGATCCGCGAGCCCATCATCGAGGCGCACATCCTGGTGCCGCAGGATCTGCTCGGCGGTGTCATCAGCCTGTGCATCGAGAAGCGCGGCGTGCAGAAGCAGCTCCAGTACCTTGGTGGTCAGGTGCAGGCCACCTATGAGCTGCCGCTGAACGAGGTGGTGTTGGACTTCTTCGACCGCCTCAAGTCAGTGAGCCGGGGCTACGCGTCCTTCGAGTACGAGCTGAAGCGCTTCGACGCGGCCGATTTGGTCAAGCTCGACGTGCTGATCAATGGCGAACGCGTGGATGCCCTGTCGCTCATCGTCCACCGCAGCGCCGCCATGTTCCGCGGCCGTGATCTGACGGAGAAGATGAAGGAACTCATTCCGCGGCAGATGTACGAGGTCGCGATTCAGGCCGCCATCGGCAGCAAGATCATCGCCCGCACCACGGTCAAGGCGCTGCGCAAGAACGTCACCGCAAAGTGCTACGGCGGTGATGTGACCCGCAAGCGCAAGCTGTTGGAGAAGCAGAAGGCCGGCAAGAAGCGCATGAAGCAGGTCGGTCGGGTGGAGATTCCACAGGAGGCATTCCTTGCGGTGCTCCGGGCGGGGAAGGATAATTAAGGGTTTTCCGAAGGGAGACGCTGAAAAATGGGCTTCCTGCCCATTTTCAGCACGCGAAGCGAAAACGCGGTTTCCGCTTCGCTTCATTTTCAGCGACTTACGTCGCCGAAAATGGCGGGGCATCCTGCCCCGCACGGGAGACGCCGATAAATCGGCATTTCCCGAGACGCCCCGCGGCAGACCCCTCGGGCCGATCCGCATCCGTCCGACCCCCATCAGGCCGCGAACAGCATGAACCTCGATTTTCCCACCTTCCTCGTCGCCGCCACCGCCCTCACCGGTGGCATCTGGCTCATCGATGCCCTGGCGTTCGCGCCCCGTCGTCGGCGCATGGCCGCAGAGGCCGAAGGAAGCGCCGGCGCTAGCGCCACGGCAGGGGAGGCGGGCTCGGCACCCGCGGCGGGGTCGACCTACCGCGAGCCGGTGATCGTCGAGTATGCCCGATCCTTCTTTCCGGTGATCCTGGCCGTGCTGGTGTTGCGGTCGTTCATCGTCGAGCCCTTCCGGATTCCGTCCGGTTCCATGATGCCGACGCTGCTCGTGGGCGACTTCATCCTGGTCAACAAGTTCTCCTACGGCCTGCGCTGGCCGGTGCTGAACAGCAAGTTCATCGAGCTGGGCGAGCCGGAGCGGGGCGACGTGGTGGTGTTCCGCTTTCCGCAGAACGAGTCCGTGGACTACATCAAGCGGGTCGTCGCCGTTCCCGGCGACGAGGTCTACTACCGCGGGAAGGTGCTGTACGTGAACGGCGAGCCCGCCAAACAGCTGCCGCTGCCGCACTATGTCGGCGAGGGCGCCGGTCGTGGTCACACCGGCCTGGTCCGTGCGGTGGAGAATCTGGACGGCGCGGAGCATCAGATCCTGGTCAACCCGCGCGCCCCGGACCTGCCGCCGGGCTGCCGTGTGCTGGCGGGCGGCCCCATCACCGTGCCCGAGGATTCCTACTTCGTGATGGGTGACAACCGCGACAACAGCAACGACAGCCGCTGCTGGGGCTTCGTTCCCGAGGCGAACCTGGTCGGCAAGGCATTCGCCATCTGGATGCACTGGGACGGCCAGCGCGAGGGCTTCCCAATTGCCTTCGATCGGCTCTTTGACGTCATCCACTAATCCCCGCCGGGCCAAACACCAGCAGGGCCAATACGCATGCAGCCGATCCGACACCCAGCCACGCATGGCGCGGACGCCCGTGTATGCGGCATGGTTGCCCTGCGCGCCAATCGGCACCCCGGTTGGCATAATGGTCGACTGTTGGGCTGGCGTCGAACCCAGTGTGGCATCGGCTTCGGCGGCGCCATGATCATCGCCGTGCTGGTCGTGTTCTTCGTCAAGGTAGGTATCGCCATGGTCCCGGCCTACACCAGCTTCCTGCAGGTCCGCTCCATCATGGACAAGGTGCACGAGCGCCCGGAGGTCGTTCAGGGTGGGGTGCGGTCCATCCGATCGAGCCTGGTCACACAGCTTGGCATCAACAACATCAAGTCCGTCGCCGTGAATGACTTCAAGTTCGCCCGTGACCCCGATGGCCTGCTCCTATCGGTGGCCTATGAGGTGCGGCAGCCTTTGGTCGCCAACATCGACGTGGTGATGTCGTTCGACCACGAGGTCCTGCTCGCAAAGCCATGACCACCGATCCGCGCCTGCTCCAGCAGGCCCTGCTCGGCGACGACGCCGGCACCCGTGTGCGACCACAGGTGCTACGCCTCGCGCTCACCCACCGCAGCGCCGGCCGCGAGAACAACGAGCGCCTGGAGTTCCTCGGCGACGCCGCCCTCGGGCTGATCATCGCAGAGGCCCTGTGGCAACGTTTCCCGATCGCCGACGAGGGCGAGCTGAGCCGCCGCCGGGCGTCCTTGGTGAACAGGGACAGTCTCGCGAGGATGGCGCGGGACCTCAGGCTCGGCGATTACCTGCACCTCGGCCCAGGGGAACTGCGCACCGGCGGCCACGCGCGGGACTCCATCCTCGCCGACGCCCTGGAGGCGATCATCGGGGCCGTCTACTCGGACCTCGGCTTCGAGGCCGCACGATCCATGGTGCTGCGCCTGTTCGCGGGGCGGCTCGAGCAGCACCCGAGCAGTGCCGCGCTCAAGGATCCGAAGACCCGTCTGCAGGAGTGGCTCCAGGCGCGGCGTCGGCCGGTGCCGGAGTATACGGTGACCGAGGTGACCGGGGCCGCGCACGACCAACACTTCAAGGTCCTCTGCCGCCTGAGCGACGACGGCGTCGAGGTGCTCGGCGAGGGCAGCAGCCGGCGCCGGGCCGAACAGGCGGCGGCGGAAAGCCTGCTGCAACGATTGCAGACGCCCTCGAAGGGCGGGAATATCGATGACTGAACACTGCGGCACCGTCGCCATCGTCGGGCGACCCAACGTCGGCAAGTCGACGCTGCTGAACCGCCTGCTCGGGCAGAAGCTCGCCATCACCTCGCACAAGGCCCAGACCACCCGCCACGCCATCCTCGGCATCCAGTCCCGCGACGAGGGCCAGATCGTCTACGTCGACACCCCGGGGCTGCACCAGCGCGGCGGCAGCGCGTTGAATCGCATGCTCAATCGAACCGCACGGGCGGCACTGGCGGACGTGGACCTGATCCTGTTCGTGGTCGAGGCCGGTCGGTTCCACGACGAGGACCGCCTGGCGCTGGAGGCCGCGGTCGCCGCGGGGCCGCCGGTGATGGCCGTGGTCAACAAGGTGGATCGGGTTCGCGACAAATCGCGCCTATTACCCTTCCTGGCGGAGCTCTCGCAGCGCCATAGCTTCGTCGAACTGGTGCCCGTGTCCGCCGAGACCGGCGATCAGGTCGGATTGCTGGAGGACCGGCTCCTGGCCCATCTGCCGGAGGGCGAGCGGCTCTACCCGGACGATCAGCTCACCGACCGCTCCGAGCGCTTCTTCGCCGCCGAGCTGCTGCGCGAGCAGCTCACCAGGCGCTATGCCAAGGAGCTCCCCTATGCCGTTACGGTCGAGATCGAGCGCTTCGAGGATCAAGGCGGGCGCTACCTGATCCACGCCCTGATCTGGGTCGAGCGCGAGGGCCAGAAGGCCATCATCATCGGCCGCGGCGGTGAGGCCCTGAAGGCCACCTCCACCGAGGCCCGCAAACAGATGCAACGGATGTTCGACTGCCCGGTGCACCTGGAGGTCTGGGTCAAGGTGAAGCAGAGCTGGAGCAGCGACGAGGCCGCGCTGGTGAGCCTCGGTTACGGGGACTGATGTCGGTGGTCTGGTCCCGGATTCGACCCCATATCTGGGCTCGAGCTTGGCCGGTACCCCGGCTCGCGGCGGGGCGGCCGCCCTGCCGGGTCTGATGGCGGTGGGCCGGGAGTCGGCAAGCTGCTGGGCCGTCACGCGCGCCCGACCATGAACCGCGACCAGCTGCAAGCGGGCTTCGTGCTGCACCGGCGAGACTACGGTGACACCAGCCTGCTGATCGAGGCCCTCAGCGCCGCCCACGGGCGCCTGCCCCTCATCGCCAAGGGCGCGCGGCGGGCCAGGCGCAGGGGCAGTAGTCAGGCCGCGCTGCTGCAGCCGTTCGTGCCGTTGCTGTTGGCCTGGAGTGGTCGCGGTGAGGTTAAGACCCTGACCCGCATCGAGGCCGCCGGGCCCGCGCCGGTCCTGGTCGGCGACGCGCTGTACTGTGGCTTCTACGTCAACGAGCTCCTGATGCGCCTGACCGAGCGCCAGGACGTCGACCCGGTGATCTTCGGCGCCTACCAGGGCACCATCGAGGCGCTGGCCGGCGACGCCTCGGCCGATACCCTGTTGCGCCGCTTCGAGCTCAGGCTGCTGGGTCAGCTCGGTTACCGGCCACCGCTGGACCGGGACGCGGATACCGGCGTGCCGGTGTCGCCAGAGCAGCGCTATCTGTTCGACCTCGAACGGGGGCCGATCCGGGCCGAGCAGCCCGACCTCGTCGAGGCCGTGAGCGGCGAGACCCTGCTGGCGCTGGACGCCGGCGCCGACATCCCGTCGCATCGCGCCCGCGAGGCCCGCAATCTGCTGCGGCGTTTGCTCGCACCCCACCTGGGCGAGCGACCGCTCTTTAGCCGGGCGTTGTTCGCCGGGCGGCGCGGCGGCTGAGTCGAGGTCCGGTCTCGATGTCAGGGCCAGGGCCGGCTTCATTGCCCAACCTGGCACCGGCGCACCGCATTCACTGCCGACAACACCCTGAAGAGGGATTCAGCATGAACCACACAGAAGGCGCGCCGATCCTGCTCGGCGTCAATATCGACCACGTTGCCACCGTACGCGAGGCCCGTGGCACCCGCTACCCGGAGCCCATCCAGGCGGCGCTGATGGCGGAGCAGGCCGGCGCGGACGCCATCACGCTGCATCTGCGCGAGGATCGCCGGCATATCCAGGACCGCGACGTCGAACTGCTGCGCGGCATCCTGCACTCGCGCATGAACCTGGAAATGGCCGCCACGACGGAGATGGGTCGCATCGCCGCCGCGCTGCGTCCGCAGGACTGCTGCCTGGTGCCGGAGCGACGCGAGGAGCTGACCACCGAGGGCGGACTGGACGTCGTCGGGCGCCGCGTGGAGCTGAGCGAATACTGCGCCATGCTCGCCGAGGCCGGCGTGCGCGTGTCCCTGTTCATCGACCCGGAGCCGGCGCAGCTCGACGCCGCGGCGGAGGTCGGTGCCCCCGTCGTCGAGTTGCACACCGGCCAATATGCCGAGGCCGCGACGCCCGCGGAGCGTGCCACGGAGCTCGCGCGCATCGCCAGCGCCGTCTCGCACGGCCTGGGGCTCGGGCTCCAGGTCAACGCCGGGCATGGGCTCGATTACCACAACACCGCGGCCGTCGCGGCGCTGCCCGGTGTACGCGAGCTCAACATCGGCCATGCCATCATCGCCCGTGCCATCTTCTCCGGCCTCGCCGCGGCCGTGTCGGACATGAAGGCGCTGATGCTGCGGGCCGCCGCCACCCGGCCCTGAGCCGCGCCTTCCGCGCGTCCTCGGCCGGCCGGTAGCCAAGCCGCACCGGCCTTCTTGCCGGTGCCCAGCCCCGGCTCGACCCTCCCTGCAGACCCGGCTGGCAGCTTCACCCCCTGGTCGCTCGGCGGAACAAACCAGGGTGCCACCTGGGGAAAGTCGCAGGCTGATCTTTCAGCGTCCCTGGCTATGCTGATAACTCAGAGGTCGCCGGTTTGTTAACGGCGTGCCGATGAAGTCAGGTTGACCGACGGCACCAAAACCGATCATGCTGCACTGCAGCAGTGCACCGAATCTCGGCATCGCTGGCTGGCCGCCGACGGGCCGGGGCCGGAACCCGCGCCGGGTCTGGCCTGGCGCCGCGGCCGCCCCTTCGGCGCGTAACTTGCTTGCTATTCGGACATAGACCAGAGGGCGTCACCGAGCCGGCGCGAGTCGCCGGGCGTCTCGGGCATCACCCGCCGGCCACGCCCGCGGCCGGGCTTGCGCGAGGGCCGGGCGACGTCGACCTCGAACAACTGGAGCTGTAGATTCATGTCACACACCCCGAAGCCCGACGACACCCCCGGCGTTATGCCGGAGACGCCGGCCCATAGGCCTGCCGTGCTGGTGATCCTGGACGGCGTCGGCGTCAACCCCAGTAAGCTCAACAATGCCGTCGCCCAGGCCCGCACGCCGCGACTGGACGAGTTCTTCCATCGCCATCCCTTTACCCTGCTGAATGCCTCGGGCACTGGGGTCGGCCTGCCCGAGGGGCAGATGGGCAACTCCGAGGTCGGCCACATGACCCTCGGCAGCGGCTGCACCGTCCGTCAGGACCTGGTGCTCATCGACGATGCCATCGTCGACGGCAGCTTCGCGCAGAACCCGGCCCTGGTTGCGGCTGTCGATGCGGCCAAGGCCGCCGGGCGCCCGCTGCATCTGCTGGGCTTGGTCTCCGATGGCGGAGTGCACTCCCATACGCGGCACCTGATGGCGCTCATTGAGCTATGCCGACAGCGGCAGGTCGCGCCGCTGCTGCACATGATCACGGACGGCCGCGACACGCCGCCTAAGTCTGCCCTCGACGACCTGCTGGACCTCGAACACGCCTTGGCCGAGGCCGAGGGCGGATTCGCGACCGTATCCGGGCGCTACTATGCCATGGACCGGGATCGGCGCTGGGAGCGTACCGAGCGCGCCTGGCGTGCCATCGTGCTGGGCAAGGGGCGTCGCGCCGCCGATGCGCGCACGGCCATCAACGCCGCCTACGCGGCCGGCGAGACCGACGAATTCGTCCAGCCGAGCGTCATTGCCGGCTACTCCGGTCTCACCGCCGGTGATCCCATGGTGCTGTTCAACTTCCGCAAGGATCGCCCGCGCCAGATCGCCGCCGCCCTGGCCCTGCCGGACTTCGGTGGCTTCGACCGGGGCGATGCGCCGGCACCTGCCCTGACCTGCATGATGCAGTACGGGGCCGGGCTCGATCTGCCCTTCGCCTTCACCCCGGACGCGCCGGCGGTGGCGCTCAACCGCTACCTCAGCGGCCTCGGTCTAGAACAGTTCCACTGCGCCGAGACCGAGAAGTACGCCCACGTCACCTTCTTCTTCAACGGCGGCGTCGAGGCGCCCGCGGCGGGTGAGGAACACCGGCTGATCCCGTCCCCCAACGTGCGCACCTACGACCTCAAACCCGAGATGAGTGCGCCGCAGGTGGCGGATGCCGTGGTCGAGGCCATCGACAGCGGGCGCTACGGCTTCATCGTGGTCAACTTCGCCAACGGCGACATGGTCGGCCACACCGGCGACCTACAGGCCGCGATCCAGGCCATGGAAGCGGTCGATACCCAGGTCGGGCGTGTGCTCGATGCCGCTACCGCCGCCGGCTACGGCGTCTTGTTGACCGCCGACCACGGCAACTGCGACATGATGACCGACCCGGCCGGGGACGAGGCGCACACCCAGCACACCACCAATCCGGTCCCCTTGCTGGTGGTGGACGAACAGCGTTGGATGTTGGCCCCGGCGGGGACCCTGGCGGACGTGGCGCCCTCGCTGCTGAAGCTGATGGGGCTCGATATTCCGGCCCAGATGACCGGCCGGCCGCTGTTGCTGAAGGCCCTGACGCCGCGGCCGGGTTCGCTCTCGGACAAGGAGCCGATGGCGGCGGCGGGCTGATCTCGACCTCTGGCCCAGGTACTCATCTCCAACGGCCACGACGGCCAGGAGTCGACGCCATGAACCCTGCGCAAACCGATCGATCCGGTGATGGGCCGGACCGCCGCACCGGGTCAACCCGGCTTGGTGTCCGGCGGCGGCGCGGGCCGTCCAACGGGCTGCACCGGGCCCTGCTCTGGGTGGTGCTCGCGGTGGGTGCCGCGGCCCTGACCTACAACGCCGTCAGCATCGTCAGCGGGGAGGGCGGTCTTGCCGGGCTGTCCCAGGCCTTCGACGCGAAGCCGCCGCTGGTCGCCGTCGCCGGGCCCGGCCTCTATCGCTGAGGCCCAGCGCTCGCCCGGTCCAGGGCGGTTGCCACGACAGATCGGCGGCATCGGCGGGAGATGTCGGCAGCGGGTGTTGTCCGGCGAAGTCGACTGGATTGGGACGCCGTTCCGGGGCTGGGTCAGGTAGCATAGGCGACCGCGATCGACCCTGGCGGTCGACCTCTCGGCACGTCCGCTCCAGGTCACGTCCGTCCGGGCCAACACCGCCGGTCGGCAAGGACACAAGATCCCCCGATGCCCCATTCCACGCTGACCTTCATCTTCGCCATCGAACGCGGCAGGCCCGCGCCGCTTACCGAGCATCGCACCAAGGCTGCGATCCCCTTCGCCGGCAAGTACCGCGTCATCGACTTCACCCTGGCCAACTGCCTGCACTCCGGCCTGCGTCAGATCCTGGTGCCGACACAGTACAAGTCGCACTCGCTGCACAAACACCTGCGTGACGCCTGGTCCCTGTTCAATGCCGAGCTCGGCGAGTTCATCACCGCCGTGCCGCCGCAGATGCGCGACGAGGCGGGCTGGTACCGGGGCGTGCTCGACGCCCTGCGGCAGAATCGTTACCTCATCGAGCGCTCCAGCGCGCAGCAGGTGCTATTGCTCGATGGCGGCCTCGTGTACCGCATGGACTATGCCGAGCTGCTGGGCTACCACCGCGAATGCGGCGCCTCCATCACCTGCGCAGCCCGCACCGCTGAGCAAACCGGTAGCGAAGCCGCGGTGGCGTTGAACTGTGACGACGCGGATCGGGTACTGGAGCTGACGCAGCCCGCCGAGACCTCCGGGCCCTACAGCGCACCCATCGGCGCCTACGTCATCGACCGCGACCTGCTGCTTGCGGAGCTGGACGCACTCGTCGCCGTCGAGGCGCGTTCGGCGCCGGAGGACTGCGTCCAGTCCCCGCCGGGCGCCGGTGCCGACCTCGCCATGCACCTGCTGCCGGCGCTGCTCGATCGCCATCCGGTCCACGCCTATCGCTTCGGCGGCGAGCGCGGACGTGTGACGCGGGACCGCTACTGGACCGACCTCGACTCCACCGACGCCTACTTCGACGCCAACATGGCCCTGCTGCAGGCCGATCCGCCGCTGGATCTCTATCAGCCGGACTGGAACATCCTGACCTACCAGGGCCAGTACCCGCCGGCACGCACCGTGCCCGGTACCGGCTCCGGCAACGAGGGCATCTTTGTCAACTCCATGCTCGCCGCCGGCACCGTGATCCGCGGCGGCGGCGTCAGCCACTCGGTGCTGTTCCCGCTGGTGGAGGTGGAGGACGGCACCATCGTCGATGAGGCCATCCTCTTCGAGGGGGTACGCGTGGGGGAGGGGGCCCAGATCCGCCGCTGCATCTGCGACAAGGACGTGGTCATCGGCCCCGGTCAGCGCATCGGCTTCGACCTGGCGGCGGACAAGGCCCGCTTCCATGTCTCACGCGGCGGCGTCGTGGTGGTGCCGAAGGGGTGTCGGGTCTGAGTCGAGGGTCCGACAACGCGGGTCGACACCCGCCGGGCCCGCCGGCAGCGGACGCCGCACAGCTGCGCTCCATCTTCGACGCCCTGCTGGCCCACCATGGCCCGCAGCACTGGTGGCCGGCGGATACGACCTTCGAGGTCATGGTCGGCGCGGTCCTGACCCAGAACACGGCCTGGACCAACGTCGAGAAGGCCTTAGCCCGGCTCACCCAGCGTGTGCCGCTGGCGCCGGCCGCGCTGCTGGCGTTGCCGGAGCCCGAGCTCGCGGAGCTGCTTCGCCCGGTGGGCTACTACAACGTCAAAGCGGCACGCCTGCGGGCCTTCTGCAGGGCGTTGCTGGACGCCGACGGCGAGCCCGGACTCGCGGCCCTGGGCACCGCCGACCTGCGCCGGCTGCTGCTCGGCCTGCACGGCGTCGGGCCGGAGACCGCGGACGACGTGCTGCTCTACGCCTTCCACCGGCCCGTGTTCGTCATCGACGCCTACACCCGTCGACTGTTCGCGCGCCTCGGCCTCATCGACGGCGACGAGGGCTACGAGGTGCTACGCGCCCGGTTCGAGCAGGCCCTCGGTCCGGACGTGCCCCTGTTCAACGAGTACCACGCCCTCATCGTGCGCCACGCCAAGGACGCCTGTCGGTCGCGCCGGCCGCTGTGCGACGGCTGCGTGCTACGCGGCGGCTGCGCCGCGGCGACCCCGGACCCCGCCTGACGCCCTGCCCGAGCGCGGGGAAGGGCACGAGGAAGCACGCCAAGGTCCCCGATGCCCGCGCCGATCGCGTTCCGCAGGGCTTCGAGCGTTGTCGCGTCCTCGGCCTCGCGCTGCTCCCGCAGACGCGGGCCGGTGCTCGACGACGCGGGCGAACGGGCGGGCATCATCAGAGACCACCCCCGCCTTCACTCAAAGGCTAGGGAGGGTCCGTCGCGCCCGTTGCGCAGACCGTCGTCCCTGGCAACGCGGGCATCGGTCTCAGGCAAACGCCAGCACCAGGGCAGCGGTGAGCGCCAGTAGGACGAGCGAATGGACTCGGCTATCGAGCCACCACGGGCTGCCCGGCGACGGTCGCATCAGGTGCGGCCGCCACAGCCCCGTCGGCGGTTGCGCCTCGCGGCGCGGTTTGATCCAGGTCGTCAGCGCGAAGATCAGCAGGCTGGCGCCGAACAGCAGGCCGGCGACCAGCGTGAAATGCAGCGTCACGGCGCCGCCGAGCCAGAGCGCGAACAGCACGCCCGAGAGCAGGTGCCCGCCGATCAGTGTCGTCATGGCGCTCGCCGGACCGGCGCGGCCCCAAAAGGCGCCGAGCAGGAACACCGCGGCGACCGGCGGCACCAGGTAGGACAGCGCGGTCTGCAGATAGTGGAACAGCCCTTCGAAATTGCCGATGAGCGGCGCCGTCACCGCCGCGAGCAGCATGAAGACCCCGATTGCGGCCCGCCCGATCCAGGCCACGGCACGGGCGCTGAGGTCGGGGCGCAATGGCTTGATGAAGTCGAGCGTGAGCAACGCGGCGGCGGAGTTGAGCGTCGAATCGACGCTTGACATCAGCGCGGCGACCAAGGCGGCCAGTACCAGGCCGGTGAGTCCCACCGGCAGCAGCTCCGCAATGAGCGCCGGATAGACCTGATCGGGATCGGCCAGCGGCGGCAGGATCGAGATCGCAATGACGCCGGGCAGCACCATGATCAGCAGCACCGGCAGCTTAAGCAATCCGGCCAGCAGGACCCCGGCACGGGCGTGATCGAGGTCGCGCGCGCCGAGCACACGCTGCACGATGAACTGATTGGTGCACCAGAAATAGAAGCCGAGCACCGGCACGCCGACCAGCATACCGAGCCAGGGCAGGTCGGGACTGTCGAGCGGCAGGAACAGCGACAGGTGATCCGGTGGTGCCGCCGCGGCCAATTGCTGCCAGTCGAAGTCGATGCGGGCGAACGCGAGCACGGTGACCAGTACCGCCCCGACCAGCAGGATGATCGCCTGCACCACGTCGGTGTAGACGACGGCGGCCAGGCCGCCGGCGGCGGTGTAGGCGGCGGCGAAGGCCGCCAGCAGCAAGGCCGCGGCAAAGAGGTCCAGCGACGGTACGAAGGCGGTCAGCACAACGGCGCCGGCGAAGAGCGTGCCCGCGGTGTCGACGATGATGTTCGACACCAGGGTCAGGGCCGAGAAATAGCGCCGTGCGCGGCGGTCGAAGCGCAGCTCCAGATACTCGGGCACGGTACCGACGCGCGCATTCAGATACAGCGGTGCGAACACCAGCGCCATCACCACCAGTATCGGTGCTGCCATCCACTCGTAGCTCGATACCGCAATGCCCCAGGTGTAGGCGGCACCGGCGAGCCCGATCAGGGTCGTCGAGGAGATGTTGGATGCGAACAGCGAGAATCCGATCGGCAGCCAGGTCAGGCGCCGACCGGCCAGGAACAAGTCCTCGCCGTCGTGCGTGCGGCGGGCGGTGTAGACGCCGATCAGCACCACGATGACGGCGTAGGCCGCGATGACGGCGAGATCAATGGCGGTTGGCTGGGCAAAGTTCATGGGTGTCGACCAGGCTTGTTCCTAGGGGACTGGTCCTGGAGAGTCGGTCGCGATTGCTGACGGACTGGACGTCTGGATCGCCCAGGGGCTGGACCTCGATGCGAGGCTAGCGGGGGCGCAATGCGCCGTCAACAATCAACAGCCAGGCGAGACTCTGTCCGAATACGGCGCCGCCAACCGTCGTCGATACGAGGTGGCCCGAAAGGGCGAGTACGGTGCCTTCGGTCTCCGCGAAGTGGACATGCCGCGTGACAACCCCGAGCGCGTTGCTTTCTACCCGAACGCTACGGACAACACCTAGGAAACCCTGCCGTCCCAGGATGATCCGGCACCTTAGCCTGGTGCGCAACGAGGCCGCCAGCGAGATTCCGGTTGCGGAAGAGGTGAGCGAACTCAGACGATAGTCTCTCCTCGACTCTGCGGGTTGCATGAGGCACTGCGGGTATTGGGGATTCAAACCGGCGGATCTCGGCCTTTAGATCCTCACGTAGATCCGTGGGAACCCGGCCCAGATCGAAATCGAACTGCCGCTCGCATTTTTCTCCGGTGGCAATGGCGTTGAAGAGATCGTCCTGCGGGAGCTTCAGGAGATCCGCCGCAATACCATTGAGAATGCGTTTGAGTTCGGTTGTCTCCCATGGCTTCGACACATTGACTCGCGTCTGGGTGTGGGTGAGTTCGTCGGCTAGATCCCGCGGAAACTCCGCCGCGGATCGCATAGCATCGACAATGCCCCCGTCGAGAACCGCGTTGTCGAACGAAAGCGCGCGCGTATCTGCCACTGCGCCATGTAGTGTCTCAAGCACCTGATCGAAGGAGAAGTCCTTGTGCTGCAGAGACGGATCCGAGACACGCTCGAGGTAGCGGGCGTACATCTGGGAATCGCGTCTCTCGCAGTTCTTCCCATAGCGGCTCGGTAGAAAGGAAGCCCAGTGGCGTATCGTCACAATCAGCGTCAACGCTACCTCGCCTTGCAGGTCAGCCACCAATTGCTTCAGAAGTCCGTCAGGCAGTGTCGATACCAACTCAGCAGAAAAGAACGTGCGCTGGATTCCCTGCATTTGCACCCACTCAAAGCAATGGGCTTCATGCCTTTGCGATCAGGGCGGACCCGCAGCCAATCATTAGTACTCCACCAAGTCTCCGTGGTACCTCGGAGGCAATCCGGCCCCTGAGCCTCTGAACAATTCTTGAGGCTAGTATCACATACGCCAGCTTAACGCCGCCGACTGTCACGGCTGTGATTGCTAGAATGACCAATAGGCCCAACAAACCGATCGCTTCCATATCGACCAATGCCGGGAAGAGACTGGCGTAGAACACAATGGCTTTGACATCTCCAAGGGTTAGACATAGTCCTGCCAAGAAATCCGCCGACAACGAAGATGCCCGACCTGTGGTGCAGTGGGCTGTTGGCACGGATTTCGGCTTGAGCAGGGTGATGCCCAGCCAAATCAAGTAAGCACCCCCGCAGTACTTCACGATGGCGAAGAATGCGCCAAGCCATTCCGCTGCGGCTTTCATGCCAATCAAAGCAATCGTGATGAAGACCAGATCGCCCATGACAACGCCTAGCGCGGAAGACGCGCCGCTTACCCGTCCGGCGCTGACGGACCTAGCAACCACAAGTGCAACACTCGAGCTCGGCATTGCAGCCAATGGAAGCATCACCAGGACAAGCGACAACGCTTCAAGAATACTCATGGATGCACTGGACCTCCGAACTGCTTCTTATCGACCAACGCTTCACATCAACCGACCACAGCGGAGTCAGGCGCTCACACAACGATGGCAAAGCTGTCTGCAGAATGCCGCGCGGATGCGTGCGTCGGACCGGAGGTGTTAGACTCTGAACGCCATCTCGAAGCTCGATTGGGTTTCGCATACAATTCTGAAACCGTGACGCTCGTAGAAACGCTTTGCGCCCTTATTGATCTTGAAGACCTGCAATTCGACACCGCGCCGCTGTTTAGATGCATTGGCAACAATCCGTACTGAGCGGTACAGCTTGAACAATTGGTCTTGGTCTTCCGGAATGGCCGCACGGAAGGAGTATGGTGCTTCCATTGTCGTGTCTCCCGCGTAGGGGCCCAGCGCAATCGGAGCCCTTGCCACAGCTACAGACGCGCAATCTGGATCGCATCCGGCTCCGTGGTTGTAGTCGCTTTCGCGCGCTAAGAGCTGTTGAACCGGCCCCGTTCCCTCTCGTCCCTGGAGAGTTCTCACATAGCCGACGGATCGGATATCCGCCCCGCCAATGCGGCCCGGGGCTCGGACGATGGTGCTTGGACCAGCGGTCGTCCCGGCGAGCGCCAATCGTCATGCCCTGAGGGCCTCAACGCGTCACGCCCGACCGCCGAGTGCGCCACTCCCGCAGCCGCTCGATCAGTACGAACAGCACCGGCACCAGCAGCAGGCTCAGCAGCGTCGACAGGATCATGCCGCCGAACACCGCGGTGCCGAGCGAATGGCGCGCATTGGCGCCGGCACCCGTGGCGAGCACGAGCGGGACGACACCGAGGATGAACGCGAAGGCGGTCATCAGGATGGGCCGGAGGCGAATGCTTGCCGCCTCCAGCGCGGCCTCCACGATGCCGCGCCCGTCCTCGCGTAGGCGCTTGGCGAACTCGACGATCAGGATCGCGTTCTTGCTCGCCAGGCCCACGAGCATGATGAGCCCGATCTGGGTGTAGACGTCGTTGTCGAGCCCCCGGAGCCACTGCGCCGACAGCGCGCCCAGCACGGCCAGGGGCACGGCCAGGATGATCATGAAGGGCATGCTCCAGCTCTCGTACAGCGCCGCCAGGCACAGGAACACGCACAGGAGCCCCAGCGCGAAGATGATGGCCTGCTGATTGCCGGCCTTGGTCTGCTCGAAGCTGAGCCCGGTCCACTCGTAGCCATAGCCGCTGGGTAGCAGCTCGTCGGCGAGCCGCTCCATGGCGGCGATGGCCTCGCCCGAGCTGTAGCCGTGCGCCGCGGCGCCCGAGATGCTGATGCTGCGGTAGCCGTTGTAGTGGTCGATGGTGCGCGCACCGACGCCCTCGTCCAGATCCACGAAGCTCGCGAGTGGTGTCATCGCGCCGTCGGCGTTGCGCACCTGCAGCCGGCCGACGTCGGCCTGCTGGTTGCGGGCCTCGCCCTCGGCCTGGACATAGACCTTGAACACCCGCCCGAAGCGATTGAAGTCGTTGACGTAGAGCGCGCCGAGCTGCGCTTCCAGGGTCGCGAAGACATCGGCGAGATCCACGCCCTCCGCGTAGACCCGATCGCGGTCGATATTGACCTCCAGCTGCGGCGTATCGGCCGAGAAGGCGCTGAACAGCCCCGTCAGCTCCGGGCGCGCGTTCCCCTCTGCGACGATCTTGTCGGCCAGGTCCGACAGGGTCTGGAGATCGCCACCGGTGATGGCCTGCAGCTCGAATGAGAAGCCGCCGGTGCTGCCGAGCCCGTACACGGCCGGCGGCTGGAAGACGCCGATGTGCGCCTCCGGAAACTCGGTCGCCAGCGCCTTGACCTTGTCCGTCAGGGGGCCGAGCTGGGTCTCGGGCGTCCTGCGGTCGTCCCAGTGGGCGAAGATCGGGATGACGCTGGCGAGGTTCTCGGCCCCGTCGTGCTCGACGAAGCTGTAGCCCGAGAAGGTCAACGTATTCTGGATGCCCGGGATCTCGCGTAGGCGCTCGGCGAAGGCATCGGCGAGCCGTTCGGTGCGCTCCAGCGACGCCCCTTCCGGCAGCACCACGTCGGTGAGCAGGTAGCCTTGATCTTCGGTCGGCACGAAGCTCTTCGGCAGCACCTGGAACAGGTATACCGTGAGCCCCAACGACAGCGCGAACACCAGCAGTACCAGCGGCCAGAGCTTGATCAGGGCGCCCAGGAAGGCACGGTAGCCGTCGCCCAAGATCTCGAAAGCGCCGTCGAAGGCCCGCCCGACCCTGCCCCTGCCGGCGCCCTCGGCGACATCCACGCTGGTCCGGGGTCGCAGGAACACGGCACAAAGCGCCGGGCTCAGCGTCAGCGCGTTCAGCGCCGAGATGCCTACCGCCGCGGCGATGGTCAGCGCGAACTGCCGGTACAGCTGCCCGGTCACGCCGGGCATGAAGGCGATGGGCACGAACACCGCCATCAGCACCAGGGTAGTCGCGATGATCGGCCCGGTGACCTCTTCCATGGCGCGGCGGGTCGCTTCGCGCAACGACACGCTGCCCTCCTCCACCAGCCGGCTGACGTTCTCCACGACGACGATGGCGTCGTCCACCACCAGTCCGACCGCGAGCACCAGGCCGAACAGGGTCAGCGTATTGATGGAGAAGCCGAGCAGGTTCAACAGCGCGAAAGCGCCGATCAGCGACACCGGGATGGTGATGGCCGGGATCAGCGTCGCCCGCCAGCTGCGCAGAAAGACGATGATCACCAGGAACACCAGCAGCGTCGCCTCGGCCAGCGTCACCAGCAGCTCATTGATGGACGCCCGCACGAATCGCGTGGTGTCGTAGTTGATGCGGTAGGCGACGCCCTCGGGGAAGTCTTGCGCCAGCTCTGCCATGATCCGATAGGTCTGGCGGGCAATGTCGAGCGAGTTGCCCCCCGGCAGCTCGAACAGGCAGATGTTCGCGGCGTCCAGGCCGTCGTGCTTGGAGAGGATGGCATAGCTGTCGGCGCCCAGCTCAACGCGGCCCAGGTCGCGGATGCGCACGATCGAGCCATCGGCATCGGCCCGCAGGACGATGTCCGCGAACTCCTCCGGCTCCGAGAGCCGTCCCTTGGCCCTTACCGCCCAGCGCTGCTCCTGCCCCGCGGGCACCGGCACCGCGCCGATGGCGCCGCTGGCGGCGACGGTGCTCTGCGACGCGATGGCATCGGCGACGTCGGTGGCGGTGAGGCCGAGACTCGCGAGCTTGTCCGGGTCCAGCCAGATGCGCATGGCGTAGAGCTGGTCGCCCGTCAGCTGCACGCTGCCGACACCGGGGATGCGCTCCAGCCGGTCGATGATGTGGATGTTCGCGTAATTGGCCAGATAGACCCCGTCGTAGCGCCGGTCCGGCGAGACGATGTCCATGCACAGGGTGATGAAGGGCGCCTGCTTGGTGGTCACCACGCCGTTGCGCACCACCTCGGCCGGCAGCTGAGACAGCGCGGTGCTGGTGCGGTTCTGCACGTCCACCGCGGCAATGTCCTTGTCGTAGCCGATCTCGAAGGTGACGGTCAGCGACATGGAGCCGTCGTCGGCACTGCTGGAAGACATGTAGAGCATGCCTTCGACGCCGTTCACCTGCTCCTCGATGGGCTGGGTGACGGCTTGCTCGACCACCTCGGCTCCGGCGCCGTCGTAGCTGGCGGAGACCGCGATGGTCGGCGGCGAGATGTCTGGGTACTCCTCCACCGGCATCAGCGGGATGGAGCCCGCGCCGGCGAGCACGATGAGCACCGCCAGTGCGGTCGCGAAGATCGGCCGCTGGATGAAGAAATTGACGAACATGGTCAGGTCCCGGGCCCGGCGCGCGCGCCGCTTTCATCCGCGGCGGGTGCCGTCGCGGCCGGCAGGCGCGCGGGCTTGGTCTTCACCGCCATGCCCCCCTGCACCTGCTGCACGCCATCGACCACCACCCGGTCACCGGCCTCCACGCCGGACTCCATCACCCGCAGCTGGCCCACGATCTCGCCCACCTCGACGCGGCGCTCCTGCACCTTGTCGTCCGCGCCGACGACATAGACCAGGAAGCCGCCCTGGTTCTCCACCAGCGAGCGCAGGGGCACCAGCAGCGCGTCCGGGCGCTCGCCCAGGTCCACCGTCACGCGGGCGAAACGGCCCGGCCGCAGCAGGCCGTCCGGGTTCGGGATAACGGCACGCATCGCGAGCGTGCCGGTGGCGGGATCGACCCGATTGTCGATGAAGTCGATCTTGCCCGCATGGGGCGGCACCTCGCCCTCGGGCAGGGCCACGCTGACGGCCACCGGCGCCTCGTGCTGCCGCTTGGCGATGACGTCCATGTCCGCACCGCCCGGGTGGAAGGCCACGTAGATCGGGTCCAGCTGGACGATGGTCGCCAACTCCGCATTCTCGTCCGGCCCCACGAGATTGCCGACGTTCACCCGGGTGGCGCCGATGCGCCCGGACAGCGGTGCGGTGATCTCGGCGTAGGACAGGTTCAGCTTCGCCTGCTCGACCGCCGCTTGGCTGGCGGCCACCTGCGCCTTCGCCTCCTGCGCGTCCGCCAGCGCGGTGTCGTAGGTCTCCTGCGACACGTCGCCCCGGCGCAGCAGGTTCTCGTAGCGCGAGAGGTCCGCCTGCGCCTTGGCCAGCGCCGCCTTGTCGTCGGCGAGCTGCCCTTCGGCGGCGTCCAGCGCCGCCTGCAGCTCGGCGGGGTCGATACGGTAGAGCACATCGCCGGCCTGCACGAGGTCGCCCTCGGTGAAGAGACGCGCCTTGAGGAAGCCCTCCACGCGTGCCCGCAGCGTGACGCTCTGCACCGGCTCCAGCGCGGCGGTGAACTCGGCCGTGTCGGTCACGCTGCGACTGACCACCTCCGTCACTGTGACGGTCGGCGTGGCGGGCGTCGATGGTGCGTCGGCCGCATCGCGGCCGCAGCCGGTGAGCATGAGCAGGGCGGCAACGGTGGACAGGAGACCGGCGGCGCTGTGGAGGCGGCGCAGGCCGGGCAGGCCGCAATGAGCGGCACGAGTCTGGGGCATGGGTCGAGACACGGCTGCGGAATCCTGTGGTCGTGGGTTGCGCTGGTGCCGGCTGATTGAACGGCCGTGTCGCTGGTGCGGTTGGAACGCGATGCGGCGATCACCTAGCTCCGGTGGGAAATCGGGATCGCCACCGGTTTCGATCCCGATCTCGACGCGCTCGCGCCATCGGCAGCAGGCATGTTGCGCAACTGCACCGAGCGCGGAGCGGCCCTGATCACAGCCGCGACGAGCCGCTCGCCGAGTGCTAGCAGCGTCCCCGCCGCAACCGGGCGTCCCGTGGCGCCGAGGACGGCGCTCCCATAGCGTGGACGCACCCAGGATCAAGGCCCGCGGGGCGGCACCGCCATTGGGCTGCAACGAGTCGGGCCATGGGAGCATTCACGCTGGTGCGGCTACCGTCAAGCAGGTGTGGATCTCAGATGTCGGTCAGGGGTAGGGCGGCTGCGCGAAGCGCATCCGCTGTTGCAGCCCCAGCTTATGAAACCGTCCGCCGGACGTAGGGTACACCGGTGAGGTCGGACCATAAGGCGCTCTATTCGTGCGTGTTCTTCTGCGCCTGCCTCGTGGTGAACCTTCTGCTTGTTCTCTCCGTGTCTGCCTGCCGCCGTGAGAGCACTCCACCACCGCGCGTGGCCTGGTCTTCGAGTCACTTGCCACGACTTCCGTGAGGTGGCGTTGGGCCCTGCCTTGCTGGGTTATCCTTGTCGCCGTCCGTACCCGCTGCGCTTGTCAGAAACCCAATCGGCCCGGCTGAGCTGGCTGCTGTCGCAGGCAGGTCGGCAGGAGCAGGAGAACCGCCAGATGTTCGAGTTCGAAGACGGCACTTTGCAAATCGGCGCGTTTCTCGCCGTCACCCTAGGCATCGTCGTGCTGTTCGTCGGTAAGCGGCTGAACGACGCGATCGGGTTTCTCAGAGAGTTCAGCATCCCGGAGCCGGTGACGGGCGGACTGTTGCTGTCGGTGCTGTTCGGGCTCCTGTATGCGGCATCCGGAGTGGCGGTGGAGTTCGACCTCGAGGCACGCGATCTGCTCTTGGTCTACTTCTTCACCACCATCGGCATCAACGCCAGTCTGGTGGATCTGAAGGCCGGCGGGAAGCCGCTGGTGATCCTGCTGAGCATCACCATCGCTTACATGTTCGTGCAGAACCTCACCGGCATCTCCGTGGCGACGCTGTTCGACCTACCCGGGGCGGTGGGGATGCTCGGTGGTACGGTGTCGCTGATCGGCGGCCACGGCACCGCCATCGCCTGGGCGCCGCAGATCGCCCAGGACTTCGGCGTCGCAAACGCCATGGAGATCGGCATCGCATGCGCCACCTTCGGCCTGATCCTCGCGAGCCTGATGGGCGGACCCATCGCCAAGTTCCTGATCAAGCGCTACGACCTGAAGCCGGCACACCAGGAGGCGCAAGACGTCGGCATGACCGAGGAGCAGGACAAGCGCGGGATCAATCACCTGGACTTCCTGGACGCGATCCTGGCCATCCACGTCAGCATCCTGCTGGGCTTGGTGCTGAATGAACTGGTGGCGGACATGGGCTTGAAACTGCCGATGTTCGTGACCTGTTTGTTCGCCGGCATCATCCTGACCAACCTGGTGCCGAAGAGCTTTCCGCGCATCAGCGGGCGCGAGTGGCCGACACGGACCCCGGCCATGGCCCTCATCGCCGAGATCGCACTCGGCACCTTCCTGGCCATGTCGCTGATGTCCATGCAGCTGTGGACATTGATCGATCTGGCCATGCCCATCTTCACCATCCTGGCCGCACAATTCGCCATCGCCGTGGCGGTGACCATCTTCGTCGTCTTCCGTGCCATGGGCAGCAACTACGACGCCGCGGTCGTATGTTCCGGCTTCGGCGGCATCTCGCTTGGCTCCACACCGACGGCCATGGCGAACATGTCCGCGGTGGCCAACCGCTACGGTGCCTCGCACCTCGCGTTCATCATCGTGCCGCTGGTGGCCGCGTTCTTCATCGACCTGGTCAACGCCCTGTTGATTCCCTTCTTCTTGACCAATTTCGGTTAGTGCTGTGTGGCGGTGCTGCCTCGATCACCGTTCCGGCCGTAGGTTGGGCCGAGGTACGAGGCCCAACGCGGAAGCCCGCGTAACTGGCTGAATGTTGGGCCTCCTTCGTCGGCCCAACCTACGGTGATGCGGACGCGGGCCGAAGCTGGCCGGAGCGATGATCAAGGCCGGATAGGCATTAGCTCCAAGAGCCACTGGTCCCCGTCCCGCTCGCGGGGCACGAGAACCGGGATGACCACCGACTGGCTGAAAGGTCCGGGTTTGATCAGCATTTGCGATCAATGGATGAAAGCGCATGGCTATGCCTGAACCGTCGTGTGCTCCCTTCTTGCGAACCGCTTGAGTAGCGGAACCGCATGCTAGGTGGTGTGGGGAGGGCGGGTTAAAGACCCGCCCTTACCCGATTAGGAGTCAGTTCAATCTGCTTGCCGTGCTTCCATTTTCAAGACAGTAGGCGAGATGGTGGTTGCATAGCAAACTGAGAGATCTCGTAAGTCACGATTCCGTCGAATCAGACGCTGCCTTACGTCGTCCCAGTTCAGATGGATCTGAATCTCTTCTGCTATGGCTCTCTTCTCAACTCGAATGGCTGTGAGGACCGTAGGAGAGCCGCAGCACTCGTTTAGCCTCGCATAGCTTTCTATGTGCCCTTCGAAGCACTGTCGGCTTTCTTCTATGGCGCTGGCTGTCACTTCACGTATTTCCCGATGTAATGATCCTAGCGCATGAATATATTTCCCGATCACGTACTTTACATCAATTTCATCATCAAACTCCGAAAGCGTGTCACGCGCAAGCTTGCGCTTTCTTGATAGGTCCTTCTTGGAGGCCGATATCTGAACAGCGTGGTAGCTTGTAATCTTCTTTCCTTTCGATACCCTCCATTTTCCGCCGATCACTGCATTAGAAATCGGCACCTCCACGTGCTGCGCATAGTTTCGTATTCCCTCTCCTAGCCTGTGGTGCTTGTCAGCTCTCTGCTTCTCAACGCATTGCTTGAGATATGCCGGAGCATCCCAGTCCGGCCTAGAGAAAGCGGCAAAGACGGCCGCCAGATGATCGACATACATTTGAGCTGCTGACAGCAGTGTTGAGATACGTATATTCAAGTCACGCATTACAATATAGACGTCGTCGTAATCGTAGTCCCCGCGCACCATCTCATTGATGCACGCCGACGCAATAGCTTTCTCGAACTCGATATAGTTCTCCATTGACGCGTCGTATCTCTCCTCAATAGATCGAGCTGCAATCAGAATTTGCTTCGCACTCCATATTCTATGGAATTCATGTTCCTCGATGGGGACAGATGGATGCTCCCCGTAGGTCTTCTGACGTAGGAAGAATGGTTCATTGAGCGAAATGGCGTCTCGGATGTGCATGTTTTTGGATGTTCTGTTTCCTGCCGAGAACTCGCTCTGACTCCCAACGCCGTGCTAATGGGCAGCCGAAGCGCAGCGTGGGCTGTCCCGTGGAGGCCACGCGTCTCTTGGCCGGAGCGAAATTGAGCATCTTGTTATATGCGATTTTGGACATAAGCTTCGAGCTGTGCATTCGACCAAGACTCTAGTTCTAGCACTGCGCTATAAGGGTCGCCCTGGAGCCCCAGGATCTGGCTAATTGCTGGTTCTGTTTTTAAGCCGCTATACTTGAGCTTGCGGATTTTCTGCTTGAGCGGTTCTCCACCTAACCGAGCTAAGCGCTCCATTACCTGATAATGCCTAAAAGCTAGTTGTTGCGTTATTGGAATAGGTGCCCCATAAATCTCAAACAGAAAGCCTGAAACTCTAAACCGTCCAATAACGTGGTCCGCATACATATCGAGGCTGTAGGATTCAAATCTCTGGAAGCTGCTCGTAATCAGCGATGTGAAGTTACTCTGTTGTTGATACTCGCAGACCACATCAATATCGCTTTGGTCAGTATCAAATTCCACAAAAATAGTGCTAACTACTTTCGGCGAATACGCCTTAAGTACGTCCTTTACTCGAGATTCGGAAATCGCCTTTTCGGCATTTTCTGTCTTACTGGTCACGATGAGCCTCAGAGGTTAACTAGGTCGCACCATGGGTTTCGAGTGCTATGCCGAAACAAGCCTAGGACAATACAGAACGACTTCAATGCGTAGAGCCGCCGTCCTTTGGCACAGGTGGTAGCCCGCGATAGGGGCAGTTCGCGGGGTGTCGGTTTCGCCCTGGGGTGCAGTCCGGTGTCTGGATCTATGGATGCAAGAACGGGTGCCCGTGAACGCGCAGCGTTGTGACGTGCGGCGCGGGTAGCAGGGGGGATGTCGTCGTGGCGTGCTGCCCCGACGAGGGGGTAAGGCGACGGCCGGAAACAGCTGGATGCGTTGTCGGCGACTGAGATCACCGCGTGTTGCCCTCGCGACGCTCGTGAATAGCGAAAGACGTGTTGACATGGTCGCCAAACGCCGGGTGCGGTGCAACCGTGTTTGTTGGCCTGGCGCAGTGCGCGACGGCGGATCGGGTCGCTTGCGCGCATCGCGGAGGATCGGGCTACGCGCTGGAGACGGTGGCGGCAGATCCAGGATAGTCCAGCGCGGTCGATACGCTGCCGTTGGTCGCTAGAACTCGAGGTGCGCCGTTAGGGGGATGCGGTGGCGGTGCGGTGCGCGCCTTGGCTCGTCGGGAGAAGAGGGCGGTGCGTGTCGGCGAGCAGGGGGTCGCGTCCGCCGCCGGCGGCGCCCCGATCGTCGCAGCCGGATTGCGCACGGTCCTCGGCCCCTGAGGGTCGAGGGCAGCCTAATCGGTGAGGTCCGGCAGCCCTTTCACTACCTGGTCCCAGTCGATGCGCACGCCGGGGCAGGTGCGGCAGTCGGAGTGGCCTTGGAGTTCCTGTACGCCCGGGCGGTCGTAGGCACCGTCGGCGAGCCGGTAGATGGTCACCACCCGGTCGACGGGGTGCACCAGCCAGTATTCCTTGACGCCGTGGCGTTCATAGAGCGCGAGCTTGCGCACCTGGTCGTGGCCGGCGGTCTTGGGCGACAGCACCTCGATGACCCAGTCGGGTGCGCCGCGGCATCCCTTGTCGTCCAGCTTTGCCGGGTCGCAGACGACGCTGATGTCCGGCTGGACGACGGTTCGCACCAACGCGTCGGTCTCGTCGCTGTCCGGCAGGCGCACGTCGAAGGGGGCGACGTTGACCTCGCAGCCGCGGCCCTCCAGTGCGTCGGCGACCGTGCGCAATAACTCCACGACAAGTCGTTGATGCTGCCGGGTCGGCGCGGGCGCCATGGCATAGGCGATGCCGTCGATGAGCTCGAAGCGCTGGTCATCGGGCCACGTGCAGTAGTCGCCGTAGGTGTGCTGTTCTGGATCACGCAGGGGTAGGGACATGGCGTCGGCACTCCGGAGAGAGACTCAGTGTCAGTATCGGCAAGACGCCGGTGCGCGGCAACTTGAACTGGTGCCGCGGCGCTCTCCGGTGGCTGCGAAGGATCAGCGAGCCAGGTTCAGCAGGGCGTCCAGGTCCAGGTTGGCCTCGATGTGGTCGGCGAGGTCGTCCAAGGCCTGTTCGATGCGGGCATCGAAGTCGAGTTGGGACGCCTGCGCGCCCATCTGTGTCAGCCAATGGGTGCGGAAGGCGTTGCCCGAGAAGATGCCGTGCAAGTAGCCGCCCATGACCCGGCCGTGGTGGCTGGTGGCGCCCTCGGGACGGGGGGCGCCGTCGGCGCCTTCCAGCTGCAGCCAGGGCTGCTGCAGGCCGGGGCCCGTGGTGCGGCCCATATGCATCTCGTAGCCCGCGACCGGGCAGTCGCTGATGGTGTCCCGGGCCGAGAGCTCGATCAGGCGCTTGTCGGCGCCGATCTCGGTCTCGATGTCGAGCAGGCCCAGGCCCGGCGTGTCGCCGGGTGCGCCCTCGATGCCCTGTGGGTCGCGCACCACGCGCCCGAGCATCTGGAAGCCGGCGCAGAGCCCGACCACCCGGCCACCGCGACGCACGTGGGCGAGGATGTCGATGTCCCAGCCCTGCTTGCGCAGGACGTCGAGGTCGGCGCGCGTGGCCTTGGAGCCCGGCAGGATCACGACGTCGGTGTCCGCCGGCAGGGCCTGACCGGGCATGAGCCAGCGCAGGTTCACGGCGGGCTCCGCGGCCAGGGGGTCCATGTCGTCGAAGTTGGCGACGCGCGAGAGCCTCGGCACGGCGATGTTCAGGGTGCCGCTATCGGACCACTGCTCCTCCGCCGGGCGCTCCAGCGCCAGGGAGTCCTCGGCCGGCAGCCTGGATGCGCCCTCGAACCAACGCACGACGCCCAGGAAGGGCCAGCCGGTGTGCTCGGTGATGGTCTCGCAGGCGGGCTCGAACAGCGAGAAGTCGCCGCGGAACTTGTTCACCATGTAGCCGACGACGCGCTCGCGGTCGGCTTGGTCCAGCAGCAGCCAGGTGCCGACCAGGTGCGACATGGTGCCACCCTTGTCGAGGTCGCCGACGAAGACCACCGGCACCTCGGCCCGTTCGGCGAAATACATATTGGTGATGTCGCTCCTGCGCAGATAGATCTCGGCGCCGCTGCCGGCGCCCTCCACCAGCACCAGATCGGCCTCCGAGCAAAGGCGCTCGAAGCTGTCGAGGATGGCGGGCATCATGCCCTGGCGCATCTTGTGATAGACCCGGGCCGGGCAGTTGCCGAGCGCCCGTCCGCGCAGCACCACCTGGGAGCCGACGTTGGTCTGCGGTTTGAGCAGCACCGGGTTCATGTGGATGGACGGTGGCACGCCGCAGGCGCGGGCCTGCAGGGCCTGTGCCCTGCCGATCTCACCGCGCGGCTGTTCGCCGTCGGCGCCGGGCTCGGCATCCGTATCGTCGGTGACGGCGGCGTTGTTGCTCATGTTCTGCGCCTTGAATGGGCGCACCACCAGCCCGCGCCGGGCGTAGGCGCGGCACAGCCCGGCGACGAGCATGCTCTTGCCGACGTCCGATGCCGTGCCCTGGATCATCAGCGTGCGCGCGCGGCGCGGGCCGTGATCGGCGAGGGGAGGGAGCTTCAGGTCGATGCTGAGGGTGGTCTCGGGCATGGCGGGCCGGGTGGGGGCGCTGGGTTACTTGCGGGCGCCATCTGCTTGCAGATGAGTCGAGTGGGTCGTTGTCGCAATCGCGTATCCGACGACGATCAGGACAACGACAACGATCTCCGTTCAGCGTGCGGATACGACGATCACGACTCGTCGATCCGGGACGAAGCCTCGCTAGAGGTAGTAAAGGACCAGTGAGACACCGAGCAATGCCGCGACGCCGAGCACCATGTTACCGGTGGGCCAGTTGCCGCCGAGGCCGCTGTAGGAGCCGTGGTGGCGGGCGAGGTCGTTCAGCCCCCAGTCGATGGCAGCCTTGGTGCGGCGTCGCAGCTCCCGATCGATGGGCGCCGCCCGGTCCAGCACCGCCTGCACGCCCACGGGCAGCATCCGCCGGTAGAACCACTCCACGTCCAGGTTCACGGACTTGAGCTCCGGCGGGTAGATGCCGGAGAGCTTGAGCCACATGAAGGCGAGCGCCGAGAACGCCAACAGCTGGAGCTGGGTCAGCACATGGGTGATGTCGTACGGCGAGTAGCCGGTGTCGTAGGGCAGCATGCCATAGAGGAACACCGGGAATGTGCCGATGCCGATGCACAGCACGGCGGCGATGGACATGGCGATGAGCATGTTCGCCGGCGGCTCGTGGGCCGTGCCGACGAACTTGGAGTCGTGCGCAAAGAAGGCGAAGAACGGGATCTTGATGCCCGCGTGGTGGAACACGCCGGCGGAGGCGAACAGCAGCGCCAGCCAGATCAACGAATAGCCTTCCTCGACCGCGGCGGTCACAATCATGGATTTGCTGACGAAGCCGCTGAAGAGCGGGAAGGCCGAGATGGATGCGGCGCCGACGATGCACAGGATGGCGGTCTTGGGCATCTTCTTGTACAGGCCGCCGAGCTCGGAGCCGCGGATCTCGCCGGTGACATAGAGCACCGCGCCCATGCTCATCATCAGCAGGCCCTTGAACAGCACGTCGTTGAAGGCGTGCGCCACGGCGCCGTTCAGCGCCAGCTCGGTGCCGATGCCGATGCCGACCACCATGAATCCCAGCTGGTTGATCAGGCTGTAGGCGAGCACCCGGCGCAGGTCGTTCTCGATGACGGCGTAGAAGATCGGGAAACAGGTCATGAGCGCGCCGATCCAGATCAGCAGCTCGGTCCCGGGATAGCCCCGTGCCAGGGCGTAGATGGCCACCTTGGTGGTGAAGGCGCTGAGGAACACCGTGCCCGTGGGCGTCGACTCGGGGTAGGCATCCACCAGCCAGCCGTGGAGCAGGGGAAACGCGCTCTTGATGCCGAAGGCGAGGAAGATCAGCCAGCCACCGGGGGCGTCGAGGCCGATGAAATCGAAGTCGAGGCTGCCCGTGTTCCAGGCATAGATCAGCGTACCCGCCAGCAGCAGCACGCCCGAGCCCACCTGCATGATCAGATAGCGCATGCCGGAGGCCAGCGCGCGTTCGGTGCGGCGGGCGAAGACCAACGCGGCGGAGGTGAGCGCCAAGAGCTCCCAGTAGATGAACAGGGTCAGCAGGTCGCCGGCGAAGACCGCGCCCACGGCGCTGCCGGCGTAGGCCAGTGCCGCGACGTCCTGGATACGGTCCTTGATGTGCAGCGCGAAGACGACGCCGATGAAGGCCGCCAGGTGGAAGAGGTAGCCGAACAGCAGCGACAGGTCGTCGACGCGCACCGGCGTCAGCGTGTAATCGAACAGCTGCAGCGTGACCGTGGTGCCCGGCTCCAGCTGGTAGAGACCATAGGCACCGAGGGCCGGCGCCGCGAGCATGGCGACGGCACGGGCGCGACCGCTCAGCGCCGCCGACAGCAGGGCGCCGAGGAAGAGCGGCAGCGCGGGCCAGAAATCAAACATGCCGGTCTCCCGAGCCCGCCTCGGTATCTGCCTGGGTACTGGACGCCTGGTCCTCGTGGACGTCCGGTTCCGCGCGGGCCACCGCCGGGCCGGTCGACTGCTCGTCGGCGTCGCCGTAGTAGTTCTCGTTGCGCATGACCAGCTTGCGCATCTCGGCGGCCAACAGCACCAGCAGCACGCAGGCGACGAAGCCGTAGACGGCGTAGAAGCCGAAGAGCTTCTCGAGGTCGTCCGAGATGTGTCGATGCACGACCCAGTCCGCGGCGAACAGCAGGACGCAGACCGCCGTCAGCCCCCAGATGACGATCTTGACGTTGCGCTTGTTGTCGAACAGATAGCGCTTGCCGTCGTCGTTCATTGCAGCACCTCGCCGACCAGTCGATACAGGGGGTCCGCCCACAGGAACAGCGCCAGGCAGCCGGCGGAGGTGATGCCGATGGCGATCAGGCTGGGCAGGGGCGCCTCCTTGACGCCGGTGGCGGGCGCCGCGGGCGCGACGAAGAAGCCGCGCACCGGGATGCTCACCAGGTAGGCGATGTTGAGCAGCGAGCTGATCAGGAGCACCGCGGTGAGCATCCACAGGCCGGTGTCGAGCGTGCCCTGCACCAGCCACCACTTGCTCCAGGTGCCGCCGAAGGGCGGCAGGCCGACGATGGACAGGGCCCCGATGAGGAAGGCCAGCATGGTGAGCGGCATGGTGCGGCCGAGGCCGTCCAGCTCGCTGACCCGGGTCTTGTGCGCCGCCACCATGATGGCGCCGGCGCAGAAGAAGAGCGTGATCTTGCCGAAGGCGTGCATCACCACGTGCATGCCGCCGCCGACGACGCCGGCGGCGACGCCGAGCATGGCGCCGAGGATGATGTAGCTGAGCTGGCTGATGGTGGAGTAGGCGAGCCGCGCCTTCAGGTTGTCCTTGGTCATGGCCACCAGCGAACCCAGCAGGATGGTCAGCGCCGCCAGGGCGGCCAGCCAGTCGGCGGCCGCGAGGTCCGCGATGGTGTCGATGCCGAACAGGTAGACGGCGACCTTGAGGATGGTGAAGACGCCGGCCTTGACCACCGCCACCGCATGCAGCAAGGCCGACACCGGCGTGGGCGCCACCATGGCCGCCGGCAACCAGCGGTGGAAGGGCATGATGGCCGCCTTGCCGGTGCCGATGACGAACAACACCAACAGGGTGCCGAGCACGAGACCGCTCTCGTCGCCGAAGACGCCGCCCGGCGTGAAGTCCAGGGTGCCGATGAGCGACCAGGTCCAGAGCATCGCCAGCAGCAGGAAGACGATGGAGGTGCCCATCAACAGCCCGAGGTAGACCCGGCCGGCGCGCTTGGCCGCATCGGTGCCGGCGTGGGTCACCAACGGATAGGTAGAGACCGTCAGCACCTCGTAGAACACGAACAGCGTGAACATGTTGTCGGCCAGCGCGATGCCCATGGCGGCGCTGATGGACACGGCGAAGGCGGCGTAGAAGCGGGTCTGGTTCTGCTCGTGGTGGGCGCGCATGTAGCCGATGGCATAGAGCGAGGTCACCGGCCACAGGAAGCTCGCCACCAGCGCGAACATGAGCCCCAAGGGCTCCGCGGAGAAGGCGATGGGCAGCCCTTCGATGGGCTCGGCCAACAGTAACCGGGGTGCGTCCATCCAGTCCGGGGATAGGCCGAGCATGGCCACCAGCAGGAAGAGCCCGATTCCCGAGGCCACGGTGATGGTCTCGCGCAGGTTCGGGCGGCGGCCGAAGGCCACCACGCCCACCGTCGTGGCCAGCGGCAACAGCAGGATCAGCGCCATGAGCAGCGTCGGGGTCACTGGGCGCCCCCCATCGGTGCCGTACCCATCAACAGGGCGGCGGCGCGTTCGGCGCTACCGACGCTCAGGTGCGTCGCGATGCCGAAGTAGATGTTCGCGATCACGAGGAGCCACACCGGAATGAGCATGGACAAGGGCGCCTCCGAGACCGGCGGTGCGCTCGCCGGCCGTGGGCGCAGGTAGGCCACCTCCAGCACGCGCCAGACGTAGATCAGCGCCAGCACCGAGCCGATCAGCACCACCAGGGCCAGCGGCCACCAGCCGTGTTCCAACACGGCGATGACCAGGTACCACTTGCTGATGAAGCCGACGGTGGGCGGCACGCCGATCAGACTCAGGCCACCGACGACCACGGCCGCCATGGTCCAGGGCATGTGCCAGCCGAGGCCGGAGAGGTCGTTCAGCCGCACGCTGCCGAGTCGATAGACCACGGCACCGAGGGCGAGGAAGAGCGCGCCCTTCATCAGGGCGTGATTGAACATGTGCAGCACTGCCGCGGTCACGCCGGCGGTGGTCGCGATGGCGATGCCGAGCACCATGTAGCCGATCTGCGCGACGCTGGAGTAGGCCAACATGCGCTTCACGTTGTCCTGGTAGATGGCCACCAGGGAGCCGGACAGGATGCCGAGCACGCCGAGCACCATCAGGATCCACGCGAACGGCATTTCGTGGAGCGAGAAGTCGACACCGAAGATGCCGAGCATGAAACGCAGCATCACGTATAGCGCGACCTTGGTGGCCGTGGCGGCTAGGAATGCGCTGACGATGGATGGTGCGTAGGCGTAGGCGTTCGGCAGCCACAGGTGCAGCGGGAACATGGCCAGCTTGAGGCCGATGCCGACGGTCAGGAAGGCGAAGCCGGCGCGCACCGTATTGGTATCGGCCACCGCCGGCAGGCGCTCGGCCAGGTCCTGCATGTTCAGCGTCCCCGTCATCATGTACAGGAAGCCGATACCGATCAGGATGAAGGTCGCGCCGATGGTGCCCATCACCAGATACTGGAAGGCCGCGTTCAGGGCGCGCCGGTCCCGGCCCATGCTGATCAGCGCATAGGAGGCGAGGGACGAAATCTCAAGGAAGACGAAGACGTTGAAGGCGTCCCCGGTGGCGACGATGCCGAGCAGGCCCGCCAGCGCCAGCAGGAAGGCCGCGTAGAAGCGGGCGATGCGATCCGTCGGAATCTCATGCTCGACGCTCGCCTTGGCGAAGTCGAGCACCGCCGCGGCCATGGCGCTGACGATAAGCAGCACGAAGGCGCCGAGCAGGTCGATACGGTATTCGATGCCCCAGGGCGCCGCCCAGCCGCCGAGTTCATAGCTGATGACGCTGCCGTCGAGCACCTGGCTGAGTAGGGCGATGGCGCAGAACAGGCTCGAGAAGGCGGCGATCAGGGCCACAAGCCACGCCAGGCGCGGGCGGTCCAACAGCACGCAGATCGGCGCCGCCATCAGCGGCACGATCACGATCAGGACCGGCAGGTGCTCCAGGAAGCTCAAGACCGGGCGCTCCCGTTGGCGTCAGGTCCCGTGTCCTTGCTGGAGTCCTGCGCTGTGTCGTCCGGCCACTCCTCGGCGTCGTCCTGGGCCTGGATATCGTCCTCTTCCACGGTTCCGTAGGCCTCCTGGATGCGCACCACCAGGGCCAGACCAACCGCCGTGGTGGCCACGCCGACCACGATGGCGGTGAGGATCAGGACGTGCGGCAGCGGGTTGGAGTAGACCTCGACTCCGTCGGTGAGGATGGGCGCGTTGCCGCCGGCCACCTTGCCCATCGAGATATAGAAGATGAACACGGAGGTCTGGAACAGGCCGAGACCGACCAGCTTCTTGACCAGGTTGCCCTGGGAGATGACGACGTAGAAGCCGGCCATCATCAGGAAGATGGCGATGAAGTCGTTGTACAGGCCGGGCAGTCCGTTCATCGGATACGACTCCGGCCCGAGAACGCGAAGAAGATCGCGAGAATGATCGAGAACACCGTGATACCCACGCCCAATTCCACCAACAACACACCCAGGTGCTGGCCATGGACCGGGTCGTGGGAGAGCACGCTGTAGTCCAGGAAGGCCTTGCCGCCGAGTAGTGAGATCACGCCGACGCCGCCGTAGATCAGGACCCCAAGCGCGGCCAGTCGGTGCAGCCAGCGCGGCGGCATCACCAGACGCGCGTTGCCGTCGCCGAACACCAGGTCGTAGAGCACGAATCCGGTGGCGAAGATCACGCCGGCCTGGAAGCCACCTCCGGCGCCGTAGTCGCCGTGAAACTGCACATAGAGTGCGTACAGCAGGATCAGCGGGATCAGGATCTTCACCAGCACCCGCAGCACCAGCTGATCGCCGATGGCGGTGCGGCCGGGTTTGGTGTCGGGGTTCTCCTGGATGCCGAGCAACAGCAGCACCGCGAGTCCGGCGGTGAAGATGACGACCGTTTCCCCGAACGTGTCATAGCCGCGGTAGCTCGCCAGCACGGCCGTGACCATATTCGGCATCCCGACCTCTACCGGCCCCTGTTCGATGTAGCGCGGTGCCACGTGTTGGTGGACCGGAGCCTGCGCGTCACCCAGCATTGGTGCGTCCAGCGTGCCGTACACCAGCGCGGCGCCGGTGATGCCGACGACCAGCAACGGCAGCAGGGGGCTGTGCCGGGGTATCTTCTCCCAGCGCGTGGTCAGCCTCAGGCTGGAGAGCATCAGCACCGTGGTGACGCCTGCGCCGACGGCGGCCTCGGTGAAGGCCACATCCACCGCGTCCAGGTCCATGAATAGCGTCGCGGTCATGAAGCTATAGATACCGAACAGCATCACGACCGCGAACAGGTCGCGGAGTTTGATCGAAGCAATGGCGATCAGCACCAGGAAGCCGAGCAGGACGACGTCGATTAGGCCTTCGATGACGAATCCTCCTCCGCGTGACCGTCCTGTTCCGACGGGTTGCTCAGGTCGCCGAGCCGGGGTTGATGGCCGCCGTGCAACGCGGCCTTCGCCATCGCGTGGGTCGCGGTGGGGTTGGTGGCGAGGATCAGCACCAGGATCATCAGGACTTTGAACAGGTCCAGGGACCAGTCCATCTGCAACATCAGGCCGATCAGGAGCAGGGGCGCGGCGATGGTCTCGGTGAGGCCCGCGGCATGCACCCGTGAGAAGAAGTCCGGCATCCGCAGCAGTCCGACGCCGCCGGTGAGGCACAGGGCCCCGCCGACGACCAGGCAGGCGGTGCTGGTCAGTTCCAGTAGACTCAAGACGCACCTCCGTCGTCACCCGGGCCTTGGCTCATGTCCCTGTACTCGAAGAAGCGCATGACGGCGATGGTGCTGACGAAGTTGACCAGCGCGTAGAGCAGCGCGATATCCAGGAAGCTGTGCCAGTCCAGCATGTAGCCGCCGAGCGCGATCAGCAGCACCGTCTTGGTGCCGAACAGGTTGGCCGCGAGCATGCGGTCGTAGGCGCTCGGCCCCTCGAAGGCGCGGATCAGCGCCAGGACCATGGTCACCATGACCGCGAGGATGGCAGCGCCCAGCGCCATGTCAGAGTCCAAGCTTCCGGACCCGGCGCTCCATCTCGCCCTCGCGCAGTTCGTCGAGCCCTTCCTGGGATACGGCGTGGATCATGAAGTGATCCTCATGCACGTCTGTGGTCAGGGTGCCGGGGGTGAGGGTGATGGAGTTGGCGTAGAGGGTCTTCTCGACCGGAGTCTCGACACTGGTGTCGAGGCGGTCCCAGACCGGCCGAATGGGCAGCTTCGGGTTCCAGACCCGCAGGGCGAGGTCCACATTGGCCTTGATGACGCTCCAGAGCAGCCAGAGTAGGTAGCCGGCGAGGCCGAATGTGGGCCAGACGCGCACCGGCTCTCCGTCGACACGATCCATGCGCCGGATGAGCCAGATCACCAGCAGCACGGACACCGCACCGAGCATCAGGAGCAGCGCCGTGAAGTGGCCGGAGAGCAGGAGCCAGAAGACCGCCAGCACAGCCAGGATTCGGGCGTTATGCACGCTGAGATACTGCATCCTGGTCGTCCGAATAAATGGTTTGAGCTTGGAGCGGAGCGGGTCAGAAGAAACCGGGCGTCGGAACGCCTGCCCTTGGCATTTGTGGGGCGGCAAGTTAGCCAGCCCAAGGGATCGGGTCAAGGCCGGATCGGCGGATCATCGCGTTCAGCCAGGAGCCCAACCTGGATTCGGAGCGTGATAACTTGCTGATTGCACTGAAACTATGCCGCGACGCCCTGGGAGCGTCATTCCAGCCTCGATACTCCGCCCAGACGCCCCGCATCGCAGCCAGTGCCCACTCCTACAGAAGACAGACGTCGCCGTAAGAGCGGCCTCCTACTGCGACACGCCGCCCAAAAGCATCGATTAAGGCATAGCTTAGGCGCGGCCGTTGGGAGTAACCTGCCCTGTCCGGACGCGCATGCCATTGCCAAGTCGCTCCCCACGGGCGCCCCAGGCGACCGCGGCCAGGCGAACGCCCGGTGCGTGAAGACCCGCTGCAGGACCGCGGCCTCGGGTGTTCGATCAGCGCAAATTTCCTAGACGCATGGGGGTTTGCGGGCGTCTTCGCCGATATTGACTATTGCGTGACAATGCTTGCGGCGTCCCTATGTCGCGGATAGTCTGCTGCACCGCACAAGAGGTCCGGGGCTCGGCGTCTCTGTAACCGCTGCCCGAATCCACCGGCAGCAAGGACGCCCCAGAGGCCGTTATCGGCCGCCTGACGAGGCGGTGCCGGCGAGGCAACGCCGGCGGAGCGTCCTGCGACGCAAGACCATGGGCGTCTGCCGGTCATCGCCGTCGCCGTCGCCCCAAGCGGCATACCGGCAGACGGAGCAGGTGATCGGCAACAGGCCGTCGATCAACGAATCGCGATTCACGCGGTCCCACTACTCGAGGCGTCCCGGAGTGGCCCGGGGCCGCCGTTCGCTGAGGAATAGAATGACTAAGAACCGACCGGTGTTCCTGGAGCTGCAGCGCATACGGCTGCCGATTCCGGGTGTCGTCTCCATCCTGCACCGAGTCAGCGGCGTGCTGATGGTGCTGTCCATTCCGGTGTTCACGGCGCTCTTCGCGCAGGCGCTGACCGGGCCCGAGGGCTTCGCGGCCAGCGCGGAATTCCTCGGTCATCCGCTTGTCATGGTTGCGTTGCTGGTGCTGGCGTGGGGTGTGCTGCATCACCTGATCGCGGGCATCCGCTATCTGCTCATCGACTTGGGCTGGGGCGTGGACCTGCCGACGGCGCGACGCACGGCCTGGGGCGCACTCTTCTCCGCGCTGGTGGTGACCCTAGTGGTCGCCGGGGGGATGGTGCTATGAGCAGGCGCGCATCCGGTCTAAAGGCCTGGTTCCTGCAGCGGGTCACCTCCGTCTACATCGCGCTGTTCGGCGGCTACGTGCTGTTGAAGCTTGTGCTGTCGCCGCCCGCGGACCACGCGGCGCTGGCGGCCTGGGTGTCCGCCCCCTGGGTGGCAGTCGGGCTACTGTTGCTGATCCCGCTATTGCTGCTGCACGCGTGGGTCGGCATCCGTGACGTCTTTATGGACTACATGAAGCCCATCGCCGTGCGGGCCACGGCCATGACGCTGGTGGGATTCGTTTTTCTCGCCTCCGGGCTTTGGGCGGCGCAGGCGATCATCGCCGTTCGCGCGTTTCAGTGAGAGTTGCCGGAGGCTGAACAGATGTCCATTCCACATCGCAAATTCGACGCGCTCATCATCGGTGCCGGCGGTGCCGGCCTGAACGCGGCGTTGCGACTCGCCAGCACCGGTCTGCGGGTGGCTGTCGTGTCCAAGGTGTTCCCAACCCGCTCGCACACCGTCGCGGCCCAGGGCGGCGTCAACGCGGCGCTGGCCAACGTGCTGCCGGACGACTGGCACTGGCACATGTTCGACACCGTCAAGGGCTCGGATTACCTGGGCGACCAGGACGCCATCGAGTACATGTGCCGCGAGGCCATCCCGACCGTCTATGAGCTGGAGCACGCCGGCGTGCCCTTCTCGCGCATCGACGACGGGCGCATCTATCAGCGCGCCTTCGGCGGTCAGAGCCAGAACTTCGGCGGCGACCAGGCGGCCCGCACCTGCGCGGCGGCGGACCGCACCGGTCACGCCATCCTACACACGCTCTACCAGCAGAACGTTCGTGCGCGCACCCACTTCTTCGATGAGTACTTCGCCGTCGACCTGATCCGGGACGAGGAGGGCGCGGCCCTCGGCGCCCTGGTGCTGGAGATCGAGAGCGGCGAGCCGCTGGTCATCGAGGCCAAGGCGACGCTGCTCGCCACCGGCGGCCACGGCCAGGTGTTCCGCACCACCACCAATGCCTTCATCAACACCGGTGACGGCATGGCCATGGCGCTGCGGGCCGGCGTGCCGCTGATGGACATGGAGTTCTATCAGTTCCATCCGACCGGCGTCGCCGGCAAGGGCATGCTCATCACCGAGGGCGCCCGTGGCGAGGGCGGCTTCCTAGTCAACGGCGACGGCGAGCGCTTCATGGAGCGCTATGCACCGCGCGCCCTCGATCTGGCCAGCCGCGACGTGGTTGCCCGGTCCATGGTCACCGAGATCCGCGAGGGCCGTGGCTGCGGTCCGAACAAGGACCACGTGATGCTCAAGCTCGACCACCTCGGCGCCGAGGTGGTGCACCAGCGCCTGCCGGGCATCACGGACATCTGCCGGGTGTTCTTGGGCGTCGACCCCGCCGAGGACATGATCCCGGTGTTCCCGACCGCGCACTACGCCATGGGCGGAATCCCGACGGACCGCTTCGGCCGCGTCGTGGCGCCGGCGCGGCATGGACCGGAGGAGGTCGTGCCAGGGCTCTACGCGGCCGGCGAGTGCGCCTGCGTGTCGGTGCACGGCGCCAACCGGCTCGGCGGCAACTCGCTGCTGGACATCCTGGTGTTCGGCCGCGCGGCCGGCACGGACATCCTGGAGTACGTGGCCGAGAATCGGAACCACCGGCCCATGCGTGAGGCTGACCTGGAGCCCGCTGCACAGCGGCTGGCGCGCTGGGACCGGCAGGGGCAGGGCGAGTCGGTGCACGCGGTCAAGGCCGACCTCCGCAAGCTGATGGAGGACCACTGTGGCGTCTTCCGCGACGAGGAGACCATGGCCGTCGGCGTCGAGAAGCTGCAGGCCCTGCGCGATCGGGTCGAGGGCGTTCGCCTGCAGGATCACTCGCGCACCTTCAACACCGCCCGCATCGAGGCCCTGGAGCTCGACAACCTCGTGGACGTCGGCATGGCCACGCTCATGTCCGCGCTGCATCGCCAGGAGAGTCGCGGTGCCCACTCGCGCGTCGACTACACCGACCGCGACGACGAGCAGTGGATGAAGCACAGCCTCTACTCCCGCGACGGCGACCGCATGGACTACAAGCCCGTGCGCACCAAACCGCTGACCGTGGAGAGCTTCCCGCCGAAGGCACGCGTGTACTGATCGTTCCGCCTTCGTCCTTCTGAACAGGATTCACGCAACGCAGTCGCCGAAGCCAACAGCTTTCACGCAACGAATGCAACGACGCCAAGAACGCAACGAAGACGACAGAGCGAACAGATGCTCGCGGTCTTTCGACACTCGCCGTGTCCTTGCGTTGCGACCGTCGCGTCGTTGCGGCGTTGCGCGAAAAAACAGCGGCCGTCCCGCGAAGGGGTCTCACGCAACGACTGCAACGAGGAGGATGGTGGGGTGATGCTGGTCCGTCCTTCGGGCACGCCCTCGCTTCTTCCATTGCGTCCGTTGCTCGTTGCGTCGTTGCGTGAACTCCCTCTTCCGCTGCGTTGCGTGACATAGGGCGCTTGCTAGAACCCCGATACGAGAACAAGCATGAAAATCAGCGTTTACCGTTATCACCCCGAACAGGACGAGAAGCCGCGCATGCAGGCCTACGAGGTCGAGGAACAGCCCGGCATGATGCTGCGCGAGGCCCTGCTCGCCATCAAGGCGCAGGACGAGACCTTTGCCTTCCGCCACTCATGCGGTGAGGGCGTGTGCGGCTCCGACGCGGTGAACGTCAACGGCAGCAACAAACTTGCCTGCGTCACCGCGGTGGCGGACCTGAAACACCCCATCGAGGTGCGCCCGCTGCCCGGGCGCCCGGTGATCCGTGACCTGGTCGTGGACATGACCCAGTTCTACGAGCAATACCGGAACGTCCAGCCGTACCTGATCCGCAAGGAGCCGCTACCGGAGCAGGAGATTCGGCAGTCGCCGGAGGAGCGCGATAAGCTCGACGGGCTCTACGAGTGCATCATGTGCGGCTGCTGCTCCACCGCCTGCCCGTCGTTCTGGTGGAATCCCGAGAAGTTCCATGGTCCGCAGGCGCTCCTGTCCTCGTGGCGGTTCCTCGCGGACAGCCGAGACCAGGCCACCGACGAGCGCCTGGATGCCCTGGAAGGCCCCTACAAGCTGTTCCGTTGCCACACCATCATGAACTGCGTCGAGGCCTGCCCGAAGGGCTTGAATCCCACCAAGGCCATCGGCCACATCAAGGATCTGATGCTCGACAAGTCCGTTTGAGCCATTGCAAGTTGCAGCCGAGCAGGGGAGGGCTGGCATGACCACGCCGACTACCGAGGACACCGATGCCCGCGCCATTGCCGAGGAAGTCGCGCGGCTGCGCTGGCAGTGCCGGCGCGGCATGCTGGAGTTGGACCTGCTGCTGAACCGTTTCCTGGACAGCGGCTTTCAGCAGCTCGACCAGCAGGCACGCATGGACTTCGTGCGCCTGCTGGGCTATCAGGATCAGATCATCTACGACTGGCTCATGGGGCAGTCCGTGCCGGCCGAGGCCGCGCTGCGGCGTCTCGTCGCGCAGATCCGCGAGGCGATGCGGCCCTAGCCCGAGTCCTAGCGCCGTCGGTCGGGCTGAGGTACGAAGCCCGACACCGAGCGTGTTCCAACCCCCGCGCCGTCAATCCTCCACCGGCGATAGGCGTCCGACGAGGTCGTCCCAGCGGATGACCGTGTCCTCCAGCACGCCGACGGGGGTCTCTCCGGAGAGTTCCTGCACCAGCGGCTTCCCGTAGCCTTCCGGGCCTAGCCGGTAGATGGTCACCATGCGGTCCGTCGGGTGCACCAGCCAGTACTCTCGTGCGCCGGCGCGTTCGTAGACACGGCGTTTGCGCACATGGTCGTGGCTCGCGGTGCTCGGCGAGAGCACCTCCACCACAAGATCCGGTCCGCCACGCACGCCGCGGCGGTCCAGTTTGTCCCGGTCGCACACCACCAGGACGTCCGGTTGCACGACGGTATCGATCCGCTCGTCCGCTTCGTCGGCCTGCGGGAGGCGGACATCCACCGGCGCGATGTAGACGCGGCAGAGTTTCTCCAGCAGTGTGTTGGCCAACTGCCGAAAGACCTCGCCGGCGATGTCCTGGTGGTCCAGCGTCGGCCCCGGCGCCATCAGATAGGCGACGCCGTCGATTAGCTCGTAGCGGACGTCGTCCGGCCAGGTGAGATAGTCGCCGTAGGTGTAATGTGCGTCGTCGCGTTGCGGGAGGCCCATGGTCTGTATCCTGAGGTGGTTGTCTCCGGTCGGAGCGCTCGGCGCCGGGGCCGCAGAGAAATACTAGATCGTTTGACGGGATACGGGCAATGCAGCTGATCGACACCCACTGCCACCTCGACGTCGGCGCGTTCGACCCGGACCGCAACGCGGTGCTGGCTCGCGCGCGCGCCGCGGGTGTGGCCGAGATCGTGGTGCCGGCTATCGCGCGCGCCGGCTGGGAGAGGTTGTTGCAGCTCTGCGAGACGGCTGCAGGGTTGTATCCGGCGCTGGGCCTACACCCGGTGTCCATGGAGAGCCATGCCGAGCGCGACGTCGAGGCCTTGTCCGCAGCCATCGCGACGAACCGACCCGTCGCCGTCGGCGAGATCGGCCTCGACTACGCCGTGGAGTGCTCGGAGAGCGGCCGCGAGCGCCAGCGCCGGCTCTGTCAGGCGCAGCTCGCGGTCGCGCGCGCCGCCGGGTTGCCGGTGTTGCTGCATGTGCGCAAGGCCCACGAGGACATGCTGGCGCTGCTGGGGGACGCGCACGTGCCCGGCGGCATCGCCCACGCCTTCAGCGGTAGCGCGGAGCAGGCGGTGCGGTACCTGGACCTCGGCTTCAAGCTGGGTTTCGGCGGCATGCTCACCTTCGAGCGCTCTTCCAAGCTGCGGCGCCTGGCGGCGGAGCTGCCCCTGGAGGCCATCGTGCTGGAGACGGACGCGCCGGACCTCACCGTTTCCTCGCACCAGTACCAACGCAACAGCCCCGAGTACCTGCCGGAGGTGCTGGCGGCGCTGGCGGAGGTCCGCGGCGCTGATCCGGAGGCACTGGCGGCGGCGACCACGGCCAATGCGCGCGCCGTGCTCCGGCTGCCGGAGGCGGCGCACCCATGAGCAACGACGACCCGCTCCGCGAGCGCACCTCGATCCTGATCGGCGCCGAGGGTTGTGGACGCCTCGCGGAGAGCCGAGTCCTGGTGGCCGGGCTCGGTGGCGTCGGCTCCTTCGCGGCCGAGGCCCTGGCCCGTGCCGGCGTCGGCCAGCTCGTGATCGCGGACTTCGATCGGGTCGCACCCTCCAATCTCAACCGTCAGCTCTGCGCCCTGACCAGCACCCTCGGCGAGAAGAAGGCCGAGGTCATCGCCGCGCGCATCCGGGACATCAACCCGAGCTGCCGGGTCGAGGTACACGAGCAGTTTCTGGCCGCCGACGACATGCCGGCACTGCTGGCCGACGGTGGCTACGACCATGTCGCCGACGCCATCGACAGCCTCAGCAGCAAGGTGGCGCTCCTGACGGCGTCACTGGATGCCGATGTGCCGGTGACGGCCAGCATGGGTGCCGGTGGTCGCCTGGACCCGACCCGGATGCGGGTCTCGGATGTCATGGATACGCGTGAGTGCGGCCTGGCGCGGGAAGTGCGCAAGCATCTACGCCGTCGCGGTCACGGCCGGGGCGTGCTGGCGGTCTGGTCCGACGAGCCGCCACTGCCGCCGCAGGCGCCGGCGCCGACGGGCCGCGGCCGTGATCGGGCCGTGAACGGCACCATCAGCTACATGCCGTCGCTGTTCGGCCTGACCCTGGCCGGGGTGGTGATCCGGCGGGTGCTCGGCCTCCCAGTCGCGTCCTAGGCCGAGTCCGCCCTGTTCCATGGGGCGGAGAGTTGGCTCAGCACGCCAAAGGGTTTGTTGAACAGGCTCAGTCCAAGCAGGGCACGCGTCGCGTATAGGGTCATCGCCTCGCACGCGGGCTTGGACGTCGACTCGTCGGTTCCAAGGGCGGCGGTGTTACCATCGGCGGCACGGACCCAGGTCCCTCCCTCCCCCTCTCCATCATCCTGGCACCGCGCCCGCGGTGCCCCTTTCGAGGATTTGCAGCATGGCATACCAGCATATCGAGATTCCGAGCGACGGCGAGAAGATCAGCGTCGACGCGGACAACCGCCTGAACGTGCCGAACCGGCCCATTATTCCGTACATCGAGGGCGACGGCATCGGCGTCGACATCACGCCGGTCATGAAGGACGTGCTGGACGCCGCGGTGGCCAAGGCGTACGGGGGCGAGCGCAGCATCGCCTGGATGGAGATCTACGCCGGCGAGAAGTCCACCCGCGTCTACGGTGAGGACGTCTGGCTGCCGGACGAGACCCTGGAGGCCGTGAAGGACTTTGTGGTCTCCATCAAGGGACCCCTGACCACGCCCGTCGGCGGCGGCATCCGCTCCCTCAACGTGACCCTTCGCCAGCAGCTGGACCTCTACGTGTGCCTGCGCCCGGTGCGCTACTTCGCCGGTACGCCGAGCCCGCTACTGCGCCCGGAGGACACCGACATGGTGATCTTCCGTGAGAACTCGGAGGACATCTACGCCGGTATCGAGTGGCAGAGCGGCTCGGCGGAGGCCAAGAAGGTCATCGACTTCCTGCAGAGCGAAATGGGCGTCACCAAGATCCGCTTCCCGGAGACCTCCGGCATCGGCGTCAAGCCCGTCTCCAGCGAGGGCACCAAGCGACTGGTGCGCAAGGCCATCCAGTACGCCATCGACAACGACCGTTCGTCGGTGACCCTGGTGCACAAGGGCAACATCATGAAATTCACCGAGGGCGCCTTCAAGGAGTGGGGGTACGAGCTGGCCAAGGAAGAGTTCGGCGCCGAGGAGATCGGCGGCGGCCCCTGGTGCAGTTTCAAGAATCCCAAGACCGGCACCGAGATCACGATCAAGGACGTCATCGCCGACGCCTTCCTGCAGCAGATTCTGCTGCGGCCGAAGGAGTACGACGTCATCGCGACGCTCAACCTCAACGGCGACTACATCTCCGACGCGCTCGCCGCGCAGGTGGGTGGCATCGGCATGGCGCCGGGTGCCAACCTGTCGGATACGGTGGCGATGTTCGAGGCCACTCACGGCACCGCGCCCAAGTATGCGGGCAAGGATCAGGTGAACCCGAGTTCCCTGCTGCTCTCGGGTGAGATGCTGCTGCGCCATCTCGGCTGGACCGAGGCGGCTGATCTGGTGGTCAAGGGCATCGAGGGCGGCATCTCAGGCAAGACGGTCACCTACGACCTGGAGCGGTTGATGGAAGGCGCCACCAAGCTGAGCTGCTCGGGCTTCGGCGAGGCCGTGATCGGCCAGATGTAAACACGGCAGCGGCCGCGAACGCGGCCGTTTTGGCGGGGGCCGAAAACGAGGGAGATGCTGAGGAAAGACTCCATGCCCGGAGGAAAGCGCTGAGGGATTTCAGCGATTCCCTGAGGGCTCCGACTCAGAACCCCGTGGGCGCTTCGGCGCCCTGGGGTGTGAACGTTTAGGTCCAGGCGCGCTGTACCTTGGCGGCATGTAGGCCCTTGGGACCGTGGTTGACCTCGAACTCGACCTTCTGACCCTCCTTCAGGGTCTTGTAGCCTTCCATCTCGATGGAGGAGAAGTGCACGAACACGTCCTCCTCACGGTTGTCGGGCTTCACGAACCCGTAGCCCTTGGCGTTGTTAAACCACTTCACCACACCTGTCATCATGGCAGGAACTCCTCCGGTATTTGACCGCGTTGCGGCGGTTCTCTTTGGTCGGCAGTTGCCGGTCGTTGTTATCGGCCGTGCGGCCTCCGCAAGGAGGCCGCGACGGTCCGGATGAGGGACTGTGGCGGGCGCCACGAGCCGTCATCGTAACGGTGAAGTATAGTCGGTTGATTCACTTGGTCAATCGGCGCGAGCAGCCCCCGACCGCCGGGCCGAACCTCGCGCCGGCAGCCCATGCGGCACCTATGCTGCCCTGGTTTCGGACGGCGTAGACGCGACCCGTCTCGGGCTGTATTTTCTGTCCCGTCGACCCTACTGAGTAGTGCATGGGAGGGGGCGTTCGATCACCGCTCAGAGCGCCGACACGGCGTCGAACGCCGTTCACAGCTCGCACAGCGCAGCAACCGTCCAACGCCCAACCGCGTCCAAACCCAATCGCGTTCAAGTCATGAGTGAGTGGAACCCAAGCGAGGACCAGGATTCCGGTCTCGTCGTCCAGGAGTCGAAGCCGGCGTTGAAGCGCCCGCCGTTGTTCAAGGTTCTGCTGATGAACGACGACTACACGCCGATGGAGTTCGTCGTACAGGTGCTGGAGACCTTCTTCCGAATGGATCGCGAGAAGGCGACCCAGGTCATGCTGCACGTGCATACGCGCGGCGTCGGCGTCTGCGGCGTATTCACGCGCGATATCGCCGAGACCAAGGTCGACCAGGTCAACGACTTCGCGCGCGAGAACCACCACCCGCTGTTGTGCACCATGGAGGAGGCATGAGGGCGTCGCGACCAGCGCCTGCGGCATGCGCCACAGCGCCTGTGGCATCCACGGGCCGACCGGGACCGAAGTACCCGGTTGCTACGAACGCGCGGCTGGTCGAGGGCCGCTGGTCACAGATTCCATTCCCCGTCGTGCCGGTTCATGAGTGCACCGTCGGGCCTTCCTGATCCAACCATCCAGGGTCCAGTCCATGCTGAGTAAAGAGCTCGAATTCACCCTGAACCACGCCTTCAAGGAAGCGCGCGAAAAGCGGCACGAGTACATGACCGTCGAGCACCTGCTGATGTGTCTGCTCGACAACCCGACCGCCGCCAAGGTGCTGCGCGCCTGCGGTGCCGACCCGGAAAAGCTGCGTGCGGACATCACCACCTTCATCGACGAGACCACGCCGCTCATCGCCGAGGGCGACGGCCGCGAGACCCAGCCGACGTTGGGCTTCCAGCGGGTGTTGCAGCGCGCCGTGTTCCACGTGCAGTCCGCCGGGAAGAAAGAGGTCACCGGCGCCAACGTGCTGGTGGCCCTGTTCAGCGAGCAGGACAGTCAGGCGGTCTACCTGCTGAACCAGCAGGACGTGTCGCGGCTCGACGTGGTCAACTACATTTCCCACGGCATCTCCAAGGTGCCCGGCGAGGAGCAGGACGACGATGCCCAGGCGGAGGCGGAAGAACCGCGCTCGGAGGAGAAGGAGAGCTCCAGCGCATTGGACAACTTCGCGTCCAACCTCAACGAGCTCGCCCGTCAGGGACGCATCGACCCGCTCATCGGCCGCGCGGCGGAGGTGGAACGCGCCGCCCAAATCCTCTGCCGTCGGCGCAAGAACAACCCACTGTTGGTGGGCGAGGCCGGTGTCGGCAAGACCGCCATCGCAGAAGGCTTGGCCAAGAAGATCATCGACGGGGAGGTGCCGGAGGTCCTCCAAGATGCGGTGATCTACGCCCTCGACCTCGGCTCCCTGGTGGCGGGCACCAAATACCGCGGCGACTTCGAGAAGCGCCTCAAGGCGGTGCTGGCGGAGCTGAAGCGCCGGCCCACCGCGATCCTGTTCATCGACGAGATCCACACCATTATCGGTGCGGGCGCCGCCTCCGGCGGCGTGATGGACGCCTCCAACCTGATCAAGCCGGTGCTCGCCTCCGGTGAGCTTCGCTGTATCGGCTCCACCACCTACCAGGAGTTCCGCGGTATCTTCGAGAAGGATCGGGCCCTGACCCGCCGTTTCCAGAAGATCGATGTGCACGAGCCATCGGTGGAGGAGACGGTGGAGATCCTCAAGGGCCTGAAGAAACGCTTCGAGGAGCACCACCAGGTCGCCTACACCAACCCCGCCCTGCGGGCAGCGGCGGAGCTGTCGGCCAAGTACATCAACGATCGCCATCTGCCGGACAAGGCCATCGACGTCATCGACGAGGCCGGCGCCAACGTGCAGCTCAAGCCGGCCGCCAAGCGCAAGAAGCGTATCGATGTCGGCGACGTCGAGGCCATCGTTGCCAAGATCGCGCGCATCCCGCCGAAGAAGGTGTCGACGTCCGACACCGAGTCGCTGCGCAACCTGGACCGCGATCTAAAAATGGTCGTCTATGGGCAGGATCAGTCCATCGACGCCCTGACGGCGGCCATCCGCATGAACCGCTCCGGACTCGGCAACGAGGAGAAGCCCATCGGCTCCTTTCTGTTCACCGGCCCCACCGGCGTCGGCAAGACCGAGGTGACGCGCCAGCTGGCCCGTATCCTCAGCATGGAGCTGATCCGCTTCGACATGTCCGAGTACATGGAGCGGCATACCGTCTCGAGGCTCATCGGTGCCCCTCCGGGCTACGTCGGCTTCGACCAGGGTGGGCTGCTGACCGAGGAGATCACCAAGCACCCGCACTCCGTGCTGCTGCTCGATGAGATCGAGAAGGCGCACCCGGATGTGTTCAACCTGCTGTTGCAGGTGATGGATCACGGCACGCTCACGGACAACAACGGCCGCAAGGCGGACTTCCGCAACGTGGTGCTGGTGATGACCACCAACGCCGGTGCCGAGGAAACCAGCCGCCGATCCATCGGCTTTACGGAGCAGGACCACTCCACCGACGGCATGGAGGCGCTGAAAAAGGTCTTCACGCCCGAGTTCCGCAATCGGCTGGACGCCATCGTGCAGTTCACCGGGCTGGATCAGACCACCATTGCCAGCGTCGTCGACAAGTTCATCTTCGAGCTGGAGCAGCAGCTGACGGAGAAGAAGGTCGCCCTGCTGGTGGAACCGGATGCCAAGGCGTGGATCGCCGAGAAGGGCTACGATCCGAAAATGGGCGCGCGGCCCATGGCGCGCGTCATCCAGAACCACATCAAGAAGCCCCTCGCCAACGAGCTGTTGTTCGGCGAACTCGCCGAGGGCGGCACCGTGACCGTCAAACTCGGCCCTGACGACGAGCTGACCTTCAGCTTCGACACGGAGAAGGCCGCGGCCTGACCCAGATCGGCTAGATCGGCTGAGTCCTTCCTCGCCTCAGCCGAGGGATGCCGGCTCCGCCCCCGCCTGGGCGGTGCCGGCATTTTTTTGCCTCTAGGGCTGTGCCCGGGGCCACCGAGTTCCACTCGGCCCCTGGGATCGCCGAGTTCTACTCGGCTACTCCTCCGACAGACGGTCGCGCCGACGGGCTGGCGCTGGCACGACCTCACGCGAGTGCCGCAAACCGCGCCCGGTGCTGATGACTCGCGGATCGCATCCCTTGTCGTCGTCGTGATCCATGGCCCATCAAGACCTTCGCGGCGGTGGCGATTACGATTTCGACAACGACAACGACAACGGGTGGAGCTTATCCGTCGTACTTTGGTGCCGCTGCACTAGGGGAGGGCCGGGTACTGGAATTCGGCTTCCGGGCTTGGCGACAGGTGCCGATCAGCGCGCGCGGTAGGTGATGCGCCCCTTGCTCAGGTCGTAGGGCGTTAGCTCCACCGTGACCTTGTCGCCCGTCAGGATGCGGATGTAGTGCTTGCGCATCTTGCCGGAGATGTGCGCCGTAACCACGTGGCCGTTCTCCAGCTCCACGCGAAACATGGTATTGGGCAGGGTCTCCATGACCGTGCCTTCCATTGTGATGACGTCTTCTTTTGCCATGGACTTCGGGTACTAGCTCGGTTCCGGCGTCGCGTCTGCGTCGCCGCGTGTGCGTGCGAATCGGGTCGCGCAATACACATCGGGAATCGGCGCCGGGACCGTCTTACGTGCAGCGCCTCGCAAGCCCGCCAGTGTATCACGAACACGACCTTGGCGCGCTCTGTGCATCGTGCTGTAGCGACGAAACGCGGCGTAGCCCCTGCTCTGGCGTGAGTTCATCCCCGCAGGCGCGGGGAACACCCATACGGGTCCGTCCCCTCCGTCTCCGCCCGCGGTTCATCCCCGCAGGCGCGGGGAACACCGCTTCCGCGCTATCAACGAAAGCATCCATGCCGGTTCATCCCCGCAGGTGCGGGGAACACCTGATCGCGCAGTAGGTCATCAAGCCAAATGACGGTTCATCCCCGCAGGCGCGGGGAACACGGTTAGGCGGTGGCGCCGGTTCTTTATCTGGCTGGTTCATCCCCGCAGGCGCGGGGAACACGCCGTCACGAGGGGATCGAGCCGACGCCAAGTCGGTTCATCCCCGCAGGCGCGGGGAACACCAGGTTGACGCGCACAAGCCCCCGGAAGTCGTCGGTTCATCCCCGCAGGCGCGGGGAACACCGTTGCGTATCGGCGTGTGAGGGCGAGTGGGTCGGTTCATCCCCGCAGGCGCGGGGAACACTGGCCCGCCGAGTGGCCGCGTTCGCCCAGCTACGGTTCATCCCCGCAGGCGCGGGGAACACGCCAGATTGGGCTCGCGGTGAAACCGGTTGTGCGGTTCATCCCCGCAGGCGCGGGGAACACACCCTCGACAAAACACGACGACATCCAGGAGCCGGTTCATCCCCGCAGGCGCGGGGAACACGATCGATGATCGCCTCAAGGTCCGATTTGATGACGGTTCATCCCCGCAGGCGCGGGGAACACGCCGCAGCGTCGTATTCCCGTTCAAGTGTTTGTGGTTCATCCCCGCAGGCGCGGGGAACACGCGTCGGAGAGCTGGACCGTGGAGAGTTCAACCGGTTCATCCCCGCAGGCGCGGGGAACACGGCGTCGTGCCGTAATCCACCAGCGTGACGCCCGGTTCATCCCCGCAGGCGCGGGGAACACTCCAGCCATTGGATGCGGGCCAGTAGGTCGGCCGGTTCATCCCCGCAGGCGCGGGGAACACAAGGTATAGACATCCACGCCGAGTCTGCTATACGGTTCATCCCCGCAGGCGCGGGGAACACCGCGAAGCCTGTTCGTGCCCTGGTCGAATCCACGGTTCATCCCCGCAGGCGCGGGGAACACACTGCTGCACCCGAATCCACCCCGCCGAGGGTCGGTTCATCCCCGCAGGCGCGGGGAACACCCGAGAGAACTGTGATATTCCTCGACACAGTGCGGTTCATCCCCGCAGGCGCGGGGAACACATGTCGAGGCTCTAGTGGATCTGCTAGAGTAACGGTTCATCCCCGCAGGCGCGGGGAACACACGATGCGGAACGTCTCTACAGCCTTTGACAACGGTTCATCCCCGCAGGCGCGGGGAACACTCGCTCCCTCGTGCCGGACGCGCAGGCGGTACCGGTTCATCCCCGCAGGCGCGGGGAACACGTAGTCACAGGGCTCGAAGACGCGGACGTTGCCGGTTCATCCCCGCAGGCGCGGGGAACACGCGCAGGCCCAGCAGCAGGCGGGCTGGCTGTGCGGTTCATCCCCGCAGGCGCGGGGAACACTAGAGCTCGTCCGAGAGGACCGTGCGATCGAGCGGTTCATCCCCGCAGGCGCGGGGAACACGGGCAACCCGTTTGCGGCGAGTTGCGGGCTGTCGGTTCATCCCCGCAGGCGCGGGGAACACGGACGTGGGTTGCGACCGACACGCTACCGATTGCGGTTCATCCCCGCAGGCGCGGGGAACACAGACCAAAGGCACTAACAGGACTGTCTACTACCGGTTCATCCCCGCAGGCGCGGGGAACACGAAGGCTGCCGCATGGGCAGTTTGGTCCCTGGCGGTTCATCCCCGCAGGCGCGGGGAACACAACATGCAAGCGGAAACCAACCAAGAGTTCAACGGTTCATCCCCGCAGGCGCGGGGAACACGGGCGCCAGGGCGCGGTCGAGGACGTCGATTTCGGTTCATCCCCGCAGGCGCGGGGAACACCGTTCAGGGTCATGATGCCGTGGGCGCCGAGTCGGTTCATCCCCGCAGGCGCGGGGAACACGGTACAGCAGTCGGTCGGACCGGGCGCCGCCAGGCTGGCCGGACGCATAGACACGCACGCCGGCCTCGCCGACCCAGACGAGTAGGGTGCCGACCCGTGCCGCGAGTGCCGCCGCGCGGTGGGACACACGGGTGCCCGGCTCCAGCATGATGCATGCGACGCTGCCGACCGGGATGTGCGTCCGAACGCCGCGCTTGTCGACGACGACGAAGGCGCCGTCTTGGACGTCAATCTCGCCGTACTCGATAAAGATGAGCGACACGCGTTCCTTCATGGCGATGGGTTTGAGAGGTGGGAGCATCCGGTCAGACCCGCCGAACCAGCAGCAAGCCGCAGCCGAAGGCCTTGGCAGGGCCGATGCCTCGGGCGAGCGTGTGCATGAACCGGTCGACATCCAGGACCCTCAGCACGCCTTGGTAGTCCAGCGTACTGAACCGGATCGGTTGCTTCTGACCGCGTTTGTTCAGCCGATGCTGGCGATAGTCATCGACGTGGATCGCCTCCAGCGCAAAGCCGTTGCGCGGCGCGCGTTCTTCGAGCCAGGCTGGCCCGGCGCGCTGAATCAGCTCCGCCTGGCTTGCGCGACGTGCCGGGTCGGGCTCGTGTTCGGCTTGCAGGCGCTTCTCGCGCATCACCACGTCGTCACGATGCCGACGCTTGTTTGTCGGGTCCGTGCTTGCCTTGCGCGTGCGCACGGGGTTGGCGCGGAGCACGAAGCCCAGGCGCTCGCCCACGGACAACTTCGGCGCGAAGACCTTGGTGGTCACCTTCCAGGCGGGGTCGGCACACGCGGGCTCCCGCTCCGACAGCACGTAGAACATGGGCCAGTGGCCGATCTGCTCGCGTCGGAACAGGAAGCTCCGCGCCTCGTCCGCGGACTGGGCCAGCAACCGCCAGAGGATCTGATGCTCGGCATAGGCGTTGCTCGGGATGGCGCTCGCGAGCTGGCCTAGGGGTTGGCTCTGCCGCAGCTCGACTTTGCTGAGGTAGCGCATCAGCCTTGACCTCCAGCGCGGTAATGCTCCGTGCGCGCCGAGAAATGGCGCCGGGCGCGCGAACCGGGCTGGTCGTAGCGCGGTGTCGTCGCGCTGGGCGATAGCGAGCCGGTTGGTAGACCGTCCTCCCACCAGCATGGCGCGTCTTCCGGAGCGCGGAGGTCCAGCTGCGTCGTCAGGATGGCCCACTGGTCCAGGGGATGCGCCTCGTCGTAGGCGCGCAGCGCGGCCGCCAGATCGTCGGCCTCGATGAGGTACGGATTCAATGGCAGCGCCAAGGGGCAGGAACGCCGGCCGAGATAGAGCGGAAAGCGGGGGTGCTTCAGTGCGCCGACGAGGGCTTGGGGCGTGGGCGCATCGGGTGCGGAGCGCGCGTGCAGGCAGGCGGTGTGGACGGCATCCGTGCGGTAGTCGCGAAAAGACAGCACCGTACCCAGGTTATGCCGATCCGCGAGCTCGTCTCGGCGGGTCCGCAGATGCTTCAGCCGACTTGTACTCTTGGCGAACTGGCTGGTGTGATAGTCGCGTAGCGGGCTGCCCAGGGCATCCGCGCGCACCGCGTATCCGTAGCCGTCGCGCAAGGCCGCATGGGCGGCATCGTCGTCGCGCCGGATGCCGAGCGCCGCCGCGACAAGCCCGAGTACGGCGGACTTCGACGGGTGGGGCGTCGTCGGCCGTTGCTCGCCGACGGCGATGTCTCCCCAGGCGGCGAGCGGGCCATAGAGCCGGAAGGCGATGAAACTGTGCATAGTCTTCAATCCTTGGCAAACGCGATGATGTCCTCCAGGCTACCCTTGCCGTGCAGGGCATCCAGCATGGCGTCCGCCTCCGCGCACTTGCCGTAGACCTTGTCCATGTTGGCGCAGGTCTCGGACATGGCCGCGATCGCCTCCGCGAGCATGCCGTCTTGTCGGCCCTCGACCGGCTTCAGGAACGCAACGGACAAGGAACGCGGCTGCTGGTCGCCCTTTTCGGCCAGGACGTAAGACGCCCTAGCGCGGGACCCGAAGCTGTTCTGCTTGCCCGTGGGCGAGACCGTCGCCGCGGCCTCGATGAGCGCAGCGAGGGTCTTGTCGCGCAGGTCTTTATTGCCGCCGAGGTTCTCCGAGAGCAGCTCGCGGTCGATGCAGATGTACAGATAGAACAGCCCGGCGGCGAATTCGGTCTCGCCCATGTGGCCGGCGCCGACGTCGTCGATGCCCTCGTTGAGGTCGTCCACGGCGGTGAAGAAGTCGTCCTCGACCGCGACCTGGTGCACGCTGATGGCGTGCGCGACCTGCACGGCGGCGTCGGTGTTGTAGCCAGGGTCGGCGGCGAGCATACGCCCGAACATGCCGATATCCGCGGCGCTGTGCTGGTGTCGCAGCAAGTTCAGCTCGTCGTCCCGGGGGCCGGACTTGCGCTCGATGAGGGCAGCGACAAGGGCATCGATGGCGTCGTTCTCCTCCGGGCTGAAGTGGGCCAACTGCTCGATTTCGACCTCATTGGCCTTGAGCTTGCCGAACTTGCCGGCGATGCTCGCGGCCCACTTGGTTGCATCCTTCTCATTGATGCCCGCGTCCAGCAACGCTTTCTTGACGCGCGCGCCCTTTTCCTTGGTGCGCGTGCCGAGGTTGCCCTTGAGCGCTTGCGCGAACACATCGGAGGTGCGCCAAGCCCGCTTGAGACTCTGGGAGGAGATGCGCAGCCGGGTCTCGCCCCCCATCACGGCCGTCTTCGGGCGGCCCAGGTCGTCGCGGTTCAGGTTGGCCGGTGGGTAGGACGTCAGCAGGTGTAGTTGCAGAAAGCGGGACATGCTCAGGCTCCTTGTGCGCGGTTCTTGGGGGGCTGTTGCAACAGGGCGTCGTAGTAGTGCTGAACCCAGTCGCGGCCTGTGCGCTCGGACCAGAAGCGGATGCTGCGGATGAGATCCTCCACCGGCACCCGGTCGCCGGCCAGGTGGATGACGCGCAACAGGCTCGGGTAGAGTGCCCGGAGGTCGCGGATCGCCACGAGGCGTTGGAAGCGCAGTTCGCTGACTCTCGGACCGAGTCCCGGCTTGGCGGGGGAGGCGAGGAAGGCGGCGAACTTCTTCGTTGGTCGATCGGTTCCCCGATCATCGACAGTTTGGTCGGCGGGCGGCTGGTCCGCGTGATTTGCAGCGGGCTTCGAGCCCGTTGTTTGGGCGGAGTCGCCCTTCACATGCGCGAGCACGCCGGCGACCGCAGCAACCGACTCGCGATGCTTCCAGTCCAGTGCGCTCACCCGGAAGTAGAGGCCGTGGTAGGCCGGCACGAAGAAGACTTCTTCCAGGTTCTTGCAGCGGCGCAGTGCCGCCAGTTCGCCGCGGTTGCTGCGCTTTCCAGGCTCTTGCGGTTCGACGAGCGGCCTCCACCAGGCCAAGGTCTCGGCAAGGTACGCCTTCTTCGCATTTGGAACAGCGGGGTCTCCCATTTGGTACTCCATAACTCCGTTGATTGATTCATCAGGCCGCGGCGGGGTTGCCGCGCATGCCTTCGTCCGTCAGCTCCAGCAATTTCTTGAGTTCTTTTCGATAGTTGGCGCGCCGCAGGTTGCGTCGCGCAGCGGCGATGCGGCGCGGATGTGATTGCGCGGTGATCTGGTTGTAGTCCACCCAGTAATCGAAGGCGCGCTGGGTGTAGTCCATGAGGTCCGCATGCCAGGCGGCATAAACCGCCTCGCAGGCCTTGTCCGCGTCCGTTGCGTCGATCAGGGTCTGGAGGCGGGCATAGAACAGGACTTCGGTTTCCTGCCAGAACGCGGCCTGCAAATGCTCAGGCCTGAACGTCTTCCGGCGTGGGTCGCGCTCCGCGAACCAGGCATCCTTGAGGGCACCGCGCAGGTTGAGCAAACACAGCTCCGCCGCATCGACCAGCTTTCTCGCGGCATCTTCCACTGCTCGGCGACGTTCCTGCTTGGGGAAGAACAGGGGCAACATGGACTCGCACCAGCGGCGCGGCTTCATGTTGTCCATGTCGTAGCCGAAGGCCCATAGGCGTAGGCGCCAGCCTTCGTGATGTAGGCGGTAGTCGTCATTCCAGAACCGGCTGACGACGAGGGCTGGAATCCGCTTGGGCTTCTTGTCCGTGAACTCGTTCACCAGTCCGATCCAGTTGCGGTAACCGATGCTGCCGCGCGGGTGAACGGCGAGCAGTTCCTTGCCGTCGTGGGTGTATGGGGTCAACGGATGGCGCCAGGCGCCGCCGTAGTTGGTGCCGTAGTTCTTGGTGCGGTAGCGGGCAATGAGTGCCTGATGCGGGGTGCCGTCGATGGCGCAGACGCCAGGCCGTGGACCCTCCAGGTCGAGCCGAATACGCCGCGGCATGCCCCAGAATGCCTGGAGGGGATGCGTCTGCTCGGGTGTCGTTGGAGATCTGCCCTTCTCGCTGGTTCGTGTGGACACCAACCAGGGAAAGATGCGCTCCGCGTCGCCGGGTTCCGCGCGGTAGCCGAGGTGCTCCGAGTTCAGCACGTTCAGCCACAGGGTCTGCCACAGTGTCGGCTGCGCGTCATCCTGATCGGGCGCGGCGACCACGAGCGTTGTCAGAGGCCCGCCGCCGCGCAGCGAGGTCCGATGTCCAACACCGCCGGACGGCGCATTGGTTTGCAGGGCGTACAGGGCCAATGCCGCCATCGCCGGGCTCAAACCCTGGGTCGGCAGATCCTTGACGAAGTGCGTCTCGCTGCCTGCGGTGTCGATGAGTAACGCCGTGATCGGCAGCGGCTTCAGGTCGGCGAGGGGGTCTTGATCCTGCATAAAGCGAGGGCCGTCGCCGTCGAGGTCGAAGGCTTGCGCGTAGGGCTCGAAGGCGGCCTTGAGGGTCTCCGGCCGCGGGGGCGACTCGAAATGCTCGAACCACTCAGCGGCGTCCGCTGGTGCGAAGGTCGTTTGCAACAGCCCGATCAGGAACTGCGCCAGTGCGCCGTTGAAGTCTGGTCGCGGCGTGTTCAGCGCGGTCACCGGGTCCGTGTCGATGGCCTCGGTGAGCTGCCAGGGGGCGATCAGCTCGGCTTTCGAGTCGGGGCCGACGCGCCGGATGCGGAACCAAGGATCGGTGATGAGGTTAAGCGGCATCGTCCTGCCTGTTGAGTTCTCGGTCTTCCAGTGGGGCGTCAGTGTCGACAAGGCTGTCGGCACCGACCATTACCCCTGCCGCTCGCGAGCAAGCCCGCGACCGACGAGGTAGCGCAGTCGCGTTCTCTCTCCGCGACTGTTGATTACGTCTGTTTCCCATCGGCCTTCGTCGACCGCTCGCAGGGGCAGGAGCAGGCTCCAGCGGCCCTTGTCGGGCACCGTCTGCTCGTAGGTCAGCATCGCCTCGCGCAGGGCGGGATCGTCCGGCTCCGGCACGGCGCTACACCAGGCGGCGTGGATGGAGACCTCGCTCATGGCCCAGTCTCGGAGAGCGCCGTCGCCACACCAGGGAGTCAGCCTCGCACCGTCCCACCGCGCGAGGCGCAGGCGTACGCTGTCCTCTCCGAGCCGGGTGGGTGCCTTGATGTCGTCCCAGTAGTCCTGCTCGGGTTGGACGTAGCCGCGCTCCAGCCTCAGGGTGTTGTACTTGCCCAAGGAGTGCTTGTGCTGGGCGTCGCCCTGCGATGGTTCGCTCGCCAACTCAACCTTGTCCGGCGCATCCATGGCGTCGGTTCCGTAGACGCCTTCGATCAGGTCCCGCGCCGCCTCCGGCATGCGGATGCAACCCTGTTCGCGGAGCAGATGGGCGGTACGCCAGAGTTGGGCCAGATTCCTGTAGACCGCCGCGGTTCGGGGCAGCAGTTGCGCGAGCCAATCGCCGTGGGCGTTTGCCGTCGGTTCCGGCGACAGCACATAGAGGCAGGGCTCCGGGCGGGTGCCTCGGTCGTGCCGATGCAGTCGCCCCGCGCGCTGGATGACCAGGTCCATCGGCGCCAGGTCCGTGATCATGGCGTCGAAGTCCAGGTCCAGCGACTGTTCGACCACCTGGGTGGCGACCAGGATGCGGCCAGCGCGTTGCTCAGGTCCGCTCTCCGGGCCGAAGTTGGCGAGGACCCGTTCTTCGATATCGAGCCGGTCGCCCAGCGCGAAGCGGGCGTGGAACAACTCCAGTTTGTCGCCGGGAACGCCCACTGCCTGCAACGCCTCCAGCGCCTCGATGGCGTCATCGACGCTGTTGCGTATCCAGCAGGCGCAGCGGTTGGCTTGATGCGCCTCAACCAGCATGCGCAGCGCTGCATCGGTATCGCCCAACATCTCGACGCGCAGTGCGCGCGCGACCTCCGGGCGCGTTGCCACCTGGCGCTCCTCGATCCCTTGGGCGTCGATCGTCGTCAGGAGCGGATAATCCGTGCTCTGGAGCTGTTCGGAATCGACCCCAAGACCCGAGCGGAACGCGTCCACGAAGGCTTGCCGCATGGACTGCGGCAGAGTCGCGGAGAGCAGTATGACCTGGCCGCCGATATGCGCCTGGAACCGGAGCAGACCGACGAGCAATTGCTGCATGTACTTGTCGTACGCGTGGACCTCGTCGACGATGAGCACTTTGCGCGCCAACCCGAGCAGCCGCAGCGATTGGTGCCGGCTCGGGAGCACGGCGAGCAGGGCTTGGTCGATCGTGCCCACGCCCAGGTCCGCCAGCAGCGCCTTCTTGCGGTGGTCGCTGATCCAGTTGGCGCGAAGGTTGGCGGCGCTGATCTCGGTGTCCGTGTAATCGGCCTCGGCGGCGTCGCCGGGCAGTATTTGGGCGCGCTCGGGTGCATCACGGAGGAGCCGAGCGGCGCTGTGGGTCAGGATCAGCGAGGGCTCGTCGGCAAAGAGCCTTGAGCCGATGCCCTTACCCTGTATGCGGGCGTGCATCGCGTTGGAGGTTGCCATGGTGGGCAGGCCGATGTAGAGGCCATCGGCGCCGCCTGTGGCGAGGATTCGGTGGGTTGCGGTGAGCGCGGCCTCCGTCTTGCCGGAGCCGGTGACGTCTTCCATGATGAACAATCGCGGCGCCTCGTCGAGATCGGTGTCCGCGGCGAGGCGTTGCAGCGGTGTCGGCTGCGAAAAATCGAACAAGGGCGCCTGATCGCACCGCGAACTCGCGATAGGGATGACGCCGCTCTGTTGGATCGCCCGCTCGGCAGCGGGTAACGCATGTTCGCGCCAGTACTGCGCAAGCGGCATCGCATCCTGGACAAACGGGAACAGGTCCCGGTTGGAGCCGAGCCAGTCGCACAGCACCCCGATCCCCGCCAACCACCAGGAGGTCGGCTTGATCGCCTTCGCGAACGCCGTGGCGTCCGTGATTTCCAGCCTGCACCCGTCCAGCAACAACGCGCCGACATCGATGCAAAAGGCCTCGGCTGCGTCTTGATCCGCTGACGTGAATAGACCATTGGCATGCTGCATGCGAGACTGAGGCGGCTGTCCGTGATGGCCCGTCGCGGTCGCCATCCACAAGCCCAGAGCGGATTTGAGTTGGCGCGATTGCGCGGGTTGCATCACGAATCGCGCCAGAACCACCGCTTCTAACCGGTTGGACCAGAGGATCTGGCCGAGCGTGTCGTGACGCGGGTGGTATGGGCGGCAACCCAGCGGCAGATCGTTTGCCAGCTCGGGGAAATCGCAGCGGAGACACTGGAATCGAAAGCTGAATTTGCCGATGTCGTGCAACGCGAGCATGAACACCAACCAGGCATGGAGCGTCGTGTCGTCCAGCCCGAGTCGCAGAGCGAGCAGGTGTCGCAGTGGTTCGTGTCGCCGCAATAGCACCTGCCCACATGCGGCGACATCCAGAGAGTGGAAAACCAGGCGATGAAACTCGCCCTGTCCCCCGCCTTTGCCCCAGTAGTGCAGATAAGACTGTGTGTCCATTCGGGTCTTCGTGAGCGATAGTTTGGCGTCCGATGTTACATCCTCGATAGGCTCACAATGTGAGCCTGTGGACGCACGCGCACTGCATGCAGGTTGGAACCGATCCGGCCGCGCTGGGTCTGCGGCGGGGGAAGAGCGAGAGGGGCTGGAATCGAATCGCTTAGGCACCCGCCGTGGGCTCCATGCTAGGCGCAGGGTCTTCGGTCGTTCCGTCGCCAGTTGGCGTCATGGGCGCGGGATCGCGGGGCCGCATGCCGAAGTCATCGCTGGCCCGACCTTCCCCGCTCATCGTACCGACGCCGCGGCGTGCAGCAGGGCTACCGGGCTGTCAGTCTCGCACCGGCGGCCACTGGCGGGCAGTGTGGACCAACGCCAGTATCCAGATCACGTCGCGGTCGATCTCGTACACTAGCCGATAGCTGCGATGTGGGATCAGTTCGCGGGTGCCGGGAACCTTCCCCAGAGGCCCGAGCTTCGGATGCTCGGCGAGCCTTGCGGCGGCCTCCGTGAGGATTTCATCCATGCGGATCGCTGCACGCGGATGTTCGCTGACGGTGGCGTCCCAGATGTCGATGCGGTCCTGCACCGCCTCCGGGGTCCAAACAACTCTCAACTGCGCCCGACTTCGGCGCGCCGTGCAGCGAATTGGGCGGCGACCTCGTCGTTGGGCGTGCCTTTACCGGCTTGCTTCGAGGCCCGTGCGGTCTCGACCTTGCGGTGCAGAAAGTCCTCGTAGGCGCGCGCCTCGCGCTGGCGTTGGATGAACTCTCGCATGAGCTCGCGCATGATTTGTGACGCCGGCCGATGCGATGCCTCGGCCTCGGCCATGAACTCCTCACGCAGCTCGGGCTCGAGTTCCATGGTGAATATGGCTTGTTTTGTCATGCTCTCATCTCCAAGCGCTGCGGTACTGCCGAAGTGAAGATATCCTCGGTACGCGCAGGCGGGTCTGCACGCTGTTAGGAGATCGCCCAGGGCGCAAGGAGCCGCGTTTAGAACCGAATCGGCTCGCCCTTGCCGAAGCGCCGCCACTCGCGGCCGTCCCAGGCCTCGATGGGGCGGAAGGTCTCCTTGTAGGCCATCTTGCGGCTGTCGCTGATCCAGTAGCCGAGGTAGACGAAGTCGAGACCGAGTCGGCTGGCCTCGCGAATCTGGGTCAGCACGGCGTAGGTGCCCGGGCCGCGGTCGGATTCGGCCGGGTCGAAGTAGGTGTAGACGGCGGACAGGCCGTCGCTGAAGAAGTCCGTGACGGCGACGCTGATGAGGTGACTGCCGAGGCGCTGCTCCAGGAAGCCCGTGGTGCCGCCCCAGTGGGCGAGCAGGAAGCGGGCGTAGGTCTCGATGGAGACCTCGTCGGCCATGTCGCCGTCGCCGTGGCGGTCCAGCAGATAGCGCTCGTAGAGCACGTAGTGTTCCAGCTCCAGGCCGGCGGGTTGCAGGCGGGTGCTGAGTTCTCGGTCGTTGCGGGCCTGATTGCGGCGCTGGGAACGGTTGGGCTGGAAACCCTCCACCGGCACACGCACCGGGATGCACCGCTGACACCCACGGCAGGCCGGTCGGTAGAAGTGCTGGCCGCTGCGGCGGAAGCCGATCTGCTGCAGCCGCTCGGCGCGCTTGGCGTCGATGCGTGCCAGGGGGTCGACGAACAGCGTCCGGGCGCGCAGGCCGTCGATGTAGGAGCAGTCGTGCTCGCCGGTGAGATAGAGCTGCAGGTCGCCGCGGACGGGTCGGTCATCGCGCATGCTCGGTCTCCGCTGATGGATGGGCGCCAGACGCCTCGGGGAAGGCGATCCTGCCATCATCCCACGAGCCAGGTTGAGGCGGGCGCTCGCGCAGCTCCACCACACGCCGGGAGAATTGCTCGCGCGGCATCTGCTCCGCGCCGAGCCTTAGCAGGTGTCCACTCAGCACCTGGCAGTCGATGAGCTCGAAGCCCCAGGCACCGAGGCGTTCGCACAGGTGCACCAGCGCGACCTTGGAGGCGTTGTCGGCGTGGCTGAACATGGACTCGCCGAAGAAGACGCCGCCGATGGCTACGCCGTAGAGCCCGCCGACCAACGCGTCGTCTCGCCAGATCTCTACGGAGTGCGCGACGCCCTCGGCGTGGAGGGCGATGTAGGCGTCGATCATCTCGGGTACCAGCCAGGTCCCGTCGCCGTCCGCGCGCGGCTCGGAGCAGCCGCGGATCACGGCCGGGAAATCGCGGTCCAGCGTCACGCCGTAGGCCCGCCTGCGCAGGAACTTGCGCAGGCTGCGGGAAATGCGCAGCCCGTCGGGTCGTAGCACCGTGCGCGGGTCCGGGCACCACCACAGGATCGGGTCGCCTTCGCTGAACCAGGGAAAGATGCCGTGTCGATAGGCGTTGATCAGGCGCGGCACGCCGAGATCGCCGCCGATGGCGAGCAGCCCGTCAGGCTCGGTCAGGGCCTCGCGCACGTCCGGAAAGCGCGCGGCGGGGTCGTGCGCCGGCAGCAGGTAGGGCAGGCGGGTGGGCGGGCGGTTCAAGACTGCTCCGGTGGCGCGCCGTCGTGTCGCTTGAAGGGGCTGTGCGTGTTCATCTCGGCAATGTACTCCTCCATGGCGTCGATTTCGTTCTCTAGGAAAGCGCCGATGGGCCTGCGAAAGCGCGGGTCGGCGATCCAGTGTGCGGACCATGTGTGGGTCGGTAGGAAGCCGCGGGCGACCTTGTGTTCGCCTTGGGCGCCGGGCTCGAAGCGTTCGAGTCCCTGCTCGATGCAATGTTCCAGGCCCTGATAGTAGCAAGCCTCGAAGTGGAGGCTGTGGAAGTCCTTGAAGCAGCCCCAGTGCCGCCCGTACAGGCTGTGGCGCCCCTGCAGGCAGAACGCAGCGGCCACGATGCGACCGCCCTGCTCGGCATCGCGGTCGGGCCCGTGCTCGGCGAATACCAGTAGCAGCTGTTCGCCCATGGTGCGGCCGATCTCGCGGAAGAAGCCGAGCGACAGCGTCGGCAGGCCGCCGCGCTTGTCGAAGGTGTCCTCGTACAGCCGGTGGAAGATGCGCCACTCGGCATCCGTCACCTTCTGCCCCGGCACGCGCCGCAGGCGCACGCCCGATTCCACCACGCGGCGCCGCTCGCGCTTGACCTTCTTCCGCTTCTCGGCGGAGAAGGCGCCCAGTAGGTCGTCGAAGCTGCCGTAGCCGTCGTTGAACCAATGGAACTGGCAGCCGAGGCGGCGCATCAGGCCCTGCTCGCGCAGCCAGCGGGTTTCGGTCTCGTCGGCGAAGAGCCAGTGCAGCCCGGACACGCCGAGGCGCTCGGCGAGCTTCACCGAGCCCTGGATCAGAACCGCCGCCAGTTCGGCGCGGCGCGGCGAGTCGCCGGTGAGGATGCGCAGGCCGGTCGCCGGGGTATAGGGGGAGGCGACGACCAGCTTCGGATAATAGCGCTCGCCGGCGCGTTGGTAGGCGTCGGCCCAGGCCCAGTCGAAGACGAACTCGCCGTAGGAATTGAACTTGAGATAGCAGGGTGCAGCGGCAACGGCGCTGCCGGCCTCATCGCGCAGTAGCAGGTGCCGCGGCAGCCAGCCGAAGCGTTCGCCGACGCAGCCATGGTGCTCCATGGCGGCAAGGAATTCATGCCGCAGGTGCGGCAGGTCGTCGCCGGCGAGGGCGTTCCAGGCCGAGGCCGGGACCTGATCGATGCTGTCGAGGACACTGAGTTGGAACATCCGAGGGCCAATCGCAGGTGGACAGCCCAACAGGGTAGGGGCGACGGGGCCGAGTCGAAAGCGCCTGTCCCTGCGCCGGACGCCGCGAGGGGGCGAGGAGGCCGAGTGCGCCTCGGCGCTCCCGGTTGGCAGGTTGGCGGGCGATTAGAGCGGCCAGAAGCGGACCAGCTGCAGCGCGAAGGCGACGCTGAGCAACAGGTTGGCCGCGAGGCGCAGGGCGGTGCGTGCGCTGCGCGGTGGTGTGCGCAGCAGGGTCACGCCGATGTAGGCAGCGATCAGGTTGAGGATGGCGCCGAGTTCGCTGATGGCGAGCAGGGCCAGCAGCGGGATGGCCCGGCCACCATTGGGGCCGGGCTCGCCGCCGAACACCAGCGCCGCCAGCAGCGCCACCGAGACCAGGAGCGCGATGGTGGGAAATTGCTCGCGTGTCATGCTCTGGTCTCCCGGGTGTTGGTTCGGCGTCGCATGCCGCCGGTTCGACTGCTGACTCAGGACTCGGCGGCGAGGGCGTCCAGGTACTTTTCCGCGTCCAGCGCGGCCATGCAGCCGCTGCCGGCCGAGGTGATGGCCTGGCGATAGACATGGTCCATGACGTCGCCGGCGGCGAAGACGCCGGGCACCGACGTGGCGGTGGCGTTGCCGTCGCTGCCGCTCTGCACCTTGATGTAGCCGCCGGCCATGTCGAGCTGCCCCTCGAAGATCTGGGTGTTGGGCTGATGGCCGATGGCGATGAAGACGCCGTGCAGGTCGATGTCCTGGGTGCCGTCGTCCTTGACGGACTTGATGCGCATGCCCGTGACGCCGCCGTCGTCGCCGAGGACCTCGTCGAGGACGTGGTTCCAAGCGAGGCGCACGTTACCGTTCTCGGCCTTGTCGAGCAGCTGCTTCTGCAGGATCTTCTCGGCGCGTAGCGCGTCGCGGCGGTGCACCAAGGTCACCTCAGAGGCGATGTTCGACAGGTACAGCGCCTCCTCGACCGCGGTGTTGCCGCCGCCGATGACCGCGACCTTCTGTCCGCGGTAGAAGAAGCCGTCGCAGGTGGCGCAGGCGGAGACGCCGCGGCCCTTGAATGCCTCCTCGGAGGGCAGCCCTAAGTACTTGGCGCTGGCGCCGGTGGCGATGATCAGCGCATCACAGGTGTAGGTGGCGCTGTCTCCAGTGAGCTTCAGCGGGCGCTCGCTGAAGTCGACCGCGGAGATGTGGTCGTGGATGAGCTCGGTCTCGAAGCGTTCCGCGTGTTTGCGCATGCGCTCCATCAGGTCGGGGCCGAGCACACCGTCCGGGTCGCCGGGCCAGTTGTCCACGTCGGTGGTGGTCATCAGCTGCCCACCCTGCTCAAGGCCGGTCACCAGCACGGGGCTGAGGTTGGCGCGCGCGGCATAGACCGCGGCGGCGTAGCCGGCGGGGCCGGAGCCCAGGATCAGCAGGCGGCAGTGTTTGGTCTCGCTCATGAATCTTCTCCAGACGCCACGGCGGCGGAATTCGTCTGGCCGCCGCGCCGAGGGTAAAACGCCAAATGCTACGCGGGGCAGGTATAGGCGGTAAAGCGACAGGCTCGATACACGTCGGTTTCTTGGGTGCCTGCGCTTCGGCTCTCGTCCCGCGCGGGGCTATACTCGCGCCGCCAGCTCAACCCCGCATCGCTGTTCCGCATCAGCAGTTTGTCCCGCCAGTCAGCCAAGCCAAGCTCGCCCTGTCGGTCGCTCCGATTGGGCGCGTCGCTTGCCCTGCTGGGCGGTGCCCTGCTCGTGGCCCTGCTGCTGGCCGAACTCCTCCTGCGCGCCGCCGGGCAGTCCTACTACTGGGCAGTCGCGAAGCGGCCCGACCCTGTGCTGGGCTGGCGCCCGGCGCCGAACAGCAGTGCCTGGCAGTCCTTCGAGGGCAGGGCTTTGGTGCGCACCAACGCCCTCGGTTTTCGCGACCGGGACCACGCGATGACCAAACCGGATAGTGTTGTGCGAATCGCGGTGCTTGGCGATTCCTTCACCGAGGCCGTGCAGGTGCCCGTCGAGCAGACCTGGTGGCGCCTCGTGGAGTCTCGGCTCAACGGCGACACCTGCCGCGCCAGAGGATCCGAGGTGCGGCAGCCGGTGGAGGTGCTGAGCTTCGCGGTCAGCGGCTACAGCAGCGCCCAGGCATTGCTGAGCCTGCGTGAACACGCCTTCGATCATGACCCGGATGTGGTCGTGCTCGCCTTCTTCATCGGCAACGACCTGGTGGAGAACAGCCGTGCGCTGGACCACGAACCCCTGCGCCCGTACTTGGAGCCCACGCCGGATGGGCGCGGGCTGCGGCTGGATGAGGAATTCCTGCGCGGCGACGCCTATCGTCGTGCCACGTCGCCCGCCGGGCGTGCTCGGCAGTGGCTGCTCGAGCATTCGCGGCTGGTCCAGCTCGCCATCCAAGCCAGGGACGCACTGCGACAGCATCGCGCCGCGCGGGCGAAAGGCGCGGAGGCGGCCGTTGCCCGCGCCCAAGCCTCCCTTGCCCAGGAACCCGGTGTCGACAGCCGCGTTTTCCGCCCTCCTGATACCTTGGAGTGGCGCCAGGCCTGGCGTACGACCGAGGCGATCCTGGCGGCCTTCGCGAGCGAGGTCCGCGAGGCCGGCGTACGTCCACTCATCCTGCTCATCGGTACCGCGGCCCAGGTACATCCCGATTCGATTGCCGTGGCGCGATTCGCCCAGGCGCTGGGCGTTGCTGACCTCGGCTACCCGGTGCGGCGGCTGCTCGCCTCCGCCGATGCGCTGCAGGTACCCGTCGTCAATCTGCCGGCGCACATGGCGACGCTGGCGGAACGGGATGGGCAGCCGCTGCACGGTTTCCCTGGCGCCATACCGGGCTTTGGCCACTGGAACGCTCGCGGTCATCAGGTCGCCGCTGAGGTCGCGACGGAGCATGTGTGCCAGCTCCTGGTCGATGGCGCGTCGCGCCAGCCCTGATGGAGGCGAATCTCGAGGGAGAGGGCTTCGCGTCCTGCCGAGCGACACTGAGAACCCACACCAGACGCCTTGGAATGGCTACACTGCCAGAGTCGAGGCGCCGAGAGCCGGCGGCGCTCGCGTCCGGCATCAGAGCCGCAACGGATGAGGCACGCCGCATGAACTACCACCTACTGCCGCGACTGTTGTCGCTCTTGCTGGTCTGGTTGGTCCTGCTGGTCTGGCAGCAGGCGGCGTTCCATGCCGGGGACCCCGCACTGCCCCTGTTCCTGGTCGCCCTGTCGATCCCGGTGGCCATGGCCGGGGCGGAGCAGGTCTTCTGTCGACGGCATGCCTTTCGCAACGAGTATCTGATCCAGCCGAGCTGGCTCTATCGGCTGCTGGGACTGGAGCCGCTCGTGCTGGCGGTGGAATCGGTCAAGGCCGCGGGGCTGGTGCTTCTGCTATTGGCCTTCGCGTTGTCTCTGGATCTGAACGGCTGGGCGCTGCTGTTGCAGGACGTCCTGATCCTGTCCCTGCTGATGCCCAGGCTGCCTGGCTTCCTGGTCGGCAGTGTGCAGCGCTTGTATCTCTACGCCCACGCGCGGCAATGGGCCATTCGGCTGAATACCGGGCTCCTTTGGTTCGAATCCATGTCCATGCTGCTGCTCAGTGGCGATAGCCATTTCCGGGGGCTCAGTCCCGCCGAGGCCCTGGCCTTCAGCATGCGAGACACGCCGGTGCAATCGGAAGGCGTGATCGACGCCATGCTGCGTCTCCAGGCGGGTGCGAACGGGCTTGCGCATTGGGCCGTCTCCGTCATCGGCGCCGGCACCGGCACCGTCGAGCCGGCAGAGCTTATGATCGCGTGGCTGGTGATCGGTGGCGTGGCCCTGTTGTTCTGGCTCACCGCAACGGCTGTCAGCCGGGCGCTGGTCGGGACCATGGCACGCCCGCGGGAGATCTGGCGGTCTCGGCCCGAGCGGCGTGCAGGTGGTGACGTGTTCGAGACCTGGTGGCTCTAGGGCTTGGGTCCTCCCGTCGCCATCCGTTCCAGGTCGCCATCTCCCTGTCGGTGGACGGTTTATCGAATCCACACGAGCAACTCCGGGTAAGGGTATAATGCGCTTCGTGATTTCTAGCTGAGGAGGCGCATGTGAGCCAAGCAACCCGCGCGGGACAACTGACCCTCGGCGACTACCTGGATCGCGCCTGGCGCGAGGGCGCCATGTGGAGCCTGGTCTGCGCGGCTCTGTACCTGCTGGTCGCCCTGGCGAGCTACTCGCCGGGTGATCCCGGCTGGTCCTATGTCGGCCAGAGCAGCAGCGTCAGCAATGCCGGCGGGCGTGTCGGCGCCTGGTTCGCCGACGTGGCGCTGTTCCTGCTCGGGGTCTTCGCCTACCTGCTTCCGCTGATGGTCGCCTGGAGTGGATACCTGGTCTTCAGGCAGCGTGAGCCGGAGCCGGAGACCAAGCTCTATTGGCTCGCGCTGCGCTGGACGGGCTTTCTGCTGCTGCTCGTGTCAGGGGCCGCGATGGCCAATATCCATCTGGCCGACAAGCTGCAGGATCTGCCCAATGGCATCGGCGGTGGACTTGGGCTGCTGGTCACCGAGTACGCCGAACTCGCCTTCGGCGAGGCCGGTGGCTCCTTGGCGCTGACGGCCTTGTTCCTGGTTGGTTTCATGCTGGTCACCAGCATTACGCCGCTGCAAGTGGTCGACTGGGTCGGGGCACTGACGCTGGCCGCGTTTCGTGCGCCCGCGGCCGTGCTGCGGAGGCTCAGTGACGTGCGCTTGCCGGTACCGCGTCGCGGAGCGCGCGCGGAGGAAGACGAAGCCGATGCGTCCGACTGGGACGAGCCCGATGGAGAAGAAACGGGTTCGGATCAGCTCGACTGGGATGCATCCCAAGCGTACGCCCGTCGGCGCCCTGCATCCGAATCGAATTCCTTCGAGGCAGCTCCAGCCCCAGGGGCAGACGGGGACGTCGATGCGCCGGCGGCGTTCGCCGGTGGGTTCGATGTTGCACCCGATGCAACTCAGCGGGCCGAGCACGAGACGATGGGGCGGGCGCGCCGACGCAGCAGCCGGGCGACCACGGACCTGTCCAAGCTTGCGTTGGACGACCTGCCGGAGGACGACGACACCGATGAGGTTCCCTTCGCCTCACCAGATGACGCCGCATGGAATGACGAGCTTGGGCCCTTCGATCCCGCGTTGGAACTGACCCGTCGCGAGGCCCCTCTATCGCGGGTCTCGGTTCCGGTTCAGGACCGGACCCGCAGCCAGGTGCCGCCGCAAGATCCGCCTCGGCACCGGCCCGCACAGGCGGCACCATCGGTGACGGCTGCGCGTCCGCTGCGGCAGCACGAGGTCAGCGATGAGCGCCCTCCGATCGAATTGCTGGATCCGCCGCGCAAGAGCAAACGTGCCATGACGCCGGAGCAGTTGGAGTCCATGTCCCGCGAGTTGGAGGCGCGGCTGAAGGAATTTGGTGTCATCGCTGAGGTCGTCGAGGTCCATCCGGGGCCGGTGGTCGCGCTGTTCGAGCTGGCGTTGGCGCCGGGCGTCAAGGTGAGCAAGATCACCGGTCTGGCCAAGGATATCGCTCGGGCCTTGTCCAAGGTCAGCGTGCGTGTCGTCGAGGTGATCCCCGGCAAGTCCGTGATCGGCCTCGAGGTGCCGAACGATCAGCGCGAGATGGTCGTGCTCAGCGAGACGCTCGGCTCGGACGCCTACCGGGAGTCCAGGTCGCCGCTGACCATCGGCATGGGGACCAACATTTCCGGTGAACCCGTGGTCGCTGACCTCGGTCGCATGCCGCACGCGCTCATCGCCGGCACCACGGGGTCCGGTAAGTCCGTCGCCATCAACGCCATGATCCTGAGCCTGGTTTACAAGTCCAGCGCCGAGGATGTGCGGCTCATCATGGTCGACCCGAAAATGCTGGAGCTCTCCGTGTACGAGGGTATCCCGCACCTGCTCACCCCCGTGGTCACGGACATGAAGGAGGCGGCCAACGCCCTGCGCTGGTGCGTTGGCGAAATGGAGCGCCGCTACAAGCTCATGGCCCATCTGGGTGTGCGCAATATCGCCGGCTACAACCGCAAGGTGGCGGAGGCCGGCGAGGCGGGGCAGCCGATCCCGGACCCGACCTTCACACCACCGGATATCGCCTTCGAGGACGGTGATCTGGAGCCGCCGACGCTCGACAAGCTGCCCTACATCGTCGTCATCATCGACGAGCTGGCGGACATGATGATGGTGGTCGGAAAGAAGGTGGAGGAGCTGATCGCACGGCTCGCACAAAAGGCCCGTGCCTCGGGTATCCACCTGTTGCTCGCCACTCAGCGCCCGTCGGTGGATGTGCTCACGGGCCTGATCAAGGCCAACATCCCCACCCGCATGGCGTTCAAGGTGTCGGCCCGGGTCGACTCGCGTACGGTGCTGGATCAGATGGGTGCCGAGCACCTGCTCGGCCACGGCGACATGCTCTATCTGCCGCCGGGCGGGAGCATCCCGCAGCGTGTCCATGGCGCCTTCGTCGACGATCACGAGGTGCATCGCGTGGTCGACTTCCTGAAGCAGCAGGGCGCGCCGGACTACATCGACACCATCCTGCAGGAGCCGGGTGAGCATCTGCCGGGCATCGACCCGGAACCTCGCGGTGGCGGCGATGTCGAGGATCAGGACCCCTTGTTCGATGAGGCGGTGCAGTACGTCGTCGAGAGCCGCCGGGCGTCCATATCGGGCGTGCAAAGGAAGCTCAAGATCGGTTACAACCGAGCGGCGCGGATGGTCGAGGAGATGGAACGCATCGGCGTCGTCGGCCCCGCGGAGACGAACGGAAACCGAGAAGTCCTGGCGCCCGCGCCGGTGGAGTAACTATGCAGAGTGTCCCTGGGTCCTCCCGCTTCGGATGGCCTGCCCGCAGGCCGAGGCCGCGACCTCGCAGGCTGTCTGCGGCGGTCCTGTGTCTGTCCTCCATTCTCTTGCTGGGCCTCGGGGCCCTCCCGGGGGCTGCCTTGGCGGACGCCGTCGAGGAGGTCTCGGGCTACCTGCGTGGCCTCAATAGCCTGCAGGCGGCGTTCCGCCAGATCACGATCCCGGCCGATGGGGGACCGGCGCTCGAGGCGACCGGCACCTTCTACCTGCTGCGGCCGGATCGCTTCCTATGGGAGTACGATGCTCCGACCGCCCAGCGCATCGTCGCCGACGGCAAGCGCATCTACGTGCACGACACGGAGCTCAATCAGGTCACGCATCGTAGCCAGAAGAAGATCCTCGACGGCACGCCGGCGCAGTTGCTGGCCAGTCGCGAACCGCCGGATCGCTATTTCCGCATCAGCAACCTAGACCGTAACGACCACCGCGTTTGGGCGGAACTGATCCCGAAGACGGCGGACACCGACGTCGAGAAGCTGCAGATCGGCTTCGTCGACGGGGAGCTCGATACCCTGCTGATGGAAGACCGGTTCGGCCAGCTCACGCGGTTCGTTTTCACGGACGTGGATCGCAACGCGCAACTCCAGTACTCCATGTTTCGCTTCGAGCGTCCGCGTGGCGCGGACTTCCTGAGTGTCGACTAGGGTTGAAGCCATGTTCACTGGTCTGATCAAAGCCGTCGGCCGCATCGAGCGGGTCGCACCCTCGGGTGGGGACGTTCGCCTCAGCGTTGACGCGGGCAAGCTGGACCTCGATGCCCTGAGCCTTGGCGACAGCATCGCAGTGAACGGGGTCTGCCTGACGGCCGTCGAGCTGGGCCAGGGCCGCTTCGCGGCGGACGTGTCACGGGAGACGCTTGGCCTGACGACCCTCGGCGGGATGTCCTCGGGCGCGCGGGTCAATCTCGAACCGGCGTTGACCCTGGCGACGCCACTCGGTGGTCACCTGGTCAGTGGCCATGTGGACGGCGTCGGCGAGGTCCTGGAGATGCACGAGGACGCCCGCTCCTGGCGCCTGCAGATCCACGCCCCGGCGGAGCTCTCGCGCTACATCGCGCACAAGGGCTCGATCTGCGTCGATGGCACCAGCCTGACCGTCAACCGCGTCGTCGGCGCCGTGTTCGAGCTGAACATCGTCCCGCATACCCTCACCGAGACCATCATCGGCGACTACCGCGCGGGCACTCGGGTCAACCTGGAAGTCGATCTCATCGCGCGCTACCTGGAACGCCTGGTCCTGGGCGACCGCGCCGGGCACGGCGGTGAGTCTATCACCATGGAGTTCCTGCGCGAGCACGGCTTCGGCAGCTGAGGAACCCGGCTCTCTTCGCTACCCAGGCCGCCGGTCGGAGTCCCATCACGCCATCGGCCCGCGGACCATGCGGCGGTCCCCAAGGAGCATGTGTCGCCCTCAAGGTCCGCGGGCGGGTCGGACGTCGCGCGCACCCTGCCACCGAGTACCCGTTTCGGGTCGGGTCGCAGCGGTTGGGATGACGCCGTGTCGACGCTATGCTACTTTGGAAGGCTGTTTTTCTTTCCTGCGTTCGTGTCGTAGCCCCATGCCGCTCAACTCCACAGAAGAGATCATTGCCGATCTTCGCGCAGGGCGGATGGTCGTCATCATGGACGACGAGGACCGGGAGAACGAGGGCGACCTGCTGATCGCGGCGGATTGCGTGACGCCCGAGGCCATCAACTTCATGGCCAAGTTCGGCCGCGGGCTGATCTGCCTGACCCTGACCAAGGCCCGCTGCGAGCGGCTGCACCTGCCGTTGATGGTCAATGCCAACAACGCGCCCCATTCCACCGCCTTCACCGTGTCCATCGAGGCCGCACGAGGCGTTACCACCGGCATCTCCGCGGCCGACCGCGCCCAAACCGTTCGCGCGGCGGTGGCCCAGGATGCGAGTTCGACGGACCTGGTCCAGCCCGGCCACATCTTTCCGCTCATGGCCCAGCCGGGCGGCGTGTTGGTGCGCGCCGGGCACACCGAGGCCGGTTGTGATCTGGCGCGCCTGGCCGGATTCGAGCCCTCCGCCGTCATTGTCGAGGTGCTGAACGAGGACGGCACCATGGCCCGGCGCCCTGACCTCGAGGCCTTCGCGACCGAGCACGGGCTGAAGATCGGCACCATTGCGGACCTGATCCACTACCGGGTCGCCAACGAGAAGGCCGTGGTCCGCGAGGGACGCTGCGATTTGCCGACACAGTTCGGCCAGTTCCGCGTGGCCGCCTATCGCGACACCATCGAGCGTGACGTCCACCTCGCCCTAGTGATGGGGACGATCTCGCCCGAGCGGCCGACGCTGGTACGTGTCCATCTCCAGAGTACCCTCTGTGACCTGTTCGGTGCCAAACACCCGGCCTGCGGCTGGCCATTGAAGGATGTGATGGAACAGGTCTCCTTGGCGGGTGAGGGTGTCATCGTGGTGTTGCGCAATCGTGACGGCTCGGACGACCTGCTCGGCAAGGTTCGGGAACTCTGCGATCGGGACCGGAGCGAGGGCGCGCCTGCGTCGAGGCCCAACCGCAGTGAATTGCGCACCTACGGCATCGGTGCTCAGATCCTGGCCGACCTCGGGGTCCGCAAGATGCGGGTCATGAGTGCGCCCAAGGCGATGCACGGTATCTCCGGCTTCGATCTGGAGGTCGTGGAGTACGTCGGCAGCACCGTCTGAGCGTACGCGGTCGTCGCCGCGATCAGCCCGACAAGCGTCACCGTCCATCCGGCCGACCTCGGGGCCGGGAGATCTATCTTTGAGCGAATCATTATGATCAAGACCATCGAAGGCGCCATGCGCGCCGATCAGGGCCGCTTCTGCCTCGTCGTGTCACGCTGGAACAGTTTCGTGGTCGAGAGCTTGGAAAAGGGCGCCATCGACACCCTGCTACGTCACGGTGCCTCGGAATCCAATCTGACCATCGTCCGCGTGCCCGGCGCCTTCGAAATGCCGGTGACGATCGAGCGCATCGCGCGCAAGGGCGGCTTCGACGCCGTTATCGCGCTCGGCGCCGTGATCCGGGGCGGCACCCCGCACTTCGACTATGTCGCCGGTGAGTGCGTCAAGGGGATGGCCCAGGTCAGCTTGAACCACGGCCTGCCGGTCGCCTTCGGGGTGCTGACCGTCGACAGCATTGAGCAGGCCATCGAGCGTGCCGGCACCAAGGCGGGGAACAAGGGCGCGGAGGCGGCCATGTCCGCCCTCGAGATGGTCGATCTGATGCGGCAGCTGGGCTGAGATGGCCGGACCACGCACCGAGGCCAGGCGCATGGCGCTGCTGGCGCTGTACCAGTGGCAGCTCAGCGCCTACGACCCTGCAGACATCATCGGGCACTTTCTGGACGACCCCGACTGGGCCCTGGCCGTCGGTGAGAGCCTGCGCGGGCGTGCCGACGACAACGACCGGAGCGGACTCGCCCCGGTCCGCTTCGACTCGGAGCTGTTCAGCACCCTGGTGCGGGGCGCGGCGGAGCACGCCGACGCCATCGACGACGCCCTGCGCCCACTCCTGGACCGCTCGGTCACAAGCCTCGACCCGGTCGAGCGCAGTATCCTGCGCATCGGCACCTACGAGCTCATGCACTCCCCGCATCTGCCGATGGGGGTCATCCTGAACGAGGCGATCAATCTGGCCAAGGAGTTCGGCGCAGCCGAGAGTCATCGCTACATCAACGGTGTCCTCGACAAGCTCGGCCGGGAGATCCGCCCCGACGAGTCGCGCGCGCGCCGCGGTCGCTGAGATCCAGTCCATCCCCAGGGCCTTGCACCCGATGAACCGGCCGTCTCGATTCGCCGGCATCGGCCAATCCGAACCACGATGCGCGATAAGCGCCCGCCATGTCCGAGTTCGATCTGATTCGTCGTCACCTCACCGGGCTCGGCAGCCCACGCGCCGATGTCCTGGTTGACGTCGGCGACGATTGCGCCCTGCTGCGGGTCCGCGACGGGCAGGATGTGGCGCTGACCACGGACACGCTGGTATCCGGCATCCACTTCTACCCGGACTGCGATCCCGAGGCGCTAGGTTGGAAGTCGCTCGCCGTCAATCTCAGTGACCTAGCCGCCATGGGAGCCGAGCCCGCCTGGGTAAGCCTCGCACTGACGCTGCCGGATGCGGACGAGGGCTGGCTTGCGTCCTTTGGTCGCGGCTTCGCGGACCTGGCCAAGTCGACGGGCGTCCGCCTGGTCGGCGGTGATCTGACGCGCGGACCGCTGTCCATCACGGTACAGGCGCAGGGACTGGTCCCGGCGGGCAAGGCCCTGCGCCGCGGCGGTGCTCGCCCGGGTGACCTCGTCTGTGTCAGCGGGACCCTGGGTGACGCGGGGCTCGCGCTGCGGCAGATGGCGGCCGGGCACGCGGCGGACGCGTCCATCCGCCGCAGGCTGGAACGTCCGACCCCGCGGCTGCGGCTCGGCACCGCGCTGCGGGGCGTTGCGACCAGCGCCATCGACCTCTCCGATGGGCTGCTGTCCGATCTCGGCCACATCCTGGCATCGAGTGGCTGCGGGGCCGACATCGAACGTGCGCGGCTACCCCTCACTTCCCCGGTGTCCGCCGCGCTGTCCGGAGAATCCGACTGGCGCCTGCCGCTCGCCTCGGGGGACGACTACGAGCTCTGCTTCACCCTGCCGCCCGGCTTGGCGGCGCGTTTGCCCGCGTTGGCCGGGTCGGCTGACTGCGAACTGACCGTCATCGGCTCCATCGTGTCCGAAGCGGGGTTGCGCGTCCTGCGACCAGATGGCTCCGAGTGGACGTTCGGCGGGCGCGGCTTCGATCATTTCCGTGCATGAGCCGGCCGCTTATGTCCTCTCCGCCGGATACTGTGCTACGGGCTCGCTGCTCTGGGCGGTCCCTGCTCTGCGGCGAAACGGTCTGCAGCGCGGCTCGCCATGAGAGAATCCCAGTTCCTGTTCCCACATTGCAACCAAGCTTGAATCTGGAGGGTTATCGATGAGTCAATCCACAGGCGGCGACGCCGCTACCCTGGACCTGTCCGATCCGAAACACTTAGTCGCGCTCGGCTTCGGCGCCGGCCTCTCGCCGGTGGCGCCGGGGACCGTCGGCACCCTGGTGGGCGTCGTGCTCTACCTGGTGTTGTCGTTGCTGCCGACGCTGCTCTATGTGGTCGTGGTCGCTGGCCTGTTCGCCGCCGGCGTCTGGGCCATCGGCGGCGCCGTGGACAAGATGGGGTCCGATGATCCGCCCGCCGTCGTCTGGGACGAGGTCGTCGGCTTCCTGGTCGCGATGATCGCGGCGCCGGCCGGCATCCTCTGGGTCATCCTCGGCTTCGTGCTGTTCCGCGTCTTCGACATCTACAAGCCCTGGCCCATCGCCCAGGTCGAGCGCCGCTTCAAGGGGCCGATCGGCGTCATGCTCGACGACGTGCTCGCCGGTGTCTACACCTGGCTCGTTCTTCACATCCTTTGGATGATGGTGGAGGCATCATTGCGCGGTGCCGTGCACTGACACGCCCCGATGATGGGTCTCGGCTCCGCCCTCACGCGGCGGAGCCATTCCACCGAGCGATTGCCTGATCCCCCGCCGCCGGCCCTCGAAGCCAAACATCGACGTACATGAACGACCTGCCCACCTACAACGCCGAGGGCTTGGAGCGCCTGCCGCTGCACCTCTTCAGCGAGCGCGCGTACCTGGACTACTCCATGTACGTCATTCTGGACCGGGCGTTGCCCCACGTCGGGGACGGGCTGAAACCGGTCCAGCGCCGCATCCTGTATGCGATGTCGGACCTGGGTCTGTCGGCGACGGCCAAGTTCAAGAAGTCCGCGCGCACCGTCGGTGACGTGCTCGGCAAGTTCCATCCGCACGGCGATAGCGCCTGCTACGAGGCCATGGTGCTGATGGCGCAGTCCTTCAGCTACCGCTACCCGCTCATCGACGGTCAGGGCAACTGGGGCTCCGCGGACGACCCCAAGTCCTTCGCGGCCATGCGCTATACCGAGGCACGACTGGCGCGCTATGCCGAGGTGCTGCTCGCCGAGACCGGACAGGGCACCGTGGACTGGCAGCCCAACTTCGACGGCACGCTGCAGGAGCCGACGCTGCTGCCGGCGCGCCTGCCGAATGTGCTCCTCAACGGTGCCGCCGGTATCGCGGTCGGCATGGCGACGGACATCCCGTCGCACAACCTGCGCGAGGTGGCGCGGGCCTGCATCCACCTGCTCAAGCACCCGAACTCAGGGCTGGACACCCTGATGCGCTACGTGCCCGGACCGGACCTGCCCACCGCCGGCGAGATCGTCACGCCCGCCGACGACATCCGCCGTATCTACGAAACCGGCGGCGGCAGCATCCGCCAGCGCGCCCGCTACACGCTGGAACAGGGCGAGATCGTCATCACCGATCTGCCCTATCAGGTGTCCGGCAACCGCATCATGGAGCAGATCGCCGCGCAGATGCAGGCCAAGAAGCTGCCCATGATCGAGGATCTGCGCGACGAATCGGACCACGAATGCCCGACGCGCTTCGTCATCGTGCCGCGTTCCAACCGGGTCGACGTGCCGCGCCTCATGTCGCATCTGTTTGCGACCACTGACCTGGAGAAGAGCTACCGGGTCAACCTGAACATGATCGCGCTCGACGGTCGTCCGCGGGTCATGAACCTGCGCGAGATCCTGAGCGAGTGGCTGACCTTCCGGCGTGAGACGGTGCGCCGACGCCTGCAGCACCGCCTCGACAAGGTGCTGGAGCGGCTGCACCTGTTGGAAGGCTTGCTCATCGCCTTCCTCAACATCGATGAGGTCATCCGCATCATCCGCACCGAGGACGAGCCCAAGCCCGTGCTCATGGCGCGCTTCGGGCTCTCGGACGCCCAGGCGGAGTACGTGCTCAACACCCGGCTGCGGCAGCTCGCGCGGCTGGAGGAGATGAAGATCCGGGCCGAGCAGGAAGAACTCATTGCCGAGCGCGATTCACTCCAGGAGACCCTCGGCGACGCCGATCGCCTGCGCGATTTGATCATCGACGAGATCAAGCGCGATGCCGAGACCTACGGCGACGAGCGCCGCTCACCACTGGTGGAGCGTGACCTGGCCCAGGCCATCAACGAGACGGAGCTGAGCCCGAGTGAGCCGGTGACCGTGGTGCTGTCGCGGAAGGGCTGGGTGCGAGCTGCCAAGGGCCACGACATCGACCCGACCAGCCTGGCCTACAAAGCGGGGGACGACTTCCTCGACGCCGCGCACCTGCGTAGCAACCAGCCAGTCGTCTTCCTGGATTCCACCGGCCGCGGCTACTCGCTGCCGGCGCACACGCTGCCATCGGCGCGAGGCCAAGGCGAACCCCTCACCGGGCGCCTCGATCCGCCAGTCGGGGCGAGCTTCGTGACTGTACTCGGTGGCGAGCCGAACGGGCAGTGGCTGCTGGCCTCGGACGCCGGCTACGGGTTCCTCTGCACCTTGTCGGACCTGTTCGCGAAACCCAAGGGCGGCAAGGCGGTGTTGACCCTCCCAAAGGACGCTCGGGTGCTGCCGCCGGTGCCCGTGCCGACCCCTGGCGGCGATGCCGATCTGGTCGTGGCCGCCACCACCGCCGGCCACCTGCTCGCCTTTCCGCTCGCCGATCTTCCCCAGCTGGCGCGCGGCAAGGGCAACAAGATCATTGGTATTCCGGCGGCCAAGGCGAAGGCGCGCGAGGAGTGGGTGGTCGCCGTGGCCGTGGTGCCTGAGGGTGGCAGCCTAGCCATCCTGTCCGGCAAACGCACACTGACCCTGAAACCGGACGACCTGGCCCGCTACGTCGGCGAGCGTGGGCGCCGCGGCGGTATGTTGCCGCGCGGCTTCCAGCGGGTGGAGGGGCTTTCGGCGGTCGATTGAGGGGACAAGTCTCCACGGGTGACCCGTCGGCCGGGCTGCCGTACGAAGCTCGACGCTTGGCCAGGTTCGACCGCCCGACTGTCGAGTCTCCTTCGTCGGCCCGACCTACCTGCTCTCCCGTGCCGATGTTGGCCAGGACGGCCAATCATCGGCTTCTAACGCGGGGCAGGATGCCCCGCCATTGTCGGCGACGTCAGTCGTCGGCAATGGAGGGAAGCGAAAACGACGCTTTTCGCTTCCCGTGCCGATGTTGGCCAGGACGGCCAATCATCGGCTTCTAAATCAAAGATCGCCGTTGGCGCCCGCTTCCATGATCGACTGGATGTTGTCCCGCACCAGCTCGGCCTTCTCCATCAGTTCCGGCGTCAGGTTGGCGCCCGGGATGACCTTGCCGAGGTCCAGGGTCACCAGCCAGGGCTTGCCGTCGGCGTCCTCGATGAGGGTGATGCGGCAAGGCAGGTAGGCCGAGAAGTCCGGGTTGAAGACGACCATCTCGTTGGCGATGCGCGCGTCGCAGAACTGGAAGATCTCGATGCGCTTGCTCTCGACGCCCATGGATTCCAGTTCCTTGTAGAGCGGCAGATGGGCGACCAGCTTGAAGTTGAGCGAGTTCGCACGGAGCTTCATGGAGTCGACCGCATCGTCCATGGAGACGTCTTCGGCCAGTGGCATCTTCAGGACCGTGTCGGAGATGGAGATGGCTTCGGCGCTGGCAGCTAGGGGCAGCAGCAGGGACAGAAACAGGATCAGGCTCGCTCGGAGGTGGGTTCGCATCAGTGGCTCTTCTCCTTGGGGGTGTTTGGTATCGGGCGCGCTCGTCCGCGTCGGCAACGGCTGTTCTTCAGCGGCAGGGGCACCCTTGGTGACAGGCACCGGGCGCCATTGTGACGGCTTGGTACATACCTGCCAATCACCGAGTGTCCAGGTGGGTCTAAGTCGGCGGCTATACTATGCGGCCAACTCGACTCCTTGGGGCCTATGCCGGTTGCGATGACGACACCGAGATCACAAGACCAGACTCCGGGCAGGCGGCAAGATACGCCGGCGGACCCGAGCTTCGCCGGATTGTCGAGCGCCCTCGAGGGCGAAACCAACCTTGCGGTCGCCTTTTCGGGCGGCGTCGACAGTACCCTGCTGTTGTTTGTCGCGCGTGAACTGGTGGGCACTGATCGCGTCCTCGCGCTCACCGCGGTCACGCCCTACATGGTTCGCCAGGAGATCGGCGACGCCGTGGCCCTGGCCGGGGACTTGGGTGTGCGCCATGAGCTGGTGGAGATGGACATGCCCGAGGGCATTCAGCACAACCCCGCGGACCGCTGCTACCTGTGCAAGGGGCGCATGTACCAGCTTCTGCGAGAAGCCGCCAGCGCGCTCGGCTACCCTTGTTTACTCGACGCCAGCAATCTCGACGACACGGAACGTAGCCGCCCAGCACTCAAGGCCCTGCGCGAGCTGGGTATCCGCACCCCTTTGATCGAGTGCGGCATCGACAAGAGGGGTGTCCGCGCACTGTCCCAGTCCCTCGAGTTGCCCACCTGGCGGAAGCCGAGCAACGCCTGCCTACTGACGCGGTTGCCTCACGATCAACTGGTATCCATGCGCGACCTCCAGCGGATCGAAGAGGCCGAGCGACTGCTCCAGCAGCTCGGCTTCGAACTCGTCCGGGTGCGTGCACACGGCAGCCTGGCGCGTGTCGAGGTGGCGGCGGAGCAACGGTTGCGCCTGATGGAACAAGCCGAGGAGATCGACTCGGGCCTTAAGTCACTCGGTTTCCATTACGTCTGCGCCGACCTCAGCGGCTATCGCCAGGGCAACATGAGCGAGCCCGGCAGCTGATGCGGTTTGTGTCAGCGCGCGGTGACGACGAACGCCGCAACGGACCATGCGTCATCGATACTGCAACGGCGCGCCCAACGGGCTCGCTCCCGCCCGCTTGTGGTCCGGCCATCGCCCGACGCTGCGACCGCCTGTGATTCATCCCTCCCTCGGCCCCTCGGTGCCCACTTATGACCACCGATCTCGTACAGCTGAATTCGGCCGATCCGCGACACGCCATCGAGATCGCCCATCGTGTCTGGTGGGTTGGACATGTCCTCGACGACGATGTGTTCCAGTGCCACGTCTATCTCATCGAGCAGGGCGATCAGTCGGTGCTGCTGGACCCCGGTTCCCGGCTCACCTTCGCCGGCACCTTGCGTAAGATCGAAGAAGTCATCCCCTTCACGCACATCCGCTACTTCGTCTGCCACCATCAGGACCCCGACATCGTCGCCGCCATGCCGCTGATCGACGAAATGGTGGGGCGCGAGGATGCGGTGCTGGTGACGCATTGGCGCGCGCGGGCGCTGCTGAGGCACTACGGCCTGAAGGTGCCGTTCTGGCTGGTCGACGAGCACGACTGGCGCTTGGAGCTGGCGGACAGGGCCCTCGAGTTCATTTTCACGCCCTATGCCCACTTCCCCGGGGCCTTCTGCAGCTTCGATCGCAGCACGGGCATCCTGTTCTCCAGTGATCTCTTCGGCGGCTTCACCGAGAAACCGACCCTGGTGGCCAGGGACGAGTCCCACTTCGAGGCACTGCGACCCTTTCACGAACACTACATGCCGAGCCGGGACATTCTGGATTTCGCCTTGACGCAGATCGAGGCCTACCCGGTTCGGGTCATTGCATCCCAGCATGGTTCCATCATTCCGGAGCACTTGGTCGCCCCCATGACCGACAAGTTGCGCCACCTCGACTGTGGCATCTACCTGTATGCCCGTGGCAATACGGACATCCAGCGCCTGTCGCGATTGAACGCGACCCTGCGCGACATCAGCGAGACCATGCTGCTGTATCGGGACTTCCGCGACATCGCCGATCGGCTGTTTCAGGTGGTCAGCAAGAGCTTGCCCATCGACCGGATCGACTACTACGCCCAAGTCGAGGATCGGGGCATCCTGCTGCTGACGCAGGAGACGCGATTCTCCGGCCTGTTCGGTGAACCGCCTCACGAGGTCATGCTGATCATGGGTATGACGCGGGAGGAGTGGCACCGGGCGCATGCGGAGAGTTCCGACCTCGCGAACCATCAACTCTGTGGCGATGCCTTCTGTTTCCGGCTCGATGGCGATAGCGGCATGGTCCTGACACTGCCGCTGTTCTCGCCCGGCACCGATCGCCTGGATGCCTTGGCGCTCGTGCACTTCCCGGAAAGCATGCCCGTGACATCGGAGGTGGAGCAGGTCATTGAGCAGATCGCCATGCCGTTGCAGGTCGCGCTGGAACGCGAGGTGATCTATCGCTCCATCGAAGAGGAGCGCAAGCGCGCCTACCAGCGGTCCATTCGCGATCCGCTCACGGGGCTGTTCACCCGCGTCTATATGCAAGACGTCGTGACCCGCCAGTTCGGCATCCATGATCGGGACAGTTCGGCGCCGGTGGCAGCGGTGATGGTCGATATCGATCATTTCAAGCGCATCAACGACACCTATGGGCATGCCACCGGCGATCAGGTGCTGCGCCAGGTCGCGGGCGTGCTGAAGGATGCGGTACGCGAGACGGACGTACCGGTGCGCTTTGGTGGCGAGGAGTTCATCGTGTTCCTCGTTGGCGCATCGGCGAGCGATGCCATGAGCTATGCCGAGCGTATTCGCACCGAGATCGAGGCCAGCGAGTTCGGTATCGGCGCGTCGGACAGCCTCAGGGTGACCATCAGCCTCGGGGTCGGCCAGCGCGCTCAGCGGGAGCCGCAGGAGGCGCTGTTGATGCGGGTCGACGAGGCACTGTATCGGGCCAAGGAGGGCGGACGCAATCGGGTCGAGTTGGCCGACGAGCCGGTCAGCTGAAGGCCTCTGCCGATTCCGACGAGACCCTGATGCAAGTTGTCACGCAACGCCGCCACGACGCAACGAAAGCCGAAGAAGGGATTAGCCGCGTAGGTCGGGCTGAGGTACGAAGCCCGACACCCGCCCAGATTCAACCGCTTGATTGTCGGGCCTCCTACGTCGGCCCGACCTACGACGCTGGATGAGCTCGCGCGGAGGCGCGAAGCCGCGGAGAAGAGGAAGGAATCTCCGGGGCATTGAGGCTCGCTGTCCTTCTACTGGAAGTCGTAGTGTTTCTCCACCGCTTCGGTAATCTCCCAAGTGCAGCTCAGGCCGGCCGGGAAGGTGATCAGGTCTCCGCGCTTGAACTGCTGCGGCTCGCCGCCGTCGGGTGTCACCGTGAACTTGCCGCGTAGGACATAGCAGGTCTCGGTCTGGTCGTAGGTCCAGGGGAAGGTGGAGGGTTCCTTCTTCCAGATGGGCCATTGCTCGACACCGAGCACCTCGAGCTTGGCGGGCGAGGCCTTGTGCTCGCAGAGGATGGTGAGGTCGGACATGGTGGGTACTCCGGGTCAGAGGTCTTCGGTCTTCTCGGCGGCGCTGAGGGTGCCTAGCCGCACGGCGGAGAGGTCGTCCTCGCCTACCCCTAGGGCTTTGCCCGCCAGGGTCTCGGCGGCCCGCACCAGCGCGGGCGCATCCAGGCCATACTCGCGCATCAGGTAGGGCCGGCTCGCGCCATGGGCATAGGTGTCCTTCAGACCCAGCCGAATCAGGCGCCGCCCGATCGCCTGCTCCGCCATCAGCTCCGCCACGGCGCTGCCGAGGCCACCGATGATGCTGTGGTTCTCCATGGTCACCACACCGAGGCGGACATCGGCCAAGGCCTGCGCGATGCGCGGGTCGTCGAAGGGTTTCAGGGTGGAGACGTGAAGGTGCCGAACCCCGAGCCCTCGTTGGCGCAGCGCGGTGGTCGCGCGCAGGGCCTCTTCGGTGCAGATGCCGCTGGAGATGACGCAGAGGTCATCACCTTCCGCGAGCCGCCGGGCCTCGCCGAGCCGCATGGGTTCGTCGGCGGGGAAGAGCCGTGGCACCTCGCCGCGCAGCTGACGGATGTAGACCGGCCCATCGACGGCCTGGGCCACATCGAGCACGGATTCCACGTCGGTGGCGTCGCCGCTCTCGAGGATAGTCATGTTCGGAATCAGCCGCATCAGGCCGACGTCGTCGATGGCCTGATGCGTGACGCCGCCCGGCGTGGTGATACCCGGCAGGAAGCCGACCAGGCGCACCGGCAGGTTCGGGTAGGCGATGGACATGGCGACCTGATCGTATGGGCGTCGCGTGACGAAGACCGCGAAGGTGTGGATATACGGGGAGAATCCCTCCCGTGCCAGCCCCGCGGCGAAGCCCATCATGTTCTGCTCCGCCATACCCAGGGAGAAGAAGCGCTCCGGATAGGCGTCGCGGAACAGATCCGCCTCGCAGGAGGAGGTGAGGTCCGCCGAGAGCACCAGCACCTCCGGCCGCTGTTCGGCCCAGCGGACGATGTGCTCGCGATGGGGGCGGGTGACGGTCTGGATCATGCGCCGATCTCCGTGTCGGCCTTGGCCTGGTCCGCTGCGGCGGCGTTCCATGTCGCGAGCAGTCGCTCGTAGGTCGCAAACTCCTCCTCGGATGCGAAGCGCACGTAGTGCAGCTTCGGTGCCCTGGTGCGCATGAGGTCGATGCCGCGGCAGGGATCGGTGCGGGCGATGACGACCAGCGGTCGCTCGCCACCGCCACCCGCGGGCAGCAGGTCCGCTGCGGCGGCCAGGGCGTCGCTGTCGTGGCCGTCCACCTCGCGCACCTCGGCGCCGAAGGCGCGGATGCGCTCGGCCAGCGGTTCGATGGTCATGACATCCGCCATGGCGCCGTCGCACTGCTGGGCGTTGGTGTCCACGACAATACCGAGGTTGCCGATGCGGTGATGGGCGAGGGCGGCCAGGGCCTCCCAGGTCTGCCCCTCCTGGAACTCGCCGTCGGACATGAATACCCACACCCGGCCCGTCTCCCCACGCAGCTTGCGCGCCAGCGCGATGCCACCGGCCTGGCTCAGGGCCTGGCCGAGGGAACCTGCGGTCACCTCGTGGCCCGGCGAGTGCTCGGCACCGATCAGCTCCACCGTGCTGCCGTCCTGATTGAAGGCATCGAGCCCGTTCGGGCCGAGTCTCCCCAGCTCGATGAGTAGGGAGTAGAGCACCAGGGCGTAGTGCACCGGCGAAAAGATGAATCGGTCCAGGTCCGGCGCGCGCGGTCCGTTGTAATCCGCACCGGTGAAGGCGTTGGGGTTGTCGGGCGCGGGCACGCCGGCAAAGGGTTGCGGCACCAGGGGGGCCGTGCTCTCGCCCAGGCGCATGACGCGCAGATAGAGTGTCGCCAGCAATTCCGCCGATGAGCAGGCCTGACTGAGGTAGCCGCCGTTGTTCTTGAGTGTGTAGTCGAGCACCCGGCGACGCACGGCGTCCGCCACGAGGCGAACCCGATCCGCGTCCGGTCGCGGGCCGTCGGACGCGGCGGGCATGGTGGCTGTTTGCGGCATGGTAATCAGTGACAGCGGGATGGATCTGCGCGCATTCTATCCCGGCCATGCTCGATGGGGGCAGAATCGAGAGATGGTGTGGGCAGCCCCTCCAATCGTTTGAATCCCGCCACCCTGGGGGCCGACTGAAGTCGGCGTGCCCAGGTGTTGGTTTCGCCTCTTGGACAGTGCCGCTCTAAACGGGGAAGAGGTCAGCCTGGCGCCTTGTGCGGTCACCGAACATGGCGCGGAGTCGAGACTGCTTGGGCTTGCCTTGGGAAGCGCCCTGCACGTCGCAGCAGGGCAGATCACAGCGCAGGGCGTGCTCGAACAGCTCCATCCAGCGCTCTTCCGCTTGGCCGACAGCGTCCAGCAGGCACAGTGGGCCCGCGCTGCTGATGCTCGCCTGGCGCAACTCCGCGAGACGCTCGCCGGGCTGCCGGTCGTCGCGCTTGCCATAGTCGGTGCGGTGGCGCGCGCTGTCCTGCTCGTTCAGTTCATCCTGGTGCTTCTGGCGTGCGACGAACTCGCGTATCTGCAGCTCGGCCATCAGGTTGGTTGATGCCATTGCCTTGATCCTCCTCTCGGGTCTCGTTGGCGGACCGGGGTCGCCGGTCCCGACTGACTACTGCTCGGCTCGGACGCGCCCGAACGCAGAGTGCCGATCGGTGTCGTCGGGCCGTCCAATCAATGGACGTTCAGCGTCAGCACCTCCTCGCCTTCCGGGTCGGTCAGATGCACGGCACAGGCGATGCAGGGATCGAAGCTGTGCACGGTGCGGAGGATCTCCAGCGGTTGCGCCGGGTCCGCCAGCCTATGCCCGGCGAGCGCCGCCTCGTAGGCCCCCTCTTGGTCCTGCGCATCCCTGGGCCCGGCGTTCCATGTCGTGGGCACCACGGCCTGGTAGTTGGCCACCTTGCCGTCCTCGATGACGATCCAGTGTCCCAGCGCGCCGCGTGGCGCCTCCATGCGGCCGACGCCCTGGGCTCTGCGGGGCCAGGTGGCCGGCTCCCAGGGGGTCTCGTTGAAGGTCTTGACATCGCCCGCCTTGATGTTGGCGAGCAGGTTGTCGTACCACCCCCGCAGTGCATCGACGATGATGGCCGTCTCAAGCGTGCGCGCGGCCGTGCGGCCCATGGTGGAGTAGAGGGCCTCCAGCGGCAGGTCGAGCTGGGTCAGGGTGCTGTCCACCAGCGCCTTCGCTTGCTCGTTGTCGGTGGCGTAGAGCATCAGCACCCGCGCCAGCGGGCCGACCTCCATGGGCTTGCCGTTCCAGCGCGGCGACTTGAGCCAGGAGTACTGGTTGTCGACATCGAGCTCGGTGTACGGCGGCTCCGGGCCGGTATAGGCGAGCTTGGTCTCGCCCCGATACGGGTGCAGACCCGTCTCTTTGCCGGTGTCGTAGTCGTACCAGGCTCGGGCGACGAACTCCTGCACCTCGTTCTCTGCGTCTAGGTCCACCGGCTCGATGCGGCTCAGGTCACGGTTCAGGATGACGCCCGCCGGCACCAGGTAGGATGCCGAGTCGCCATAGCCCTTGGCCGGGAAGTCGCCGTAGGTCAGGAAGTTGCCGAGGCCCTCGCCCTGCTTGAACCAATCCTTGTAGAAGCCGGCAATCGCGAGCGTGTCCGGCACATAGACCTGGTGCACGAACTCGGACATCCTGCCCAGTACGTTGCGCACCCGTTCCAGCCCGACCACGTCCACCGCGGTGCCGGCCTGCTTGCCGGACTCCAGGCTGATGGCGCAGGGCATGCCGCCGACGCAGAGATTCGGGTGCGGGTTCTTGCCGCCGAACACCGCATGCAGCTCCGCGACGTCCCGCTGCCAGGCAAGCGCGTCCAAATAGTGTGCGGTGGCCATCAGATTGGCCTCCGGCGGCAACCGGTAGCCAGGGTGGCCCCAGTAGCCCTTGGCGAAGATGCCCAGCTGCCCGCCCTCGACGAAGGTCCTGAGCTGCTGCTGCACGTCGGCGAAGTAGCCGGGCGACGACTTGGCGTAGCCGCTGATGGACTGGGCCAGCTCCGAGGTCGCCTTCGGGTCCGCCTTGAGCCCCGAGACCAGATCCACCCAGTCCAGTGCGTGCAGGTGATAGAAGTGCATGACGTGGTCGTGCACGTACTGGGCGCCGATCATCAGGTTGCGGATCAGCTCGGCGTTGGGCGGGATGTCGTAGTCCAACGCATCCTCCACCGCGCGTACGCTGGCGATGCCGTGCACCAGGGTGCAGACGCCGCAGATGCGCTGCACGAAGGCCCAGACCTCCCGTGGGTCGCGGTCCAACACGATGGTCTCCAACCCTCGCACGCTGGTGCCGGAGGAGTAGGCCAGGGCGATGCTGTCGCCGTCCATCTTCGCCTCGATGCGCAGATGCCCCTCGATGCGGGTGACCGGGTCGACAATGACTCTGGCGCTCATGAGGCCGCTCCTGCCGCGGGTGCCACGGCTACGTCATCGTCGATCAGGTGTGCCGCGGTCAGCTCCACCAAGCTCTCGACGCGCTTGTCCCAGTGGTTCTTCTGGCGCCCGGACTCGAAGTTGAGACGGCAGCTGGCGCAGCTCACCACCACCGAGTCCGCACCCGTTTCATCGACCTCGCGAATCTTGATCTTGAAGGACTCGTCGCGTAGCTCGGTCGCGTCCGCGAGCAGGAAGATCCCCGCACCACCGCCACAGCACCAGTTGTATTCCTTGTGGTTGGGCATCTCCACCAGGTCCGCGTTCATGGCCTTCAGCACCGAGCGCGGCTCGTCGAAGGCGCCGCCGCGCCGCCCCGTCTTGCATGGGTCGTGGAAGGTCACCTTGCCCTCCATCGGCTTCAATCGGAGCTTGCCGGCCTGGGCCTGTTTGCCGAGGAACTCGGACATGTACATCATCTCGAACGGCAGCGCGCCGCTGCGCAGCATCGGGTTCCAGCGCAGGGCCGGGTAGGCGTGGCCGCACTCGGCGATGACCAGGGTCTTGGCCTTGACGCGCTTGGCGGCGGCGACGATCGGGTCCGACTGCTTCTTCCACAGGCTCATGTCGCCGGACAGCAGGCCGAAGTTGGCGCTCTCGAAACCATCGGAGCAGATGGTCCAGTCGACGCTGATGTGGTTCATGATGCGCGCGGTGGCGAGCAGGCCGTTGCCGTTGGCCACAAGGTCAACGGCGGAGCTGAGCACCATCACCTCAGCGCTCTCCTTATCCAGCGGGATATCGACGCCGGCGCGCTCGCGGATGGTGTCGACCATATTTTTCAGCGCCTCCGGGGAGGAGCCGAACACCGTGCCCTGGTGCAGCTGCTCCATGCGCAGTGCGGCCAGTTCCGGCGGCACCAGCTCGGCAGCGACCATGGCACTTCGCATGTGATGCACGAGCGAGGCCGTGTCGATGCCCATGGGACAGACCATGGTGCAGCGTCCGCACTCGGAACAGGAGTCGTAGATCAGCGGAACCGCGTCCTCGAAATCCGCCAGTTCCACGGCCTTGGTCACCAGCCGATGGAGCCAGCGCAAAGGACTGATTTCGCGTCGGTACACTCGGCGGTACAAGTCCATCTTGCGCATTGGCGCGTACTTCGCGTCGCCGAGTGCCTGGAAGTAGTGGCAGGCACTGGTGCATTGTCCGCAATGGATGCAGCTCTCGAGCCACACCGCCTCACCGGCGTTGGTCTCCTCGATCAGGGTGTCGACGGCGCCCTGAAGGCGTTGGTCGTCGGACTTGGTGGGCGTCGGCGCCATCTCCCGCAGCATGCCGATCTGGCCCGCGAAACCCTGGTAGACCTCGGCGAAGGTCGGAAAAACCTGAGTCGTTGCGGTGGCGCTCATATCCGGACCCCCTTGTGCGCGTAGGCGAGCCCACTCTGGGCACGGGAGAAGATGAACCAGAAGGCGTGCATCAGCTTGCTGAAGGGCATGTACGCGAACAGCAGCGCCGCGCTCAGGATATGCAGCGCCAGCATGGTCTCGTAGCGCGGGCCGACGTGCGCAAACGCCATCAGGCCGGTCACCAGCGGCAGGGCGACGATCGCCCAGGTGATGTAGTCCCCGACCGTCGAGTTGTAGACCGCCGGGTGACTGAGCCGACGGATGATCAAGGCGATGAGTGAGCCGAGCGCCAAGGTTCCCATGGCCACGCCCAGCCAGTTCGGCAGGCCGGGCCAACTGAACCCGGTCAGGCTGGTGATGAACTCGATATGCGGCACGATACCCACGACCACGAGCAGGGCCGCGAGGTGGAAGACATAGGCCATGGCCGTCTGGTAGATGGTCGCGGTCGTGAACTCGCTGCTGGGCCAGAAGCGGCTGAACACGGTGCGATAGCCCTTGAAGTTGCCGAAGGCGTCCCGCGGCCGGGATAGGTCCGCACCGCGCGTGAGCGCGAGCACGCCCACCAGGCGCAGCAGGATGCCGGCGACGAGGATAATCAGCGATGCGTGGATCGCCGGACCGCGGGCGAAATCGAGGAGACTCATCTGTTTCTTTCCTTTGGTGGTTGGCCGTCCAGCCCGACCTGTGCGGGGCTTCGGAGACCGACGGGGTTCGACCCCTTGTCGTGCTGCTCGTGTCGGTTGTTTGCTTATGGCGATGCCTCAGTGCTCCGCCGAATCCTCCCCGTGTAGAGCGGCCTTTCTTCGCCGCGCAAGGATTGCGGCACCGGCACCCAGCGCAGCACCGGCCGTCGCCGCGGCGCCGAGCTTGGCGCCGTCGCCGAACTTGCCGGTGGCGACAGATTGGTAAACGCCGCCCATGTCCCAGAAGCCGGGCTCAGAGCAGCCTATGCAGCCGTGTCCGGACTGGATCGGGAAGCTGACTCCGTTGTTCCACTTGATGTGCGCGCAGGCGTTGTAGGCCACGGGTGCCTTGCAGCCGAGCTTGTACAGGCACCAGCCCTTGCGGGCGCCCTCGTCGTCGAAGGTCTCCGCGAACTGGCCGCGGTCATAGAAGGGTCGACGGTAGCAGCGGTCGTGGATGTTCTCGCCGAAGAAGGCCACCGGCCGGCCCAGGTGGTCCAGCTGCGGCAGCTTGCCCAAGGTCAGGTACTGGGCAATGACCCCGGTAATGGCGAGCGGCATGGGCGGGCAGCCCGGCACGTTGATGATGGGTTTGTCCTTGATGATGTCGCCCACCGCCACCGCCTTGGTGGGGTTCGGCTTCGCCACCGGGATGCCGCCGTAGGCGGCGCAGGTGCCGATGTTGATCACCGCCGCCGCGTGCTCGCATGCCGCCACCAGCATTGCCTTATTGCTGATGCCGGCGACTGTAGAACAGTACTCCAGGAGCGGTATGGAGCCGTCCACCAGTACCAAATACTCACCAGAGTTGGCGTGCTGGGCCTCCTCACGGGCGTGCTCGGCGGCGTCGCCGGAGGCGGCCTGCAGCGTGTGGTGATAGTCGAGGGAGATGAAATTGAACAACAGGCTCTCAAGAGTCGGTGCGTGCGAGCGCGTCAGCGCTTCGGTGCAGCCGGTGCATTCCTGGAACGATAGCCAGATCACCGATGGCCTGCGGGCCGCAGACAGGGCCTCGGCCATTGCCGTTGCGGTGCCTGCAGGCAGCGCCATCAGTGACGCCGTGGTCGAACAGAACTTGAGAAAGGCCCGGCGACTGACGCCCCGGCTGTGCAATAGATCGCCAAAGGTCGCCCGCTCAGCCATCGAGAATCCTCCGTTACGATTGATGAGTCCTCGCGTGAGCAACGTGTCACTCGAGACGCGTGCGCGAAGCGGTGAACGGCGCGATGCCAAAGCGTTGGCTCGAAAGCGGAACGATCAGTATTTGCTTAAAAACAAATTAGAACGTCGAGAGAAAAGCCCGCGCATCACCGTGGCTTTAACTGTAGGCACGACCGGCTGACCCCATGGGGTGTCATTCCGGGGGCCCTTGATCCAAATCAAGACCGAATAAGAAACAGCCTATCCGCGCCTTCCTCAATTTCAAGGTGAAGCCGGTAATGATATTCAGCAGCATCAAAACAATGTTGACGAATTGATAATTCTCAAAAGCCAGCAGCATCAGAATAGAGGTAAGGAATTGATAATTCTCAACAGCACTCTATTGCGCAAACCCTATTTCAGTCATTGATTATATGGCCAAGATATAGAATTCTTAATTGGCCAAGTTCGCGTTGACTCTATTTCGGCGCTTCGGGAGACACCGAGCCGGCGGGATTGCCGATGCGTCACCCTCCATGGACTTGTTGGACGGTCGTCAGGGTGCGTCTCGCGGGCCTGATCACAAATCGGCCAGCGAGGCACAAGAACGCGGCAGAGTCATGCCATTCCAGGGAGTTGTAACGAAGGCGGGCGCCTCGTGGGGCGTGCCATGGCGACCGTAGCACCCAATGGGTGATCTGAACGTCGCCGCGGAACCCGAAGCAAGTCAGCGCCTTGCCTGGAAGTCGGCGCGGTCGACGGCTCTATCTAGGGTTGAGAGGGTTGGTAGGGCGCAGGTCGTCGGACCCGTGGAGGGAGGGGGGATAGAACGACAGCGCCGCCCCGAAGATCGGAGGCGGCGCTCGTTATTGAGCATGATCGCGGGACCGGTCAGGTCCGCGGGGCGGATCAGCGGCGCCGGGCATGCCAAAGCGAGGCCAGCGGCGAAGGCCGGGGCTGCGTCAGCTCAGTACGCCGTAGACGACGCCTGCGGCGACGGCGATCAGGACCGCGATGGAGAAGATCTCACCGGCGTTCAGTTCCTTGATGGCGTAGAGGTACTTCATGGCAAGGCTCCAACAGGACTGGATTGCAGAGGGACGGTGCGGGCGCTTCGGATCGCTTGCTCCCATACCGAGGACGAGCGCCTCGCGCCGGCGGTGAATCGTGGTTGGAGCGCTGGCAGCGCCCACCGACGATGGATGGAACTTTATAATATAAGCAATGACTGAAACATGATATTTCGCAGGCGGACCGTCGGAGAATGCCTGTCTTGCTGTACACGTGATTGACTCCAGATCCGCGCGCAGATCTAGCCACTCAGGTTGGTCCCGCAACGCTTGGAGGCATGGCGTATTCGCAACGGCGTCTACGGGCTGGCATTCAGCAGGCGCGTGGCGACACGATGCTCGCCGATGTGTTCGCGCACCTTGACGACTAGCGCCGCGTCTGTCCTGGCGAGGTCCTCTGGGGTCAGGATCAGTGGATCGATGTGCGGGGCAACACTGAGCAGACGGACGACGGCGCGCTGGAAGCGCCGGGCCAGGCGGCTGACCTCATCCGGCGGCAGCCCATGATGAGCTGCCGTGGCGGCCAGCGCTTCGGCGACGCGCTCTGCGGGTTGCAGCACGAACAGGACCTGGTAGTGGTGCAGCCGCGGCAGCTTCGCCAGCAGGTGCGGGGCGATGCGTGCGATCTCGTCCTCACCGGCCGGAAAGCCGGCCAGGGCGTCTCCGAGCTGTTCGATGGTCTCGCCGGGGACCTGGGCGACGCGCAGGCCGGCGGTCGCCAGACGGTCCGTCACCGTCTGGTCGCCGCCGCCGGGCAGGCTGCTCACGAGCACCAGGTCCAAGGGCCGCGGTGGCTCCTCGGGGATGGCGTCGATGGCACCCCAGTCGAAGGGCGCGTCATCGAACCCATCGAGCACAACTTCCGTCGAAGCCCCCGAAGCTGCACCATGCCCAGCCGCGCTTGTCGCTGCCGACTGCCGCACCTCCGCTGCGCGCCGCTCCCGTCGGAAACGGATGTCGTGCATGGCCTGGAGGTGCAGGGATATCTCCTCGGTTGGGCGCTTCAGGTGCTTCAGCAACCGCACCACCCAGGCGTGGGCGCCGTGGGACCAGGGCGCAAGCGTTGCAGCGGTCTTGAGCTCCGCCAAACCGTCCTCGGGCCGACCCAGGCGCACCAGCGCGATGCCGAGATAGAAGCGGGCCAGTGCCAGGTCAGGGTCCAGGCCGAGGGCGCGTCGGGCGCTGTCGAGGGCCTCAGCGAAGCGTCGCAGGGCCAAGAGCGCGCGGGTCTTACCGAGATGGCTGCCCAGATCCTCCGGGCTCTGCGCCAGCGCTTGGTCGTAGCGGTCCGCGGCGTCACGCCAGCGGCGCAGATAGAGCTGGGTGTAGGCGATCTGGCGATGCAGTACAACACTGTCGGCGCCGTTTGCCTCGGCACGTTGTAGCAGCGCCAGAGCCGCGTCGTGATTGCCTGTCTCGCGCTCGATACGGGCCATCAGCAACAGGGTCGGCGTGGCGTCGGGAGCCAGGTCCAGCATGGCCTCGGCGGCCTCCCGAGCGCCGCGGATATCGCGCAGCGTGAGCCGGGTCTCTGCCAACTGCGCTGCCGGTGAGGGTTGCTCGGGCAGGGAGGCGTGGAGATCTTCCAGAAGCGGCAGTGCCTGGCGCGGGCGGTCGTCGTCCAGCAGACTCAAAGCCTGGTTCCAACGGCACTGGTTGGCCACGCGCTCAATGCGTTGGATATCCAGCGATGTATCCGGAGTGCCTGCGTCCACCAGGGCCAGGAAACGCTGGTCCGCGCTGCGCACTGGCTCGGGTTGGGCGTCGGTGTCGGGCATGGCGGGTGAAACGGGGTCACCGGGAATCTGGCCGAGTCCATCCCGGAACAACCCCATCATGGCGCGCCCGGGCAAGTGTGCCGGCACGGGACAGCCCGCCGCCGCGAGCCAGGTCGGCATCAGATCGAGCACCGAGGCCTTGGTGATCAGAGTGTCTTCGAGGATTCCGGTACCCGCTGCGATGACGAAACCCTCGCCCTTGTAGCGCACCACCCGCAACTCGTCGGCGGGCTTGTGCGGCCGCTGCGTCGGCGTCGGCTTGTCGGTATTCGCGGACAGCAGCCAGGTGCGCTCCGGGCAGGCTTGCTCCAGACACTGGCCGAGCAGCTGATCCAGCAGCCGGTAGGCGCGCTCCAAGACCTGGTTGAAGGGTGCCGTTGCGCCGGTGAAAGCGGGTGCGAGACGCGCGACCAACGGCCAGCAGACGACCGCCAGGTCCCAATGCCGCTCCGTCAGTAGCGCGGTGAAGGCGGCTTGGTGGGACAGGGACTCGGCCACGGCGCCGGCGATACCTGCCAGGCTGGGGTCTTGATCCTGATCCACCTGTTGCCAGTCGGGGACGAAGAAGGCGATGGTTTCGGCGTCGATTTCCTCGGGGTCCAAGCGCGCGTCGCGCAAGGGCTCGATTTGCTCCCGTGGATGGATGGCGCCCTCAAGCAAGGCATCGCGCCGGGCCAGGCCGGGCCAAGCGAACAGGTCGGACACCAACGCGCAAGGCTCCTGCTGCGTCAGATGTGCCGTCGCCTGATGGGTGCCGGGCCAGCCGACGACCAAGGTCGAGCGACCGGCGCGGGCGGTGAGCTCCCAGAAGGCCGGCACCCGGCGCTGGGCAGCGCTTGCATGGACGATGCGGCGCGTGTCGCCGTCGCCGTGCACCATGACGCCATCGAGCAAGCCATGGATGTGCGTCGGCTGTCCGGTGGCAACACTGGTCCAGAGGGGGATGGCGGCGTTCGGGATGGCGGCGGTGAGGGTGCCGAGGGCGCCATGGTCGATGAGACGGGAGAAGGTCGGCAGCAGGCCCTGATCGGTGAGTGCATGGAGCGGCTGCCAAGCGGCGCCGGGCACGGCGGCGATGAGTTGGGAAACAGGCATGGTGACGGGGTCCGCATGGACGGATCACGAAGGGAACATTCGGCAAAGGAGTGGCGACGGCGAAGCGCAGTCCACCCTAGTCGCGAGGACCATGGTCGAGGTGGCCGTCGCCCGGCGATGCCGCGGCATCGGCGCCTGCTGGAACACCGCTCGCCGGGAGGTTGTCGGTGCGGCCGGGGCCGCACCAGTGGCGGAAGCGTGGTCGGTCTCAGCAGCGTGGGGGTCGGATGCGGATGGCCATCGGGTGGCTCAGCTGTCGAGCCTGCGCCGACGACGCACGGCGGCCAGTCCGGCCATGCCGCTCGCCAGCAATGCCAGACTCGGCGGCAGCGGCACGGCGCTTGGGCAGTTGCCGTTTACCGGTGCAATGCCGCCGGCGCAGATGCCCTGTCCGGCCGTCGTGTTGATGGCCAAACCGCTGCTGCTGATGGAGCCGAGGGTGAATTGGACCCAACCGAACTGGGCGGTGGCGAACGTGGTGCCGAGGGCCAAGCCGAGATAACGTGGCACACCAGTGTCGGCTTCGATCGAGCCAAACTCAGGCGTCGAGTCCTTGATCTCGGGGCGGGCGAAGGAATCCGCATCGATGAGGTCGTCGGCCTCGAAGAGGCGCAGTTTAAGAGGGCCGGTCTTCGCAATCGCGCCGGTCTCCCCCTTACTTCCGAGAAAGCCGAACGGCGGTTCGGTTCCTTCGTTGTCGGTGTCCCCCGGGGCGAGGTAGAGGTGGCCCGCGAGGGGGGTGTAGCGGCCCTCCAAATCGGTTGTTCCAATGGAAGCGGTGATAGAGCCGAGGTTCGTCAGGTCGAAGTCGATGAACTCGAATTGCGAATCCGTGTCGTTGAGGTCGTTTGCAACCAGGGGATCACCGCCGGGCGGGCTGTAGGTGACGATGGCCGCGGACGAGCCGAGGGCGGACAAGCCCAGGGCTGCACCGGTGAGACCGGTGGCGATGGGTTTGCTGAGCGAGGACACGGGCGGGGCGGTTTCGACGGTCATGGTCTACTCCTCAAAGGGGCCGGATTTCCCCGGCAGGGTTGGCGGGTGCCTCTTGCGGGATGGACCCGCGGGATCGGGTGTGTCGGGCGCCGAAGTCTGCCTGGGGCGTCCAGCCGTCGGCATCGGTCAGGTCCAGCGGATAATCGAGTTCGCGCAGCAGTGCGCCCGCGATGGCGCGCACCTGGCGAATCTGGCCGGTGCGCAGATCCTCGCGCCATTGGCCCCAGCGGCCCTTGAACAGGTGCTGGGGTTGCTGTTGCTTCAGCGTGGTGAAGGTGTTGCGCTCGGCCACGCGACGCATCTGCTCGGCGTCGAGCGTCAGGCCCAGATACGCGGCTAGGCGACACAGCTCGTCCGTGGGCTCCAGCAGCAGCCGCTCGTAGCGCAGGCAATGGATGTCCATGGCCTCGCGCCGGTGCAGATGGGCGGCTACGTGCCGGACCCAGTCTTGTGTCCAGGTCTGAAGCTGCGCATCCAGCAGGTGCTGCGGGTCGGCATGGGGCTGCGGCTGGTGTAGTCGGTTGTAGGGGGTAAACATGAAGCGCGCGGCCGAAACGGCCACGTCGCGGGGGTCGCGGATGACGTAGACGCGGTGGCTGAAGCGGCGGTACACCTCGGCACTGGCCGCATTCCAGTGGCAGTGGCTGGCGACATGGGTAGTCGACGCGATATAGGCGTCCAAGTCCGCAATGGGCCAGCGGAAATTCTCCAGGATCGTGTAGAAGCAGCGTAGCGGATGGAGTCGGATGAAGTCCGCGTGCTGGATCCCGTCGATTCCCAAATCCTCGTCCGCCAGTGCCTCGGCCACCGGGTGGCCGTCCAAGTGCTGGCGGATGGGCACCCCGGCCTCGGACAGCAGGTCGCGAATGAGATGCGCCAGCCAGACGTTGCCGCTACGCGACATGCCGTTCTGCAGAATGTGGAGCTTGGGCGTCGGCGGGGTCATGACGCCATCTCGCTCGCCGGCTGCTCGTTCCTTTCCGCCGATGCGGGCCCCGGCGTCCGGTCCAACTCCAGGGCGAAGCGCGCACCGCGGCTACTGATTTCGGCGCCGAGCCGCTCGGCGAGGCGGCGGGTCTCGTCGTGGCGGGCGGTATTGCCGGCGAACTCCACATGGGTGAGCCCGAGCGCTCGGGTGCGCTCGCAGCTGGTGGCGAGCAGCGCGGCGTTGGCCCAGCCGTTGCGCAGGTCCGGGTGGACCCAGCGCGCCGGTACCGCATAGCTGTGGCCGTCCGCAAGGGGTGCCACGAGCATGACGGCGACCAACTCGCCGTCGCGCAGGATCAACGTGCTGCGCTCGCGGTCTATCGACTCGGCGGCGTCCGGCAGTAGCTTCAAGTCCAACTCGTCGACGCCCAGGATGCGCTCGCAATGCAGCAGGGTGCGCACCGTCGGAACCAGCTCCGGGCGCAGCCAGTCCAACGTGGTGCCGACCGGGCGCAGGCCGCGGCGCTCCGCGGCGCGGCAGATGCGCTGGGCGCGGTCCAACACCCTGTGATAGGCAGGCCGATAGATCTCCAACCGCTCGACGGCCACAAAGCCCAACCCCATCAACAGCCGGCCCGTGTCGCCGGCTTCGTCCGCCAGCCGCAAACAGCGCACCACCTCGGCCCCAGCGGTGCGGGCACGCTCCACCAGAGTGCTGAGTAGCAGTTCCAGTGCAGCGACGGGGACGCCGGTGGTCAGCTCCCAGCGCAGCACGAAGCAGCGCCGATCGTCGGTGCCGCGGGTGGCGAACAGGGCGCCGTAGCCCTGCACCCGCGCGCCGTTGGCAGCGGTCAGGCAGAACAGTAGGAGCCGAGGCTCATCCGGGAAGGGCACCTGAAAGCGGGCGCGCACCCGCTGGGCGAGACTGCCCCGCGCCGGACGGATCTGCCATTGCGTCGCGACCTCAGACATCCCAGCGCACCGGAATTGCAGCATAGCGGCGCACGACGTCGCCGCGCTCGCGCGACAGCTCGGTCCGCGGGATGGCGAGCTTCAGACCTGGCAACCGGGCCAGCAGCCGCGGCAGGGCGACCTGCATCTCCAGTCGGGCGAGTTGTGCGCCGACGCAGAAATGCATGCCCTGGCCGAAGGCGATGTGCGGGTTCGGTCTGCGGTTCAAGCGCAGCTGGTCCGGGGCGTCGAACACGGCCGGATCGCGGTTGGCGGCGCTCAGCACCGGGATGACGCCGTGGCCTCGGCGCAGTTGCTGGCCGCCGATCTCCACCTTGCGCAGGGCCCAGCGGGCACCGACCCGGTCCACCGAGCCCTCGAAGCGCAGTAGCTCTTCGATGGCGAGCGGCCAGTCGGCGCGGCCTTCGCGCAGGGTCTCGAGGGCATCCGGGCGGTCCAGCAGGCAGACCAGGGCGTTGCCCAGGCTGTTCATGACGGTCTCATGCCCGGCCACGATGATCAGCAGCACCATGCTGTAGAGCTCCTGTTCGTTCAGGCGCTCGCCGTCCTCTTCCAAGCGCAGCAGGGTGTCGAGCAGGTCATCACGGGGCTCGGCGCGTCGCTCGTCGAACATGCGCCGCAGATAGCGCAGCGATGCCGCCAGGACGGCTGCGTCGGAGAAGCCCTGGAGCCGCCGCATGGACGAAACGAAGGCCCGCGACCAGTCGCGGAAGCGCTAATGGTCCTGCTCCGGGATGCCCAACAGGTGGCAGATCACGGTCAACGGGAAGAGGTAGGCGAAGTCCCCCACCAGCTCCATTTCTCCCCGCGACACCAGCCGCTCCAGCAGATCGTCGCAGATGGCCTCGATGCGGCCCCGCTGGGCATCGATGGCCGCGGGCGAGAAGGCCTTATCGATGAGCCGCCGCAGCCGCGTGTGATCCGGCGGGTCCCTATTCAGCATGTGGTTGTGCACGATGCGGCTGATGGGGTCATTGCCGCGGCTCATGCCGAGCCGGCGCACGTCGCGGGCGAAGTTGGTCCTGTCCTTGACCAGGCTGACGATGTCGGCATAGCGCGTCGCCAGCCAGACGCTTCTGTCTGCGCCCGGCAGCGGATGCAGCCCCGGCTGCTCGCGCATGCAGGCATAGGCAGTCTGGGCCCGTTCCTGGTCCAGGGGGTCGAAGGCGTCGAGGATCGGGTTGTCGAAGTGGCGGGGCACGACTGCGCTGGCCTCCCTGGGTAGATGTCGTGATCCGGTGCAACGAGGCGTGGTAACGGCGACAGCGACCTGTGCAGCCGCTCGCCGACGCCTGTTGGGATCAGACCGCGACGACGGGCGGTGGAAGTCTGCCGATGACCCGCTCGAGCTTCGACTATACCAAGTATTCCCCTAAGAGAAAGACCGTTTTTGCGGATGCGATGAGCCCATCGGCACGACGCCGAATAATCCGGATGAGGGACTCGGGGACTTCGTTTATCCCCAAGCGGTTCGTCCAGGGGAGCATAGGCGAAGCGCGGCGAGCGCATGAGAGGGCCGTCGCGGCACCGGCAGGGGCGAGCGGGTCGGCGTCAGTCGTCGTCGGGGCCGGGCTTGTTGCCGGACTGGGCGCTCAGCGCCTGGCCTGTGGTACCCACCGAGTCCGCGCCGAGCAGCCAGAGGTAGGATGGCGCCACGGCATCCGCCGGGGGGAGGGTGTTCGGGTCCTCTCCGGGGTAGAGTTCGCGGCGCTGGGCCGTGCGCACGGGCCCCGGGTCGATGCTGTTGACCCGGATACTGGAGCTGTCCCGGGTCTCCTCAGCCAGCACCTGCGTCAGCCCCTCGATGCCGAATTTGGCCGCCGAGAAGGCGCCCCAGTAGGCCAGGCCGCGGCGCCCGACCCGGTCGGAACCGAACACGACCGAGGCGTCGTCCGCCGCCCGCAGCAGCGGCATGCAGGCCTGGGTCAGCAGGAACGGCGCCGTTAGATTGACGCGGATCACCTGGTCCCACTGCTTGGCGTCGTAGTCGTCGATCCGGCTCAGGAAGGGGATATAGGTGGCGCAATGGACCAACCCGTCGAGGCGGCCGAACTCGTCGCCGAGGGTGGTGGCGACACCGAGCAAGAGTTGCTCGTCCGCCTTGCGCAGGTCCAACGGAAAGTTGGCGGGCTGGGGGCTGCCGTCGGCCTCGATCTCATCGTAGACCGCCTCCAGGCGTTGCTCATCACGTGCGCACAGCACCACCGTGGCGCCATGGCGGGCGGCGGCCCGGGCGACGGCGTGCCCGACACCCTCGACAGCGCCCGTGACCATGATGACGCGGTCTTTGAGCAGATCGGGCTGGGGTTGATAGTCCTGCATGGGCCGGGCTCGATTGGGCTGATTCCAAACGCGAAGCCCGATAGCTTATCATCGCCGGACGCCAAGCTTCCTGAGGAAACTCATGCAAGACTACGCTGGCGGAAACGCGTCGGGCCCGCGCGTATTCGGACTCGGGCGTATCCGGGTCCAAGCACATCCCGACAGGGGTTCAGTCGATGGCCAGCACCTGCACCCGGAGCCGTAGCGCACGCCGGCTGAGCGGGTGATTGAAGTCTACCTCCACACCGTCGGCCGCGACGGCGAGCACGGTGCCCGCGGTCTGTTGCCCGCCCGGTGTCTCGAAGGTGAGTACCTGCCCAGGCTCGGCGGCGAAGTCGCCCGGGAGGTCGGCGCTCGGCAGGCGATGCACCAGGTCCGGATCATGGCCGCCGAATACCGCGGAGCCCTCGGCGAGGAGTTGGGTATCGGTGCCGACGGGGAGGTCGGCGAGCAGGGATTCGAGTCCCGGCGCCAGGGTGCCGTCACCGAGCCGGAAGCGAACGGGCTCCACATCCTCTGTGCAGAGCACCTCGGTGCCGTCGTCGAGCCAGATGCCGAGGTGCAGGGTCACCCGGCGGTTGGACCAGGATTGGGTGGCGTCCGGTGCAGGACCTGACGGCGATGCTGATGACATGGCGGAGGCGCGACTCGGGAGCGGGACGGTGGCAGGGTCGTGCCCGGCCGCTGCGCCGACTGCAGGGAGCTCGTCGGGTCAAGCGGTTGCCGGCCCGTTGGGGATCTAGACCAACAACTCCTGCGTGACGAACAGGTAGCCGACCGAGACCACGACCAGCGCGATGGTGAGGTAGGGAATCAACAGACAGAATCCGGGTAGGTCGTTGCAGACCGCGCTGAGCTGGCAGAGCTTACAGTTCTTCACAACAGAGTCTCCGACCTGATGATGCTTGGTTGGGGCGTTCTTCGGTTGGGGCGTTCTTAGCGTGCGATGTGAGACGGTTTCTGCATCCAAGCCTCGAAACCAACCCCTTCCCAGGGTTTATACCTAGTTCTGCCGAATTTTCAATAGGTATCGCAGGCAACCTGTCCGGGTTGTCGCCTTGTTTTTGGTCTCCGGCGGGCGGTTGGCCCGGGCCCACGCCATCGGGGGCGAGACCGTCGCGTTGCACGCCGAGAGGGCCGTCAATACCATCCGTGAACGGTCGGCGGCGCCTCGGCCGCCGATCACGCCAGCGGTGCAGCCTGCTCCGCGCGCCCACGCCCAACCAGGACAGACCCATGCCGCACTCCCCGCCGCCCGCCACCGACATGGACGGACGAACCATTCCGCAGGTCGGCTTCGTCAGCCTGGGCTGTCCCAAGGCCACCGTGGACTCCGAGCGCATCCTGACCCAGCTCCGCGCCGAGGGCTACGGCATCTCCCCGGACTACGATGGCGCGGACCTCGTGGTGGTGAATACCTGCGGTTTCATCGATGCGGCCGTGGAGGAGTCCCTGGACGCCATCGGCGAGGCGCTGGACCAGCACGGCCGCGTCGTCGTCACCGGCTGCCTGGGCGCGCGGCGCGAGCTGATCGAGGGCGCCCACCCGCGCGTGCTCGCCGTCACCGGCCCGCACGCCTACGACGAGGTCATGGCCGCCGTCCATGCGCACCTGCCGCGGCCCGAGGACCCCTTCACCAGCTTGTTGCCGCAGACCGGTGTCAAGCTCACGCCGCCGCACTACGCCTACGTCAAGATCTCCGAGGGCTGCAACCATCGTTGCAGCTTCTGCATCATCCCGAGCATGCGTGGCGACCTGGTCAGCCGGCCCATCGGCGCCATCATGGCCGAGGCCGAGCGGCTGGTGGACGGCGGCGTGCGCGAGCTGCTGATCATCTCCCAGGACACCAGCGCCTACGGGCTGGACCTCAGGTACCGGACCGACTTCTGGCAGGGCCGCCCGCTGGGCACCGACATCGAGACCCTGGCCCGGACCCTCGGCGAGCTGCAGGCCTGGGTGCGGCTGCACTATGTCTACCCCTATCCGCACGTCGATCGCCTGGTGCCGCTGATGGCGGACGGGCTGATCCTGCCCTATCTCGACATGCCCCTGCAGCATGCAAGCGCGCCGGTGCTGAAGGCCATGCGCCGCCCGGCCGCGGCCGAGAAGGTGCTTGAGCGGCTGGCGAGCTGGCGTCGGACTTGCCCGAAGCTGGTCATGCGCAGCACCTTCATCGTCGGCTTCCCGGGCGAGACCGAGGCCGATTTCGCTGAGCTGCTGGCCTTCCTGCAGGAGGCCCAGCTCGACCGCGTCGGCTGCTTCGCCTACTCACCGGTCGCCGGCGCCTCGGCCAACGCCCTGCCCGACGCCGTCCCCGAGGCCCTCAAGGAAGAGCGCCTGGAACGCTTCATGGCCGCCCAGGCCGAGATCAGCCAGGCCAAGCTCGCCGCCCGCGTCGGACAGCGGATGATCGTGCTGGTGGACGAGGTGCTGGCGGACCGGGTCATCGCCCGCAGCCATGCCGACGCCCCGGAGATCGACGGCAGCGTCATCATCGACGGCGCCTGGGAACTGTCCCCCGGCGATTTCATCGAGGTCGACATCACCGCGAGCCTGGAGCACGATCTGATCGGCGAGCCGGTGTGCGAGTGAGCCAGTGGGTGGGGGCACCCTCACCCTCATCGTCGTCCGCGTTTGCTGGGCGGCGCAGGGGACGGCCGGCGCACCGAGGCACGACCTGCTTGAATGCGAAAGCTGTCCCTGTCCGCAAAACCCGCCGTCATCACTTGGAGAGCCAGACCATGCGCCTGATCACAACTGTCGTCACAACCGTCGCCGCCATCCTGCTTGCGACCATTGCATCCGCGGCCTCGGCCGCCGACGGCATGCTGGTGCTGGAGAGCCCCTACGACGCGAAGACGACCATGGACCGGGTGCAGGAGCAGGTCGAGGCCCGCGATCTCAAGGTGTTTGCGCGCATCGACCACGCCGCCGGCGCGGCGAAGATCGGCAAGGAACTCAGGCCGACGGAGCTGGTCATCTTCGGCAACCCGCAGGGCGGCACGCCGTTTATGGCCTGCGAGCAGACCATTGGCATCGATCTGCCGCTCAAGGCATTGGTCTGGGAAGACGCCGAAGGTCAGGTCTGGCTCGGCTGGAATGATCCGGCCTTTATCGCCGAGCGGCACGGCGTGAGCGATTGCCCGCAGGCAGCAAAGCTGCAAGGGGCGCTCCAGGGGCTCGCCGACGCCGTGGTTGCGCCTTAGTCCCTTACCTCCAAAATCTTCGACAAATCGGTGAAGAGTTCAAAGCGCCGCTCTGACCAGGCTAGGTTGCACGAAGTACTCGCGGATCACGAGTGCGGTGACGACGACGCGGCGGCCGAGCCTGGTAAAGAAGTACTTGTCGGTGTGGGCGACCTTCTTGATGAGGCCGTGGGTGCGCAGGCGCTTGATTAGGTAGGAGGCGCGGGCGGGCGTGAGCCCTGCGATGTGGGCGCGCAGGTCGCCGGCGCGGAAGCCGGAAATCGACCACTCGCCGCGCGCCAGGGTGAGGAACAGCCGGTAGTCGGCGTCGAGGAAGAGGTCGAAACCGCGAAAGGAACGGCCCTTCACCTTGGCCGGAGCGGCCATCTTGGCCAGCGCCTTCTGCGCGGCGTCGGGGTTGTCGAGGCAGGCCATGAAGGCGAGATAGCGGTCGTTGGCGGCATGCATGAGTTGGCGCAGGTCGCCGAGGCTGTAGATCGGTGTTAAGCAGTGGGGCGAGCTTGAAGACGCGCTCGCCGTTACGCTGTTCCACGTGGCGGTGGTGCTTGAAGAAGGAGACATCGTTGGCGGTGCACTCGACGCGCGCGATGATGCCGGCTTTATCGTAGAGCTTGAGGCTGGCGGGTCCCATGTGGTGGCGGATGCGGGTGCCCTGGAGGCGGGTCGAGAAATCGTTGCCGACCTCGCCTTGGTCGTGGGCGGAGAGTTTGTGCCCGAGGAACGTGGCGACATGCTCGGCCTTGCCACATGCACGGCGGTGCGCACGATCGACTCATACAAGGGTTGGAAGATCGCCTGTTTGCGGAAGACCACGTCGGTGGCGTACTCGACCTGCATGAAGCTCCAGTGCACGCCGTTGCGGAAGTGGCGCACGACGGGGCAGCAGTGCCGTGCCCAGTCATCGAGCCGGCGATGCAGCACGGTGGCATCGAGGCTGTCGGCGAGGCGTTGGGCCGCGAGCGGATCGGCAAGGTGCAGGAAGGCGTTGTCGGCGGTCTCGAAGGCGATGCCGGCCTGCGTCAGTTGCCGCGCCAGCCAGCCGTGGCCGTTGAAGTAGACCTGCAGGCGAAACGGCGCCCAGGTCGGCACTCGCACATAGCACAGGCCAAACTGCGCGTCGATGAAGTAGAAGTAGTCGTGCAGGCACTTGCCGCTGATCGGCTTGAAGAAGGTCTTGCCGCTCGCCTTGTCGTGCCAGGGACGGTAGGAGGAGCAGGCCTCCATGGCGGAGAAGATGTGCACCAGCCCCGGCGATCGCCGCGCTCGGCGAGGATCTGCTGGACCCGGTCCTCCTTGCGAAACGCCTTGAGCTTACGGATGAACTCGACTTCAAGCCCGGCCTCGGCGGCCAGGCGCTCGGCGTTGGCGCGGCTCTCATCGCGCAACGGCTCTGCCCAGCGCGCATAGTCGAACAGCCGGATGCCGCGCCTACCGAGGTAGCCCGCCATCGCCCGAGCGTGGCAGATGTCCGGCAGCGTGCCCGTGATCACGACCCGGTCGAAGCATGAGAGCACGCAGCCGATCTCGTCCCGATGTTGCTCAACGAAGGGGTTCATCGCTCGACTCCGTTGCTGAGAGGGTTACCTCGAACGATAGTAGATCCGGCCTGTTTGGCTCCGGCTTCGCCGGGTTGGGAGCCTGCCCGAATTTGATCGTTCGGGCGCTCCAGCGCGGAACGCCGGACCGGCCGCTCCAGCGGCCCTTGTTAATCGATCGGTAGGTCGGTTTCCATTCGTCGCCAGGGAACGCAACGTCCTTGATCATGACCCTTGCAATGAGGCTGTGGCGTATTTGCTGCGGAGAGCGCAGCTTGGCGGCGGACTTGGTGGCGAGCGCGAAGGTGCTTCAATGAGGCCGCGGAGAGGACAGCATGAGCAAGAAGACGACCGCCGCCGAGACCCGCGCTTCAATGAGGCCGCGGCGAATTCGCCACGGAGAGGACTTCCCGCATCGGTTCCAGCCCGCCTTCTTGAAGGCTTCAATGAGGCCGCGGCGAATTCGCCACGGAGAGGACAAGATGAACAAACGCTATTCCATCTACCCGACGCTTCAATGAGGCCGCGGCGAATTCGCCACGGAGAGGCATCCCGCCGTACAAGGAAACGCAGGCTTATGTGCCGCTTCAATGAGGCCGCGGCGAATTCGCCACGGAGAGGCCCCCAGGGCGCCACCTCCAGCGCGCGGGCGGCGGGCTTCAATGAGGCCGCGGCGAATTCGCCACGGAGAGACACATCAATGAACCACTACGGCAACGAGTCGCCGCATGCTTCAATGAGGCCGCGGCGAATTCGCCACGGAGAGCGGCGGCATTGCGTTGCCGAATGGCGCGACGTTGCCGGCTTCAATGAGGCCGCGGCGAATTCGCCACGGAGAGGTAGGAGGTACCCATGCTCGATGAGCCCAACGCGACGCTTCAATGAGGCCGCGGCGAATTCGCCACGGAGAGCACCCCAACAGCTACGCCGACAGCACCGTCAACACGGCTTCAATGAGGCCGCGGCGAATTCGCCACGGAGAGACACGTGTATTTACGATCTCCCGTAGTGGTATTTGGTGCTTCAATGAGGCCGCGGCGAATTCGCCACGGAGAGTGAAGAGGCGGGGTGGCTCCTGGAGCTGCCGGACATTGCTTCAATGAGGCCGCGGCGAATTCGCCACGGAGAGCCGTCGAGGTCCGTCATATCGGATTGCAGCTGACTCGCTTCAATGAGGCCGCGGCGAATTCGCCACGGAGAGCCGCTGGCGGTCTCTTTTATAGGCGTAGGCCGAGTAGCTTCAATGAGGCCGCGGCGAATTCGCCACGGAGAGCGCCTTAACCGGCATGAATTGCTACATCGCCCGCGAGGCTTCAATGAGGCCGCGGCGAATTCGCCACGGAGAGGTACTCGGCGATGCAGGGCGGTGCTCAGGTCGCAATGCTTCAATGAGGCCGCGGCGAATTCGCCACGGAGAGCAGCTGCAATCCGCTGTGACGGACATCGAGGGCGACGTGCTTCAATGAGGCCGCGGCGAATTCGCCACGGAGAGGACGACCGTCTCGTAGAAGTCGAGCAGATTCTCGGGGCGGCTTCAATGAGGCCGCGGCGAATTCGCCACGGAGACCCCTGCGCAGCAAGTGCGCCAGAAACGGCACCCGGTATGCTTCAATGAGGCCGCGGCGAATTCGCCACGGAGACGTGCGTGGGCAGCGTCAATTCCCGGGTATCACTCGCGCTTCAATGAGGCCGCGGCGAATTCGCCACGGAGACCAGGGTAACAGGCACAACCGGCCACCTTGCCAATAGGGCTTCAATGAGGCCGCGGCGAATTCGCCACGGAGACCCTGCGCGCGGCCGAAGTGTCTGCTGCACCGGCCATCGCTTCAATGAGGCCGCGGCGAATTCGCCACGGAGACCAAAAATGCGCTTTTTACTATCGGCACATATGGCGGGGCTTCAATGAGGCCGCGGCGAATTCGCCACGGAGACCGTCGGCACAACCGGCCCGGCTGCGCATACCGCCGCGCTTCAATGAGGCCGCGGCGAATTCGCCACGGAGACGTCGGCGCGCGGAACGCTTGTGACGCCGCCGCCATGCTTCAATGAGGCCGCGGCGAATTCGCCACGGAGACGCGCGGTGCTGCTGATCATCGTCGCGATCGCCGCGTAGCTTCAATGAGGCCGCGGCGAATTCGCCACGGAGACCTGTGTCATAGCTGCCATAGCCGAAAAACGATTAAAGAGCTTCAATGAGGCCGCGGCGAATTCGCCACGGAGACTAAAGAATTTACAGCGCGTAACACTTGAACGTGTGCTGCTTCAATGAGGCCGCGGCGAATTCGCCACGGAGACGAGCTGGTAGTGTGCCACCCCCGACAACTTCATTCCGCTTCAATGAGGCCGCGGCGAATTCGCCACGGAGACATTGCCCACATGGTAAACAAGGGCGTCCTGCAGCCAGGCTTCAATGAGGCCGCGGCGAATTCGCCACGGAGACCATCGCATATCAATACTCGGTACGTGTGGTTGAAGAGCTTCAATGAGGCCGCGGCGAATTCGCCACGGAGACCCTGGTGGCCTGGTGGCGGGCCTGGTGGCCTGGTGGGCTTCAATGAGGCCGCGGCGAATTCGCCACGGAGACAACGTTGATGCATTATGTGTATTACCAAGATGATGGTGCTTCAATGAGGCCGCGGCGAATTCGCCACGGAGACCAGCCAGATCAGGTTGGTGCAGTCCAGGATGGCGCCGAGCTTCAATGAGGCCGCGGCGAATTCGCCACGGAGACACAGCGCGCCGTCTACCTCGTCGACGACGATACCCCGCTTCAATGAGGCCGCGGCGAATTCGCCACGGAGACTCCAGCAGATCGGCGGGCCGTCAGTGACGGTTTGGCGCGCTTCAATGAGGCCGCGGCGAATTCGCCACGGAGACCACTCGAGCTTTGGGATACCTTCCATCACCCGGTCGCTTCAATGAGGCCGCGGCGAATTCGCCACGGAGACGTCAGACGGCTTGTCGAAAAGACCGTGATTCACGAGCTTCAATGAGGCCGCGGCGAATTCGCCACGGAGACAACCGTCCACCGTCCGCAGGGACACGAAGATGGCATCCGCTTCAATGAGGCCGCGGCGAATTCGCCACGGAGACAGAACGGCAATACCATCTTTCAAAACACTAAATATTGCTTCAATGAGGCCGCGGCGAATTCGCCACGGAGACTGCGGCCGATGTCCATGAAGTACCGCGGTATCTACGAGCTTCAATGAGGCCGCGGCGAATTCGCCACGGAGACGAACAGGGGCACGTTTCCCATGTGGCGTGTGTAGGAGCTTCAATGAGGCCGCGGCGAATTCGCCACGGAGACCCTGAACACAGCGATGGAAACGCTTGTCCCGACTCTGCTTCAATGAGGCCGCGGCGAATTCGCCACGGAGACCCGCGCCGCCAGAGCGATTCAAACCGATAATCGTCGAGCTTCAATGAGGCCGCGGCGAATTCGCCACGGAGACCCGGCGTGGTGTCCCACATGATCAATAAGGGGGTGTTGCTTCAATGAGGCCGCGGCGAATTCGCCACGGAGACTCGAAAACGTGCGCGCCCTGCCCTGCGCATCCAGAAGGCTTCAATGAGGCCGCGGCGAATTCGCCACGGAGACACAGCACAAAGGGCTTCGGCGAGTCATCCCACACACTGCTTCAATGAGGCCGCGGCGAATTCGCCACGGAGACCACGTCGTTCGACGGGACCCATGCCAAAAAAACGATAGGCTTCAATGAGGCCGCGGCGAATTCGCCACGGAGACCCTGGTAAACTTGGGTAAGGCCAAGCATTTCCTGGCGCTTCAATGAGGCCGCGGCGAATTCGCCACGGAGACGGCGGTGTTGAGGTCTTCGACCGACTCAATCGGCTCGCTTCAATGAGGCCGCGGCGAATTCGCCACGGAGACGCCCTCAGAAAGACGCCAGTAGCAATGAAAGCCCACATGCTTCAATGAGGCCGCGGCGAATTCGCCACGGAGACCCTCCTCACGTGGCGGCGTTGGAGCGGCATCGTCACGCTTCAATGAGGCCGCGGCGAATTCGCCACGGAGACTCAAAAGGTCACAGAACTTCGGTTGTCTGTTCTTGGCTTCAATGAGGCCGCGGCGAATTCGCCACGGAGACATCGACCCGCGACACAAGCCAAGCCCGAACATGAGGGCTTCAATGAGGCCGCGGCGAATTCGCCACGGAGACCTGCTAGCTTGCTTCCCTAGCCCCCTGTGTATACTATGCTTCAATGAGGCCGCGGCGAATTCGCCACGGAGACAGCAGAAGAAAACGGTGGTGTTGTTTTAAGAACTTTCGCTTCAATGAGGCCGCGGCGAATTCGCCACGGAGACAACGAGAGGTAACGATGAGCAAGAAAACCACACTGGGCTTCAATGAGGCCGCGGCGAATTCGCCACGGAGACGTGGTGCATGAAAAGCTCAACAGCGTTGGCCTCTCGCTTCAATGAGGCCGCGGCGAATTCGCCACGGAGACCAACCCCGAGAGCGCGCAGGACCGACGCCACACGTCGCTTCAATGAGGCCGCGGCGAATTCGCCACGGAGACCTCAGACTCGGCACCCCATGCGCCGGCCTTGCTGTGCTTCAATGAGGCCGCGGCGAATTCGCCACGGAGACTCCAGCGCGATGACGATTTGCCGGGGGATATACAAGCTTCAATGAGGCCGCGGCGAATTCGCCACGGAGACGCCGGCGTGCACAATGCCTATCAGGGCAAGGGGCACGAGCTTCAATGAGGCCGCGGCGAATTCGCCACGGAGACGCCGTGCCACCCGTCGGGTGGCGCTGTGGACGATGTGCTTCAATGAGGCCGCGGCGAATTCGCCACGGAGACTAAATGTATTTCACAACATAAGCACTCATAATAGCCGCTTCAATGAGGCCGCGGCGAATTCGCCACGGAGACCACCCCCGCAGACGCGGAATCCGGCTCAAGGTCACGCCGCTTCAATGAGGCCGCGGCGAATTCGCCACGGAGACCGCTCGCGTGGAGCGCGAGTTTTGGCGCGCCTCGGGGGATAGATTGCGAGCGGTGTGGGGGGTTCGTCAAGTCGGGAGGTTGCCAGTTCCGGTGCTCCACGAGATAGCGCACATAAGGTACGAATTTTTAAGGAGCTGGCGGACGCGAGCGCTGGCGGGGTTTGGGACGGCACTGGAGCTCTCGCGTCGAGTCGGCGGACGGGGGCGGCGTTGGAGGTTGCCTCCGGTCGTCGCCCGCCGGCTGCTGTGCTGCGTCAGACGATGATCGGGGCCTGTTCCAGGGGCTCGAAGTCGGTCTTGCCTAGACTGATGACGTTCGGAGCGATGTGGTCGCCGACGCCGAAGTCGAGGATCAGGATGTGATCTTCGGCGTGGTGGATGATGCCGTCAAGCAGGCTCACGAGTTCGGCGTGCTGCTGACGGCTGAGGCGGCACTGGAAGACGGAAAGCTGCACCCATTCGCCGAAACCCTTCATAAGCTTGAAGACTCGGCGCCATCGGCGCTGGTCGGAGATGTCGTAGGTAACGATGTAGAGGCGTTGGTCCATCGGGGTTCACCGGTTCTGCGCGCGCGGGTTAGTGGGTTGCGGTCATCGCGGTGTGAACTGCGGGAACTGGTCGAGTTCGCCGAGCAGATGGCGGGCGAAGAGCCGGACCTGGACTTCCAGCAGGCGCCGGTAGCTGAGTCGGTAGCCGAGCAGCGGGTGGGTGATCTCCTGGCTCAGCCGACGCTCGTAGGTGGCGATGAAGCGTTTGCGACCGTCCGGGTGCAAGGCGACGCTACCGGCGGCTTGGATAAAGTCGCTGGGGCGAACTTCGCCGTTGTTGATGGCCTGGATGACGGTGCTGTCGGCGAGCAGGGGGCGGTAGGGCTCCATCATGTCGAGCGACAGCGCGGGCCTGCCGTAGCGCGGTTGATGGTAGTAGCCGAGGTAGGGGTCGAGGCCGACGGACGAGAGGGTGTTGGTCAGGGTGCGCGCGAGCAGCGCGTAGGCGTAGGACAGCAGGGCGTTGACCGGGTCCGTCGGCGGGCGTCGATTGCGCTTGTTGAACTCGAAGGTGGGCATGGCGCTGTCGCCGGCGAGGCGGATGAGGTTGGAGAACTCGCCGAAGTAGCGCGCCGCACTGCTTCCCTCGATACCGAGCAAGGTTTGCAGATCCTCGGCCTTGCGGGCGCGACGGACGTCGCCGTTGAGGTCTTCCAGCAGGGCTGCGGGGGTGCCGCCGTCGGCCTTCCAGTTGCGCCGCAGCAGGGTGCGGGCGTTCTTGATCTTGGATTCGACCAGGGTCTTCGCGAGCCGCAGGCAAAAGGCGGGATCGTCGGCGGCGCGGAACTGTGCGCGCCGCAGCTCGATGTTCTTGTGCCCGGTGCCGACGGTGTGGCCCATGAGCCAGCCGCCGTGGCTGTGCCAGCTGATGGGGATGTTGCGCCGCATCAGCTCCTGCATGGCGGGGGTGGTGACGTAGACGTTGCCGAACAGCGCGAGCTGGGAGACGTCGATCAGCCGCGCCTCCTGCACCTTCTTGTCGTCGATGAAGACCTCGAGCCGCTCGCCGGACTTGCTCACCTTGGCATGCCAGGCCTGGACGTAGAGGGGGAGCGCGATGTCCAGGCCCATCGAGAGGGGGCGCGGCGCGATCTCGGCACCGCGGAAGAACGCCGTCTCGTCCGGCAGGCAGATCCCAACCAGCGAGCAGCGTGGACACTTGGGGGAGTCCTCCAGCGGGGCGGGGATACGCCCGCCGGCGGCGACGAAGCGCAGGCCGTCGATGGTCTGCTTGGTCAGGGCGCGCAACTCGTCGTCGAACTCGACGCCGACACGCTCCCGGCTGCCGGCGTAGTAGATGACCCCTTCGGTGCAGCTGTAGCCGTGCTCGGCGAGGATCATGCCCTGCACGCAGAGCTGTACGCGCTCCGGGTCATAGACACCACGGGCGACGTGTGGGCGCTTGCCGCGCTTGTAGTCCACCGGCGTGACGCTGTTGCCGTTGCCCTCGATGAGGTCCATGCGCGCGATGAGCCCGAGCCGGTTCGAGGAGAGCTGGATGGAGCGGGCGTGGATCTTCTCGTCGGGCTCGGCGTCATTGGCCCGGTCCTTGGCCTGCTGCGCGGGCGGCAGTTTGCCGCCCGGTTTGTCGACCCGCCGATGCACCCAGCGGCCCTGCACAGTGTCGGCGGAGTCGTCCCACTCGCCCTGCACCCACTCCAGGTAGGCCAGCCGCGGGCAGTAGCAGTACTCGTTGATCATGCGCGCCGGCAGCAGCGGCACGTCATCGCGCAGCTCCGGGAAAGGAAGCTCCAGCTCCTGCTGGTGCATGTCGTTGTGCTGTCCCATGTGAACCTCCGTGTGGTGTTGGGTGGGATGCGGTGTCGCGTTGTTCGATCGCGTCCGCGTGCGCCGTCCCTTCTTTAGGGGTGTGCGCCCTTTTTCGGCCCGTCATGCGCGCCATGGGCCAGCCGCAGGATTCGCGCGAAACAGGCCGAGACCGAAGTGGCTCGCGTAGCCAAGACACAGGGGGCCGCGGACGGGTTCGGCAAAATGCAGCCGAAGCAGATGGCCGGCGTCGACGGCGGGCGCGGGGCCATTGCGACGAACGCGCACGAAGTGCCGCAAGCGTTTCAGCTCCGGATCTGCGGTTGCCGGTCGTACATCAGGATCGGACTCCCCGGCCGCCGGCCGTTGATCGCCGGTTGGGCTACGCGACCTCCTCGGTGCTTCGTGCTGAACCGACAGCCCGTATCCTCGGACGGCCAGTTCGGCCTGAATCTGTCCTTCCAACGTGTTTCTTCCGCGGGGCTTCACATGGCGTGGAGCAACGAACGGGGTCCAGCTGATCCATTCACGTGCTCCCCCCTCTGGTCCCAGCAGTGCCCCGATGCGTCGGCCGAGTGAGGACGGCAGTCGACGGAGATCATCGAGCGCCCCGGCCATCTCCAGGGCGAGCTTCAACTCGCCGACTCCGCCCTTGGTGTGAGTGGTGCGGGCCGCCCGTATGGCCTTCTGGGCGTCATGATCCAGACCCATGGGTGCCCAGATGAGGATGTGCTCGATATGGCCGTCGTCGTCCAAGTCCAGCGGGACGACGTGCGCGTGTTCATGGGCACCGTCCAGAGGGGCTCCGCCCGCATCGCAGCCGGAAAGGACTCGGGAATAACCGGAGATCTTGTTGGCGATCCCCACGAGTTTCCGATGCAGCATCTCCGCCTGGGGCAGGGTGCGCGTCACCGGCGGCAGCGCATGGTCGTTGCCGCTGCTGGTGGCGAGTGAGAGGAGCATGCACTCCACGGGCTCCGCGCGGCGAGCGGCGGCTCGGGGGGGCTGTGCCGACGGCTCCAAGAGTTCCGCTGGCCGCCAGTAGAAGACCCGTCGACTGCCGGGCGGCTGACTCCAGCCGTGCGACCTCAGCCAGTTGGTGTCGACTTGCAGACAGGCGATGAGGTCCCGCGGAAATGGCAAGACCGCCTTGGCTTGTTTATTCCGTTGGGACTTGTTCGGCTTTTTGCCTTCCGGTGATTGCAGCGGTTGCAGTGCGGTGGCAACGGCGTTTTCTCGCCAACGCTCGTAGTCTTCCGGCAGCAAAGGCGCGAGCACCGGGACTTGCTCCCACCCCGGGCCGGGCGGTGCCAGTTCGTGCTCGGGCACGCAGTTGGGATAGGGAACACTGTCCTCGGGCCCGGCAAGGCGGGCGTCGATCCAACTCTCGGAGCGGCCGAGGTATCCGATTCGACCTGCCAAGGCGGCAAGCAGGGCAGATTCGACGTCGGTCAATTCGACGTGCCAGGTCACCGCCAAGCTGCCCTCATCCAGCCGCGCCCAGGTATCGAACACGAGCGTGGTCTGCTCTCGGCCCTTGTTGAACGATGCCGTCGGCATGTAGTGCCGCGAGTGGGTGCTTACGCCCGTCGGCAGGGAGTAGCTGGGCAGCTGTCGGGCCAACTTCAGAACGAGAGACCGGGCGGCGTCCGGCGGGTGGCTGCTCCAAGGTTCGTCGAGCCCCGCTTCCCAGCCGAGGGTGTTGTAGCCCGTCGCCAGCAAGGCACGCAGCAGCCGCCAGGGCGACGGCGGCCATTCCATCTGACCCTCGTTGACGTGATGGTCGAACGGGGTGGCGTGGTAGCGGCCTGCGGGAAACTGAATCAGCAGCGTGACCATCGATCACTCCTCTGCGGCGGCTGCATCAGTCGTGGTCTGCTTGTCGTCGCCTTTGACCTTGCGTTCGTCTCCATAGACTGCCTGCGTGACCTGCATGCGGTCCTTGCAGGCATCGATCGCGTCGCGCAGGTCGCTTTGTATGTCGATCAGGCTAGGCAGCGTGAACCCCTGTGGCATGGTGGCGCTGATTGTTCTTTGCGTTGCGGTCAGGTCACAGGCGGTGCGCAGCCGCAGGCCCGCATCGAGCAAGGCGCGGAGCTTGTACAAGGCGAGTACGGTGAGCATGCGCTCAACGGAGTCACCCAAGCCGAAGCCGCGAATCTGCGCCAGATCGATGTTGACGTAGAGGGTAATGTCGCGCGCCGTGTACTCGTCGCGGGCGAAGGGTACGTTGCCGAAGCCGTTTTTGGTATCACCCTGGGGGTTGACGTGATCGTTCTTGACGCCGCCAGAGGGCGCCAACTCCACTCCGTCCGCCTCGATGAAGGCCGACAGACTGCGTGCGATGCGCAGTCTGCCCCCGGCAAGCTCCTTCTTGGCGAGAAATACCCCATGGAGCAAACTTCCGACGTCATACTTCAACAGGACTTCCGCCAGGGTTCGGCGGTTGATGGGGCCCGTCTCCATGACTCCGAGTTCGCTTTGTAAGTCGTGGAAGAATGCCTTTTTCGAGTCTTCCAGCAGGTAAGGGCTGTTGAGGCGATGGGATTCCAGGATGGTATCCGTCAGGAAGCTGCTGTCCGGCCGGTTGATGCGGACGTGGGAGATGCCTTCGAGTTCTGCTTTGACGTCTTGTTTGCCCTGATCCCAAACCGTCAGCTCCAAGCGGTTGGCCATGCTCTGGGCGCTTTCCACCAACAACGAATCGCCGTCTTGGGTGCGGTAGGTCGCGGCGCCCAGCGCCGGAAAGCCGGTGGGTTGGAAGCGATGTCCTTGCAGCGGCTTGAGCGGCACCGCGAACAAGAGGCGGTGTGCGCTTTTCAGCGGCTTGAGATCGATAGCCATGTGTCAGTCCTCCGTGGTGACCTCGATGTCGGTGGGATCGAGGCGGTATAGAAATCGGGTTGCGGTCTGCTCGTCGATCGGAAAGGCGAGGGCGGCGGCCCAGCGGCGAGCGGTCGCTGGCGGCACGGTCGCGGCGCGCACCGCAGCGCGAATGCCGCTGGCACGCAGACGGCGCAGCGCGAGTTCAACCGCGCCCGCGGCATCGCCTCCGGCGAGACGGCGAAAGACCTCCGGGTCGCTCCGCGTCGGCAGTACATCCTCGGCGCCGGGCCTGCTTGGCGGCAGGAGCGCGAGACGCAGCACAAGCCAAGCGTCGTCCGGGATCGAGTGGTCGTGCGGGGCGCGCAACCTGACGGGCGACTCGCGCCATGCGCGGCTGTCGAGCGCCATCAGAGCGCGGGCGAGTGCGAGCGTTCGGTCTAGATCGATGGCGCCGGATACGAGTGCTGCCAGGTCGGCGGCGTTTGCGCTTGCGTGCGCGCCTGCTCGCAACGGCAGGCGGCGCAACCCATGCTGCGCGGCCTCCACCAAACGGCGCTGGACGAGCGCAATCGCGTCCGCCTCGCCGCTGCGGCCGGTCATGACCACCTCCGGGCCAGTATTTAGCTGCATATGCGCGACGTTGCCGGTCTGCGCGAATCGACCGAGTCGTTGTCGGTCGAGCGGGAGCCAGTGGCGGCGGACGGCATTCCACCAATGGGCGCCGGTGCCCTCGAATCCGCCAGTTTGGATGGCTAGCGCGACAGCGAGGCGCAGCGGTGCTTCGCCATCATCGGCCGCAGTAACCCACTCCGGGCGAAGTCGTGGAACAGGTCCTGCTCTGAATCCCGTGCCGCTGACCATCAACCGCTCGATCGCGGCCAATCTGGCCAGGACACGCTGCCATCGCAGCGGTTCATCGGGGTGTTGCGTCAGCCCGAGCATCGCGTCGGCGAGCTGCCGTTCGGCGATCCGAAGCCGTGCCGGCGCGTGCTGCGCGCGCGCTTCGCGCCGCAGCCGGGCTAGCCAGGCGTCCAGGTCATCCAGGCACGCAAGCTTGCTGGAAGCGGTGTCCGGCACCCAGAAACGTCCAAGCGGGACAGCAAGATTGGATTGCCCGTTGCGCTCGATGTAGCCGTAGCGTTGGAATGATTGGATGCCTCGGGCTGTGCCGAGGCGTGCGATTGCGCGGGCAAGATCCAGCGGCTCCCGGGCCGCGCGTGCGCCGAGTTGTGCCCGGCCCTCGGCCATGAGCCTCCGGAGTTCTCGAAAGCGCAACGGACGATCCCATAGCGGCATCCACTGTTCGCCACGCGCGCTCTCATCGGTATCGGACGCAGTCGCGTATCCCGCACCGCGCGCGGAGAGCGTGAAGGGCGCTGCTGCACGTATGGCTTCAGTTTCGCCCAAGCGGCGTGTTGCATGTGCCGTAAACGCGAGCACGCCCTCCAACATCAGGATGAAGTCCACTGGGTTGACGGCGCTTTCGCCTTGTGGGCCGTTTTGGCTATTGGCGCCACCAGCTCCGGTCGGCAGGAACTGCCCGATGGGGGCATGAGATCGATAGTTCATGCTCGGCTGAGCCCATAGCGACGCGGTGAGCCATTGCCGCGCGTCTTCGCACGGTGCGCCGACGGTGGAACCGAGGTCGAATACCTCAGCGAGCCGTTGCAGGAAGTTGTTCGTGAAGTCCAAGCGTCCATCGGCGCCGCCGGTCCCGAGAAGCGCGGGGTAGGTGGCCGATCCTTCCTCGGTCAGGACCAGCGCAGCATCGATCCAGTCTCGATGTGCCCCACGCCAAGTGAGCCGGAGATTCGGTATCAGCTCTGCCTTGAGTTTCTTGAAATGCCGCTCCGCAGCAGCAAGACGCGCCTTGTACTCCGGGTCTTTGCGCAGTGCCTCCCGTTGCGTACGCGAGAGTGATTTGATCTTGGTCTCATTCTTGATCGCTCTGACCGACTTGTCTGCCGAGCCAATCTCTTCGAGTAGCGTTTTCGATGCAGCAATGCCCGCTCGCAGGGCCGCGAACCGGTCCGCAGTCGATTGCTCGATGGGCGTCAGGCCCGGGTCGTTGGTCGTGTAGAAGCCCGATCCGCGGTTCCATGGCGACAGCATCGGCGTTGGGGCATATCGATACAGAAAGAACTCCTCCAATTGCTCAGCGTCCAACGAGGTTGCCAAGGCGAATCCCTTGCCCTCCCACCACCCCCGCGCACCCGCATCCGCCTGCTCGGCAACGAGCCGCAGAATGCCGATGGGCTTCAGGTAATGGGCAAGCGGGGTCGGTGCGCAACCGCCGAGATGATGCACGTGGATCATAGGTTGTTGCTCCCGAAGCGCTCGATCCAGATGGCCGTGAGTGGCGCCCAGTCGATTCTGTCGGCGGCGGCCAAGGCGGAGAGGTAGTTCCTGGTGTCGTTGCCCGCCTCCGGCGTCGGGTCGATCGCCGGCAAGCCAAGGCGGTGCAGTAGCTCGGCCAGCAGCAGCCGAGTGGTGCGGCCGTTGAAGTCGGCGAAGGGATGAATGCTCAGCAAACGACCTTCGGCAAAGGCGAGGAGTTCGGCGATACGTTCGTCGTCGGTCGCTCCGACGGCGGCAATGCGTGCGTTTAGGTCGCGACAGAAGTCCCGCATCAGAATCGGGACTTGGTAGGTGGGCGGGGCCTCATGCTGGCTGACGCGGACGTCGGTCCGCCGCCAGGTACCGGCGATTTCCGGGACCAGGTCTGAGCAAATCGCGCCGTGAAGGTCGCGAATCAGGGACTCGTCCAGGGTCCGTTCCGCGTAGTGGCCCAGAAAGATCGACGCTTGCGTGCGCTCCACGCGCGTCGCGAGGTGGGGTGCGAGCTCGCTGTAGCTCAGTCGGCCGAGCGTCGTATCGATATACCGAGTGGCTTGAGGAGGCGCTCCAGTTCGGCTTCGAGCATCTTCTCGTCCACCGGCTCGCCCTCGAAGGCCATGCTGCGGGCCACCATGCGCGGAACCCGGCTCAGGCTGATCCGCTGCTGTTCTTTCGGTGGCAACTGGCGCCACCGTCGAATGTTCTCTTGCCAATTGATGTTGGACATCGGGTTGCTCCAGGAGTGGGTCTTGGGTGTCGAGCTGCGATGCGCGCTGATCGGCCGCCCGCAGCAGTGCTTCAAGCCAGGCCAGCGTAAATGGGCCGTGGCGCGTGAGCAGGCCGAGGACTCGGTCGGTCCAGCCCGCGCCGCTGGTTGGGCCGATGCCCGCGGCGGCGGGGCTGAGGTCCAGCTCGGTCTCGGGCAGCTCATGCACCCGGCCTTGCGCATCGGCGAGGGGCACCTGTGGCAGGCGTTCGCCATGGCGGATGCCGCGGATGCGCAGGACGCTGTCGTGTGCGCTTTGGTCGCCTCTTCCGGCGTGCCATGCCATTCGGAGTTTGCCATGGTGCGCGCACACGAGGTACGCAACCAGGTCGAAATCCGGGGCCTCGAGTGCGAGCAGCTCCTCTTCGAGCGTCGACGGCGGCCACGGGTCCTTGGCAATCGAGGGCGTCGGCGACGAGTCTATCGCCGCGAGAAGCTCGCGCCACTGCCCCAGCAGCGCCGAATGGTCAGGATGATGTCGTTGCAATACGCCGAAGAGGGCAAGCGTGCTCGCTAGCTCATGGCGAAAGCCAGGGCGCCGGCTGCCATCTGGCATGCGATACAACTCATGGATCGGCCGCCAAGCCCCGGCAGGCGCTTTCGCGAGGTCCGGCCTCGGCATTTGCTCGGGTTGCCCGTCTATGGAACCCCTGAAGGCGCGGTGGATCTTGCCCGCGTCGTGCCAGCGCCCGCCGAGGTCGAACAGATCGGCAAAACGGGGTGCCAGGGCCGATGCGATAGCCCTTGCGAGATTGCCGGTCTCGCGTCCATGGGTGGCGATGGTCTTCCAGGGATACTCGGATAGTGCCTCGTCGTCCTGCGCGTCGTCTGCCAGATCATCGGGTGAGGGCGTCGAGTGGCCAACGGGTGCGACGGTATGGCTATCGCCAGGATCGAAGCCTCGCAAACGGCTGTAGCCTCCGGTGTCGGCGGCGACCAGAACGGTCTTGCCCGGATAGAGGTCGCGCCTGGTGGCGACTTGCCAGGCGCGGTCTTGCCAATCCCACACCCAGGCGCGCCTGCCTGTGGCAAGCCGTTCCTTCTCGCAGAGCCATTTCTGCGCCCTCAAGAAGGGCAAGGGACAGAGCGCCTCGCGCGTTGGCCGAAGCTCCGCGGGCGGCGCTTGCTTGGGTTCGACGTCTTGCCAGAAGACGAACAGGTCGCGCTCGTCACCGCTGCGGATGAAGCGGCTGATGTCGACGTCGGCCCCGGATAGATCGGGCGTGGTGTCGAACAGCTCGTCCAGCTCATGCCGCAGCAGAAGTTGCTTGGGCGCAAAGGGATACAGGGACGGCAGCAGATCAGGATGTCTCTCCTCGAACTGAACCAGCGACAAAGGCCCGACATCGGCCCCTTCCCCTGCTGTGTCCGCGGCGAGGAAACTCAGCGCGCTCGCAGCCGCGTCCAGTTCTTCGCTCTGGTACGGTGCCGGAGACTTCGATGAGCTGAACTGAACGACCAGAACCTCCGCCCTGCCACCCCAGCGGGCAGCACGGCCGAAGCGTTGCACCAGACTCGCCCATGGCGCCAGCTCCGTAATCAATACGCCGGCCGAGATGTCGACACCCGCCTCAATCACCTGGGTGCTGACGATGATTCGATCGGTGCCGGGCGAGCAGGCTTCTCGGTTGAGAAAGTGTTCTGCCCAATCAGTCCGGTCATGCGGGCGGAAACGGCTGTGAATCAGGCGCAGGTCCGTGCCCTGTAGAGACTTGTCGGCTCTAAGCGCTTGCCAGAGTTCCGCGGCGCGGTCGACCGTGTTCAGGACGACCAGCGTCGGGCCATCTGCGCCTCTGCCATGTGCCAAGTGTCGGTCACTGACCAATCGGGCGAGCGCCTTCGCATGCTTTGCCTGGACCATCTCGCAGGATTTCGAGACGGCGTCCCACAGCGGCCCGGTCCGCGCGGCCGGCTCGATGTCCGTCGCCGCGAGCCCTGCAACCAGCGCTTGCGTGTCCGGGCTCTTCGCGAGCCATGCTCTTTGCAAGGTCGCGCTCATCCACCAGCTGACACAGGGTCTCAGGGCGCGGCCGGCTTTGCGATCATCATCCCGGAATGCTTGCAGTTGGGCGGAAGTCGCGATGCCGATGTCCATGAGCTGTACCTCATCCAAGACCCAGAGGCAATCATGATTGAGCAGGCCGAAGTCCATTGGCCAACGGGCGCGTGGGGCCGCGTAGCCCCTGTTGAGCGCACGTGAGAGCAGCATGTCCTGGGTGCCGATGATGATTGCGCAATGCTCCGGATACTGGTGCCAGGCGCCGGCGTCACTGCCGCCCATCAAGACATGAACGCCGACCCTGTTCGCATGATCCTCGGCACCGTTCCAAAGCATGTCGAGCCGCTCCAAGGCGGCTCGCAACTCGCGCTCGGTCTGCTCCGCAAGGACGCGCATGGGCAGACACCACACCAAGCGTCTGGGCCAGGCGTCGTCGTCCCTGATCACCCGGTGGTAGACCCATGTCGAGGCGACGCCCAGTGTTTTGCCGAAACCGGTGGGAATACAGGCCGTGCGGTTGTCGCAGTCCGTCGATTCGGCCAGGGCTCGTTGCCAGGGGTGCGGGGCGTGCCCGCCGGAGAAAGTCCTGAAGAGGTCATCGAAGGTCATTGCGAGAAATCCTCTCTGCTCAATCCATGCTCGCGCCCGGCTGCTCTGCGCTCCTCGTGGTAGGTCGATCAATGCCCGGGTTGGCATGCGCCGAGACGCACACAAGCATAGACCAGGCGCGCGAATTTATGGGCGTGATGTGTTCGCCCTGCCCTCAATGGGGCGTCGTCTGCGCTGCTCGCTGGCATAGGGCTGACCTGGCCGGCCGTAATCGCCGGCGCCATCCCGCCGGTTCCGCGCTGCACCTGCCGCCGAGCCCGCCCGCGTGTATTTCGTCGGTCGCGGTGCATAGCCGGGGAGCTCAGAGAAACCTTGCGATGGTGGAGCGGCCCGGCGCCGAGCATGATCTGAGCGGGGTCGATCCGACTGCTGGTCTTCACCCCGGCCACCGCGTCGAGTCCAACCATCTCGGACACCAACGCCCGCTGGAACTTGGTGCCCAAGCCGCCGCGTGGGCCGGTGGAATCCCAGAGCCCGAACACCAGGGCCACGGGATTGAGGCCAAACAGCCCCGTTGCGTTGCGCGGGTCGGCGTAGTCGAGGATGCGTCCCTTCTCGGACTGGCGGAACATCACTCCGTCCAGCAGGTTATCCCTGAATAGGGCATCTGCGACCCGATGAGGTGCGTCCAGGCTTTTGACCGTAAAGCGCTTTTCCAGGTCGGCATGGTCGAATCGGGTCGTCACCAGTGGTAGCTCGATGAGTCCGTCCCGGTGTGCATCCAAAAGGGCCTGCTCCATCCGGTTGGCCTGCGATTGCACGGAGTCCATCAGTACGCAGGGCACTTCGCGCCGGTCGATATGCCTGGTCTCGGTGGCGTATTTGCCACCCTCATAGGTCGGCGGAACCACCTTGTCGCCAGGGCCACCGGTTGGCTGGAATGGGGTGCACCGCCGAAAGGCGGCGGCGCGGCTGGTCAGTGCGTTGCGAATCACATCAAGTGTCAGCGGGTTGCTCATGACTTCTCCGTTGTATGGTCATGATCAAGAAGGAACCCCGTGTCCTGTGGCTGCCAATCAGTGGGCAGCGACATCGCCTACCCGGGGCTGTTGGTAGATGACAGGTATGGTGCATGGTCGGTGAGTGCTGCCTATTGCACGCGCTAGGCGTCGGCCGCGCGGATCGCCGCAACGAGTTCTGCCGGAGCAAGCAGGGGCAGGGCGCCGCTGGCGAAGCCTCGGAGATCTCTGGTTACGATCACATCGACGCCGGCCGCTCGAGCGCTTTGATAGACGATGGCGTCTTCCAGGTCTGGCCAAGCGCTGTCGATGGCCCTGCGGATACAGGGCTCGGTTACGTCCAGCACCGTGAGCATCGAGAGCAGTGTGATCACATGCCGGCGTGCTTCTTCGCCCGAGGTCGCACGCTTGAGCAGATAGAAGAGTGTGTCCACTGACGTCGCGCAGATGCAGCCGTCGATTGCCCCACGCTCGGCCAGCGCGAGCGCGCGCGCAGAGTTCGCCGCATGGGGTTCGCGGGCGAGCAGCACATCAAGGATGACGTTCAGGTCGACGAGCGCTTTCAAGATGGGTACACGGTTCCATGTGGTTCAGGCGGCGAGTTCCCGCCGACAAAGAGGCCGGGGGCATCGCCCCGGAAAGAGGCCGAATCCGCTTCGTGTCAGCGGCTCGCGAACGTCCTTCGATGAGGCCCACTCAGGGGGAAAGGCGAGTCTCGAAGGAAAGATAGCTGATGAACGAAAAAAGGCTAGCCCTCTCGCTAACGTTAACTGGCTTCTGGCTTCTCCAGGTATTTGGCGACGAGGTGATCTCGGTGCGCTTCGAGACTCGCGTCAGCATTGCGTGCGACGCCGAGCAGGGAGCTGACACCGGGGGGAAGATCCTCTAAGGGTCTCGCCTTCTGCTCCTGCTCCAGGGTCGTGAAGTAGTCGGCGACCAGCTGAGACAGGGACTTGCCCCTTGCCTTGGCGAGGGTCTTGGCGCGCTGAATCAGTTGCTCCTCCAATCTGAGTGTGAGCTTTGTATTCATGGTGTCGGCAGCCCTCTGACGTATCTGTGTAAGGAAAACTATACGTCAGTCGTTTGACGCGGGCAAAGTTTGACGTTATGGCGGTTCTTCACAACACCGATCGATGTTTGGGTCCGCTAGTCGGCATTGATGCGCGCCGTCCTCCAGCGGCAGCCCAAAACCGCCGGGGGACGGCCGTGGGCGGCTGCCTATCCCTTGACGGTCACCACCTGCTTCAGGGTGTGCAAGACCTCCACCAGGTCGGTCTGATTCGCCATGACGCTGTCGATGTCCTTGTAGGCGCCGGGGATCTCGTCGATGACGCCCTTGTCCTTGCGGCACTCGACACCTCGGGTCTGGTTCTCCAGGTCGTCGCGGGTGAATCGGCGCTTGGCCTCGCCGCGGCTCATGCGCCGTCCGGCACCGTGGGCACAGGAGCAGAAGCTCTCGGGCTCGCCCAGGCCGCGGACGATGTAGGAGCGCGCACCCATGCTGCCGGGAATGATCCCGAGGTCGCCGGCCCGGGCACGGATCGCGCCCTTGCGGGTGAGCAGGACGTCTTTGCCGAAGTGGTGTTCGCGGGCGACGTAGTTGTGGTGGCACTCGATCGCCGCGTCCGTGACCTCGAATGCCGGCAGCGCGCCGAGTTGCACCTGGTGACGCAGGGCCTCCAGGATCAGCCGGATCATCTGGCGGCGGTTCTCCAGTGCGTAGTCCTGCGCCCAGCCGACGGCCTCGACGTAGTCGTCGAACAGCTCGCTGCCCTCGGGCAAATAGGCGAGGTTCTGGTCCGGCAGCTGGATATGCCAGCGCTCCATCTCCCGCTTGGCCTTTTCGATGAAGTACTGGCCGATGCGGTTGCCGATGCCGCGCGAGCCCGAGTGCAGCATGATCCACACCTGGTTCGACTCATCCAGGCAGAGTTCGATGAAGTGGTTGCCGCCACCCAGGCTGCCGAGCTGGCTCTGCCAGCGGGCGTTGATGAGCGGGTGCTTGTCCTGGATCGGCTTCAGGCCGGGTGCCACCCGCGCGAGGCCCTCGTCGCACCAGTGGTTATCCCGATGGCCGGCGAAACCCACGGGTACGTCGCGCTCGATCTGGGCCCGCAGCCCGGCCAGGTTGTCCGGTAGTTGGTCCGCACGCAGCGACAGGCGCAGCGCGTTCATGCCGCAGCCGATATCCACTCCCACCGCGGCCGGTACGATGGCGCCCAGCGTTGGGATCACCGAGCCGATGGTGGCGCCGAGGCCCCAGTGCACATCGGGCATGGCCGCGACGTGGTGGTGCACGAAGGGTAGGGCCGCGACGTTGCGCAGCTGCTTTGCCGCGGCGTCGTCGAGGTCGTTGGTGAAGACCTTGACCGGCTTGCTGCTGTCGTTGAGGACTTGTTGGATCGGCATGGCTGTTCTTGGCGTTTGACGTCAGAAGTTTGGCGTGCGAGCTGTGGTGTGATTCTTGGGTTGGGTGGTTCTTGATCGATCTTTCTTGGAGCTTTCCGTGGATGGGGGCGGGTGGGGTCTTGGTCGGGCTCTCGATTGCGATTGCGATTACGACAGGGACAACGACGGAGACCGCGACATACCGCGTGGGCTGGAAAGGGCCGCGTCCCTGCGGCGTGTTCATCAGGCTCGGCGTGCCTGCCGGTCGGTGCCACCGAGCCGCACCAGGTCCTTCATCACGTGCTCCAGCCCACCGAACACCGTCAGGCTGCTCACCCGCTCGGTGACCCGCTCCAGGGCCTCCAGGTCCTCCAGGACCATGCCGTTGGCCTCGATGCGCTCGCGCACGGCGGCGCGCATCTTGTGTCTCCAGTGCGCCCTTCTCGGCCAGCAGTGCGTCCAGCGACCGCTCGGCCACTGCCTGGCGAAGCGCGAACTGTAGCGTCCGGTGCAGGTAGTCCTTGTGCTTCGGCAGGGTCGCGTGCAACCGCACGGGGTCCGTGACTCGATACAGGGCGCTCAGGTTGAGCCGCAGACTCACCTTGTCCGAGGTCATGAGCTCCTGGCCCTGGACCGCCAGCTCCTGCACCCGCAGGTCGAACAGCTCCACGCGCAGGTTGCGGCGGAAGTTCCAGAACCCGTGTAGCCCCGGCTCCAGGGTACGCAGCAGCCGGCCGTCCACGAACAGCAGGCCCGTATGTCGATCCGGCACCTCCTCGACGTAGGTGTCCTCGATCGCCGTGGCGACGGCGGAGCGGACCACGCCAAGGGAGCGACCCTTGGTTGAGATCGGCTGCTCCTGCAGGAGCGGCATCATTCGAGCCAGCAACGCCGGCTCCACGCCCGGTCCCTCATTGAGCCGGATGCGCTCCACGTCCACCTGCACCGGCCCCTTCCAGTAGAAGCGGCGTTCGGCCGGCGGAATCAACGCCGTCGGGCGGCCGTCGAGGGATACCAGCGCGGCCTCGTCCAGGCTGACTACTACGCGCTTGTATCCCATCAAGTTCATCGTCTTTACCTCGATCCCATGCCGCTGGATCCCTTCCTGGGGCCGGCTGCGGCGTCGCATCCCAGAACCCTGTCCTGCGATGTCCTCGTTCCATGCGCCCGGCGGCGCATCCAATACCCAATGAGCTACGACGCTTGCTCCACGTTCGCCGGTGCGGGTACGGACCCTGCGGACATCGGCCGCCAGCGGCGGTGATGCGCGGGGCCGCCGCCGGGGCATTGGAGCCCCTGGCGCTGGCGACCGGCGATGGTCGTGAAGTCGTTGGGGGCGCCGTGCATTGGTCACGGTCGCCCGATGGTCTTGCCCCGCTCCATGTGGTCCGACGACCGGTTGAGCGGGCACGAAAAAGCCCTGATGGCGCGATGCCGATCAGGGCCTCCGGTCAGCCAGGCCGACGCTCGTCGGCTGCTGTTGCTCGGAAGGTCCCCTACCGGTGACCTTCCGAGCCCGCTGTCGATGCGGGGACGTCAGGTCATCGCCGGCCGCATCAAGCTCGCCCGCAAGATGGCCGGGCTCGCCACCCAGGCGCAGCTGCTCGCCCTAATCCCCGGCTGGAAGCCGTCCCGGCTCGGCAACTACGAGGCCGGTATCTCCAGCCCGGCCGCCGAGGACATTCGCCGGGTTGCCACCGCCACCGGTGTGTCGGCCTGCTGGCTGATGTTCGGTGACGGACCGATCCGCCCCAGTGAACGTGACCTCCAGGCCATTCGACATCAGAATCTGACCCACCTGCTCCAAGGCATCCGAGATGACCCGGAACGCCTCGCCGACACCGTCAAGCGCTTGCGCATCTCCCGTAAGCGCCTGCTGGAACAGCTCGACAATCCCTTCCAACCCATCGCCGATGACCTCGCCGCCCGGCTGGAGCGCATCGCGGAGCAGCCCGCCGGCTGGCTCGACCGACAGCACGTGGAGCACGACCCGCTGTTTCTGTCCTTCCCCGAGACCATGCGGGAGCTGATGATGATCCACTCGGAGTTGCGGCCTGCGCAGCAGGCGGTGCTGCTCAGCACGGCGCGGGCCTTGCGTGAGGACGTGTGAGTGCGCCGCCTGGTCCAGGCGGGTTTGCACTGTTTCCGGCGCGTCCGTAGCATCGGCGGCCGATGCATCCTTCAGGAGTTACCGAGTCGTGCCGAATCATTCCGAACTGCCCGTCGCCTCGGGGACGTCGAGGCCCGTGACCGACGCCGCCGATGCCACCCGCAACCGGGTCCGCGGTGCCTATGCGCGCGTTGCCCAAGCCAGCGATGCCGGTGACTGCTGCGGCGAGGCGTCCAGCTGTTGCGGGGTGTCGGAGGACGAGCAGATCAACCAGCTGATCTCGCTGCGGCTGGGCTACACCCGGGCCGACCTGCTGGCGGTGCCGGACGGGGCGGACATGGGCCTCGGCTGCGGCAATCCGCGGGCGATCGCGTCGTTGAAGCCCGGCGAGACGGTGTTGGACCTCGGTGCCGGCGGCGGCTTCGACTGCTTTCTGGCCGCGGCGGAGGTGGGTGCGGATGGGCACGTCATCGGTGTCGACATGACCCCGGACATGCTGAGCAAGGCGCGCGGTAACGCGGTGCGGGGTGGCTTCAGGAACGTGGAGTTCCGGCTCGGGGAGATCGAGCACCTGCCGGTGGCCGATGGCACGGCGGACGTGATCATCTCCAATTGCGTGGTCAACCTGTCGCCGGACAAGCCACAGGTCTTCCGCGAGGCCTTCCGGGTCCTCAAGCCCGGCGGGCGGCTGGCCATTTCCGACGTGGTGGCAACCATGGAGCTGCCGGAGTCGATGCGCGACGACCCGCACCTGCACTCGGCCTGCGTCGCCGGGGCGTCGCTGATCGAGGACGTGGAGACGATGCTCAGGGACGCCGGATTCGAGCAAGTCTTCATCGCGCCGAAGGACGAGTCCAAGGACTTCATCCGCGACTGGGCGCCCGGACGTGGGGTGGAGGACTACGTGGTCTCGGCGACCATCGAAGGCGTGAAGCCTGCGTTGGGCTAGGCGGGCCGGGAGCGCCGACGCGTCGGCGATCCCGTCGGGCCGACCGCAGGTCGGTGGTCCCGCGTGGGGCTCGGTTTGGTTTGGGTGTGAGGCCCGGAGGTTGGGTGTGCGCGTCGTCCTGGTCCACGGCATCTTCGATACCGGCAGCAAGTTCAAGGTCCTGAAGCCCTATCTGGAGGCGCGCGGGCACCTCTGCCTGGCGCCGTCCCTGTCGCCGAATGATGGTCGCGATGGGCTGCCGGCGTTGGCCGAGCAGCTGCAGCGGGAGATCGACACAGCCTTCGGTCCGGACGAGCCCATCGGGCTGATCGGCTTCAGCATGGGCGGCCTGATCTCCCGATGGTACCTGCAGGAGTTGGGCGGGCACGCGCGCGTGGACTCCTTCATCGCCATCTCCGCCCCCATGCGCGGCACCATCTGGGCCTACGGCTACCCGGGCGAGGGTGCCCGGCAGATGCGCCCCGGCAGCGACTTCCTGGGGCGCCTCGCCGCCACCGTGGACCGACTCGATCGACTGAACCTAGTTGCCTACTGGACGCCCTACGACGCGATGATCGTGCCGCCGGCCAGCGCCGACTGGGCGCTGGCGGACAGCCGGCGCATCCCGGCGCTCTGCCACCCCTGCATGCTCTGGCACGATGATCTGCTGGCCGACATGGCCGCACAGCTCGCGGACGGCTGACGCACCTCGGGGCCGGTTGCCTCGGGCCGGGACTGTCCCGCCATCCGCGTGCTTCCTTGAGATAAGACCGGGCTGCACGGATAATGCGGCGGCTCACCGCGTGGCAATGCTCTGCATTGCAGGCCGTGCACGCGCGGCACGCCAGGATGCGCTGAGGACAGGGCATCCCCGGCCACTCCGGAACCGCCGATCTGTCGGCGATTCCGACAGAATCACGCGGGCGCGGCGTCGCGCCCCGACTATCGCCTTCACCGGACCCGCCCCTGACCCATGAAACTCGGAATACCGAAAGAGACCCTCGCCGGCGAGACCCGTGTCGCGACCACGCCCGAGGTTGCGCAGAAGCTCATCAAGCAGGGCTTCGAGGTGCTGCTGGAGTCCGGCGCCGGTGCCGCCGCACACTACCCGGACAGGGCCTACGTCGACGCGGGCGTGACAGTGACCGACCGCGCCGCGTGCTTCGATGCCGATATCGTGCTCAAGGTGCGCCGTCCGACCGACGATGAGGCCGCTGCCGTGCGTTCCGGCGCCCTGTACATCAGCCTGCTCGAGAGCTGTGGCGAGGACGCGTTGGTCGGGCGCATGATCGAGAACGGCGTCAGGGTGCTCGGCATGGAGCGCATGCCCCGCATCTCCCGTGCCCAGTCCATGGACGCCTTGTCGTCGCAGAGCAACATCGCGGGATACCGCGCCGTGCTCGAGGCCGCGGCCCACTACGGGCGTTTCCTGCCCATGATGATGACCTCCGCCGGTTCGGCGAAACCGGCGCGGCTGGTGGTGCTGGGTGCCGGCGTCGCCGGCTTGCAGGCCATTGCCACGGCGCGCCGGCTCGGCGCCGATGTGTACGCCTACGACGTACGGCCGGAGACCAAGGAACAGATCGAATCCCTCGGCGCCAAGGCCATCGAGCTGGACCTCGGCGAGAGCGGCGCGGGCGAGGGCGGCTATGCGAAGGAACTGTCCGACGAGGCCAAGGCCAAGCAGCAGCAACTGCTGGCGGACGAACTGGCCAAGGCGCACGTCATCATCACCACGGCGCTGATCCCCTGTCGTCCGGCGCCGGAACTGGTCACCGCCGAGGTGGTCCAGCGCATGCGCGAGGGGTCGATCATCATCGACCTGGCCGCGGCCAACGGCGGCAACTGCAAGCTCACCCAGCCGGATCAGGTGGTGGTGGAGCACGGCGTGACCATCGTCGGCCAGACCAATTACCCCGCCATGGTGCCGTCGGACGCGAGTGCCTTCTACGCCCGCAACCTGGCGAATCTGCTGGAGATCATGGTGGACAAGTCCGACACCGGGCCGGTGCTGAAGGACCTGACCGAGGACGAGATCACCAAGGCGATGTTGGTGGCTGGGTAAGCGGGGCCTGTCGAGGTGCCAAGCCCTGTTCTGGTCTCGGACGGACTCGATTCCCTGAAAACGGTTTCACGCCACGACGCAACGAGCCACGAACGCGACATCGTCAATCATTGCGACCGTTGCCCGTTGCGTCGTGGCGTGAAGTCCCCGAGCCGCCGGCCCAGGCTCTGACGTATGGACGGGCCGTCCCTCGGCGTGGTCGGCGCAACGGAACTTGCGATCCGGGTCAAGGCTACTGCCCTTCGCGCCTTCGCGTGAGTTAAAGCATCGAATCCACATCCCACCGAGCCGGCCGATGCTCGGAATTACTGTTGGAGCCAATCGGATGTCCGAATCCCTTACTGCACTCTATGTCTTCATCCTCGCCTGCTTCATCGGCTACTACGTGGTCTGGGGTGTCACGCCCTCGCTGCATACGCCGCTGGTGGCGCTGACCAACGCCATCTCCGGCATCGTGCTGGTCGGCGCGCTGCTGGTCACCGGGTTGGAAGAGGCCGGTTTTCTCGCCTCCAGCATGGGCTTCCTCGCCGTGCTGCTGGCCAGCATCAATGTCTTCGGCGGCTTCCTGGTGACCCACCGGATGCTGTCCATGTTCAAGAAGAAGAAATAAGGACGCCAGATCATGGAGCTCACCCCCAATCAACAGGGCCTGGCCTATCTGGTTTCGGCCGTCCTGTTCATCTTCGCGCTCAAGGGCCTGACGCACCCGTCCACCGCCCGGCGCGGCAACCTGTTCGGTATGCTCGGCATGGCCATCGCGCTGGGCGCGACCCTGTTCGGCGCGCAGGTGCAGGACTACTGGCTGATCGCTATCGCCGGCGCCCTGGGTGCGACCATCGGCATCGTCATCGCGCTACGCATCCAGATGACGGCGATGCCGCAGCTGGTGGCGGCCCTGCACAGCTTCGTTGGCATGTCGGCCGTGCTGGTGGCCATCGGCACCTTTATCAATCGCCAGCAGGCGGGCACGCTCAATGCCCTCCTGATGGGTGAACTGTCCGCCGGCATCGTCATCGGCGCCATCACCTTCACCGGCTCGGTCATCGCCTTCGCGAAGCTCCAGGGCATCATGTCCGGTGCACCCATCAAGTTCGCCGGCCAGCACCTGCTGAACGCCGTCCTGGCACTGGTGACGGTGCTGCTGGCGGTGCATTTCGCCATGACCGGCAGCGTGTTCTCGCTGTTGCTGATGACGCTGCTGGCCTTCGCGCTCGGCGGCACCCTGATCATCCCCATCGGCGGTGCCGACATGCCCGTCATCATCTCCATGCTCAACAGCTACTCCGGCTGGGCGGCGGCGGCGACGGGCTTCACGCTGCACAACGACCTGCTCATCATCGTCGGCGCCCTGGTGGGCTTCTCCGGCGCCATCCTGAGTTACATCATGTGCCGCGCCATGAACCGCAGCATCATCAACGTGGTGTTCGGCGGCTTCGGCACCGACGCCGGCGGCGGCGAGAGCGCCGGTGCGGCGGCGGCGGAGAAGGGCGTCAAGTCCGCCTCGGTGGAGGATGCCGTCTACTGGATGGAGGACGCCGGCAAGGTCATCATCGTGCCCGGCTACGGTATGGCCGTGGCCCAGGCGCAGCACGCGCTGAAGGAGATGATGGAGCTCCTGCAGGCGCGCGGCGTGGAGGTCAAGTTCGCCATCCACCCGGTGGCCGGGCGCATGCCCGGTCACATGAACGTGCTGCTGGCCGAGGCGGATATCCCCTACGACCAGGTGCTGGAGATGGACGAGATCAATCCGGAATTCACGGGGGCAGATGTGGCCCTGGTGGTCGGCGCCAACGACGTCGTCAATCCCGCCGCCAAGGAAGACCCGTCGAGCCCGATCTACGGCATGCCCATCCTCGAGGCGGGCCGTGCCAATCAGGTCTACTTCCTCAAGCGCTCCATGCGCCCCGGCTACTCCGGCGTCGACAACCTGCTGTTCTACCAGGACAACACCTCCCTGGTCTTCGGCGACGCCAAGGACACCATCGAGGGCATCGTCGGCGCGCTGAAGGGCGGGGGCCATTGATACGCGGCCCGGGCTCGGCTGGGCTCAGGGTGAGTGCAGCGGCCCGAACCCCGGCGGCGGGCGCCGGTGGCGCGTTGCCTGCTCATAGGCGTAGGCGTAGCGGAACAGCTTGGCCTCGTCGAAGGGCCGGGCCAGCAGCTGAAGGCCCAGCGGCAGCCCGGAGGCGGTGAACCCCATGGGTACGGTGATGGCCGGTTGGCCGCTGTGCGGCGCGATGATCGGACTGTTGTTGCCATGCGGGCCGTCGTCGTCGCCGATGCGCCGGGGCGGGTTGCTCCAGCTCGGGTAGGCGAGGGCGTCGACGCCCGCCTCGTCCATCGCGGCCACCACTGCATCCAAGAGTGCCTTGCGCCTAGGATCGCCCTGGACGTCGACGCAGGGCGGCGCCTGCTCCGCCGGCGCGACATCCACGGACATGGCCCAGTCCATGGTTTTGGCGTGGCGTGGCAGGTAACGCTCGGATGCCGCGATCTCGTCCAGGGAATGCACCGGCGCGTCCGGGCCGAGACCTTCGAGATACGCGGCCAGGTCGTGGCGGAAGCGGCTGCAAAAGCCCGTGGCCTCGGTTAATGCCTCCAGATCGGGGATGACTAGCGGGTCGATGACCTCGGCGCCGGCGCTCTGTAGGTTGGACAGTGCCCGCTCGAACACGGCCGTCACCTCTGGGTCCGCCGTCTCGGTATCCAGAAGCGCCCGTAGAACGCCGATGCGGGCACCCCGGAGTCCGTCGAGGCGCAATGGCGCCCCGTAGTCCGACCGCACCCGGCCCATTGCCCGTTCGGTGAGGGGATCGGCCGGGTCATGGCCCGCCAGGAGCGAGAACACCAGCGCCGTGTCCCGCACGCTGCGCAGCATCGGCCCGCCCACATCGCGGTTGGCCAGCAGCGGCACCATGCCGTCGCGGCTGGTGGCGCCCAGGGTCGAGCGGATGCCCACCAACGCGAGGTGCGAGGCCGGTCCACGGATGGAGTTGCCGGTGTCCGTGCCCATGCCGATGATGCCGAGGTTGGCGGCGATGGCAGACGCCGTGCCGCCGCTGGAGCCGGCCGGCACGCGCGATAGGTCATAGGCATTGCGCGTCTCGCCGTGCGTTGAGCTGATGGTCCGGTAGGGGCTGAAGGCCCACTCGCCCATGTTCGACTTGGCCAGCACGATGGCCCCGGCGGCCCGTAGTTGTCGGACCATAGAGGCATCGTCCGGCGGCAGTGAGCCTGACATGGCCACGGACCCGGCCTCGGTGGGCATGTCCGCGGTGTCGAAGTTGTCCTTCAGAATGACCGGGATGCACTGCAGGCGCCGCAGCCGGCCAAGGCGCGCGTATTCGTCATCGAGTGCACGGGCGCGCTCCAGCGCGTTCTGGTTGATGGCGATGATGGCATTGAGTTCGTCGGCATCGGTGGGCGGAATCCCGGGCGGTGCATCGGACCGGGTCGCCTTCGATGCGGCCTCCGCAGCTGGCCGGGTGTCATCGGGCGTCGGCGCTGGATCATAGGCGGCGATGCGCGCCAGATAGCCCGCTGTCAGACCCTCGCAGGTGATGCTGCCGCTCGCCAGGGCCCCATGGGCGTCCGCGATGGTCAGTTCGATCAGGCTGGGCGGCGCGGGCGGGCTGGGGCCATGGCAGGCGGTGAGACCGCTCACTAGGGCGGCCGAGGCCAGAAGAGCCTTGATGGGGCCTGTCAATTTCATCTCTCGCGTCCCCTTGAGCTCGCACCGAGTGGATACCACCGCGAACTCGGGGTGATGTTTGGCCCGTAGGGCGGATCAAGCGAAGCGAATCCGCGGGCGCTCGGGTGGTGGAACCGCTGCGCTTGTTCCACCCTACGTCGCCTTTGTGGTTGGCTGCTCCTTCCGGGACAAAAAAATCGGGATGGTCTTGGTGGCATTCAGCTCGCCAGGTACCGGGCCTCGAGCCCTGTGTCCCTCTCCGGTTCCTGCTCCTCCACCAGGGTGTGTTGCAGGATGCCGAGGGCGATGGCGGTCTGGATGGAGGAGCCGATGTGGGCGCGCGTGTAGGTGTCGTCCCTTGGCGTGCTGTCCAGGTCTGCTTGGAGTGTTTGGAAGCCGCGGCCGTCGCCGAGGCCGACCCGCTTGAAGACGCCGCCGACCGCATAGTCGCTGATCAGCCGCTCGGAGTTCAGCAGCGGGGCGTTGAACTGGCGCTTGGGTATGGAGACGAACCGGTCCGGGAGCAGCCGGCGGTAGGTGCGGCGCAACAGGACCTTGTCCCGCAGCCCGAGCACCAGTGCCCGGTCCGGCTGCGCCTGGATCAGCCGACGCAGCCCGTTGGATAGGAAGGGCGTGCGGCCTTCCAGGGTGTTGGCCATTTCCATTCGGTCGCCGACCCAGTTCAGGATCAGCACCGGCAGGTGGCAACGGGCGAAGTAGTTCTGCCAGAGCAGCAGCGCCCAGAGCGGGTCTTGGAGACGGGCCGCGCCGTCCTCGATCCCGGCGGCGAACCAGCTCTGCACCGAGTCCGCCTGGGCCCGCAACCAGGCGTCTGCGGCCTCTCGACCGAGCAGGCTCGCGGCGATGCTGTGGATCTGCCCGAATAGCGGGTGCTGCACGCCGAGCAGGTCCAGGCTCCGGATGAAGTCGTCGCCCGAGCCCTCGGCGCTGGAACCGGACAGCCAGGGGTCCTTGCCGTGGGCGGCGAAGCGGCGGGCGTAGAGACCGTCGACCGCGAAGCGCCCGAGTGGCATCGTCTCCAGGAGCGCCCCTATGTCGGCCGTGGGCATGCGGCGGCCGCGCTTCACCAGCAGATGCTTCCACCAGTTCACATAGCGGTAGCTCGGGTAGCCGCAGAGCACCTCATCGGCGCCGTCGCCGGTGAGCACGCCGAGGACGTGCTCGCGGGCGAATAGGCTGAGCCACCACTTGGCGGCGCCGTTGGTGAAGGGCTGCACCAACTCGCTGGTGTGCACCGCCAGCGGGTAGGAGTAGTCCAGGGCCGGGCCGTCGATACGCACCACCCTCGGGTCGAAGCCGAGGAAGCGGGCGTAGTCCAGGGCCTCGTCGGTTTCGTCGTAGCCCTGGTGTTCGAAGCCGATGGTGAAGGACTTGAGGGCCGAATCGGTGCCCATTGCGCGCGACAGCTCGAAGGCGACGGCCTTGGAGTCGATGCCGCCGCTCAGATAGACGCCGAGCTCGACGTCGCTCAGCAGCCGCTCCGACACCGATGCCCGCATCGCGGCCTCGAAGGCCTCCTCGCTGGCGACGTCGGGATTGGAGGGGGCAACGCGGACCGGTTCCGTAAAGGTCATCAGCCTGCAGTCGAAGCCACCCGCGCCACGGCGGGCGGAGAGCACACCGCCGGGCGGCACCTGGATGATGCCCTCGAAGGGGGTGCGGATGGGCTCGAACAGCCCGGTGAACTGGCGCAGCAGCCCGTCCCGGCACCAGGTCTTGGAACTTGCGATGCCCTTGATCTCGCTGGCGAACTCCAGCCGGGGTGAGCGGAAGCCGTAGCTCCGCTGGAACTTGCTGAAGCGCCGCGTCCCGACCTCCTCACCCAGCGCGAAGAACAGCGGTTTGACGCCGAATCGGTCGCGATGGGCCACCAGCCGTGTGCCGTCCAGGCTCGCGATGACCAAGGCGTACTCGCCTTCCAGTCGCTCGAAGAAGGCGTCGCCGAAGGCGAGCCAGCCCTCGATCAGCGTCTCGGTGTCGCTGCGGGTGCGAAAGCGCACGCCCGCCTGCCGCTCGATGGCCGGGCGCAGACCGAGGTGATTGTAGACCTCGCCGTTGAAGACGATGACATGATCGCCCGACGCGCTGACCATGGGCTGGGCACCGGCGGCCACGTCCTGAAAGGCGAGCCGGAAGTGGTTCAGCCAGAGCAGGCGCCCGATCGACTTCCGCTGGTCGGTGTCGCCACGGTGGGCGACGCGCAGCGCGGCGCGGCGGAAGCCGTCGAGTCGCGGGTCGTAGGCGTCGCGTGCCCGATCGCCGGCAAAGACGACGCCAGAGAATCCGCACATGGGCTGGTCCTTGGGTTGCTGGGGGCTGCACCCGTCAGACTAGTCGTCGCGCGTGCCAGGACTCAAGTGCCGAGGCTCAAGTATTGGCACTCGAGTGGCGGCACGCCCGCAGGGGGCGATCAATCGCACGCGACGGCGCCGGTGCCCGGGTATAGGGAGCAGCGCAGGGTCTCGATGCCGGTACCGCCGACCTCGAAGGCATAGCCATCGGCAGCGGCCTTGACTTGGTCTATGGCGTCCGACCCGCGGGCGATCAGGCCGACCACACGCAGCCGCGAGACCGCCTGCGGCTCCGCGAGGGTGTAGCCTGCGCCGCAGTCGATGGCCTGGCAGCAGTCCGCGGACTGCGGCACATGCTCATCTCCGGCATGTCATGCCTTCTCCGCCAATCGATGCTCGAAATGACTCAGAAGCCGCGAGCGCAGTGTCTTCTCCTTGTGTTTGGCGGCGGCGGCGAGGCGCTTGTCGGCGACGCCGATGAGGGTCTGCTGGGCGCCCTTGGCCTTGTCGTCCGCAGGCTGGCGCTGGGTGTAGTGGCCGTCGGAGTCCATGTCCCAGGCGGAGCGCTGGTCGGCGAGTTGCACGTCCAGCATCAGCCGAAGCTCCTGACGCAGCTCCGGGTTCTCCACGGGCGCTTGGACCTCGACCCGGCTCTCCAGGTTGCGACGCATCATGTCGGCGGAGCCGATGTAGTACTCCTCGTCGCCGCCGTTGCGGAAGTAGAGAATGCGCGCGTGCTCCAGGAATCGACCAACGATGGAGATGACCCGCGCGTTCTCGCTCAGGCCCGGAATACCGGGGCGGAAGCGGCAGGTGTCGCGGACGATGAGGTCCAGCTTCAGGCCGGCGCGGCTGGCCTTGTAGAGGGCGCGGACGATGTCCGGGTCTTCGAGCGCGTTCATCTTCATCTGGATGTGGCCGCCGCCGCCCTGTTCGTCGTGCAGGCTGATCTCGCGCTCGATCTTGCCCAGAATGCCGCGTTTCAGGGTGTAGGGTGCGGCGAGGATCTTGCGGTAGCTCGGCGGTGGCGAATAGCCCGTGAGGTAGTTGAACAGCTCGGTGAGGTCCTGGCCGATGTCCTCGTCACAGCCGAGCATGCCGAGGTCGGTATAGAGCTTGGCGGTACCGCCGTGGTAGTTACCGGTGCCAATGTGGTAATAGCGGCGTAGTTGCGAGTAGTCCCGGCGCACGACGAAGATGAGCTTGCTGTGGGTCTTGAGGCCCATCACGCCATAGGTGACGTGCACGCCCTCGGCCTCCAGGCGTCGCGCCCAGCCGATGTTGGCGGCCTCGTCGAAGCGGGCCTTCAACTCCACGAGCACCGCCACCTGTTTGCCGTTCTGGGCCGCGGTGATGAGCGAGTCCAGAATGGCGCCGCCGGAGGTGCGATAGAGCGTCATCTTGATGGCCAGAACCTTCGGGTCCTTGGCGGCAGTGGCCAGGAAGCGCTCGACGGTGGTGGAGAAGGACTCGTAGGGGTGCTGCAGCAGCAGCGGGCCGTTCTCACGGATGATGTGGAAAATGTTGCGCCGGTCGTTGCCGAGCACCGGGTGGTCGCCCGGTCGGTGCGGTTGGTCGTGCAGGTCCGGGAAGTCCAACCCGGCCAGCTCGAAGAGGTCGCGCTTGGCCATCATGCCCGGCACCTCGTAGACGTCCTGTTCCTCGTCCAGGCCCAGCTCCGCGGCGAGCATGCCGCGATGGGTCTTGTCCATGCCGGGCTGGACCTCGAGCCGCACGATGGGCGCGAAGTGGCGCTCGCGCAGCTCGGTCTCGATGAGCTCGAGCAGGTCGTTGGCGGCCTCTTCCTCGGGCTCGACGATAGCGTTGCGCGTGACACGGAACAGCTCGCAGCTGTCGATCTCCATGCCGGGGAAGAGCATGTCGAGGTTGTCGACGATGACGTCCTCGAGCTTGACGAAGGTGTTGGCGCCGTCGATGCGGATCAGCCGCTTGCTGATGTCCTTGCTCACCGGCACCTTGACGCGGGCCATGTAGGTCTCACCGCCGCCCGGAAACCGCAGCGTGACGAGCAGATTGAGCGTCAGGTTGGAGATGAACGGGAAGGGGTGCGCCGGATCCATGGCCAGCGGCGTGATCATCGGGAAGATGGCGGTGCGGAACTGCTCGCGCAGTCGCTTGCGGTCGCCCGCCGAGAGCGACTCGACGGCGGTCAGGCGGATGTCGTGCTGCTCCAGCTCGACCATCAGGGACTCATAGATGCGCTCCTGATGGTCCTGCATGCGCGCGAGTTCGGCGCGGCATTCCTCCACCTGCTGCGCGGCCGTGCGACCATCCACGGTCGGCGTATGCACGCCGGCGGCGATCTGCTGCTTGAGCCCGCCGATGCGCTTCATGAAGAACTCGTCGAGGTTGTTGTTGACGATGGCGAGGAACTTGACCCGCTCCAGCAGCGGCGTGCGCGGGTCGTCCGCCTCGTGCAGCACCCGCCGATTGAACGACAGCCAGGTGAGCTCCCGATTGAGGTACAAAGAGGGGTCATCGAGGTCCTGGGTCGGCGGCGCAGCTTCCGCCCCGGACTCGGGTGTCGTGACCGCGGAGCTGGTTTCCGCATCGTTGGCAGCGGAGTTGGTGTGGATGTTGTTCATGTCGTTCGATCCCCCTGTGGCAAGTCGGCGAGTCGCCGCAGCAGCCTATGGTAGCAACGCCGGGAGGTGAGTGTGTTTGAGTTCAATGAGTCAAGTCGCCCGGAGCAGGTATCCGGGCGTCGAGCTGAACGGCCCGCAGGGGCCTGGGCGGGCCGTCGGGGGATGCGTCGATGAGCAACGACGCACCGCGCGAAGGCCAGCGCGACGATGACCCCCTGCCCTCGGATCGGCTCTTTGCGGCAGCCACGCCACCGACGGACTTCGTGTTCGACGAGCAGGTGGCGCGGGTGTTCGCGGACATGCTACGCCGCTCGGTCCCCGGCTGGCCGGAACTGCTGCGACTACTCGGGTTGCTCGGCGCCCGTGTCCATGTGCCGGGTTACCCGATCTACGACCTCGGCTGCTCCCTCGGCGCCACCAGCGCGAGCCTACTCACGCGGCTGCCACAGGCACGGATCATCGCCGTCGACAATGCGCCGGCCATGCTCGATGGTCTGCGGGAGCGGCTCCCGGAGCCCGTGGCCGCCGGCCGTGTGCGGCCCGTCCTCGCCGACGCGGTGACGCTGGAGGTGACGGGCGCGGGGCTCGTGGTGCTGAATCTGACGCTGCAGTTCGTGCGGCCCGACGCACGGCTGCAGCTGCTGCGGCGGCTGCGGGCCGGACTGGCGCCCGGGGCGGGGATCATCCTGGTGGAGAAGGTCGTCTGGCCGGACGCCGAAACCGAGGCGCTGATGGACGCGCTGCACCAGGACTTCAAGCGCGCCCAGGGCTACACCGCCATGGAGATCGCCCGCAAACGTGCCGCGCTGGAAGACGTCCTGGTCCCGGACGACATCGAGACCCACGAGCACCGGCTGCGCGACGCCGGTTTCCGGCGCATCGAGCGCTGGTACCAGTGCCTCAACTTCGTCGGTTGGCTGGCGCGTGACTGAGGCGGAGTGCCAGCAGGCAGGGCCCGCCTCGGCGTCGAAGGCGTTGCCTGAGCGCTTCGAGCCCTTCTTCCGTCGGCTCGCGGCGACGCCGGCGGCGGACTGGGTCGGTCCGCTGCGCCGACTGACGGCGGCGCGGCTGCGGCCCGATGGTCACGGCGACCTGCCGGCTTGGATCGACGTGCTCGCCGGGCTGCCCGACATTGTCCCCGGGGCGGCGCGGCTCGATCGGCCCCACGTGGAAGTGCAGGCTGTCGCGCCCGTCGACGCTCCGACCCTGGACGCGCTGCGGGGCCATCTCGATGCACTGCATCCCTGGCGCAAAGGTCCGTTCCAACTGCACGGCGTCGCCATCGATGCCGAGTGGCGTTCGGACTGGAAGTGGGCGCGGCTGGCCGATGCCGTTTCGCCGCTGGCCGGTCGGCGGCTGCTCGACGTCGGTTCGGGCAATGGCTACTACGCCTACCGGGCGCTCGGCGCCGGCGCCGATCTGGTGCTCGGCATCGACCCGACGCTACGTTTCGTCATGCAATTCCTGGCGGTGGATGCCTATGTCCGCGATGATCGAGTCGCGGTACTGCCGGCGCGGGACACGGACCTGCCGCAGGATGCGGCCGCGGACTGCTTCGACACGGTGCTGTCCATGGGTGTGCTCTATCATCGCCGCGACGCGGCTGCCCATCTGGAAGTGCTCCGCAGGGCACTGCGGCCAGGCGGGCAGCTGGTGCTCGAGACCCTGATCCTGGCCGACACCCCGAGCCAGATGCTGGTGCCGCCGGGACGCTATGCACGCATGCGCAATGTCCATGCGGTGCCAGGTCTGGACGTGCTCCGCGGCTGGCTGGCCGAGGCCGGGTTCCGGTGCATCGAGGTCGCGGACGTGACGCGTACGGGTGTTGACGAGCAGCGCGCGACGGATTGGATGCGGTTCGAGTCCCTCGCGCAGTGCCTGGACCCGGAGCATCCGGCGCGCACCGTCGAGGGCCATCCGGCGCCGACCCGCGCCCTGATCTTGGCGGAGCGCTGACTCGCGCCGGCGCTGCCGGCATCATTGGACAGGAGGTCGAGCCATGCTTTGGTCGCTATGGATCCTGGTCGTCGTCGCGAATGCCTCGCCGGTGCTGGATACGCTGCCGGAGTCCTTGCTGCCGGGCCTCGCGCTCATGGCACCGTTGCAACTCGACGCATGGGCGTTGCTGGTGTTGGTTATGCTGTTCAGCCTGTTCGACGGGCTCGTGTCGCCGGTGTTGCATCGGCTCGGTGTTCGCAAACGGCCCTGGTAGTGGTAGAGCTCGCCATCGTGGCGGCTTCGGCGGCGAAGGCTATGAGCCAGCAATTCAGCGTACTGACCTACAACATCCACAAGGGCTTCACCATGGGTGGGCGGCAGTTCGTGTTGCACCGTATGCGTGACGCCCTGGCCCGCACCGGGGTCGATATGGTGTTCCTGCAGGAGGCGCTCGGGCGCCACGACGGCCATGCGGGCCGACTGAACGAGTGGCCGGAGAATCCCCAGTTCGAGTTCCTGGCGGACAGCGTCTGGCCTCACCACGCCTACGGTCGCAACGCCATCTACGACCAGGGCGACCACGGCAATGCCATCCTCAGCCGCTATCCGTTCGTCGAGTGGGAGAACATTGGGGTGTCGCCCTATCCCTTCGCCGCGAGCCGCAGCCTGCTGCACGGCGTCATCGAACTCGAGGAGGAGGGCGGCGAGCGCCGTAACAGGGTCCACGTGGTCTGCGTGCACTTCGGCTTCTTCGGTGTCGAGCGCAAGCCGCAGATCAATCGGCTCTGCGAGCGTATCGAGGCCCATGTGCCGGCGGGCGAGCCGCTGGTGGTCGCCGGCGATTTCAACGACTGGTCCGGCCGCGCGGAGCGGCACTTCAATGCGGCGCTCAAGCTGTCCGAGGTGTTCCTGTCGCTGTATGGCCACCACGCGCGCAGCTGGCCCGCCGTTGCTCCGGTGTTGCCGATGGACCGCATCTATTACCGTGGCGTCGAGGCCGTCGCGGCCATGCGCCTAGGGCACAAGCCCTGGCACCTGCTCTCCGACCACACGCCACTGCAGGCGAGGTTCGAGCTGTGAGTATAGATCGCCCGCAACGCGATGCCGGAGGCCGCCCATGAACGATCAGCGCTGGACGCTCCCAAACCTGCTCAGTGCCTTCCGCCTGGCGTCGGCGCCCGTGCTGCTGTTGTTGGCGCTCCAAGGGCATCGAGAGGCCTTTCTTTGGTTGCTGGTGGTGGCCTTCTTCACTGATGCCATCGACGGCGCCATCGCTCGCCTTGCCGGGACCACGAGCCGCTTCGGCGCCAAGCTGGACTCCTGGGCGGACGTGACCATCTATGCCGTCATCGCCGCAGCCCTGCCGCTGCTCTGGCCGGAGATCGTGCGCGACGAGTGGCCCGCGGTGTTGGCCCTGGTGGCGAGCTTCACGCTGCCGGCGCTGGTGGGACTGGTCCGATTCCGCCGCTTCACCAGCTTCCACACCTGGGCCGTGAAGCTGGCCGTAGTCGCCTCGGCCGTCGGGCTGTTCGTGCTGCTGCTCGACATCGCCGCCTGGCCGTTCCGGATCGCCGCCGCGCTCGCCGTCATCGCCGGACTGGAGGAGATCGCAATCAGTCTGGTGCTGCGCGAAGAGCGCTCCGACGTCGGCGGTCTGCTGCAAGTGCTTCGCGAGCAACGCCAGGATAGAGCGCAACAGGCCGCCGGGCGCGAAGACGGCGGTCGCTGAACGAGTGGACCTCTATTGCCACAGCGCCGAAGGACGACAGCGATGCTCGACTCCTTGTCGTTGTCGGAATCGTAATCGCCACCATCGCGGACGTCTCGACGACTATTCGACAACGAACACCAGCAGGAAGCAGCCAGCGGTGCGCGTTGTTTGCGGAGCTTGGGCGCGGCCGTGGTCGTCGGTCCTCGGGGCAGGGTCGGTATGAGCACCTTTCCGGACAAACTCAGGCTAAAGGAACAGGCGGAGGAAGATCAGTACTTCGCACGCCGCGATCGTGAACTACTGGCCGCCAGGCGGGCGCGCGAGACGCCACGCGTGGTCAGTGGCGGCCAGACGGGTGTCGACCGCGCCGCGCTGGATGCGGCCCTCGAAGCCGGCCTGCAGATCGGCGGTTGGTGTCCGGCGGGGCGGCGGGCGGAGGATGGCGCAATAGCCGCGCGCTATCCGTTGCGCGAGACGCCGGGCACGCAGTATGCCCAACGCACCGAATGGAACGTTCGCGATAGCGACGGCACCCTGATTCTCCACCGCGGGCCGCTGTCGGCCGGCACCGCCCTGACGGCTCGGCTTGCGGCACAGCTCGACAAGCCCTGCCTACGAGTCGATCTCGGTACAGACTGCGGTGACGCGGCGATGGAGCAGGAGATCGCCCGTGTCATGGACTGGTTGCGCGCGCACCGAATTCGGGTCCTCAACGTCGCGGGTCCGCGGGAGTCCGGCTCGTCGGGCATCGGCGCCGCCTCGCGGGGCCTGCTGCAACCCTTGTTTGCGGCCTTGGCGCGCGTCTAACCCTCGCTTGCGCTACACTGCGCGCCCCGCGACAGCTTCGGCCCACGATGAACCTCCCGATCGTTGTTCTGATCCTCTTTCTGGGCGCCCCCTCCGCGGCCCTGGCGTCCCGTTTCGGCCGTATCTGGGCCGCCTGGGCAGCCGGGCTCCTTGCGGCCCTGGCCTTGGCCCTGCTCGTTCCGACCATGGGGGCGGTGTTCACCACCGGCGACCCGGTGGTGCAGGCCATTCCCTGGATACCGGGTCTCGGCCTGAATCTGGCCTTCCGGATGGACGGACTCGGGCTGCTGTTCTCGATCCTCATCCTGGTCATCGGCGTCCTGGTCATCCTCTATGCCCGCTACTACCTGGGCGACAAGGATTGCACTGGCCGCTTCTTCTCGTATCTGCTGCTGTTCATGGGCTCGATGCTCGGCGTCGTGCTGTCCGAGAACATCCTGCTGCTGCTGATGTTCTGGGAGATGACGAGCCTGTCCTCGTTCCTGCTCATCAGCTACTGGGAGCAGCGCGGCGACGCCCGCAATGGCGCGCGCATGGCGCTGACCATCACCGGTCTCGGTGGGTTGGCGCTCTTGGGCGGCTTCCTGCTGCTCGGGTATATGGCCGGCAGCTACGAGCTATCGGACATCCTGACGCAGGGCGACGCCATTCGCGCCCATGAACTCTACGTGCCGACCCTGCTGCTGATCCTGCTCGGGGCCTTCACCAAGTCGGCTCAGTTTCCGTTCCACTTCTGGCTGCCGCAGGCCATGGCGGCGCCGACGCCCGTGTCGGCCTACCTGCACTCGGCGACCCTGGTGAAGGCTGGGATCTTCCTGCTTGCGCGCTTCTTCCCGGTCCTGTCCGGTACGCCGGAGTGGTCGCACATCGTCATGGGTGTCGGACTGATCACGCTGCTGGTGGGCGCCTACTTCGCGCTCTATCAGCACGACCTGAAGGGGCTCCTGGCATACTCGACCATCAGCCACCTCGGCCTGATCACGTTGCTGTTCGGAATCGGCACGCCGCTCGCGGCGGTGGCGGGTGTGTTCCACATCATCAACCACGCGACCTTCAAGGCGTCGCTGTTCATGGCGGCCGGCATCATCGACCACGAGTGCGGCACCCGCGACATGCGCCGCATCAACGGCCTCTGGCGATATATGCCCTGGACGGCGACCCTGGCCATGGTGGCCGCGGCTGCCATGGCCGGCGTGCCGCTGTTCAATGGCTTCCTCTCCAAGGAGATGTTCTTCCACGAGGCGGTGAACTTCGAGGCCTATACCATCTGGGACTGGGAGCTGGCTTTGGCCGCAGCCGTGGCAGGTGCGCTGGCGGTGGCCTACTCACTGCGCTTCGTCCACGACGTCTTCTTCAACGGCGAGCCACATGACCTGCCGCGTACGCCGCACGAACCCCCACGCTGGATGAAGTTCCCGGTGGAGATCCTGGTCGCGATCTGCTTGCTCGTCGGCATCCTGCCCGGTTTGACAGTGAAACCCCTGCTCGAGGTCGGCGTGCGGGGGGTGCTGCAGGACGCGCCGCCGTACTACAGCCTCGCGCTTTGGCATGGCGTCACGCCGGCGCTCTTGATGAGTCTTTTCGCGCTGGTGGCGGGCGTGTTGATCTACATGGTGCGGCGGCCGCTGTTCCGGCAGGCGGAGCGCTGGCACGGTGTGGTGGATGCGCCGGCGGTCTACCGCTGGGTCGTGGATCGGGTGCTGGCCTTCGCGGTTGCGCTGACGCGGTTGCTCGATACCGGCTCGCTGCAACGGCTGGTGATGGTGTTTCTGGTCACCGCCGTGGCCGCCGGGGCGACCGGCTTCATACCGCCGCATGTGCCCATCACGGGGCCGGTGCCGATCACGGTGCCCGATCCGGCCAGCATCATGGTGACGGTCGCGTTGCTGCTGACGGCCTTCGGTGCCGCGATGATGCACCACAACCGCCTGCGCTCACTCATTGTGCTCGGCGCGGTCGGGCTGTTCGTGTCCCTGATCTTCGTGAAGTTCTCGGCGCCGGACCTGGCCCTGACGCAGCTTTCGGTGGAGATGGTGACCATCGTCCTGCTGCTGCTTGCCATGTACTTTCTGCCGAGGCACACGCCGCCCGAGAGGGACCCCGCCCGCCGGTTGCGCGATTTCCTCATCGCCCTGGCGGCCGGCTCAGGTGCGGGCATGCTCACCTGGGCGATGCTGACCCGCCCGCACCAGCCGATCTCCGGCTTCTTCCTGGACAACAGCGTCTCCAGCGGCGGTGGAACCAACGTCGTCAACGTGATCCTGGTGGACTTCCGCGGTTTCGATACCCTGGGCGAGATCTCCGTGCTCGCGCTCGCGGGGCTCGGCATCTATGCGCTGCTGAAGGACCTGCAACTCCCGGGTCACCTGACGGACAGCAACGGGCGCCTCTGGGATTGGGAGGCCCACCCGGTCATCATGGCGGCGTTGGTGCGTCTGCTGCTGCCGCTGGCGCTGCTGGTGGCGGTGTTCATTTTTCTGCGCGGTCACAACATGCCGGGCGGGGGATTCATCGCCGGTCTGGTCACCGCCGTTGCGCTGATTATGCAATACCTGGCCAACGGGTCCGATTGGACCCAGGCCCGCATGCCGCGCAATCTGCACCCGGCCATCGGCCTTGGCTTGTTGGTGGCGCTCGCCACCGGCGTCGTCAGCATGCTGTTCGGCTATCCGTTCCTGACCTCAGCCCATACGCACCTGCACCTGCCGTTCGCGGACTACGAGCTCGCCTCGGCCATGGCCTTCGACCTGGGCGTCTATCTGGTCGTGGTGGGTGCGACGCTACTGATCCTGGTGCACATGGGCCTGATGCACGGCGCGACCCATGCGCCTGGTGCGGGCACGGGCAACGAGTCGTCCGATCAAGGTCGCCCGGAGCCTGTCGCGCCGGCCACCGGTGCTGCCTCGCCCGAATGACCGGAGCCTGACCGAAATGGAAGCCCTGCTCGCCATCATCATCGCCGGCCTCGTCGGGGCCGGGGTGTATCTCGTGTTGCGTGCTCACACCTTTCCCGTGGTGCTGGGCCTGACGTTGTTGTCCTACGGCGTCAATCTGTTCCTGTTCGCCACCGGCCGGCTCACGGTGGGCCAGCCGGCGGTGATCGACGACCTCGCCGCCGGCTACGCAGATCCTTTGCCCCAGGCCCTGGTGCTGACGGCCATCGTCATCGCCTTCGGCATGACGGCCTTCGTCATCATGCTGGCGTTGAAGGCCAGGAAGGAGCTGGGTAACGACCATGTCGACGGCCGTGAAGACGAGGATGACCGCGCCGAGCCCCGGAACGAAACGCGCGACGCGGGGGAGGCGGGCGTATGAATCACCTCGTCATGGCCCCGCTGCTGTTGCCGCTGTTCGCGGCGGTGGTGCTGCTGCTGAGTCGACTCGGGATATCGCTCGGTGTGCGGCGAGGCATCAACTTCGGCGCGGTGGTGCTGGAGCTTGGCGCGGTGATCTGGCTCCTGTTGGTGGTCAGCGGCGATGGCATCCTGGTCTATCAACTCGGCGACTGGCCGGCACCCTACGGCATCTCGATGGTGGCGGATCGGCTCAGCGTTTGGATGCTGCTCATCACGGCGCTACTCGCCTGTGCGGCCCTGTTCTATGCCGTGCAGGGGACGGACCGGGGCAGCCGCCACTTCCACTCGCTGTTCCAGTTGCAGATCTTCGGCCTCAACGGGGCCTTCCTGACCGGTGATCTGTTCAATCTGTTCGTCTTCTTCGAGGTCCTGCTGCTCGCCTCCTATGGGCTGCTGCTGCATGGCGGTGGGCCGGCGCGGGTGCGTGCGGGCTTGCACTTCGTGGTATTGAACCTGGTCGGCTCGACGCTGTTCCTGTTCGCGGTCGGTACTCTGTACGGCGTGCTGGGTACCCTCAACATGGCGGACCTGGCGGTGAAGGTGTCCGCCACGGCGCCCGAGGACCTCGGCATCGTCCGCGCCGCCGGGCTGCTGCTATTCACGGTGTTCGCGCTCAAGGCCGCGCTCTTCCCGCTCTACCTGTGGCTGCCGTCGGCCTATGCCTCCACCTCGGCGCCGGTGGCGGCGCTGTTCGCCATCATGACCAAGGTGGGCGCCTACGCCATCCTGCGCGTCGAGACCCTGATCTTCGGCGACGATGCCGGGCTGGTGTCGCACCTGATCGAACCCGTGCTGCTGCCGCTGGCCCTGCTCACGCTGGGGTTGGCCGCCTTGGGTGCGTTGTCGGCGCGGGGCTTGCGCCGGCAGGCGGCCTATTTGCTGATCCTCTCCATCGGGACACTGCTCACGGCCTTCGCACTCGGCACGAACGAGGGTATCGCCGCGGGGCTGTACTACCTGGCGCACAGCACCTTCGCCGGCGCGGCGCTGTTCCTGCTGGCGGATGTGATCGTCAGGGGGCGGGGCGGTCTGGAGGACCGTCTTGACCCGGGCCCGGCGGTGCCGGCCGCGCCGCTGGTGGGGAGTCTGTTCTTTCTGTTGGCGGTGCTGATTTCGGGTCTGCCGCCGCTGTCCGGCTTCCTCGGTAAGTGGATGCTGTTGCGGGCGGCCCTGGACTCCCAGTTCGTGGTCTGGATCTTCGTTGTCGTCTTGACCGCTGGCCTATGCAGCCTCTTCGCCCTGGCGCGCAGCGGTAGCCTGCTGTTCTATCGCGCCAGTGGCGGCGCGGCCGTCGTCGCGGCGGGCGATGTGGCTTCGGCGGCAGGCGCCCCGGCCGGTGTGGACTGGCCACGTCTCTGGCCCGTGATCGGGCTGGTCGCGCTCTGTCTGGCTCTGGTGGCCGCGGCGGGGCCGCTGACGGAGTTCACGGCGGAGATCGCAGACGCGTTGCTCACGCCGGAGCGCTACATCGAGGCCGTACTGGGCGATGCGAAGGAGGTTGGGGCATGACCGGTCGTGTGCTCCCGCACCCGCTGCTGACGGTGGCCCTAGCCGCGATCTGGCTGTTGCTGGTGAACAGCTTCACCCTCGGCCAGGGGCTGCTCGGGCTGCTGCTGGGCTGGCTCATCCCGTTCTTCACACAGCGGTTCTGGCCGGAGCGGGTCCGCATCGCCCGTCCCTGGTGGTTGTTCTTCTTCCTGCTGAAGGTGCTCTGGGACATCCTTGTGGCGAACGTCACCGTGGCGGCGCTCATCCTCGCGGGGCCGCGTGCCATGCGCCCCGCCTTCGTGAGTGTGCCGCTGGACCTGCGTACCGACCTGGCCATCGGCATCCTGGCGAATACCATTTCCCTGACCCCGGGGACCCTGTCCGCCCAGTTGAGCCCAGACCGCCGATCGCTCATCGTGCATGGCCTGCGGGTGGAGGATCCGGAGTTACTCGCGAGTGAGATCAAGGCCCGTTACGAGCGACCACTCATACAGATCTTCGAGCCGCCATGCTGAGTATCGCCCTGATCATCGCCATCACCCTGGTCTGCGCAGCCCTGCTGTTGAGCCTGTTGCGGCTGCTGATCGGCCCCGACGAGCCGGACCGGGTCCTGGCGCTCGACACCCTCTACATCAACACCATCGCGTTGCTGGTGCTGCTGGGCATTCTGCTGGACAGCGACCTGTATTTCGAGGCGGCCTTGCTGATCGCCATGATGGGTTTCGTCGGCACTGTTGCTCTGTGCAAGTATCTGCTGCGCGGCGACATCATCGAATAGGTGGCTCCTATGACCGAGATCGCTGTCTCCGTGCTCGTTGTCGTCGGCGCCCTGTTCACCTTCATCGGTTCCCTCGGTCTGGCGCGTTTGAAGGACTTCTACACGCGGCTGCACGGTCCGACCAAGGCGACGACCCTCGGCGTCGGTGCGCTACTCGTCGCCTCGGTGATCCACTTCAGCAGCGGTGAGGACATGCCTAGCCTGCACGAACTGCTGGTGACCCTGTTCCTGTTCATCACCGCGCCGGTGAGTGCGCTCATGCTGGCCAAGGCAGCGCTCCATCTACGCGTGCGTTCGGCGGCGTCGCTGCTGTCCGGAACGGACGACGACGCCGATGCGGGCGAGCAATCGGGCTAACAGCCGGGGTAAGGCGGAGCCGGAGAGCTAGGACAGGCGGTTGTTGACGGGGTGACTGAGGCGTCGACCGGTGGGCCGGGCGTGCTCGAAGCACGTTGCGCGGACCAAGCCAGGAAGGCGTGTCCCCCGCGTTGACGCCTATCGACGTGTCAGTGCGCGAAGAGATCGCTCCAGCGGTTCTTTTGGGCGGCCCGTTCTTGGGCTGGCCGCTCGACGGCGGGGGGATTCAGGAACCCGGTATCGGCGACCAGATCGATCTTCAGCGGCTGCGTGGTGCCGGAGTCGGCGTCCTGCTCCATGCCGAAGAGTTCCCTCATGCCCATCAGTGGTCGCTCCGTGCTGATGGAGAAGCTCCCATGGCGGAACCGACTGACGATGAGTTCGTTGCCGCGCAGTGGCCGCTCCTGTAAGCGTTCCATCGCGTCCAGCGCCAGTCTGGCGGGCTGTATGTCGAGGATGCCCTGGTGGGAAATGGTGCCAGTGGCCGGATGGGTGAGGCGCAGTATGGTGCACCTGCAGATGGCCGAAGTCAGCCACCTGCGGCTGCCAACGATGTCGTCGATGACGCACTGAACGTGCGCCCTCAGGTCTTTCCGTGTGACCTCCATGGGGAGGTTGCCGATGGACAGCAGGATGGAACCGGGCTTGCCGAACATGTTCGTCTCCATATTGTGCGTCGCGATGGGACCCGCCTCTCCTCAACTGCATCCTCTTTAATATCAAAGTGGAAGCCGTTGGTGCCTAGGCTGCGCGGCGTCCGTGTTCGGGTCTGCGGCCTTCGGCGTTGGGCGGTGACCTAGAGAATCCTACCAATGCCGTAGCATGATACTCCGTGAATGTGACGGTCATGCGTCGACTCGGACACATTTCGGCTGGGTTTCTGGCCCAGGAATCTGTGACTGCGCTGGAACTGCTCTGCTAACGGGGCCAGGTTTGGTCAGAACTCTATGCGTTTTATCAATTTGCCAGGAAAACTGAACGCAACGTCTAAATACACTTTTGGTGGATAACATCCCGATGAACGGCTGTGTATGCCGTTCGGACGGGAGGTGCTGCCGCGTCTTCGCGGGCGCCAAGCGTTGGTGAGTTCGCGGTCTCGGGTCGGGGTTTCTTCTTAGCCTATTGGTGCCTGGTACCTGCCCAGGGCACCGCGGATTGACGAGGCTCGTTGCAGTCTGGCGCCGGGGCCCCGACTCTTGGTGCATCCCGGTGGTCGAGCGACCCTACCCGTCGACCACCAATGTCCAGCCTCAATGTGGCGCAGGGATACGGGCAGCGGCCGTCGACGCCCCCATCCCTTGGCGCCCGTTGTGCCAGCACAATCGAATAGACACCCGCGTGCGCAAGTTCCTCAAGATTATCCTGCCGGTCCTGGTCCTGGCGATCGGTTTCGGTGCCTTCCGCGTCCTCAAGTCCACCAAGCCCGAGCAGGCTGCGCCGGACATCCAAGAGCGCGTCTGGCGCGTCGACGTCGAGCGCGCCGTACGACAGCGGCTCGCGCCGATCCTGACGCTCTATGGTCGGGTGGAAACACCCGATCTGCTTCGGACCACCGCCTCGGCCGCCGCCTGGGTGACGGAGGTGGCGGTGCAGGACGGCGACCAAGTTACCAAGGGCGACCTGCTGGTCCGACTGGATGCGCGGGACTTCGAGCCACGCATCGCCCAGGCCAGGGCGCAGGTCGCGGAGCTCGAGGCGGAGATCGCGAGCGAGCGCAACCGACACGAGACCGATCGCCTGGCTCTGACGCAGGAGACGCGCCTGCTGACCCTGGCGCAGGAGGCCGTCGCTCGTCAGGAGCGCCTGAAGACACAGCGCGTCGGCGCCGAGCAGGCTCTGGACGAGGCCGAACAGGCGGAGGCGCAGCAGGCCCTGACGGTCAGCAACCGTGAGCAGAGCATCGCGGACCACCCACTGCGGTTGCGTGCGCTGGAGGCCCGGCTCGCGAGCAGCCGCGCGCGGCTTGAAGAACTGGAGCTGGAGTACGAGCGCGCCACCGTGCGGGCACCCTACGACGGCATCGTCACCGGGGTCGAAGTCACCGCCGGCGATCAGGTGGCCAAAGGTGCCGTGCTGGTGTCGCTATTCGCGCTGGACAGCCTGCAGGTCCGTGCGCGTATCCCCGCACCCTATCAGGCCGAACTGGTCACCGCGCTGACCGGCAAGGACACACTGCCCGCGATCGCGCGCGTCGGCGACTTGACCTTGCCCGTGGAACTCGACCGCGTCGCGGGCGAGGCCGGCCCGAGCGGCGTGGATGGGCTGTTCCAGGTCACCGGCGATGCCTCGTCTCTGCGTCTCGGGCAGATGCTCACCCTGCGCCTGGAGCGTCCTGCGCGGGAGGGTGTCGTCGCGGTGCCGTTCCGGTCGGTCTACGGCGGCGGGCGCATCTACACGCTCGAGGATGGCCGCATGGTCGGCATCGATGTCGAGACCCTCGGCGAGCGCCCGGCCGATGACGCGGATGAATCTCGACTTCTGGTCCGCTCGCCGCGAATCGAGACCGGTGACCTCATCGTGGTCACCCACATGCCGAACGCCGTGCACGGCCTGCGTGTCGAGGCGCTGGAGCAGGGCCGCATGGTCAAGGCCCCGGTGGATGCGGTGACCGCCCCGGCCGAACAGGCCGACGACCATGCGCGGGTGGTGCAGTGAGTCGCGAAACCGGGCCGGACGCCGCGCCTCGGCAGCCCGCCATGCAGCATCGGGGCGACATCATCGGCCTGTTCGCGCACCACAAGGTCGCCGCCAATCTGCTGATGCTCATCATGCTGCTGGCCGGCGCCTTTGCGCTGGATCGGCTCAATGTGCAGTTTTTCCCGAGCTTCGAGCTGGATATTGTGCAGGTGCGGGTGGTTTGGAGCGGTGCCAGCGCCGAGGATGTCGAGGACGGCATCACCGAGCCGCTGGAGCAGCGGCTGCGTACGGTTGACAACCTGGACAAGATGACCAGCACCTCCAGCCAGGGCATCTCGGCGATCACCCTGGAGTTCAAAGAGGGCACGGACTCGCTGCTGGCGCTGGATCAGGTACGCCGCTTCGTCGACGAGTTCCGCAACTTCCCGCAGGACGCCGAGAAGCCAGAGGTCTCGCTGCTGACCCGCTACGAGCAGGTTGCGCGGTTGGTCATCACCGGCCTCCAAGACCCGGGCGAGATGCGCAAGCTCGCGCGCCGATTCGAGACCGAACTGCTGGACAACGGGCTCGACAAGGTCGACATCAAGGGGCTGCCCGACGAGGAGATCGGCATCCAGGTGCCGACCGAGCGACTGGAACAGCTGGAATTGGGTCTCACCGACATCGGCAACCGTGTCGGCGACTTCAGCCGTGACCTGCCGGCCGGCGCCGTCGGCCGTGGCGAGGGCGCGCGCGAGCTCCGAAGCCTGGATAAGCGCCGCGACCCGGTTTCCTTCCAGGACCTGCCCATCAAGACCGGGGAGGAGCTGCGCATCAACCTCGGCGATGTCGCGGACATCGACCGCGGTCCGAGCGACAACACCGTCGACGTCACAGTCGACGGCGATCCGGCGGTCGAGATGATCGTCCAGCGTTCCGAGAACGGCGACACCCTGCAGTCCGCCCGCGCCCTATCCGACTGGCTGGACGCCACCCGGCCGACCCTGCCGCCGGGCGTCGAGATCACCGTCTACGATGCCTCATGGGAGCTGGTCAAGGAACGCATCATGCTGCTGGTGCGCAACGGCCTCGGCGGCCTGATCCTGGTGGTGGCCATCTTGTACCTGTTCCTCACCGGGCGGGTGGCCTTCTGGGTGGCCTGGGGCATCCCGGTGTCCTTCGCCGCGACCCTGTTCATCCTGTATCTGGTCGGCGGCAGCGTGAACATGATCACGCTGTTCGCGCTCATCATGGCGCTCGGTATCATCGTCGATGACGCCATCGTGGTGGGCGAGGACGCCATGGCCCACTATCAGATGGGCGAGGACCCGCTGTTGGCGGCGGAGGGCGGCGCGCGGCGCATGCTGGCCCCGGTCATCGCCTCCTCGCTCACCACCATTGCGGCCTTCCTGCCACTGATGCTCGTCGGCGGGCGAATCGGCAACATCCTCGGCGCCATTCCCATTGTCATCATCTGCACCATCCTTGCGTCGCTGGTGGAGAGCTTCCTGGTGTTGCCGGGGCATCTGCGCCATGCCTTCCTGCACACCCACAAGATCAAGCCGAACTCCATTCGGGCGCGCCTGGACCGCGGTTTCGACGCCTTCCGCGACCGGCTGTTCCGGCCCTTCGCGGCGTTGGCCATCGCCAACCGCTTCACCACCGTCGCCGCATCGGTGGCGCTGCTCCTATTCGCCGTCGGGCTCATGGCCGGAGGACGCATCGGCTTCACCTTCTTCCCGACGCCCGAATCGCAGATCATCAACGCCAACGTGACCTTCGTCGCCGGCACGCCGCGGGAAACCGTCGACCGCTTTCTGGCGCACCTGGAGCAGACGGTGCACGCCACCGAGCGGGCGTTGGACGAGGAGCGCGGCAGCGGCGAGATCATCAACGTCGTGCTCGCCTTCCATGGGGCCAAGTCCGACGGCCGTGCGGCGGCGGACCAGTTCGGCGGCCTGACGGTTGAACTCATCGATGGCGATCTGCGTGACGTGCGCAACGCCGAATTCATCAATGCCTGGCGCGAGCGCATCGAGCCGCCGGCGGGGCTCGAGAACCTGACCATCGCCTCCCGTCGCGTCGGCCCGCCCGGGCGAGACCTCACCATCCGCCTCACAGGTCGCGAGGCGGAGGTGCTCAAGGCCGCCGCCATCGATCTGTCCGAGACCATCTCGGGCATCGAGGGGGTGCGCGAGGTCGAGGACGACATGGCCTACGGGCGCGAACAGCTCATCTATTCCCTGACGCCGGCCGGCGAGGCCCTGGGGCTGACGGTGGCAGACCTTGGCCGGCAGTTGCGCACGGCCTTCGACGGCCAACTGGTACAGATCTTCCAGGACGGTCCGGACGAGGTCGAGGTCCGGGTACGACTCCCGGAGGCGGAGCGCGCGACCCTCGCGAGCCTGTATCGACTGAACATCCGCACCCCGGCGGGGGAGTCCGTGCCCCTGACCTCGGTGGCGGATTGGCGCTCGCGGCGTGGCTTCGAGGTGTTGCGCCATGCCGACGGCCGGTTGGCGGTGGAGGTCACCGCCGACGTCGACACCAGTGTCAACAACAGCAACCGCATCATCGCCACGCTGGAAGAGGGGCCGCTCGCGGTGCTGGAGCGTGACTACGGCATCCACTACTCCTTCGAGGGCCGCTCGGCGGACCAGCGCGACACCCTGGACGACATGCGCAAGGGGCTGTTGCTCGGGCTGATCCTGATCTACCTGATCCTGGCCTGGGTGTTCTCGTCCTATGGCTGGCCCTTGGTGGTCATGGCCGTGATCCCCTTCGGCCTCACCGGCGCCCTGATCGGCCACTGGGCCATGGGCATCGACCTGACCATCCTGTCGCTGTTCGGCATGTTCGGCCTGTCGGGCATCGTCGTGAACGACAGCATCATCCTGGTGACCTTCTACAAACACCTGCGCACCTCCGGCATGGCCGTGCAGGAGGCCCTGGTGGAGGCTGCGTGCCAGCGCCTGCGCGCCGTCATGCTAACCTCCATGACCACGGTTGCCGGCCTCACGCCGCTACTGTTCGAGAAGTCCTATCAGGCTCAGTTCCTGATCCCGATGGCCACCTCCATCGCCTTCGGGCTGGCCTTCGCCACCGTGCTGGTGCTGCTGGTCATTCCTTCACTGCTGTCTATGCACGAGAGTGTGCACGGGATGCTGCAACGCTTGCTCGACAAGCCGGAGCACCTGGTAGGAACCTAAGGGTGGGCGCCTGAGGGCAGTCGTCTGAGGGCAGTTCGTGGGGCCGGCGCCAACACCTTGGCCCAGGCGTCGCTTCGCGCAATGCCCCTGTCGACGTCCGACACCGTGCCTCGGATCATCGGCGTGCGCGCAGCGCAGGCCGTGATCGGCAAGGGGGTCTCCAGGTCGCGGCCAGGAGTGGTGTCGGACGTGGTGACGGTGTCGGCTTTGTGGTGTGATGCCGAGTTCGATCGAGATCGGTTCGTCGCGCGCGTCGGCGGCCCGCACAGCGGGCCATGGCGATGGTCGTCGGCGTCCCGTTGCACCGCTTCAGCTGGAGAGACCCCACCACATGCGCCAGATCGTGCTGGACACGGAGACCACGGGCCTGGAGCCCTCCGAGGGCCATCGCATTATCGAGATCGGCTGCGTCGAGATCATCGAGCGCCGGCTGACCGGTAACGATTTCCACCGCTACCTTCAGCCGGATCGGGAGATCGATGCCGGCGCCGAAGCGGTGCATGGCATCAGCAACGCCTTCCTCGCGGACAAGCCACGCTTTGCGGAGGTCGCGGAGGAGTTCATCGACTATTGCCGGGGTGCGGAGCTGGTGATCCACAATGCACCCTTCGACGTCGGCTTTCTGAACCACGAACTCAAGCTCTGGCACGACGACACGGCGCCCATCGACGACCTCTGCACCGTTGCGGACAGTCTGGTGCTGGCCCGCAGGATGCACCCCGGCCAGCGCAATAGCCTGGATGCCCTGTGCAAGCGCTACGGCATCGACAACACCCACCGCGAGCTGCACGGCGCGCTGTTGGATGCGCAGATCCTCGCCGACGTCTATTTGGCGATGACCGGCGGCCAGGTGAGCCTGCATCTCGGTGGCGAGGAGCACGTGGAGACCGGCCTGCGCCGGGAGGAGGTGCGCCGGCTGAGCGTCCCCGCGGGTCGGCTGCGCGTTCAGCGGGCCACGGCCGATGAAGTCGCCGCCCACGAGGCGCGTCTTGCCGCGATCGATAAGGCCAGCGGCGGCTGCGTCTGGCTCATCGAGGATACGACCGACGACACGGCCGATGAGCAGCCGGCGGAGGGCGCGTTGGTCGGTTGAACGCCTCCAGCCCAAAGCCGCGTGAGCGGGCGCCCGCCTCATCCGGACGCCGGAATCGAGAAGGTCCAGAAGTTGACGACGAAGTGTGTCAGGATGCTCGCCACGTAGCCGAGGCGATGTACTTGGTCCACCTCATGTGCTCGAAGAAGGTGTAGAGCCCCTTCGCCTGGCCCATTAGCGCAACGCCGGCCGCCGAGCCGATGGACAGCAGGCTGCCGCCGACCCCCGCGGTGAGCGTGACCAGCAGCCACTGCCCCTGGGGCATCTCGGGGTTCATGGTCAGCACGGCGAACATGACCGGGATGTTGTCGACGATGGCTGACAGGAAGCCCACCATGGTGTTGGCGAAGGTCGGCCCGACGTCGCCGTAGGCGAACAACGACACCAGTTCCAGGTAGCCGATGAAGCCGAGCCCGCCGACGCACAGGATCACGCCGTAGAAGAACAACAGCGTGTCCCACTCCGCCCGCGCCACCTTCTGGAAGATGTCGAAGGGCATGGAGTCCTCGACCGAGCCGACCTTCACCGTGGACCGCTCATTGGTCCTGGAGAGGTAGTAGCCGAAGAACTTCAGGTATGCGAGGCCGGTCATCATGCCCAGTACCGGCGGCAGGTGGAAGAAGTTGTGCGCGCCCACGGCCATGACGACGGCGCACATCAGCAGTGCCGTGGTCAGGTTGTCCGCCACCGGCGAGATGAAGAAGGCCAGGAAGCCGGTCAGCCAAAACAGTTTGCGGTAGCTGTAGCTGCTGCGCACGAGCCAGGCGCGCAGCCACTCGAACACGCGCCGTTCCTCCATGGCGTTGATGTAGGTCATGGCCGCGAGCAGGAACAGGAACAGCTCGGCGAACTCCATGATGTTGTGGTGCACCGCGTTCTCGACGGTGTGGTAATCGCCGTGGTGCGAGGTGTAGTAGTAGGCGATGACCAGCCAGATGATGCCGGCCGCGAGGACCACGGGCTTCGACTTGCGCAGGTGCGTGAACTCTTCCGCCATCACCAGGGCGTAGGCGAGTGCGAACACTGCGAGCGCGGTGTAGCCCACCCAGCTGGCGGTGAGGTCGAAGCGCTCGGTGTTCGCGGACGCGAAGGCGGCCGTCGGGAGCAGGGCCAGCAGCAAAGCCAGCACTGCCTTGGCGAGGGGATGCGACATGGCAGGCTCCCTGAAACAACCGGAAGTGCCTCGCGATGGGCGTCCCTCGGGAAGGGGCGGTTCGGCGGAGGCAGCCAGAAAACTCACTATTGTAGTGGTTTTGGCGATGCCTGCTTCGAGACTTGCGTAGGTCGGCGACGAGGAGAGGGATGTCAGGGTCGACCCCTGCCATTCTGGACCGCAGAGGCCGGGGCCACTGCATCGAGGGCGTCGCCCGACCCGCTGTCGGCGTCGCCGAGGTCCTCGGCCCTCGCCCCGGCTGCGTCTGTCAGCTGGAGTGCTGTCGGTTGTCTGTGTGGGCGGCGGAGCCCGCGATCTGTTCGATGCTGGCGAGGTCCAGCAACTCGACGTGCTTGCGGTCGACGCGCACCAGGCCCTCGTCCTGGAAGCGGGTGAACAGGCGGCTAACCGTTTCCACGGCGAGGCCGAGGTAGTTGCCGATCTCGTGGCGAGACATGCTGAGGTAGAAGTCGGTCGGGGAGAGTCCACGCTTGCTGAGGCGTTGGGACATGCTCACTAAGAAGGCCGCCAGGCGTTCCTCGGCGTTCTTCTTGCCGAGCAGCAGGAGCATCTCCGCGTCGTGGCCGATCTCCTTGCTCAAGAGTCTGTACATCGAGTGCTGAAGGCTCGGGATGGCGGATGCGAGTTCCTCGAAGCGTTGGAAGGGGACTTCACAAATGGCCGAGGTCTCAAGCACCTTGGCGGAACAGGCATGCATGTCTTGATCGATGGCGTCGAGACCGATGATTTCACCGGGCAGGTGAAAGCCCAGCACCTGTTCGCCGCCTTCCTCACTGGGGGTGTAGGTCTTCACCGATCCCGTCTTGACGACGTACAGGGACCGGAATCGCTCGCCGGCGCGGAAGAGGTGATCGCCTCGATGCAGCGGGCGTGAGCGTTTGACGATACTGTCGAGTCGGTCAACGTCTTCCGTCGACATCCCCATCGGCAAGCAGAGTTGCGAGAGGGTGCAGTTCTTGCATGCGACGCGGATGGTCTCGAAAGAGATGACTTTTCGTTGAGTCAAGGCAATGTCCCCGGCAAGTTGACAGGTCTATTTTGCCGCCCTGGTTGACATGCATCAAGGGCAAATATTGCGGTTGTTCGGCGCGCGTGATGAGGCCTGTCGAGCATGGGTCTGTGGGGCCGCGTGTGTGGGCGCACGTGACTATGCGCTGCGCGGCATCGGGGAGAACGCCTTGGATGCCCGTGGAGCCGCTACGGGTTCCCGAAGCCTTGGAACTGGGGCAGGGTCCAGCGCCTAAGCGCCGCTGACAAACCGTCGGCCGCTAACGCCATCGAGTGCCGGTCGGCCGCCTACGAAAAAAACACAAGCCGCGCCGGGGCGCGGCTTGTGTCGTCGAGTGCCGCCGAGGTGGAGGGTCGGACGCTGGCATTCGCGACTAGGCAGCGGATGCAGCGAACCGCAACGACGCTCGGTGGCTCGATTCGACTTGGGCCGTCTTACTTCTGCTGTTCAGCGGCCGGAGCAGCGGGGGCCGCCGGGGCAGCGTAGGGCGCGCCGTAGGGTGCATAGGGAACGCCGTAGCCGTAGCCCGGGTAGCCGTAGCCGTAGCCCGGGTAGCCATAGCCGCCGTAGTACGGGTGACCATAGCCGTGACCGTAGCCGCGACCGTAGCCATAGCCGCGACCACGGCCGTAGCCGCGACCACCGCCGGACATGCTCATGTTGAAGTCGCCGTAGCCGTCGCCGAACATGTCGCTGAACATGTCGCCGAGGCCGTCGCCCCAGCCGCTGCCGTAGCCCGGGCCGCCCCAGCCCGGACCACCCCACCACGCCTGTGCGGCGCTCATGGAGAAGGTGGCTGCACCGGCGATGGCCGCGATGCCGAAGATCTTGCCAAGCTTTTGCATGATCTGACGCTCCAAAAGGTGTTTTCTCTAAGTTTGGTGGCCGAGGTGGCTCCCAATCGGCCGAGGCCGTGTGGTGCGGAGCCGAGCCACCCAATGGGTCCGCAAGAACACGAACGCGGCGGAGTATACGTGTCGGATATCGGCTTGTGAAGCGTGCTAATCGCCGGTTTATTCGGGCAATTCGAAACGGCTTTGCGGCGGGCCTCCAGGCATCGCCTCGAATTGAGGCAGACCCACGAATTTGTTACCGTCGCAGCTTCGACCTGAGCGCGCGCCACGCGCTCGGCGTCGGCGCAGTAGAGGCCGTATGCAGGTTTGACGGCCGCACCCCCGGGTCCAGGAGACCATGACCAAGCTCATTTTCGTAACCGGCGGCGTCGTGTCGTCACTCGGTAAGGGCATCGCGTCCGCTTCCCTCGGCGCGCTGCTGGAGGCCCGCGGCCTGCGGGTCACCATGATCAAACTGGATCCGTACATCAACGTCGATCCAGGCACCATGAGTCCCTTCCAACACGGCGAGGTCTACGTGACCGACGACGGTGCCGAGACGGATCTGGACCTCGGGCACTATGAGCGCTTCCTTCGGACCCGCATGGGCCGCAACAACAACTACACGACCGGACAGATCTACGAGAGTGTCATCCGCAAGGAGCGCCGCGGCGACTACCTCGGCCGCACGGTGCAGGTCATCCCGCACATCACCGACGAGATCAAGGCCAGCGTCCGGCTCGGCGCGGGCGATGCCGACGTGGCGCTGGTCGAGATCGGCGGCACCGTCGGCGACATCGAGTCACTGCCCTTCCTGGAGGCCATCCGCCAGATGCGCGTGGAGCTCGGTTCGGAAAGCTCCATGTTCATTCACCTCACCCTGGTGCCCTATATCCGCACCGCAGGGGAGATCAAGACCAAGCCCACCCAGCACTCCGTCAAGGAACTGCGCTCGATCGGTATCCAGCCGGATGTGTTGCTGTGTCGTGCGGAGCACCACCTGCCCGAGGACGAGCGGCGCAAGATCGCGCTGTTTACCAATGTCCCGGAGAATGCCGTCATCTCGGCCGTCGACGCCGACTATATCTATCGCATCCCCATGCTGCTGCACGCCCAGGGGCTGGATGCGCTGGTGGTCAAGCAGTTTGGTCTGGAGGTGCCGGAGGCGGATCTGAGCGAGTGGCAGCGCGTGCTGGAGGGCATCGAGAACCCCAGCAATTCCGTGCGCATCGGCATGGTCGGCAAGTACATGGACCTGACCGAGGCCTATAAGTCCCTGTCCGAGGCCCTGGCCCACGCCGGCGTGCACACGGGCACCCGCGTCGACATCGAGTACATGGATGCGGAGGAGATCGAGCGCGAAGGTACGGCCTGCCTGGAGCACATGGATGCGATCCTGGTGCCGGGCGGCTTCGGTGAACGCGGCATCGAGGGCAAGATCGCCGCCGTGCAGTTCGCCCGCGAGCAGCGTATCCCGTACCTGGGTATCTGCCTCGGCATGCAGGTCGCCGTGATCGAGTATGCCCGCAATGTCGCCGGCCAGACCGGCGCGCATAGCACCGAATTCGACCCCGGTACGCCGCACCCGGTCATCGGCCTGATCACCGAGTGGCAGACCGACGACGGCCAGCGCGAGCTGCGTGGCGCCGACGCGGACAAGGGCGGCAGCATGCGCCTCGGCGGGCAGAACTGCCGGCTCGAACCGGGCAGCCTCGCGCGGCATATCTATGGCCAGCACCAGATCCGCGAGCGTCATCGGCACCGCTACGAGTTCAACAACCACTACTGCGATGCCATGAAGGACGCGGGGCTGCGCTTTTCCGGCTGGTCCCTGGACTCCAAACTGGTGGAGATCGTCGAGATCCCGGATCACCCCTGGTTCGTCGGCTGCCAATTCCACCCCGAATTCACATCGACGCCGCGCGATGGGCATCCGCTGTTCCGCGGCTTCGTCGAGGCGGCGCGGGCGCAAAGCCGGCACCGGGCGGACAGGGACGCCTGACCAGGCGCACCGGCTTGGGGGGCGCCCAATGGCGCCGTACCTGACCGGCCCATCAGCGCTCGCCGGTTCTGGGCGCCCTGCAGCACCGGGCAAGCAGTCCGGATAGACTTCCGTCATCGAATCCTATTCCCGTCCCACTTAGCTTCAAGGCTCCGCCGCTCCCGCGGCACCCAGCTGGAGAACAGAACTCATGTCCGAAATCGTTGATGTCCGCGCCCGGGAAGTCGTCGATTCGCGCGGTAACCCCACCATCGAGGTGGATGTACTCACCGGCGATGGCGCCATCGGGCGCGCCGCCGTTCCCTCCGGTGCCTCCACCGGCTCGCGCGAGGCGCTGGAACTGCGCGACGGCGACAAGGTCCGCTTCGGCGGCAAGGGTGTGCTGACCGCCTGCGGTCACGTCAACGGCGAGCTGCGTGACGCTGTGATCGGCATGGAAGTGACCGACCAGGATGCGGTCGATCGCAAGATGATCGACCTCGACGGCACCGACAACAAGGCGCGCCTCGGCGCCAATGCCATCCTCGGCGTGTCCCTGGCCGCGGCTCACGCCGCGGCGCAGGAGAAGTCGCTGCCGCTGTACAAGTCCCTCGCCGACGACGCCCACCTGCTGCCGGTGCCCATGATGAACATCATCAACGGCGGCGAGCACGCGGACAACAGCGTCGACTTCCAGGAGTTCATGATTCTGCCCGTCGGTGCGCCGAGCATCCGCGAGGCGGTTCGCTACGGCGCCGAGGTGTTCCACGCGCTCAAGTCCGTGCTCCACGGCCGTGGGCTCGCCACCAGCGTCGGCGACGAGGGCGGCTTCGCCCCCGACCTGCCCTCGAACGAGGCCGCCATCGAGGTCATTCTGGAGGCCATCGACAAGGCTGGCTACAAGGCCGGGCAGGACATCTACCTCGGCATGGACGTGGCCGCGTCGGAGTTCTACGAGGACGGCGTCTACAACCTCAGCGGCGAGGGCCGCAAGCTCGACGCCGCCGGCATGACCGACCTGCTGCTCGACTGGTGCGGCAAGTACCCGATCATCAGCATCGAGGATGGCCTCGCCGAGGGCGACTGGGACGGCTGGAAGGACCAGACCGAGCGCCTCGGCGCCAAGGTTCAGCTGGTGGGTGACGACCTCTTCGTCACCAACACCAAGATCCTAGCCGAGGGCATCGAGAAGGGCATCGCCAACTCCATCCTCATCAAGGTCAACCAGATCGGCTCCCTGACCGAGACCCTGGAAGCCATCCAGATGGCGAAAGAGGCCGGATACAGCTCCGTGGTCTCGCACCGATCCGGCGAGACCGAGGACACCACCATCGCCGATCTTGTGGTCGCCGCCGGCACGGGCCAGATCAAGACCGGCTCGCTGTCTCGCTCGGATCGCGTGGCGAAGTACAACCAGCTGATGCGCATCGAAGACCAGCTCGGCGATGCCGCCGTCTACGCCGGGCGCAGTGCCTTCAAGCACCTGTGAGCGCAGCCGATCCGGGCACAGGCGGGTGCGAGGCTAGCGGGCTCTGATGCGCTGGCTCGTCCTCGCGCTGCTGTTGCTGCTCGGTATGTTGCAGTATCGGCTCTGGGTCGGTGACGGCAGCCTGGCGGAGCTGCACGCGCTGCGAGCGCAGATTGCCGACCATCGCGCAGAGCTGGAGCAGCTGGAGGCCCGCAACCTGGCTCTGGCCGCGGAGGTCGAGGATCTGCGCGTCGGCCTCGAGGCCATCGAGGACCGTGCGCGCAGCGAACTCGGCATGATCCAGCGGGGAGAGGTCTTCCTGCAGGTCATCGAAGAGCCGCCCGAGGAGGAGGACCAATGACCGCCTCCAGCTCGGACCCGGTATCCGCAAGGCGTTCGCTCCGGCATTGGGTGCTGATCCCCGCCGCCGGTGTCGGCCGCCGGTTCGGTGCCGCGGTACCCAAGCAGTACCTGTCGCTCGCCGGGCGTCCGGTCATCGATCACGCCATCGCCGCCTTCATCGATCACCCGGCCATCGCCGGCTGTGTCGTCGTGCTGGGCGAGTCCGACGGCTGGTGGGCCGATACCAGTGGCTACGCCAATCACCCGCGGGTGCATCGTGCTCCCGGCGGTGCGGAGCGCTGTCACTCGGTACGCAACGGCCTGGACCTCCTCGCCGGCCTTGCCGATGAGCAGGACTGGGTGCTGGTGCACGACGCCGCGCGCCCCTGTCTGCGGCGGACCGACCTCGACCTGCTGCTCGACACGCTCCAACGTGAACCCGTCGGCGCCCTGCTCGCCGTTCCCATCGCAGACACCGTCAAGCGCGGCTCGGGGGGGCGTATCGATGCCACCGTGCCGCGGGCGGACCTTTGGCGCGCCTACACGCCGCAGGCCTTCCAACTCGGCCTGCTGCGCCGTGCGCTGGACCACGCCGACGCGAGCGATCTCGTCGTCACGGACGATGCGAGCGCCGTCGAACTGCTCGGCGAGCGGCCGGTGCTGGTCGAAGGCCACGCCGACAACATCAAGATCACCCGGCCCGAGGATCTCCCTCTGGCGGAGTTCCATCTCGCCCAGCAGCAGAACGCTGGTTCGGGAACCGTCGATTGATGCCTGCCCTGGCCCGCCCGGTCATCCATCGTCGATCATTGCCGCAACCCCAGGCTTCATTGCAGTAACGCTTATGCTCATAGGACAAGGTATCGACGCGCACCGGTTCGAGGCCGGGCGCAAACTCGTGCTCGGTGGCGTCGAGGTGCCGCACGACAAGGGCCTCGCGGCCCACTCCGATGGGGATGTCGTCGTTCACGCATTGTGCGATGCCCTGCTCGGCGCGGCGGCGCTGGGGGACATCGGCCATCACTTCCCGGACACCGACGCCGACTATGCCGGCATCGACAGCCGCATCCTGCTCCGGCGTGTCATGGAATCGCTCGATGCGCGTGGCCTATCGGTGCACAACGCCGACCTCACCATCGCCGCGCAGCGGCCGAAGCTCGCGCCGCACATCGATGCCATGCGCGAGACCTTGGCCGCCGACATCCGTTGCCCGGTGCAGCGGGTCAACGTCAAGGCGACGACCACGGAGCGCATGGGGTTCACGGGTCGTGGCGAGGGGATAGCCGCCTTCGCGGTGGTCCTTCTAAACGAATCGTGAACACCTCATCCCAGGACCCGGAGCCGCTCCGGGCCGGCGGCGCGGCAGCCGCAGAGCACCTGGACCAGCCCGTTTGGCGGCCGTTCGAGGACCTGCCGCGGGCGCACGCGCACCCGGTCATCCGCGGTTGCTTGCGCGCGGAGCCGGCGGACTTCCGGGTCGAGGAGCAACTCGCTTTCGGCCCCGACGACCAGGGCGAGCACCGCCTGCTCCTGGTGCGCAAGACCAACTGCAACACGGAGTGGGTGGCGCGCAAGATCGCGACTCGCGCCGGCGTTCCACACAAGGCCGTTGGCTACGCCGGGCTCAAGGACCGTCGCGCGGTCACCACGCAGTGGTTCTCGGTGCACCTGGGCCCTCGCCCGGAGCCCGATTGGTCGTCGCTCTGCGGTCACGGTATCGAGGTCCTGGAGTCCCATGCTCACAAGCGCAAACTGCGCCGGGGCGTGCTCGCCGGCAACGCCTTCGATATCCTGCTTCGCGATGTCTCGGGTGACCTCGAAGGGCTTGCCCAGCGGGTGGATCGGATCGCCGGCGCGGGTGTGCCGAACTACTTCGGTCCGCAACGGTTCGGACGCGCCCAGGGTAATCTCTATCGCGCTGAGGCCATGTTTCTTGGCGCGCCTGCGCAGGACGAGCGTGGGCGCCGCGCGACCCGGCACCTGATCGGCCTGTACCTCTCCGCGGCTCGCTCGCAACTCTTCAATGAGGTGCTCGCGGAACGGGTGCAGCGCGACGACTGGCACAGCGCGTTGCCAGGAGAACGGCTGCAGCTGCTCGGCAGCCATTCGCACTTCCTCGCCGAGGACATCGACGACACCCTGCGCGAGCGGGTCCGTAGCGGCGATGTCCAGCCGACGGGCCCTTTGCTCGGCGCCGGCACCCCCCTGACAACCGCAGATGCGGCCGCGCTGGAGGCGCAGGTCTTCGACCGTTATCCGCACTGGTGTGCAGGGCTCGCCGAAACCGGCTTGAAGCAGGAGCGCAGGCCACTGGTGCTCTATCCGGAGGATCTGTCCCTGGAGTGGGACGCTCCGGACCGCTGCCGGCTGCGCTTTGCCTTGCCCGCCGGCAGCTACGCCACCGCGGTCCTGCGGGAGCTGGTCGTCTGGACCGAGCCTGGCTGACGCCCTTGGATCGGCCGCCGGCCCGATGCGGATTCATGACCGGGCTCAGTCCCGCGGCGGCTTGCTGCGCGCGACGACCCGCCAGGGGGTTATGGTTGGGGTGGTGTTCGAGCAGGGGCGTCGCCGATCCGGGCGGGTCCTCGTGCTTGCACCAAATCCAACAGGGGAGGGGCGTCCATGAAGGCGTTGAACTGGGACAAGACGCTGAGCGTTGAAGTGCCCGAGATCGACGAGGACCACCGCAGGCTCGTCGAGCTCTACAACCTTCTGAGCGAAGCAGTGGCAGGTGCCGAGGCCGCCGAGTACATCAACGCGATTGCCGAAGAACTCATCGCTTGCACCGTTTGGCACTTCCGTCATGAGGAGCGGTTGATGCTGAAGTACGGCTACGAGGCCCGTCGCGAGCACAAGGACGAGCACGAGGAGCTGATCGTGAGCGTCGTCGGTCTCCAGCAACGGCTGCGCAAGGCCGGAAAGTCGGTCTCGCCGGAGGAGGTGGCCTTCCTGGAGCGTTGGCTCATGGAGCATATCTATGGCGCAGACATGAAAATGGGCGCCTACCTCTCCACGGTCATGTAGATCCTGCCCGGCGGCTCCTTGCGCGTCATCGAGGTCTCGCCTTGGGTCGGTCGATGTTGGAACCGACGCACCTGTCAGTCGGTGAACCTTGTTTGCGATTCGTGTAGCATTCCCCGGGCAATCGTTTCTTGGGGGATGTCGATGAAGCAAACCGAGCAGGCCCTGACGGCTGCCATGGGCGAACGCCTGAGGGCCGCGCGGCATGCGCGCAGACTCAGCCTGTCGGAGTTGTCGGCGCTGACCGGCAACCTGCTGAGCAAGTCTCGCATCAGCAACTACGAGCAGGGGCTGCGCCGGATGAGTATCGAGGCCGCGCGGACCCTGGCGGAAGCGCTGGAGATCGTGTCCCCGGCCTATCTATTGGGTCTGGAACAGGATCGGTCAGAGACACTGGCGCCGGACGAGCTGGCGTTGCTGTGGAAGTTCCGCCGCTTGGACGAGGACTGGCGCTCGCGGGTGCTGGCGGTGGCCGAGTGCATGCCGCGGGGCGCGTCTCGCTCGAGCTGACCACCGTCAGCGATACGCCCTTGGGCGCCCGCGCCGCTTCGCTCGGCCTTAGCCTTCGATGCCTCATGCCCGGCCGCGAGCTCGCGGGTCCGGCAACGGCAGGATGTCGCGTTCAGGGGTCCTCCCGCCCATGTGAGGCATCGCGCGGCGCACCAGTCACGACATCCGCCACCGGGAGAGAGATCCGAACCTCGAGCCCCGGGTCGCGGTTGTGCGCCGTCACGTCCCCGCCCATCGCCTGGACCAGTCGCGCCACCAACGCAAGACCGATCCCCGTCCCCTTGACTGCACCTTCGATGGCTGTCCGGCTGCGATAGAACGGCCGGAAGATCCGTCGGAGTTCGGGTTGCGCGACACCCGGTCCGAAGTCCCGCAGGGCGAGACAGATCCGTTTCGGGCCGTCTTCACGACAGCGGACCTGGATCTCTTGCGGCTCGGCCTGGGCGGCGAACTTGAGCGCGTTGTCCACCAGGTTGAGCAGGATCTGGAGCATCGCGTCCGGGTCTACCGACACCGGGCGCTCGGCGAGCCGGGGGTCGCCGACATCGATATCCAGGCCGAAACCCGCGCGATCGAGCGAGGTCGCGGCGCGGCTCTCCAGCAGTTCCAGCAGCGCGCCCACCGAGACGGGCTTCGGATCGACGCGCAACTCATCGCGGTTCATCCGCGCCAATTGCAGCACGTTGGCAATGAGTCGGGAGAGGCGTTCGCTCTCGTCGTGGATGTAGTGGTAGTAGGTCATTCGACGCTCGTCGTCGCCCCAGCCGGTGCACAGCATCTCGCTGTACATTCGGATCGAGGTCAACGGCGTTTTCAGCTCGTGGCTGACCGCCGCGACGAAGTCCTGCTGTTGTGCGACCAAGGCGAGCTGCCTGCTGCCCAGGCGCTCCATCAGCACCAAGCCACCGGCCAGCACCAGTGCCAACACCAGCGCGGTCCAGATGACGACCGGTGCGCCGGGAGCGGCCGGCAGCTCGGTCACACTGAGCAGCAGCTCGAGTCCGCCCAACGGTGACGACAAGCGCGCCCGATCCAGCAGCTCGCCCCGGAGTTCTGACGGCGCCGAGAGGTAGCGCCCGCCGTCGGCGGCACTCTCCAACGCCAGCACATCGCCGCCGAAGGCGACGACCAGACCGGTGGAGCTGGCCAGACCGGAGCGCCGGTAGGGGGTCAGGACGGCCTCGGCCACGAAGGCCGCACGATCGATGAGCGCGCCCTGGATGAAGCGTTCGCCCTGATACCAGATCTTGCGAAACAGCACGAAGTGTCCGCTGTCGATCAAGCGCAGCTCGAAGGCGTCCGCCACCTGCTCGAACATGCGAACCCGAGCCTCGGGCTTCGAGGCCGCCTCCGTTGCAATGGCCCGCGGCAAGGTCTCGATGGACGTCGCCGGGCCGGACCGGTCGGTGGTCGGGCTGGGACTGGGGCTGGGGCTGGGGCTGGGCATCGTCGGTGCCCGTTCCTGTCGTTGTCTCATGTCCGACTCGGACGGGGAGGCCGGGTCTCTATCGCCCAAGGCGCTTGGGGTTGAGCGGTTCCCGAAGGTCCGCTGCGGACTCAGATTCAGCTCGGACAGCTTGCCGAGACTGCCGGCTGTCGACTTCGTCACGGACTTGGTGGAGCTGGATGAGAGCTCGTCGAACCCGGCTTGGGCGCGCATCGGCTCCGCCTCCTCGGCCATCTCGCCTGGATCCATGGAGACGATGTCCTCCGCCCATGGGATCTCCGCCTTGGCACGGCCGTCGCGGGAGAGGCGTCGAGGGTCGCTGGAGCTGGCACCGGCGGCGTCGAATCGAATCTCGTCTTGGACGGTCGGCGGGGCGTCGCGGCGAGCTGAATGCAATGCGGCGGGGATGCGCGCGGCCAGGCGCCCATCCGGCGGCGTCGGCGCGCCCGCGACCAACCGGTTGCCGACCAGGACCTCCCGCACTCGCTGCGCCGAGGCCACTCGCTGGTCCCAGGTGGTATCCAGGGCATCGACGCCGGAACGGTCGTCGGGATCATCCGGCAGCAACGGGCTGCTGAAACGGCCCCGCGGGTCGACCTGGAAGTAGCCGATGACACCGGGGAGGGCTTGGGGCAGGCCGGGATCGGACAGGGGGGAGCGGCGTAGGCTGCCGTCGGGCTCGCGGACGGCGAAGGTGAAGTCCTCGAAGGGCCGGGCGTCCAGCGAGGCGACGCGCTCCTGCAGGCGTCGATCGATCTCCTCCATCAGCGCCCTGGCCTCGATCTGTTCGCTGTGGAACGCCTCCCACTGCAACTGATCCAGGGCGCGGTAGACCAGCACGGCGGAGGGCAGCGCCAGGGCGACGAAGAAGACGAACAGCCAGAGCCGCAGCCGGCGCCGGGCGTGCCTGAGCGATCTAGCCGTCATCGTCGGGCAGGTCGAGCCGGTAGCCGGCACCGCGCACCGTCAACAGGAACCGCGGATGGCTAGGGTCTGGTTCGATCTTGCGTCGCAGCTTGGCGATGTGGATATCCACGGTCCGCGTCTCCAGGCCCGCGTTGCGGGCGTAGCCCCAGACCTTGTGCAGCAACTCCTCGCGTGACACGGCGCGTGCGCACTGGCCGGCCAGGTAGGCGAGCAGGTCCGCCTCGCGGCGTGTGAGCGCCATGCGCGCTTCGCCGCGTTGTCCGCTGAGGCCGTCCAGGTCCAACGCGAGGTCGCCCAGCCGCAGCGATTGCGGTCGCACGCCCCGACTACGGCGCAACACCGCCTGCACGCGCAGCACCAACTCGGTCACCGAGAAGGGTTTGGACACGTAGTCGTCGGCGCCGAGGCGCAGGCCCTCGATGATGTCCTGATCGCCGGTGCGGGCCGTCAGCATGATGATGGGCTGTGCGGGGTCCTGCTCACGGACCCGATCACAGATCTCGAACCCGTCCATCCCCGGCAGCATCAGGTCGAGCAGGATCAGGTCGAAGCGCCTGGTCGACGCAAGTCGCAGCCCCTCCAGCCCGTCGGCGGCCGCGGTGACCTCGTAGCCATGGAAGACGAACAGGTCGAGCAATCCAGCCCGAATGGGCGCCTCGTCTTCGACCACCAAGAGATGTGCCTTCGCCGTCATGCTCGGAGCCTAGGTTCTGTTGCCGGTGCCGATTGTAAATTCCACGCAAATCTCGTCCGTGAGCATTTACGGAAGCCTGCCTTATCGCGTCTCGGTCTCGTTCGTAGACTGCTCGGCAAGGGGTTGGCCCCGCCGACAGGTCGGTCGCCCCTCGTTCGGCATCATCAACGCGAGGTCTCGAGTATGGCCGTTCTTAGTCGTTTTGCGCGCCTGGTCAGCGCCGATCTTCACGCCGTCATCGACCGATTGGAAGACCCCGACGCACTGCTCCGGCAAGCCCTGCGCGACCTGCGTGAGCAGGTCGAGCAAACGCGATCCCTGTGCGCCGCCGGTGCACGCGAGCAGCAGCGACTGCGCGATCGGCAGCAGCGCATCACGGCTCGACTGGAGCAACTCTCCGGGGAGGTCGACAGTGCCCTGCAGGCAGAGCGCGATGAACTGGCGCGGCATCTGCTGCGCGAGCGCATCGGTCTGGAGCGCGAGCGCGACGACGGGGTCGCCCGGCTGCAGACCCTCGATCGCGCGCAGACCGCCGACACACAGCGACTCGCCGACCAGCGGGAGCGGATGACGCACCTGGAGGCCAGGGTCGATCGCTTAGCACCCGAGGAAACGCCGACAGCGCAGCCCTCCAACGACATCGGCCCAACCGCGCGGGTGAGCGATGCCGATGTCGAGGTCGCGCTGATTCGTGCCAAGCAGGCGGGGAGGTCGGCATGAGCGCGTTTCAACGGCCCGCGACCGGCCCGTCACGACCGGGACTGATCGAGGGCGCGGCGGTTGCCCTGGTGCTCTCGGTCAGCGGCGCCGCGCTGCTCGTCTTGGCGCCGCGCGGCACCGGCGGCGACGGTGTCTGGACCCTCGCCGCCGCGGTCATCGGTCTGTCATACCTCGGCTATCTGCTTGCCCGCGCACCCAGCCGCACGGGACGGGTGAGCGCCGCCCTGGCGGCGATCACAGCCACCGGCTTCGCGCTGCTGCTGGGCGCCGCTCCACAGGTCATGGTGCTGCTGCAGGCCGGGTCGATCTGGCTGGTGCGCGGCCTCTTCTTCCACTCCCGCCCACTCGCGGTGCTCGTGGACGGGGCCTTGCTGGGAATCGGATTGCTCGTCGGCGCCTGGGCGGCGCTGCGGACCGGAAGCCCGCTACTCAGCCTCTGGAGCCTGTTCCTGATCCAATCCCTGTTCGTGCTCATCCCTGGGGCGCAGCGGCGAGCCGAGACGTCGGACGGTGCCTTCGAGCGGGCCTACCAGCGGGCCGAACAGGCCCTGGCCCGCCTGGAACAGGGCAACCCGGGCCATTGATGCCCAATCAAACCCCAGGAGACCGGCGATGACATACCCACGCAACCTTCCATACCTGACCACCGGCGCCTTGATCGTCGCCACGGCCGCGGCGCTGGCCTATCATCCGGCCATGATCTCCACGACGGACATCGACGCGACAGGAACCGTCGTCGCCACCGATCCTGCCGCGGTGCCCATCCCCAACAGCGGGACACCCATCGTCGAGGTGGTGTTCGTCCTCGATACCACCGGCAGCATGGGCGGGCTGTTGCAGGCAGCGAAGGACCGGATCTGGTCCATCGCGTCCACCATGGCGGCCGCCGAGCCGAAGCCGCAACTGCGCATCGGCCTCGTGGCCTATCGTGATCGCGGCGACGACTATGTCACCAAGGTCACCGAACTCAGCGCGGATCTCGACCACATCCACGGCGAGCTGTTTCAGCTGAGCGCCAGCGGCGGTGGGGATGGACCGGAGCATGTGAATCGGGCGTTGCACGACGCCGTCCAGCGCATCGACTGGACTCAGGGCGAGCGCGTCTACCGCAGCATCTTCCTGGTGGGCGATGCACCACCGCACATGGACTACCAGGACGACGTCAAGTATCCGTCGACCCTGGCCGAGGCGCGACGCCGCGGCATCCACGTCAACGCCTTGCAGGCGGGCAGGGATCCGTCGACCACCAAGACCTGGACCCGCATCGCCGAACTGGGGAACGGTGACTTCTTCAAGGTGGATGCCAACGGCGGCGCGGTGGCACTCTCCAGCCCCTACGACGACAAGCTCGCCGCCCTCGGCTCGGCATTGGACGAGACCAGGATCTACTTCGGCAGCCGCGACGCCCGTCGCGAGATGGCCGAGAAGCGCGCCGCCATCGGTCGCCTGCACGCGGCGACCAAGCCCGATGTCCTTGCCCGAAGGGCCGAGTACAACGCCTCGGTCGCGGATGCGTCGCTCGCGGACGCCGGGGCGGACCTGGTCGCCGCGGTCGGCAGCGGACGCGTCGATCTCGATGAGGTGGATTCCGCCGACCTGCCCGCGCCCATGCGCGCCATGACGGCCGAAGAGCGTGCCGCCGAAATCGAACACCAGGCGAGGACGCGGGCCAGGCTCAAGGAGGAGATTCAAGCACTATCGAAACAGCGCGAGGCCTGGATGGCCGAGCAGCTGGAAGAACGCGAGGCCGACGTCGACGTGTCTCTGGATCACAACATCTACGAGGCCGTCCGATCCCAGGCCGAGGGCAGTGGGCTCACCTACGGCGCAGATCGAACCAAGTACTGAACCCAAGATCCGGCCATGGCGGGACCGCGATCGCGGTCCGCCCGACGTCACATCAGCGGGTGGGCGCCCAGCCGGGCGATCCACCGCGTCATGGAAGCCCGGCCGGCTGTCGTCCGCGGCTGCGGCCGCGCGCTCAGGGCTCGTCGTCGTTCTCTTCTCTGGCGTCCCCGGCTGCCGCTTCCTTCGCCTCGATCTGCTCGATGCGCTCGACCCAGCGTCGCCCGAGTTCGGTCAGGCGCACGTAATCGGCGAGGTTGAACGACGTCCCCGTCTCCATCTGTCCGACGGTGCGGCCCGGAAGCATGTCGAGCAGGCCGATCGAGCGCAGCCGGCGGATCTCCGAGCGCAGACTGCCGCGGCCCCGGTAGCCGTGCGCGCGTCCATTCTTGAGTTTCATCAGGTGCTTGCGTTCACCCTTGGACAGCAGCAGCGGCAGGTCGAGCGAGATGTCGTCGATGACGTCTTCCTGCTTCTTCAGTGCCTGCTCCTGCTCGGACAGCTGCTCTCTGACCTGTCTGAGCATCTCCAGCTTGAAGCCGGCGCCTTCGACGCGCTGGAGTCGTTCGGCGAGATCGGGTCGCAGCAGGAGCAGCGCGGCGACGGCGGTCACCACAATGATGCCGAGATGGCTCGCGTCGATGCGATGTCCCTGCGGGACAACGCCGGTGACGACGCCGATGGTGTAGGCGGCGACCAGCAGCAGCAACAGACCCGCAGTCAGGACACGCGCCACGAGATGGCGCGGCGGCGTCGGCTCGGTCTTGTTGGACATGTGGTGGGCTCCTGGACCATCCTCGACGCATTAGATCAAGGAACGCGTGCCGTCCGGCGAGAATGCTCGGCAGGGTGCGGCGCGTATGGTGTCTTCGCGGTGGTGCTCACTGGGGCAGCTTTGCCGCGCTTGCTACAGTGACGGGCGAGCAAGCGTAGCGAATCCCATCGGGGCTTTCATGCCCAGACCTGTTTGGTCGGTGAGGGCGGCCGTCGCCGCTGGTGTGCAGCGGGTTGTCGCTGGCGTCCCGGTCTCGTCCAGCGTTTGGGGTCGTGCGTCACGAGCGCGGATGACACGCGCCAAAGATGGGTGATCCAGCCCCAGGTGGCCGGCGACGGTCTTGTCGCTGCGCGCGGCGTCGTCGGCGTCGATCCCTGACGGTGCCCTTCGTCATGGGCGGCGCTTTCGAGCCCGATGGGAAAGCAGGCGCTGAGTCGTTCACGGCCCTGGCACGGTCCGCGACCAGTTGCTGCAACCGCTGACGCCCAGCATCGCTCATCTCAAGGAATTCGATGCCGAGCCGATACCTCTCCTGGTTGTCGGCCCGTGCCGCCCAAACCACGCGACCGATACAGTGAATCGGCTCGGACACTTGATCCGGCTCGATGTCGAGCAGCAGCCGCAGGCCAACCGCAAACATCTCCGGCGACAGCAGCATCAGGCCGCCCTCGCTCAAGTCCCTGGCCAGCAGGTACCAACTGTGCTCTGGATGCGGCAGGGCATTGGCGCGAACCGGCTCGTAGAAGCGCACCCGGGCGTGCAAGCGCTGTTCGTGGATACTGGCCGGCCCGGGGGATTTCCGGGCAGGGCGATGGAACGCCATTGTAGGCCGTCACCTGCTGCGGTCCATGTCGCGCGCGGCAGCAGACGGTCGGTGGTCCGTCCGCGAAATGTGCGGCCAACTGCTGTCGCTCGGCAGCTGAGCGTTGCAGGACCGCTTACTGAGCCGATGCAGACGTTCCCCGCCTGACATCTGGCGGCAGGTCTCGACCCATAGCCGTCACTGACCGCTGATGGCACAATGGCCCGCGGACCCTAAGAAAGAAAGCCAGCACGTTTCCCGCTGACAGCGTCCGGCCGTCCAAGGAGTCTCGTCCGATGTCGGTATAATGTGGCACGACCTGTCGAATAGAATAGTGCGGCCCACAACACACCCGCCATCAGCATCTGTCCCCACCAGACTTATTGGCTTCGCGTTGCCGGCTCGTGGAAAAAATGCTGCGTGAGCATAGTTCTGATAAGACCTCATAGTTATACGCGTTCGCCGGCCTCAATGCATCCTATGACGAATGTGTCGCTGCGACCGTAGCCTTGGCGATTAGGTATCCCATGCCAGAGGAAAGACGCCGCCTCAACTTTTGAATAAGTGCCATCTCTTCGATCGAAACGCAGCGCGCCAGACAGATGAAGACCTACATCATCAAAAGCAAACCACACTCAGTCATCAAGGATACCTCCGCTTATGTAGTGTATCAGCCGCTAGAGCCGAAGCCGGGAGAATGGAGGAGCTTTGTAATAGAAGTGAAACGGTCGCGTGGTAAATGCCAATTTCCACTGTCCTGGAACGGCAGCCGACTCGCGGAAAACGACGCCCTCACACAGCTGAGAGTTACTGACCCCAACGCTGAACATTGGGCGATCGACTTTTTCCTTTCACTCTCTGGTCTAGCGGCTTCCTGTCACGATGGAAATAACTCCGACGACTCAGAACAACATCCAATCCTTTGGGCGCAAGCGAAAAAAGCGTTCCTCACGGATGCAGAGATAGACTGTCATGCTTTTCTCCACGAAAAACTCCAGATCGGTCGATACAAGCTCCTCTGGCATGTTCCACTGTCGCAGATTTTGCACAGGGTCAGCGTCCCCGAAAACTCCTTTTTTCGTTCTACGGCGACCCTGGCTGTGCTAGACAAGGAATATGAGGCGTTGGTTGTTGCTCTCGGCGTAGATGCCAGTTTTGACCCGGAGACCCTCGCGTGTCTAAGAAAATGCGTACCAATTGTCCACGTTATTGATTGGAGCGCCACGACTCCATGCCAGAGGCTTTTGACGCTGGTCACAACGTCGGCCGGTAGAGCTAATGCCAAATTGGTAATCAACGAGCCGGAATTTCGCACGAAGCAAGCTTTCGAGGACTTTTTAAAAGCTCATATGCTGAACCCATACTTTGACAACAGCCGCTCAAGGCTGGAAACCGCCGGGACTGCAATTACATTGCCCCGTGATGTCGCAGCGGCTGCGTCAGCATTCAGGTTCTCAGATTTTGTTGTTGAGCTTGGGTTAAAAAATGGCACTCGTGGAATACTGGACCGGGTATCTTCATGGAGGAGTCAGCAAGTCGAGATGCTTAACAAGTATCGGAACCCATTAAGAGGCTACTATTTCCTACATGAGTTCTTGCTGGCGGCGATGATAGAGCGCCCCCCTGGGATCGTAACAGACTATGGTTCACTTACCGATGCGATGCACGAACGCCTGAAAGGACTCGCGCAATCTAAGATCGCCGGAGTTTACGACGAGCCATTTCACAGATGGAGCAAGAATCAAAGTCCGGATTTTGTCCGGCGGCGTGTGAATTTGGAGAAGCGACGAATTTTCCAGGATAGCCAGCACCAAAACACCAAGAAACTTGGAGAGCACCTAGCGAAGTCTCCTGTTGACATAATGGTTCTGAATTCGGCAGCGCTCCCCGTGCTTGCTATTGAGTTTGATGGGCAAACGCACGACAAGCTCGAGCAAAAAGAAAAAGATCACTTGAAGGACCAAGCATTATCTCAACTTGGGATTCCTCTGATTCGCATCTCCTCAATCTATCCTATTCGTTTAACGCAGAGCGATCAAAGCCGAAAGGACTTCAAATACATCAAGCGGCGGGTGCAGGAAACCGAGCAGTTTGTTAGTTATATTTTTGACTTCCTTGTTGCAAGGAAGCTCCGAAAAGAGCGGACGGTCCAATATAAGGAATGGGTCAAGGAAAATATACAAGCCTTGACCGATGAAGAGATTGATCGGCGCTCGGATAATAGTCGTTACGAAAAATTGGATAAAGAGCTAGTAGAAGCAATGGAAAAGATTTCACAGAAGAGCGGGAAGACATTAAAAGAAGCAGACGACGCTTTTTTAGCATTGGATAGATGGCAGCAGGAAGCGTCGGTGGAGAGTCTTGCGCAAGGATACGATGAGCTTGAAGCGCACGCAGAAGATGACAGCCTAATTGAAGAAGTGGCTGAACGAAACGAACGGAAGCTTGACTTGCTTAAAGAACTGTTCGGCGACGGTGCTGTCGCAGTGGAAATCAAGGCGACTAACGACCCATGGAAGAACTTCGCCAGCGGCAGAATAACGATTATGCATCTTAAGTACGACTATCGCGTTCCTTTCGTGGGCGGTACTTGGTTGGATTTCATACCAAGCCGAGTCCGAAGTCAGTTCATTGCAAATTTTCTCGTTGCGAGGCTCTTGGAGCAGGGATTAGAGTGGGCCGACCAGTTTGGTAAACGAGCAGGGCCACACGGGAAGGCAGATTAGTAACACAATTAAGCACGGATGCGCACTCTGGAGGACAGCATTGACTGCTTACGGCCGGGAAGCGTCGTGACCGGTCCAGCGAGTGCGGGTGCCAGAGAACTATGCACTCCGTCACCAGAAAGGAGGGAGGCCAGCATGTCCGGTCTTGGCCGAATCCTGCCGACCGATCGCCGTGCGCCGCAGGACCGCTTCCTGACCCGGTGCCGACATTCCCGCATAACATCCGACATTCCCGCATAACATCTAGCGGAAGATCTCGATCCGCGTCGCCGTCGTTGGACGGGTGTCGAGCGTATTGGACTCAGCCGCATTCGGCCGGGTCGCGCTAGTGTCGATCTTCGCCGCGTGGCTAGCACGGCCCAGCCGTTGCCACTGAGCCCCGGACCATCCGCACGGCCGAGGGTGTACCTACCATCGCAGCACGCGGGGTCCCAGCATCGCCCCAAGGGCGGTCGTCAGCGCCACCCCGAGGCCGTACCAGACTGCGACGAAGGCCGGTGATAGCTCGGTGCAGGACAGCGCATACGCAAAGGCTCCGAAGAGCCCGGTGCCTGGTTCCGAGCCGAAGGAATGGTGTATGGTCGGCCTTCACGCTGTCGCACAAGCGGTCACTGAGCGACGTTCTTCTCGACGACGAATCGGACACCCAGATGCCCCAGCTGCGAGAATCGCGCCGCCCCGCATTCGGTCTGTTGCTTTGTGGGGTAGCGGCCTTGAGCGCCGCCGAGACCGAGGCACCACAGGATCCCGAAAGGGCGTTTGCCGCTGCCCGTCAAGCAACCGAGTCACAGGCGCCAGGACGCATTGCGCGCGAGTACAACTACGAGTACCGGGTCGAGTTCGACGACAGCGGCGTTGCGGTTGCGCCGCTCGCCGCCGACACCAGCCGCAGCTCCAGCTGGAACTTGGGCTTGCGCCTGGCGGGCTACGGCACGCCGGCGGAAGTCGAGCCGGTCGCTGATGCGGAGATCGCGGTCGTCGGCACGCGCCTCGAGTACCGGCGTGGTGCCATCACCGAGTGGTATGAAGCCAAGCCCGCCGGTCTCGAGCAGGGCTTCACGCTGCATGCGGCGCCAACGCCCGGGGCGAGCGAGGTGGTGCTGGCGCTTGCCGTCGAGGGCGGCCTGCGCGGCGAGTGGGAAAGGGCCGGGCAGTCGGTCGGTTTCGTGACCGCCGCCGGTGACCCCGTGCTCAGCTATGGTGAGCTCAGGGTCATCGATGCAAACGGCAAGCCGGCTCCGGCACGGTTGGCGCTCGGCCCCGATCGGGTGGAGATCCACGTGCAGGTCGGGGACGCGCAGTGGCCGGTGATCGTCGATCCCCTGATCGCCGAGCCCGGCGAGCCGATCCTCGACTGGGTAGCCCCCGACTACGTGCTCAGCGACACCGAGCACTCGGCGCAAATCCCCATCCGCTGGCGGCGCTACTATGGGGAGCGGGCGCTGATCGCACAGTACTGGCTCGACGACGAGCTGGTGCTGACCCGCGCCGTTCACGACGAAGACGATCAGTCCGGCAGCGCGACACTGCAGATCGACGAGGGCGGCGAGTACACCATCACCGTGGCCCTGTGCAACACCGACGGCTGCAGTGCCGCCGATCCGCTGGTGGTCACCGTCATCGACCCCGAGCAACCCTTGCGCACCGAGGCCGATGCCGGTGGCGACGCGGGCATGCTCTCGCACGAGGAGGCGGCGCGGATCGTCCAGGAGAGCGCGGCCCGACTCGGCATCGATCGGCAACCGCCACTTCAACGTTCGGCCGTGGCCGAGTCGACCTGGGGCGAGTGGTTTGCGAGTCTCGTTGGTCAGGCCGCGCTCAAGTACGGCCTCTCGTTGGGCTTCGATGCACTGATCACTCACATCGGGCTCGGACAAAGCGGGCCGGACCTGGGCGCCGAGCTATCGGCGATCGGCGAATCGCTCGGCGAGATCCAGACGCAGCTGGACGACATCGCCGACAAAATCGATGTGGGCAAGGCCGATAGCGACTTCAAGAACTCGCATCGAGACGCCAAGCAGGCGATGACAAACCTCAAGACCATCGCCAGCAACATCAAGGGCATCGAGGCCGGGACCGAGGACCCGACACAGTATCAGCTCGAGAGCTGGGCCAAGGACAACCGCAACAACATCGCGGCGCTGCAAACCTTATTGGTGGACCCGCTGACGGGGGCGGTCCCGCTGCTGCTCGATTACTATCAGCTCAAGTACCCGGTCAGCACCGGCATCGAGGTCCGCGACCAGATCGACGGCTACCTCAACGGTTTCCGCGCCGCGCTCGGGATAGGTCTGATGAATCAGGCGTGGCTCACCGAGGCCTTCACCCCGAACGGGGTCTACGACGAGGGCGCGGAAGAGGATGCGCGCGCGACTGTAGTCGCCGCCTACGACTTGAGCGGTGCGCCCTACCCGCAACCGCCGAGCGGACCACCCGGGTTCATCCATCGGATTGGGACCACATGGGCAATGGTCGATTTAGCACGCCCCGAGCTGGAGGGCGAAAGCGTGCGGGCGATGACGCAGGAGCGCAACGAGGTCTGGGATCTCTTCACCGACATCGCCACCGCCACCAAGGCTCCCGGTGAACTAACGATTAGGGACTACATGAATTTCCATGAGGTCAAGCGCGTATTCAACGACCCGAGCTCAGTCCGAATCGATCACCGCGACAGCTTCTTCGAGTGCGAGCTTTGGGTCAGGCACGACGAGTTCTACGTCGGGCCAGATCGAGCGCACCAAAACACCCTCACTACCTATAACCGGAAGTACGCCTGCAGTTTCGGAGCGGCCAAGCCTAGGCGCGAGGCAGAAGCGCAAGAGGCGTACCTTAAAGAGACCTTTTGGGCGAACGAGAAGATCTATACGGTCGACGTGCCGATGAACGCGTGGGGCATGCCCGCGCTGATGGAGGAACGCGCAATCGACGGCTATCGCGATGGAATAGACATCGAGTCGGTGAATCGTGCCGAGGGCAATGCTGTCACGGTAACCTATGATGCCAACGGTTACGACTGGATCCAGCTCGCCGATCCCGAGGAGGGGACGGTACTTTTCACCGGCGCGAATCAGGATCGTACACTGAATCTCAGTGCGCCGTCGGGCGCCGTGGAGATCGTGCAAGGCTACCGGATCGAGGATCGCGATGGCGACAACTCGATGCAGCCGATGGAACGCGCGATCGTGACCGCCAACTCTGGGGCGGCGATCATCAACCTGACCCTCGATCCATAGTGTAGCTGTTGATGCGACCGAAGATCCGCCGCGCCATCGTCGATGGCGCTGTTGATCACCGACGGTCCCGGTGCGTTGAGGATCAGTGCCGCCGCGCCAGGGGCGGCATCGGTCGCCCCGGACACCGGGGTGCCGCAGTCCGCCTGCTTGAGCGCCGGCGCGTCGTTGACCCCGTCGCCGGTCATCGCCACCAGGTGTAGGTGTCCGCCATTCTGCAGGGCCTTGACGTTGGCACACTTCTGCTCGGGGAAGACCCGGGCGAAGCAGTCTGCCTTCTCGATGGCTGGCAGAGACGGCAGCGCACCTGGTCGATCACGTCATCCCGCCGCTGCAGGGCGTCCGCAGTGCGTCAGCAAGCTGTCAGTCGTAGGTGTGTCGTCATGACGGGTTTGGGCTGCGAACGGTGGATTTGGCATACGCTGGACCGCCCCTGAGGACGTGATCGCCATGCGCCACATCCAGCACGCGCAGACGCACCAGATCGCGGCCACTTCGGTGTCGAGGAAGGTGCCTTGATCCAAGGCCGGGCTCTCGCTGCCGTTTGACAGGGACGGCGATCCGGATGCCGACCGGCGGTGGGGCGAGGGTCAGGCCATGACGATGTCGAACCGGGCTGCCAGCAGGCTCGAGCCCGTTCTCGCGGGCCGGAAGGGCACGGTCACCGCTGCCTGCTCATCGGAAGTCAACAGGCCGCGCAGGAAGTCCCTCCCGTTCTCCGGCGCGCCGGCGACGTAGAGCTGGGTGACCAGCGAACGCTTGCCGGCTGCCGATACTGCCAGGTGGATGTGGGGCGCGCGACCGGGGTAGGGCACCGGCTTGATGGTGCGGAAGCGGTAGCCACCGTCGGCGCCGGAGCGCGTCTTTCCGTAGCCCTGGAACCCCGGGTCCCGCGGGCGGCCGCCAAGGTCTTTGCTGTGGATGTAGCGGCCGTTGGCGTCGCACTGCCAGATCTCCACCAGCGCCTCGGCGATCGGCTCGCCATCCGTTCCCAGCACGCGACCGCTGAGGTCCGTGATCTCGCCGCCGGATGCATCTCCGTCCATCATTCTGGTGAGGTCGTTGTCCTGATCCAGCGGCATGCGGTCCGGGTAGAAGGGGCCGCGCATCTGCTGGGGCGTTGCCGTACGTGCGGCGCCGATGCCGGGCAGAGCTGCGCCGGCGAGGCCGGCAGCGGCGAGCAGAAGGCGCCGGCGTTCGGGACGGTGATGGGCCATGTCAGGTAGTCCAGTTGCGTCTGCGTGGTCGGGAATTGGGTTCCCGCAGGGCCGATTTCAGCCCGCCCGGTGCTTGGGCGTCCGCAACTTTGGGTCTGCTGCCGTCTGTCCTTGGGCTTAGGCGATTTCTGTCATGAAACATACCACCTGGCTTGTCTTCTCGCCCGCCGACCTTGTCGCGCCAGCCCCCACATAGAACGACTATGCGGGGGTCGGCG
>JANQFX010000107.1 GCA_028277725.1 Thiohalocapsa sp.
GCTTGGTCGATATCTGGGACGACGATGACTGACGAGACCCTCAGCCCTGAGCGATGGGCGTTCAAGCTGACCCATATCTTGAACGCCGTCTGGGGTGAGGACCGATTCCCCGTGGATGTAAAGGCGGTTGCCAAGGAGATTTCCAGGCAGCTCTTCCCGGACGACCCCGTGAGCGTGGTCAAAGGGGACTCCTTGCCCGGATTCGACGGGGCGCTCTACAAAGCGCCACCGGGCAAGAAAGGGTGGGGCATCTTCTTCAACTCGGACATCACCTCTCCCGGCCGTATCAACTTCACGTTGGGGCACGAGCTCGGGCACTACCTGCTTCATCGCCTCAGGTACCCTGACGGAATCGAGTGCAAACAGGGGGACATCATACGGTGGGAGTCGGGGTACGGGCAGGTCGAGCATCAGGCGAATGTTTTTGCTGCCAACCTGTTGATGCCGCTCGACGATTTCCGCCGGAAGATTGGCGATCTGGACAAGCCAGACCTGGACGATCTCGGGGAGTGTGCCAGCCGATACGAGGTCTCCCTGATCGCTGCCGCCCTGCGCTGGGTGCACTACACGCGTCGAAGAGCATGCCTCGTTCTCTCACGGGATGATTTCGTGCTGTGGGCTCGATCCAGCGATCGAGCATTTCGAACCGGCTTGTACATCAAGACAGCAGGTCGCCCTCCTGTTTCTGTGCCGCCTTCAGCCCTGGCATGCCGCCAACACGAGCTAGTGGGCGGTCGTGGTTCCACGCGTCATGCTCCCGGTGTTTGGTTTTCCGAAGAGTGTGAAGAGCTCGTCCTGTATTCGGATCAGTACGACTTCACCATTTCCTTGCTGCACCTCAGCAATGTCGCGGAGAGCTTCGAGCCGGACGAGGAGGTGGAAGAAGATGTTTCCGATCGGTATGCAAAGCTGTTGAACCGATAGCGACGGCTTCGCGAGGCGCCGACCGCGTCTGCTCATCAACATCAGTACAACAGAAGCGACAAGGACCACCATGCAACCCACCGCGAAACAGGGCCAACTCAGCTGGATCGTCGGCTACATCTGGGGCATCGCCGACGATATCCTGCGCGTTCTCGCCGAACGTCCAGGATATACTCGACAACTTCGAATTCTGCAACCAGATCCCGCGTCTGTCCAAGGCTGACGCCCTGGGCACGCTGATCGAGAAGCTCACATCAAAGGACGTCAACCTGAGCCCGACCCCCGTGTTCAACGAGGATGGCAGCATCAAGCATCCCGCCCTCGACAATCACGGGATGGGCTCGATCTTCGAAGAGCTGGTGCGCAAGTTCAACGAGGAGAACAACGAGGAAGCCGGCGAGCACTGGACCCCGCGCGACGCCGTGCGCCTGATGACCCGTCTGATGTTTCTACCCATCGCCGACGAGATCGAGTCCGGCACCTACCTGCTTTACGACGGCGCCTGCGGCACCGGCGGCATGCTGACCGTGGCTGAGGAGACCCTGCAACAGCTCGCGAGCGACCACGGAAAACAGGTCGCGACCCACCTCTACGGCCAGGAGATCAACACCGAGACCTACGCGATATGCAAGGCGGATCTGCTGCTGAAGGGTGAGGGCGATGCGGCGGACAACATCGTCGGCGGCCCAGAGCACTCCACCCTGGCCAACGACGCCTTCCCGTCGCGCGAGTTCGACTTCATGCTCTCCAATCCGCCTTACGGCAAGAGCTGGAAGACGGACCTGGAGCGCCTGACGGGATCAAGGCGCGGCAAGAAGGACATGCGCGACCCGCGCTTCGTCATCGAGCACGCTGGCGACCCGGAATTCTCCCTGGTCACCCGTTCCAGCGACGGCCAGATGCTGTTCTTGGCGAACAAGCTCTCGAAGATGAAGCATAAAAGCCGCTTGGGCAGCCGCATCGTCGAGGTCCACAACGGCAGCTCGCTGTTCACCGGCGATGCCGGCCAAGGCGAAAGCAACATCCGCCGCTGGATCATCGAGAACGACTGGCTGGAGGCCATCGTCGCGTTGCCGCTCAACATGTTCTACAACACCGGCATCGCCACCTACGTCTGGGTGCTCAGCAACCGTAAGCCGGAACATCGCAAAGGTAAGGTCCAGCTCATCGACGCAACGGCCTGGTACCAGCCCCTGCGCAAGAACCTCGGTATTGGCGCGAATCCGCCCGCGGTCTATTTCGGCGAGCTGGCGGAGCAGGCCGACGGCGGCGCCAAAAAGTACGGCGGAATCGACAGCGCCCCGGAGATGCGGGAGAACCTGCACATGAGCTGCCTGCCCGAGGCCATGCTGGAAGGCGAGATCCCCGATTACGAGGACTTTCTTGAGCAGCGCCGGCGCCTCATGGCGCTGAAGATCAAGACCTGGTTCGAGTCCCTGTGATAGTCGCGCATCCCAAACCGCTCCAGAGGAATAGGGACCCCGATACCGACGGGTCGGCGGGGATTCCGGAGTATTTTCCGGACGGGATCGTTGGAGGGACCGGCGAATGAATGAAGACGATCAACTGCCAGCTGAAAGGCCGCAACCGGTCACCGCCGCGAAGGACCTCGCCGCCGATATCGCGGGGCTCATCCAAGATGCCCGCCAGGCCGTTGCCTGTGCCGTCAATAGCGGCCTGACGCTGCTCTACTGGCGCATCGGTCAGCGCATCCAGGGAGAACTGCTGAAAGGAGAACGAGCCGACTATGGACAGCAGATTCTTGCCACGGTGGCGCAACAATTGACCCGCGACTTTGGCAGGGGATTCAGTTACTCCGCGCTCACACGCATGGTGAAGCTCTACGAGGTCTACCCGGAGCAGGCGATTGTTGCCACACTGTCGCAAGTATTGAGCTGGTCCCACTTTCGCGAGCTGCTGCCACTGGAACAGCCTCTGCAGCGGGACTTTTACGCTGAGCTGTGCCGCGTCGAGCGCTGGAGCGTGCGCACCCTGCGCGAGAAGATCGGCTCCATGCTCTACGAGCGTACGTCCCTGTCCAAGAAGCCGGCGCACCTTGCCTGGGTTGAGCTGGAGGCCCTGCGGGAGACGGACCGCCTATCGCCGGACCTGGTGTTCCGCGACCCCTATCTGCTCGATTTCCTCGGCCTCAAGGATCGCAACCGCCTGTACTGGGAAGATTTCAAGCGCATCCCGACGTGCTATCCGCCCCCCGAGGAGCAAGCCGCCATCGTCCGCTATCTTGACCATGTTGACCGGCGCGTTCGGCGGTTGGTGCGAGCGAAGCGCAAGCTGATCGCGCTACTGACCGAGCAGAAGCAAGCGGTCATCTACCGCGCCATCTCCCGTGGTCTCGATCCCGATGTGCCCCTGAAGGAGTCGGGCGTCGGATGGCTTGGGGAGGTGCCGGCACATTGGGATGTGATGCTTCTTGGGCGCGCGTTGATCGGAATCGGACAAGGCTGGAGTCCCGTCGCGGCTGAAGGGGATATCTCCCCGGAGCAATGGGCTGTTCTTACCCTTCGAGCAGGATGCACGTGGTTCGAGTGGGACAATGCCGAAGATCAGTCAACGGCACATTCGAGGTTGGCGAGTAATGAGACCGCCACTTGATGAGCAGGAGCGCATTTGCTCGTACATCATTGACGCAACCGAGCGGATCGACTCTGCTATCGGCCGTGCAAGCGAAGAAATCGAACTCCTCACTGAATACCGAACCCGCCTGACCGCCGACATAGTCACTGGCAAGCTCGACGTGCGCGAGGCCGCCGCCGCGCTGCCCGAGATCGACCCCCTGGCTCAGGACGATAAGCCGGATACCCCCGAGTCCGAGACCGACATCGACGAGTTGGAAGGCGTCCCAGAGGAGGCCGAGTCATGATCGCGAATGCCAACCGCATGACCTTGATGTCCACGCGATACGTCGCCCACGAAAACAGATCATGAGCCAAAAAGCCAGACAAAGCACCCTGCGCGCACGCCTCTCAAGACTCGAAATCCAGGGGTTTCGCAGTTTGCGCGACGTTTCGCTCGATCTTCGCCCGTTGACGGTGATGATCGGGGCCAACGGCGCCGGCAAGTCGAATCTGGTCCGCTTTTTCGAGATGTTGAGCTGGATGCTGACGTCGCGAAAGCTCGGTGAGTTCGTCGAAAAGTGGGGTGGTGGCGACGATCAACTGTTCATGGGGGCAAAGCGCACGCCCGTGATGAATGCGAAGCTGCGGATCGATTCAGGGCAGGGCTTCAACGACTACCGCTTCCGCTTGGCGCATTCGACGGCACGAGACCGCCTGATCTTCGTCGATGAGGCGTTTCGCTACTCTCAGCACGGACGGGGAACAGAATCCGACTGGATCGAGTTGGACGGAGGCGGTGGCGAGGCGCGTTTGCCCGAGATCGCCGGCGATGACCAAGACCCTTCGGGACAACGACGCACCGCGCGCACCCTGGTGCATATGCTGCGTGAGTGCGCGTCCTTCCAGTTTCACGACACCTCGGACACGGCGCCGATTAAGGTACGCTGGGACGTGACCGATCGACAACGTTTCCGCTCCCACGGCGGCAATCTGGCGGCCGTGTTGCTGTATTTGCGCGATCAACATTTCAAGCGCTACGACTTGATCGAGCGACAGATCAGGCGCGTTTTGCCGAGCTTCGGTGGCTTCGAGCTGGAGCCGACAAGCGGAAAGGTGCTGCTGCAATGGCGCAGTCGCCAGGGTGGCAAGGTGTTCGGGGCCCATCTCACATCGGATGGCTCGCTGCGACTGTTCTGCCTGATCACCCTGCTGTCCCTGCCAAACGAAATGCTGCCGGACGTCATCCTGATCGATGAACCCGAGCTTGGCCTTCATCCTGCGGCGATCAACCTGGTGGCTGAGATGGCGGACAGCGTTTCCGAGGCCCATCAAGTAATCCTTTCGACCCAGTCACCGTACCTCGTGGACTGCTTCGAGCTGGACAGCATCGTCGTGGCCGACTTCGACGCCGATGGCGCAACGCAGTTGCGACAGTTGAACGCCGCAGACTACTCGGAGTGGCTGGAAGACGGATTCAGCCTTTCGGACATTTGGCTTCAGAACGTCATCGGTGGACGGCCATGACGCGCCTGGCAGTTATCTGCGAAGGGCAGACGGAAGAAGGCTTCGTCAAGGGGTGCTTGGCTCCACATCTGGTCGAGCATTTCGTTTACGTGACGCCGAGACTGTTGGGCAGGAATCCTGCCAGGCAAGGGGGAGGAAACGTCTCCGTGGATCGCGTCGTTTCCTACATTCGACGTGTTCATCGCGACTTCGATCACGTTACGACGTTTGTCGATTTCTACGGCTTCAATGACAAAGGGGATATGAGCTGCCCCGCTTTGATCGATGAGATTGCGAGGCGAGCCGAACGCGCTTTAGGCGCTGGGTATAGTGCGGATCACATTATGCCGTACGTGCAGAGACACGAGTTCGAGGCGCTGTTATTCAGTCGGCCTGACGCCTTCGACTTGGAAGAGGCCTGGACGGATGAACAGCGCCAAGAGCTGGAGTCGATCAAGCGCGGGTTCGCGACACCGGAGGATATCAACGATGATCCACGAACCGCACCGTCGAAGCGACTCGCGCAGACGTTTTCGTCTCCACGCTATAGGAAGACGTTGCATGGTCCCTTGATCGCGGAACAGGTCGGGTTGGACGTGATGCGCCAGGAGTGCCCAGGCTTTGCGGAGTGGTTAAGCCGGCTGGAGGCCCTTGGCGCTGGGAGTTAGGGCTGTGACGACCGACACATCAGAACGCGGTCTGGAGCGCCTTATCTGCGCCGCGCTCACCGGTCACCCATGCGAACCGCCTAAGTTGGGCACCGTGGGCGAGCCGGCCACGGCCTACGGCGGCATTGGCTGGAGCTGCGGCAACGCACAAGACTACGACTGGGAGTACTGTGTCGACCTGGTCCAGCTCTCTGCCTTTCTGCACGCCACTCAGCCCAAGGTGGCCGAGGCGGTATCCATCGACGCCGACGGACCGACCCGGCGCAAGTTCCTGGCCCGGCTCCAGGGCGAGATCTCCAAGCGCGGCACCATCGACGTGTTGCGCCATGGCATCAAGCACGGCGCCCACGATCTGGACCTGTTCTACGGCACCCCATCCCCTGGCAACGACAAGGCCCGGGAGCGCTTCGGGCAGAACCGCTTCACGGTGACCCGCCAGCTCCGCTACAGCCGTGACGAGACCCAGCGGGCGCTGGACGTGGCCCAATTCATCAACGGGCTGCCGGTCTTCACCTTCGAGCTGAAGAACTCGCTCACCAAGCAGACGGTGAGCGACGCGGTCTGGCAGTACAAGAAGGATCGCAACCCCCGTGAGAAGCTGTTCGAGCTGGGTCGCTGCGTGGCCCACTTCGCCCTGGATGAGGGCGAGGTGCAGTTCTGCACCCATCTGAAGGGCAAGGCATCCTGGTTCCTGCCCTTCAACCGCGGCTGGAACGATGGCGCCGGCAATCCGCCGAACCCGCACGGGCTCAAGACCGACTACCTGTGGCGTGAGGTGCTGACCCGCGAGGGCTTGACCAACATCCTGGAGAACTACGCCCAGGTGGTGGAGACCAAGGACGAGAAGACTGGCAAGAAGAAGCGCAGCCAGGTCTGGCCCCGGTACCACCAGCTCGACGTGGTGCGCCGGCTGTTGGCCGATGCCGGTGAGCACGGGGCGGGCAAGCGCTATCTGATCCAGCATTCGGCTGGCAGCGGCAAGTCCAACTCCATCGCCTGGCTGGCCCAGCAGTTGATCGGGCTCGCCCCAGTCGGATCAAGCGACGGGGCGACGATCTTCGACTCCATCATCGTGGTCACGGACCGGCGCATCCTGGACAAGCAGATCCGCGACACCATCCGGTCCTACGCCCAGGTCGGGGCGACTTTGGGGCACGCGGAGCACTCGGGGGACCTGCGCCGATTCATCAAGTCCGGCAAGAAGATCATCATCTCCACGGTGCAGAAGTTCCCGTTCATCCTGGACGAGATCGGCAACGAGCAGCGCGGACGGCGCTTCGCCATCATCATCGACGAGGCCCACTCCAGCCAGGGCGGGCGCGCCAGCGCGGCCCTGGCCCAGGCGCTCGCGGAATCCGGCGAGGTCGGCGAGGACGAGACCTTCGAGGACCAGATCAACCGGCTGATGGAGTCGCGCAAGCTGCTGCCGAATGCCAGCTACTTCGCCTTCACGGCCACGCCGAAGAACAAGACACTGGAGATCTTCGGCGAACCGGACCCGCAGCCCGACGGCAAGGTCCGGCACCACGCCTACCACACCTACAGCATGAAGCAGGCGATCCAGGAGGGCTTCATCCTGGACGTGCTGGCCCACTACATGCCGGTGCAGAGTTACTACAAGCTCGCCAAGACCGTGGAGGACGACCCGGAATTCGACACCAAGAAGGCGCAGAAGAAGCTGCGCCGCTTCGTCGAGGGTCATGAGCACGCCATCCGGCTCAAGGCCGAGATCATGGTCGACCACTTCCACGAGCAGGTGATCGCCCAGAACAAGATCGGCGGTCAGGCCCGCGCCATGGTGGTGAACAACGGCATCGAGCGGGCCATCCAGTACTTCATCGCCATGCGCGACTACCTGAAGGAGCGCAAGAGCCCCTGCCAGGCCATCGTCGCCTTCTCCGGCGAGTATGAGTTTTCCGGCAAGAAGGAGACCGAGGCCTCGCTGAACGGTTTTCCGTCCTCCCAGATCCCCGACAAGATCCGGGAAGACCCCTACCGCTTTCTCGTCTGCGCCGACAAGTTCCAGACCGGATACGACGAGCCGCTGCTGCACACCATGTACGTGGACAAGACGCTTTCCGGCATCAAAGCCGTGCAGACGCTTTCGCGGCTGAACCGAGCACATCCGAAGAAACACGACGTCTGCGTGCTCGACTTCCTTAACGACACCGACACGATCCGAGATTCCTTCGCGACCTTCTACCGGGCGACGATCCTGGCCGACGAGACCGACCCGAACAAACTGCACGACTTGCAGGCGGACCTCGACGGAGCGGAGGTTTACTCCCCGGCGCAGGTCGATGACCTGGTGCAGCGCTACCTCGCCGGGGTCGAGCGAGACGAGCTGGACCCGGTGCTTGACGCCTGCGCGGCGGCCTACAGCCAGGATTTGGACGAGGATCAGCAGATCGACTTCAAGGGCAAGGCCAAGGGCTTCGTGCGCACCTACGGATTCCTGTCGGCGGTGCTGCCCTACAGCAATGCCGAGTGGGAAAAGCGCTCGATTTTCTTGAACTTCTTGATCCCGAAGCTGCCGTCGCCGCGCGAAGACGACCTATCCAAGGGCATCCTTGAGGCCATCGACATGGACAGCTACCGCGCCGAGAAGCGGGCGATGCAGGCGATCCTGCTGGAAGACCAGGATGCGGAGATCGAGCCCGTGCCCATCGGTGGCGGGGGAGGCCGCGCCGAGCCAGAGCTGGATCACCTATCCAACATCATCGCGGTCTTCAACGACCACTTCGGCGACATCCCCTGGCAGGACGCCGACCGGGTCCGGAAGCTGATCACCGAGACGATCCCGACCCGTGTGGGTCAGGACCAGGCCTATCGGAACGCTCTTGAGCACTCGGATAAGCAGAACGCTCGCATCGAGCACGACAAGGCCCTGTTGCGGGTGATGACCGACCTCATTCAGGACGACACCGAGCTGTTCAAGCAGTTCATGGACAACGAGGGCTTCAAGCGCTGGATGACCGATACGGTGTTTGGGTTGACCTACGATGACGCTGGCGCTTGACTTGCGCCCGAGTACGAATTCGAGCAGCGTGTGCAGTGGTGATCCAGGGTTGCGGTGCCGCCTGCAGCACCACCAGCGACCCAGTACGTGCGCTCACCACCCTCCGCCCAGCAACAAGCGCCGTTGCGGCGGGGGTCCCCCTCGTTGCCATGCTCCATGTCGAGGATCAGGACCAGGAGATCTGCGTCGGAGCCTTCAAGGGCCTTCGCGGACCTGTCTTCACGACCTGGATACCGGTCACCGAGGCAATGTATCTCCTGAGCTTCTCTCCGTGTACCCAGGAATCCCTACTGCGGATGCTTCGGCGCGAGGCAATACGCATCCTGCCCATCGATCTGGTCGATCTCGATCCCATTACCAGGCTGATGAGCCAGTACAGGGACCTACCGGCAACTCTTGCGGAGCGTGGGCGAGCACGCCCCGGCCCTGCGCGCGAGCCTGATCGGCCTGGTCCTGGCCGCCGGCGTGACCTGGGTAGTCGGCGGCAGCCTGGACCTGGCGCTGCTGACGGCGGTCTTCGTCATCGTCGCCCGCTTCGCCGAGCCCCTGGCCACCTTCGTGTTGTACACCGCCATGTTGGAGTTGATCGAGGCCGCCCTCGAGCGCA
>JANQFX010000114.1 GCA_028277725.1 Thiohalocapsa sp.
GTCAGGCGGCGGCGGTTAGTCTGGCATGGGCGAGCCTGAACTCGTCTGCGTGGGGGCAGGCCGAGGTCATGGCGACGCGGATGCGACGGACGCTGGTGCGGACCTGGGCACCGATCTTCAACAGTTTCAAGCGGATGCTGCCGCAACTGGCGGCGGCCAGGCGGGTATGGCGCAGAGCCAGGCGGCGCAGCGCGCTGAGCAAGGCATAGGCCAGCGAGGCGAACCACAGCCGCAGCTGGTTGGCCCGCATGGTCGCCGCGCTGGTGCGGTCGGCGAACAGGTCGAGCTGGCACTCCTTGATGCGGTTCTCCATGTTGCCGCGGGCACAGTAGAGCCGCTCGTAGAGAGTACGGGCGTCGATCTGGTCGGCCGACAGGGAGGTGACGAGGAAGCGCGGATTGGCGCCGGCTTCGCCCCGGCCGGGCATCCATTCGGCCTTGGCGACGACGCGGCGCCGGCGGCTCCAGCTGTCCCGCGTCGTCCAGGGGAAGTCGACGAAGCGGCGGGCGGGGCGCCCGCTGCGGCTGGCTTCGTCTTCGGCCCAGGCCAGGTCGATGTGGAGGTGCGCCACCAGCCGGCTGTTGCGGGCGAGACCGAAGACATAGTCGACCCGGTTCGCCTCCGCCCAGGTCATCAGCGCCTCGCGGGCGAAGCCTGAATCGGCGCGCAGCAGGATCTTCACCCGCGGCCAGCGCTGCCGGATCCGGGCGACGATGCGGGCCACCTCCTCCACCGCGCCGGCGCTGGCGTCGATGTTGGCCGGGCGCAGCTTCGCCGCCAGCAGGTGGTCGCCGCAGAAGACGTAGAGCGGCAGGTAGCAGTAGCCGTCGTAATAGCCGTGGAAGAAGCGACCTTCCTGGTGCCCGTGGACGGGATCGTCAGTGGCATCCAGGTCCAGCACCAGGCGGGTCGGCGGCCGCTTGTGGGCGTCCAGGAACAGCTCGACGAACAACGTCTCGATGGCGGCCGTGTCATGGTCGATGCGGCGGTAGCGGTGCGCGCCGGCCGGCGCGTGCTCCAGCCGGTTCAGCGTGCTCTTGCCGGCCAAAGGGGCGCAGCGGGCGTGCCGCGCTTCCAGCCGGCCCAGCACGCAGCCCAGCACCGGGTCGTGGCGCAGCTCGTCGTGGTCGTTCACGTCCTCATGGCCCAGCGCGATGGCGAACACCCGCTGACCCACCAGGGTGCGCACGTCATGGACTGTGCGATCGGCAGCCCGACCGTCGGTGAAGCAGGCGGCAAAGCGATCGGTCAAACGGATGGCCTGGTCCGTCGCCCGCAGCAGCAGCGCGCCGGCATTCGAGGTGATGGCACCGCCGCCGAAATCCGCCACCACTTCACGGCGGTCGAGACGTGCGAACAGCATCGCTTCCGCGCTACACTCTGTCTGCATCGGGGTGTCCTCCTGCGTTGCGGCAAGGCTTTGTTGCAGAAGAACTTTCCCACGCTCAGCGCCCCGATGCACCTACCTCTCGTGAGATATCCAGGTTAGACCCAACTCGACGCTCACCATCGCTCCCCGTAAAGAACCGATAATTTGTTGAAACAATTAAATGATCCGGGCCGACTAAGGTGAGGCTGAGGCCGGTAGCCCAACGAACTACGCCAAGACTGCGGGACAACCCCCGTTCGCCGCCGAATGACAGGCCTCGACCGGGCAGCACGACGTCTGCCGGCGGCCGTCCTTACCCAAGACCCGGATCGTCATCGGCACGTTGGGGCAAACGTGCCAGGATCACAATGCGTCGAACCGATGCGCGGCTTTCCTCTACTTGACCGACAATACACGAATCTCGCGCACATGCGACCCAGCAACGTAGGATACTTTTCACTCTCTTCTGCTTCAAGCAATGCCTCGCCCAGTGGCGTATGAACGGATAGAAAACCATTATCCGGATCATTCCGATCCTCGGTCAAAACAAAGCTCATCTTCCGCTCGCCAGCTATCCTTTCCATTGTTATCTTGCTACCGATCCCAATTTCTCCCTTTCGGGCTTGTGGCGCCGACAGGGTCGGGCAGTCCTTAATCGAGACCGGACTCGGCGTAGAGCTTGTGAACGGTCGTGACGTCCTCCTCGGCGTGGCCGCGATAGGCGAGGAGGCGATAGAGCTCGGCGACGATGCCGGTCACCGGCATCGGCGTATCGGTTCGCTCGGCCAGCCGTTGCACGAGCTTCATGTCCTTGACCATGCTGCGCACGCTGCTCGTCACCGTGTAGTCCCCATGCGCCATGCCGGGGCCGATCTGCTGGAGGATGGTCGAGTCGCCGCGGCCGCCCGACAGCGCCCGCGGCAGGGCCGTCGCATCCACGCCGCCGCCCCTGGCGAGCGCCATCGCCTCGGAGACGATGGCCATGGTGCAGGCGACGATGACCTGATTGGCGAGCTTGGTCGTCTGCCCCGCACCGAGCGGTCCCATGCGCGTGACGTTGGCGGCAAGATGGGCGAGCA
>JANQFX010000026.1 GCA_028277725.1 Thiohalocapsa sp.
TCACTCGACGCTGTATTGGTCACAAACAACCACAAGCACTTCTCAAAGGTGCGTGGTTTGACGCTGGAGAACTGGGCTCAACATTGACATTCGCCGACAGCGGCGGCACTCGACACGCTGCTTTAGGGCGAAGTGTAACGAAAGTTTTGCCAGGCAGGATCTTTCTCAAGATACGCTCGTCCAATCTCTTCCAAGATAGTTCGAGTTTCCAGGTCCGCCGCGCAGCAAAAAGTTCGATATGCGTTCAACAGGGGCGCCACTTCCCACACCCTTCGGCTTTTTCATGTATATCAATCATTTAGGATAATTCACGGGGTGCGGCTTTCTCTTCGAGAACAAGAGAAAGTCACCAACATCTTGAAACAGAACATAACCGTTGCGTTCGAATCCTTCAGGGATCAGTTCGCTGGTCGGCCCTAGATCAAACCCCGTTCAATCGATTCCGATTGAACGGGGTTTGATCTAGCGGAGCGGATGCGCTGGCACGGTCAAGGCCGCCTGGAGCATGAGGATGCCGGCGGTCAGGATGACGAGGCCGCCGAGGACACCGACCAGATCGAGCGCGACGGCAAGCCGCGACGCCCGGTCTGGGATGAGGGCCGCGAGGCGCAGCGCGCCCTTGCGCGCGTAGACCGTGAGTGTCGCGAGCAGCGAGACGGTGATCGCGGTGCCGAGCGACATTGCCAGCACGGCAGCGACGCCGGCCCAGCGGAGGTCGAGTGAATAGGCGACGAGCAGCACGAGCACCGCGCCACTGCACGGGCGCAGGCCGATCGAGGCGACCATGCCGGCGAGGCCCCGCCAGGAGAGCGGGGCGTCCAGATCGCGAAGCGAGGGCCCATGGGCGTGGCCGCAGCTCGAGCAGGCCCCGTCATGTTTGTGGTGGTGTCCAAACGCAAGGCGAGGCGGGTCGCCGCGACCGCGGGGCGCTGGAAACCGGCGCCGCCGCAGGAGGCGGCGCGCCCGGCTCGCCACTAGGATAAGACCGAGCAGCGCGACGAGACCGTAGCTCAGGGTCTCGAGGCCGGTGGCGGCGCCCTGGGCCTGGCTCAGGGTGAGGCCGAGCAGCCCGGCGGTCGCCGCGACGGCCAGTATGGCCGTGAGTCCTTGGCAGAGCGAGGATACGAGCGACAGCAGGAGCCCGCGGCGCAGTTGGCTTTCCTGGGTCAGGATGTAGGTCGAGATCACGACCTTGCCGTGGCCGGGCCCGGCGGCGTGGAACACCCCGTAGAGGAAGCTGAGGACGACGAGCGCCCAGGCGGCTGCCGCGCCTTCCGCCTGCACCGCCTGCATCGCCGCGGCGAGCTGGCGGTGCAGGTCGCGCTGCAGGATCTGGACCTCCAGCACGAGCCCGGACCAGAGGCTCGGACCGCTGTCAGGCAGCACGGTGAGCGGGACGGCGAGCCCGGCGGCCAGGACCGCGAGCCCGGCGGCCACGAGCAGACTGCGGCGCGTTACGGGCACGTGACCTCCACCCGTTCGGCGAAGACGCTGCCGAGCGTGGCATCCGGCGTGGCGTCGCGGTCCATGGCCTGCGCCAGCAGGATGGCCTCGGTAGTCGGGTTGGGCGGCACGATGCGGCCGGAGCAGCCGCCGGCCTCGACCCCGCGAAAGGCGACCACGTCGCCTTGCAGGTGGAGGATCTCGACATAGTAGGTCGGGTCGAAGACGGCGAATGCGAGCGCCCGCTCGGTGGGGTCGACAGGTGTGGCGAGCGGTACCACGAAGCGCATCCACAGCCGGTCCTCGCGCAACTCGCTCTCGAACTCGCTCACCGTGCCGAGCGCAACCTTCGCGCCGCCTGCGCGTACCTCGGTGAAGTAGTCGTAGGAGCGCAGATTCTGGAGGTTGCTGCGGGCGAGCGCCATCAGCGCCTCGGCCCGGGTGCCCGTCGCGCCGGACATCCCGTCCGTGATGAAGACCGTGTAAAACGGATCGAATAGCCACTGCTGCTCGATGGCGGTGACGCGACCGGCGGCATCCAGCACGACGGTGCTGCGCAGGTCGATCCAGGCGTGCGGGTGGGCCCGCGCCGGCGAAGAGCCCGCCACGAAGCAGAGCATGAGCGCGAGAAGGGCCTTCGTCCAGCCGCAGAGGGTAGGGACCAGGTCCTCGCGCAAGGAGCGGCAAATGCAGCCGTTGGTCATCTCAAAGACGTCCTCGTCGGCGTCGACCACGAGGTCGCTGTCGATGCCGATCTCGTTGAACTTGTTGACGACGACGGCGTGCTTCTAGCCATGCTGCTCGGTCAGGATTCGGTTCAGGAGCGTGGTCTTCCCCGCGCCGAGATAGGCGGTCAACACGGTCACGAGGACCTTATTCATCGAGAGTCTTTCCATGCGGTTAACGAGGCTTTTCGGGAGCGCGCAGCTGCCCCCTGCTCAGCCCGTGAAGGCCTTCGCGATTTCGCCAACGTTGTGGCGGAACATGTCGAGATAGAGGTTGGCGCCGGGCTATTCGTAATGCGGTCGGCCAGAGATGGGACTATAGTGGTACCGGCCGTGCGTTTTGAGGTTCATCGCAGTTCACGCTCCGCCTGCTCGAACCAGCCGATTACACGCGCAAGATGGGCCTCACCCCAGGTCGCGATGAACTTCTGCGTGCTGTGGTCAGCGGGGTCGCGAAGCGCCGCGAGGCGTTGTTCGACATAGGTCGGCGTGAGAGGGATGCGGCAGAGCACGGTGATGCAGTGCTTCCAGTCGTCGTAGGTGTTCAGAGTGAGCATGCTGTTCATCTCGCCTTTGTCGGCCAATCGCCCAAACCGGCCGGATGACCCGGAAGTTCGACATAAAAGCCCCCACCATCACCTTCCGGCAGTGGCGTGAAGCGGCGCGGGAGCTTGCGGCGGCGGGCTTCCAACGACTGTCGGCCAACTGGCAGGAACAGGGTTTCACCACTTGTCGGCGTTGCGGGATCGATGCGGATCACCGCAGTCGTAGCCTCAACGAAGCGTCGGCGTTCGGGCATCCGCTGGATGGCGATGTGAGCGCGCTCCGCAGACACGCCGCGCAGATCGAGTTCGTATTCGGCAGAGGCCTGATCACCCACCAGATCGCGTATCTGTTCGTGGCCGAGTAGCGGCACCACAACCCCCTCGCTGCCCTCAAAGACCGGGCATCATGGTACTGGCCAGAATGCCGGCGATGGCGCGACGTTGCTCTGTAGGGAGGGACTCGATGGCATTCCACGCCTCCTGCGCCAAATCAGGGTCGCTTGCCGCCGCTTGAACGGTCAGCGCGATCGGATGCGCGGTCCCGAGTACCTGCTCGATGGCGTTGACGATAGCTGGAACATTGGTGGGATCGAAGGCTCGCATCAGCTCGCTCGCCCCAACGGCGTGGAGCCATTTTTTCCATCCACTTCTTGCCGCGCCTGCTCAAACCAGCCGATGACGCGCAGACGATGTTGTTCACCCCAAATCGCTACAAACTTCTGCGTCGTATTGTCTGCCGGGTCACGCAAAGCGGTGAGCCTCTGCTCGATATAGGGTCCAGTGAGCGGAATGCCGCACAGCACGGTGATACAGTGCTTCCAATCCTCGTAGCTCTCCAGGGTCAGCATCCTTTTCATCTCGCGGTCGCCCGCTCGATCCTCTCTTTCTTTTGGCGTGTCAGAGTATTGGTCAGAACGAGGGGCATCTCACTTCCTGTTTTCGATCAGAGCCACATCGGTCTGCCCATCGGCTGCTGGACCAGACAATTGCACCGGCTGCCCTTCGTTCTTCGGACCCGCCATGAACACCTTCAGCGTGTCCCGCAATGCAGTCTCGTCGAGATCGCGAGCGATAAAGACGATGCGGGTGCGCGCATCCTTGCCCGGCCATTTCTTGAGCA
>JANQFX010000098.1 GCA_028277725.1 Thiohalocapsa sp.
CTGCTGCATATGCTCGCAGGACTGCTGCTGCCCTCTGAAGGGTGCGTGCATATCCGCGGCCACATGGTCACTCGGCCCAGCGCCAAGTGGAACATGATGTTCCAAAGACCCAGCCTGTACCCGTGGATGTCGGTGCGGCAAAACGCCGAGCTTGGCCTGCTGTTTGCCGGCCGGCGTGACCCTGCGCGCATCGACCGGCTGCTGGAGATGGTCGGCCTGATGGACAAGGCCGATGCCCATGTACAAAGCCTCTCCGGCGGCCAGCAGCAGCGCGTCGCCCTGGCCCGCTCATTGGCGACCTCGCCGGAGCTGTTGCTGCTTGATGAGCCCTTCTCGGCGCTCGACGCGTTCACCCGCGCGACCTTGCAGGAAGAGGTCTCGCGCATCGCCCGCGAGCAAAGCCTGACGACGGTCATCGTCACCCACGACATCGATGAGGCCATCGCCATGGCCGACCGGGTCCTGATCATGGCTGCCAACCCAGGCCGGATCGTCGGTGAGTTCCTGGTCGATCTCCCTGCGCCGCGCAACCGCATCAGCCCAGACCATAGCCGCGCGCGCGAACAGCTCATGCGCCAGTTCGATGGCCTGGTCGGCGACGGCCGCACCGCCGGCTCCAGCTCGGACGCCGCCCCCGACACAGCCCGGGCCTCTCGGAAGGGCGCGCCCGTGGAGACCCGCGAGGCGGCCTGAACCCTGCCAATCGAAACACGCCAGCGGACTTGATCGGCGGACTTGATCGGCAGGGCACGATCCGGCCAGCCGGGTACCCGCTCTGCGGCCCATGACCGGTCCGACTCGCAACACATCGGCAGCCAACGCCTATCACGAGATAGCCGGCATCCGCCGAGCCAGGTTACCGCCCCATCGCAACCCCACAGCGAAGCAAACACGATGAGCCAGCACGACGACGAACTGAAAGAGATCTTCGAGCACGAGATGTCCCGCCGCGACTTCATGCTCGACCTCCTCGCCAAAGGAGGACTGGCCGCGACCATGGCTTCGATGCCCGACCTACTCAGCGCCGCCGAGCCGCCGGACGACGAAGTGGTACGCATCGGCTACATCCCCATTACCGATGCTACCGCGCTGCTTGTGGCGCACGCCAACGGCTACTTCGAGGACGAAGGGCTAAAGGTCGAGAAGCCGACCCTGATCCGCGGCTGGTCACCGCTAGTGGAAGGATTTGCGGCCGGCAAGTTCAACCTGGTGCACCTGCTAAAGCCCATCCCCGTGTGGATGCGCTACAACAACGACTTCCCGGTCAAGATCATGTCTTGGGCGCACTTGAACGGCTCTGCCGTGGTCGTCGGCAAGCACGTCGACGCCAAGGACTTCGCCGACCTCGCCGGCAAGCAGGTAGCCGTGCCCTACTGGTACAGCATGCACAACATCGTGCTGCAGATGGCGCTGCGTAACGCCGGCCTGACGCCCGTCATCAAGGACCAGACCGCGGAACTCGCGCCGAACGAGGTCAACCTGATGATCATGCCGCCGCCGGACATGCCGCCGGCGCTGGCCTCGAAGAAGATCGACGCCTTCATCGTCGCCGAGCCCTTCAACGCCGCCGGCGAGCTGCTGGCGGGCGGCAAGATGCTGCGCTTCACCGGCGACATCTGGAAGAACCACCCCTGCTGCGTGGTCTGCATGAACGAGAACACCGTCGCCGCCAAGCCTGAGTGGACGCAGAAGGTCATGAACGCCGTAGTCAAGGCGCAGCTCTACGCGCAGGAGAACAAGGCCGAGGTGGCCAAGATGCTCTCCAAGAACGGCAAGAAGTACTTGCCTATGCCGTCCAATGTCGTAGAACGGGCAATGACCTTCTACGGTGCGGACGACTACACGGACCCGGACGCGAACCGCCATGTGGCCGAGTGGCGAAACGGGCGCATCGACTTCCAACCCTATCCCTACCCCAGCGCGACCAAGCTCATCGTCGAGGAGATGAACAGGACCCTGGTCGGAGGCGACAAGACCTTCCTCGAGAGGCTCGACCCGGACTTCGTCGCAGAGGATCTGGTGGACTACAACCACGTCAAGGTGGCAATGGAACAGTTCATGGACTGGTCCAGGGTGCCGGGCGTGAACCCGGATGATCCCTACACCCGCGAGGAGGTGGTGATCCTATGAGTACAGTCAGTCACGCAATCCCAATGACCACGCCCGGCGGCGGCCGGCAGAGCACCGGAGACGACTGGCGCTCGCGCACCTTCGCCTGGCCAGCCGTGCGCGAATTCCTGCTGTCGACGCTGGCCTACCCCGCCGCGGGCATCGCTGTGCTGCTCGCGCTCTGGTGGGCTGGAGGCTGGCTCATCGCCAGCAACGAGGACGTGTCGAGCTTCGCCGGTTTCGCACCGGCGCCGACATTCGCTGCGCTCGGTGAGCTGCTCGGCACCGGCGACGTCTGGGGCATGATCCATCCGAGCCTTTACCGTATCGGCATGGGTCTACTCTGGGCATTCCTGATCGGTGTGCCCGTGGGGGTCGCGATCGGGTTGTCGGCGACGCTTCGCGAGGTATCGCATGTGCCCTTCCAGTTCCTGCGCATGATCAGCCCGCTGGCCTGGATGCCCATCGCGGTGCTGGCCTTCGCCACCTGGGACGGCGCAATCGTGTTCCTGATCACCGTCGCCGCCGTGTGGCCGATTCTGTTTTCGACAGCGCAGGGCGTCCGCCGCATCGATCCGCTCTGGTTCAAGGTGGCGCGCAACCTAGGTGCGGACGGCTTCCAGATGCTGCGCCGCGTCGTACTTCCGGCCATAGGCCAAGACGTCTTCGCGGGGGTCCGCCTGGCCGTCGGAGTCGCCTGGATAGTGCTTGTGCCGGCCGAATACCTTGGCGTTACCAGCGGCCTCGGCTACGCCATCAATGACGCCCGCGACACCCTGGAGTACGACACCCTCGCCGCCATCGTCGTCATCATCGGCGTGATCGGCTTCTTCCTCGACGGCATCTGCGTCGGCCTGATCAAGCGGTTTTCCTGGGGCCAGGCGGACTGAACACCGTCCTTATCGAGGACGTGTACTGGAGCCATGGACGGCCTCAACCTACACCCGTATGACCGCACATCGGCACGCGGTCCACGGTGGCCCCGAACCCGGGCGGCTGACTCGGGGCATCACCCGAGCCCGACCAACCCCTTGATGAAGTCCTTGAACAGATCGACAAACGTCGGCCCGAAGACGGCGAGGCCGACCACGAGCAATAAGATCCAGGCTGCGCCGATCAAAAGCCCCGCGAGCACGAGCAAGCCATCGCGGGTGATGAGACCGATGGAGGCGATGGCCACGCCGATGCCGGGTAGAGTGTTCGTCGCCGGCAGCGGGACGAGCACGCTAGCGATGAAGACGACGAAGATCGCCCCGACCATCCGCTCCGCCGTCGGTCCGGAGAGTAGCAGCAGCCGCGGTCGCGCAATACGCTCGATCCAGCCGAAGTACTTCTCGGCACCGGCGGCCATCTGCTGAAGCCCGGCCTTGGCGAGCACCCGCTGGCCGAAGCGCTGCGGCATCCAGGGCTGCGGCCGGCCCATGGCCATCTGCAACGCGATGGCCATCATGGGTAGCGAGACAATCTGCGGAATGCCATACAGCAGCGGAACGCAGACCGGCAGGGCCAGCGCGAACAGCATCAAACCGAAGGCGCGCTCGCCCAAGGCGTGGGTGAACTCGTGCAGAGTCAAGCCCCCCTCGGGCGCCTGCTCGGCAATGACCTGAAGCGCGGCGACCAAGCCGCCGCGCGGGGCGGCCTCATCGGAATGGATGTGCGCGGGACTGTCGTTCATGGTGCAAGGACCTGCTCGTTCGGCACTGGCGAGTTGGGGCAAGAACAGCCATGGAAGCCGGGGCTCCCGGCTCCAATTCCGGCGCGGATGTTACAGCAGCCGCCGCGAGACCGCGCTCTCCGTATTGCCCCTCCGCCCCGTCTGGGCTGTGCGCTAGCCCCTGGGCGCTGGCCCGACATTTGCTAATTGATTGACCACTTTGTCGCCAATCCAAAGCTTGCATGTCTACACCAGAAACCGCGCTGACGCTCGAATCCGAACTGCTCGTGGTCCAGGAAGCCGCGCGCTTCATCAGCCGCGGCGAGTCGCCAGAGACCACCATCCAGAGCATTCTGCGGCTGCTTTCGCAGTTGCTGGGGTTGAATCGAGGTCGGGTTCTGCTGGTCGACCCGCGCACCCGCATGCTGTCCATCCGCTATGCCTACGGGCTCACGGACGCGGAGCGCGCCCGCGGACGTTACGCCATCGGCGAGGGCGTCAGCGGGCGGGTGTTCGAGACCGGTCAGGTCGCCGTGGTGCAGGACGTCGACGACGAGCCGACCTATCTGACCCGGGCCGTCGCACGCGACGTGCTGCCGCAAGAGCCGGTCGCCTTCATCGCCCTGCCGATCCAGAAACGTGAGGACACCATCGGCGTGCTAGCGGTGCACCGGCTGCGCCAGCGCGAACGGCCATTCCGGCGCGACATTGCACTGTTGCAGACCATTTCGACCCTCATCGCACAAGTGTTGCGCGTAAACGACCTCGTAGCCGAGCGCACCGCCCAGTTGTTGTCCGAGAATCGGCTGCTTAAGAACCGCCTGGAGAGCCGCGGCGCCTCCTACGGCATCATCGGTCAGAGTCCGGCCCTGCATCAGGCGATCAATCAAACGCTCCAGGTGGCCTCCACCAAGACGACGGTCCTACTGCTCGGCGAGTCCGGCACCGGCAAGGAACGCTTCGCGCGGATGCAGCATGTGGCCAGCAAGCGCTCCGATGGCCCCTTCGTCAGCATCAACTGCGCTGCGATCCCGGCCAACCTGCTGGAGTCGGAGTTGTTCGGCCACGAGAAGGGCGCTTTCACCGGTGCCCAGCGCGTGAAGAAGGGCCGCATGGAACTCGCCGACGGCGGCACGCTGTTTCTGGACGAGATCGGCGATCTAGACCTGGAACTCCAAGCCAAGCTGCTGCGAGTACTCGAGTACAAGGTGGTGCAGCGCGTCGGCGCCACGCGGGACATACCGGTCGACGTGCGCATCGTCGCCGCGACCCACCAGAACCTTCAGGAGGCGGTCAACGACGGCCACTTCCGCCTGGACCTGTTCTACCGGCTCAACGTATTTCCAATCCGGCTGCCGCCGCTCCGCGCCCGTACCGGCGACGTGCAGATTCTCGCCCGGCACTTCCTCAATGCCGCCAACCAGGAGTTCGGCCGCAACCAGGTCTTCGGACCGGGGGCGCTTGAGCAACTGAACGGGTTCGGCTGGCCCGGAAACATCCGCCAGCTCGAGAACCTCATCAAGCGTGCCGTGCTCATGAGCGCGGAGTCCATGATCCGGCGCGACCTGATCGCGGAGATCATCCGGGAGGAACAGGGCATCCGTCAGCCCGGCATCGGCACCGGCGGCACGGAGCCCGGCGGCATGCCGACGGTGAGCTTCGATGAACCCACCACGGTCCCAAGCGCCGGTCGCCCGGTGCCCGCTCCTGTCGCCGTCGCCGGCCCCATCGCCACGCACTTCGACACCGCCCCGCCCGGCATGCGCCCCTACGCCCGGGTCCGTCAGGACGAGCGGGGCAAGATCGAGCAGGCGCTGCGGCATCACCACGGCAACAAAACCCGCGCGGCCCTGAGCCTCGGCCTCACACCGAGACAACTACGCTATCGGCTGGTGAAGCTCGGGATCGAGGAAGGCTAGCCAAGGTGCTGCGCATCGCACGACGCGCAAGCCTCCGTCATCCCAGGATCATGCGAACACGGACATTGCTGGCAACAATGTCGACAAAGCCGATACTCGCCCGCGGGCCGTTGTTCAGTCGGTCGGAGCAAACCACTCCAAATAACTGTTTCTATTGAAACTATAGAACTTGGCACGGCCTCTGCTTAACTCCTTGTGACCGCCCCGACCGTCGGGGCCGTCCCGCAACTTACGGAGCCAGTTCAATGAGTGCCACCGCCGCCACAGTTTCAGCCACCATCGATTACCTGCGCCCCATCGACCCCGAGGGGCTCAGCAAGCTCGGCGAAAAGGGCAAGGCCAACCCCACGAATGTCGTCACACTGAAGGCCAAGACGGTCTGTGAAGGTCAGTTCCGCAATATGACCTATGTGCGCGACCTTGCTCCAATGCTCATCGACGAGCCCCCCCACCTTCTTGGCGAGGACAACGCGCCCAACCCCTCCGAAGCCGCACTCGCAACCCTCGGCGCCTGCCTCGCTGTCGGTGTGCACGCCAACGCCACCGCCCGGGGCGTGAAGCTAACCAAGCTGGAGCTGCACCTGGAGGGCGATATCAACGTGACCGCCGTTTGGGGGACCGGCGACTTGAACCCGACCAAGCCGCTCGGCTTCACCGACATCCGGGTCAAGATCGACGCCGAGGGCGACGCGCCGAAAGAGGTCATGGACCAAATCATCGCCCACTCCAACACCTGGTCGCCCGTCGCAAATACCATGCGTCGCCCGGTCAACGTCAGCGTCGACCCCGCCTGACGAGGAGCCGCCCGGCATCGCGCGGACCGGGGCCAGTCCGACCCCGGCCCGCACTTCTACCACGCACAACCCGGAACAACACAACGCAGCACCACCACCTCGGTGCTGTCGGCACGACAAGACCATTCTTTGTGATGCCAGCCCTGCGCCAGATCGGCTGGCCTCCGCAGCAGGAGCCGTAACCATGAGCGCTGTCGCACAGATGTCCCCCACGCCACCCGCCGGAACCCTCGCACCGCCGATGTCGGCGAGCCCGCTCGATGCGGAGACGCTTGTCTCCCAGACCGGCGCCATCGTCGACCAAGAGCTGAAGCCGCTGACAGCGCGCGTCGACCGCGAGGGGCTCTACCCCGAAGCCGTCCTGCGCAGCCTCGGTTACGCCGGTGTCTATCGGGCACACTTGGCGAACGCCCGCACCGACGGAGAGGTGGATTTCCCGGCCGCCATCCGCGCCATGGCCACCGTCTCCCAGGAGTGCTTGTCCACCGGCTTCGCGGTATGGTGTCAGGACACCTGTGCCTGGTACCTCGAGATCGGCAACCCGAAGGCGCGCGAGCTGTGGCTGGAGTCTCTGGCGTCCGGCACCGTGCTCGGCGGCACAGGCATGTCTAACACCATGAAGGCTTTCGCCGGCATCGAAGACCTACGCCTCTCAGGCGAGCGGGTCGAGGGCGGCTACGTTGTCAACGGCAGCCTGCCCTGGGTGTCGAACCTCGGCGAAGGCCATGTCTTTGGCTCCCTATTCACGCTAAGCGGCGACACCCGCCAGACGGTCATGGCGCTGGTGGACTGCCGGTCGCCGGGCTTCAGCCTACGGCAGTCGGCGCACTTCGTGGCGCTGGAGGGCACGCGCACCTACGCCTGCATCTTCGACAATGTCTTCATCCCGGATGAGCACATCATTGATGACAACGGCGCCGGCTTCCTGGAGCGCGCCCGCGCCGGATTGGTGATGCTCCAGTTCGGCATGGGCGCCGGCAACATCCAGGGCTGCATCAACGTCTGCCGCAGCGCCGAGCCCATGCTCGGCCACATCAACCAGTTCCTGGACGACCGACCCGACGAGCTCCAAGAGGAACTGGACGACATCGTCGACGCGGTGCTGACCCTCGCCGAGACACCCTGTGAGGCGTCGCCCGACTTCTTCCGTGAGGTTCTGGAGCTCCGCCTGGCCGCCGGCGAGCTGGCACTGCGAGCCTCGCAGTCCGCCATGCTGCACACAGGCGCCAAGGGCTACCTCAGCAGCGCCCCGGCGCAGCGCAAGCTCCGCGAGTCCTACTTCGTCGCCATCGTCACACCGGCGACCAAGCACCTGCGCAAAGAGCTGGCGCGCATGCACGAGATGGACGTTTGAAGTCAAGACGCGCCCCGCGCGCGTTGCCCGCTCGGACACATCGCAAGCAAGCAGGACAGATCATCAATGAATACCTTTGACACCCCGCTCACTGCCGACGAGGCGATCGACAAGCTCAAGACCGGCGTAGAGGCCGTCGGCCTGCGCGTCGTCTCACACATCAACGGCCAGGCCAACGCCAAGCTCACCGGCAAGGAGGTGCCGGCAGACCAGATCCTGGAGGTCTTCCGACCCGATTTCGCCATTCGCGTCTGGGAGGCGTGCAAGCCCGCCGGGCACGACATTCCGCTGCGTATCCACGTCTACGAACAGGACCGGGGCACCAAGATCGCCTGCCGCATGCCGAGCAACGTGTTCGCTCCCTTCGAGAGCCCTGAGCTTGCCGCCATCGGCGCGGAGCTCGATGGCCTGTTCGAGCAGATACTCGACGCCGTGCCGCGCACCTGACCACACTCACGCCGTCACCAAGCGACAACAACCCGATCCGGCCGGAGTCTGCACCGATGAACGACACGCCCTACCGCAAGTGGATCTGCGACGCTTGCGGATACATTTACGACGAGGCCAAGGGCGATCCAGACGGCGGGTTGCCACCTGGTACGCGTTACGACGACATGCCGGACGACTGGGAGTGTCCCTTGTGCGGCCTGCGCAAGTCCGATCTCCGCCCACTGCCCGAGACCCCCATCGCCGAGCCGGCCGGTGGCCCACCATCCGTCGGCAAAGACCGGCGCAAAGGTCAGCAGCGCCGCTTCGGCGGCCCAGCGCACCTTGTCATCGTCGGTGCTGGCATCGCCGGCTGGTCGGTGGCGGAGGCGGTGCGCCGCCGCGATCCGCTGCGGCCGATCCTATTGGTGAGCGCCTGCGACGGCGCCGTCTATGCCAAGCCATCCCTGTCCACTTCACTGGCCAAGGCGCTGACGCCGGCCGATCTGGTGGACGCAAGCGCCGAGACGCGCGGGCTCGAACTGGGGGTCGAAACCCTCACTCGGGCCCGCGTGCTGAAGATCGACCGGGTCAAGCGCCGGTTGATCACGGCATGCGGCGGCATCGGCTACGGCAACCTCGTTCTCGCACTCGGTGCTCGGCAACGGTTGCTTCCCGTCGCCGGGGACGCGGCCGACGAGGTGCTGCGGGTCAACGACCTGCGCACCTATCGCGAGCTCCGTTCTCGTCTCGACGCCGGAGCCCGTCATGTGACCCTGCTCGGCGCTGGCCTGATCGGCTGCGAGTTTGCCGACGACCTGACCGCTGCCGGACATCGGGTGACAGTGGTCGACCCCGCCGACCGACCGCTGTCCGCGCTGCTGCCCGTGGGTGTGGCCAACGCCCTGCGCGACCGCCTGGCGGACAAAGGGGTCGACTGGCGGCTCGGAGTCACGCTCGCCGCATTGGGCCATGCCGAAGACGGACTGGCAGCGCAACTCTCCGACGACGAGCGACTGAGAACAGATATCGTCCTCTCCGCCGCGGGCCTGCTGCCGGTCACTGAGCCCGCCGCCCGCGCTGGCATCGCCATCAACCGCGGCATCGTCGCCGACCGCGACCTTTGTACCTCCGACCCCGTCGTCTACGCCATCGGTGACTGCGCCGAGATCGAAGGCACCTGCTTCAGCTACATCGAACCCATCCGACGGCAGGCCGAGGCAATCGCCGCCCACCTCGTCGGAGAGGAAGAACCCTTCATCCCGCTGCCGCCGTTGGTGCGTATCAAGACCCCGAGCATGCCGATGACTGTGTGCGTCTCCGACCCGCGCCTCGGCGCGCAGCAGAACTGGGAGGCCATCTCGCGGGACGTGAAGGGCATTCGATTAGAACAACGGGGCGTTGGGACCAAACCGAATTTCGTTCTGACGGACGACTACGCGCGTTTCGGGTCGGAGATGTACCGAGAGCACTTCGGCTGACATGGACGTCGATAACCGCGCCACTTGGACGTCAGCGGGGTGGGCGCGCATCGCTGTTGTCAGGTCGCGGAACCGGCTGCCGACGAGTCTGCTATCTCGATCCGGTTCCGCCCGTTGCCTTTGGCCCGGTAGAGCATGCGATCCGCCCTGGCCACCAGATCGGCCGGTGAGTCCGTCTCCGCGAATAGGGCGATGCCGATGCTGGTCGTCAACTGACCGACCTGTTCGAACCCGTGCGCCTCGACGCCCGAGCGGAGGCGTTCGGCGAACGCCCATGCCGCCGTTGCATCGGTTTGTGGGCAGCAGATCAGGAATTCTTCCCCGCCCCACCGAACCAGCGTATCGATGCTGCGGCACCGGGAGCGCAGCAGGTCGGCAAACTCCGCGAGCACGCGATCCCCGACGGGATGGCCGTGGTGGTCGTTGACCTGCTTGAAATGATCAAGGTCCAGCATCAGCACCGACAACGGGAGTCGATGCCGACGACAACGCTCGATTTCTCGGGGCAGCGTCTCATCGAGTTTGCGACGATTGCCGATCCCGGTCAGGCCGTCGGTGGTGGCAAGCCGCTCCAGTTCGAGCGCCTGTGCGGCCAATTTGGAACGCGCATCAGCCAGTTGCTGGTTGGTGTGGCTGAGCTGTCGATTCCAGAGGGCAAGACCGAGGAGCACGGTCACCACCGGGATGAGCAATCTCGTGACCCATGCACGATCAGGCGGCGGCTGATAGGGCGCCGACAGCCAACGGTCGACCACCCGATCGATCTCTTCCTGGCCGATGGCGCTCAAGGCCTTACCGACCGCCGAGCCCAGCAGGGGCGTCGCCTTGCGGGTGGCGACACTGAGTTCGAGATCGAACGCCAGCATGCCTGCGACCTTGAGATCGATGCGCTGCCTGGAGCGCAACTCGTAGGCGATGGTGGCGAGGGAGTCCACATAGCCGACCACGACGCCCCGATCCACCAGCGCGAGACCTTCCTGCGCATTGGCGACGGAGTGGACCTGGATCGCCGGATAGCGCGTTCGAATCAGTTCTCCCTGCGCATAGCCCTCGATGATGGCGATGGAGGCCCGTCCCAAATCACCCAATTCGTTGATGAAGGGGCCCCTACGGCGCGTCGCGATGACGAACGGTTGTGCCGCATAGGGCGGGCTGAAGTCGAGGTAGGTCCGCCGGCTCGGCACGTCCATGGCGATCGGAAGCAGATCACAGCGGCCATCGCGCACCGCTTGCAAGGACGCCGACCAGGTCTCCGTGGGATAGAGGCGCACTGGCGCACGGAGTTGCCGGGAGAGGAGCGCGCTGAGATCCGCACTCAGGCCCTGTTGCTGGCCCTTGGCGGTAATCGCCGAGTATGGCATCCAGTTGGGCAGAGTACAGACACGAAGCTCTCCGAGCCGCTGGATGAAGGTGCGTTCATCCAGCGTCAGGTCGCTGGTCGAGCGCTCGGGCACCGCGACCAGGTCCTGGAACCAACGTCGCTCCAGGGCGAGCATGTCGGCCGGAGGTAACTGCGCCAAGGCCGCGTCCAGGCTGTCGCGGAGCAAAAGCAATCCGGGGCGTACGGCGAAGTGCAGCGAGGTATTCGCCGGGGCGCTCCCCTTGTCGCGCAAATACTCGGCGACCCGTAGGCCGACGATGTGATTGCTATTGGCCAGATACAGTGTCGGCAGCGCCGCGCCGATGACGGCATCCACCTGCCCCTCGGCCACGGCCATCAAGGCGTCGAGCTCATCCTCGAAGCGCAGGATGCGCACCTCGGGATGGAGGCGCTGGATCAAGTCGATGGCCCCATCCTTGCGCTGCATCGCAACACGCCGCAAGACCGGGTCGGACAGCGCCTTCGGTGCCGTCGCAACGTCTCGGGTGATCAGGGCGAGATGAGTGGACCGATACGGCTTGGTGTACAAGAACCAGCGCTGACGGTCCTCGTTGACATAGAGCGAGGTCAGCACGTCGACCTGGCCCTGCTCAAGCATCTCCAAGAGCGTACTCAGGCTCGGACGCACCACCAGCTCCAGCTCGATGCCGAGACGCCGCGCCAGGGCCTGGATCAGATCGACGCTGTAGCCGGTCGGCTGGCCATTCAACGCGAACTGGAACGGCGGCCAGTAGGCATCGACGCCAACCCGCACCACCGGATGCTTCGCTAGGAAGTCGCGTTGTTCATCGCTGAGCCAGTCGCTTGCGGGCCCGTCGAAGGTCTGCGCCTCCGCGGCAGAGCCGCCAGCATCCTCCGCCGGCCCCGCACCCGAATGGGCGCCAGAGGTCTTGGGGACCTCGGCCGTCTCCGCCGCGCGCGCTTGGGGCGCCACCCATGCCGCGGTCGTAGCCAGCATCGCAAGGCCGACGAGCACGAACAGGCTAGGCTTGGCTGCACACATCGGCTGGGCATCAGCAACAACGGCGGCCCTCTGGCCAACCGAATAAGCATGGCACAGTATGGGGGACCTTGAGAAATTGCCGTCCTGGCAACTCTTCAAGGCGCGAAGCGAAAACGCGGTTTCCGCTTCGCGTCATTTTTCAAGCGCTTGGGCGCTTGAAAAATGGCGGGGCATCCTGCCCCGCATGGGCACCTCGAGTGTTTTGAGGTGCCCTGTGGATGGCTTTAACGATCCCCCGAGCCGCCGTGCAGGGCTTCGATTCGGCGAGCAAGTCAGCTGCGTGGGGTCGACTCGAATGTACTGATTGATGCAGGTCAGGCCAATGCAGAGCCGGCCAGGCTACAACCAGTGCAGACGAGCTGGGGCACGACACCCGCCCCTGCCGGCGCTCCTCCGATGTCAGGCGAGAGATTGCACGCAACGCATGAGACGCATTTCTGAACGGCGATCGGTCATCCCCAACTCATGATTCAGCCATGGACAGACGACGGGTGGAGGGACGACCACGTGAGCTCACCCGGACATGGCGGACCCGCCGCTATCGTGTTCTGCCCGAACCTGGGCTGAGGATGATCGCGAACTTGGCCAGGGATATGGCCCGGAAGAGGATGATCGTTGCAACCACCCGTAATCGGCCGATTGTTGTAGCGAAGATGGCGGAGAGAGAGGGATTCGAACCCTCGATGGAGCTATTAACCCCATACTCCCTTAGCAGGGGAGCGCCTTCAGCCACTCGGCCACGTCTCCTATCTCGCTTTCAGCAACAATTTCCGCTGACTCTGGAATTGGCTTGCTTCCATTTTGCACGGATTCTGCACAACCAATAACGGAATTCAATAAGAATTGCTGCGAATTCGAAATGTTCAGTAACACTTAACCCAATGCTATCGCTATGTCCAGCCATCAGGGAGCTCCCGTAGTGAGGGAGTATGGGCTTTTTTTTGTACCTGAATAAAGAGGAATCTGCCTGTTTAGGTGG
>JANQFX010000109.1 GCA_028277725.1 Thiohalocapsa sp.
GCCCGTGCGGGGCAGGATGCCCCGCCATTGTTCAAGCGCCCAAGCGCTTGAACAATGGAGCGAAGCGGAAACCGCGTTTTCGCTTCGCGTCTTGAAAAGCCGCCAGGACGGCAATGTTTCAAGATCCCCTCAAAGCGTCTTTCCTGCGACAGAGGCAACCATGAACCAACGAGCATCGAACCTTGCCAGCACCCTGGCTGCAATCGGCCTCGCCGCGGTGAGTGTCCCCGGATTCGGCGCCGGGTTCTACCTGCAGGAGGTGGGCAGCCCTGGCAGTCTCGGCACCGCGGGCGTAGCCAACCCCACAAACACCCGCGGCGCGGATGCCTCCTGGACCAATCCCGCAGGCATGACCGGCATCGACCAGCAGCACCTGATGGCGGGGTTCCAGCTCATCGTTCCCAGCATCAAGTTCAACAGCAAGAGCGCCAGCAATAACCTGCGCCCACCTCGCTTCGCCGGGCTGGTCCAGGGCGGCGACGGCGACAACGCGGGCGCCATTGCTCCGGTTCCGAGCTTGTTCTATGTCCGTCCCTTGTCGGAGCAGGCGCGTTTCGGCTTCTCATTGACCGGCCCCCTCGGCGGCGGCGTCGACTATGGGCGCGACTTCGTCGGTCGCTATTCGGTACAGAACGTGACCCTTGCCGGAGCGGCGATAACGCCCTCCTTCGCCTACCAAGTGACCGACAAGCTTTCGCTCGGCGCAGGCGTCTCGGCCATCTACACCATCATGGAGCAGGAGATCGCGATTCGGCAGGGGGCGCCGACACCGACGAGCGACGCCAGGGTCAAGTTCGAAAACCTGACCGACTGGGCATTTCAAGGTGTTCTCGGCCTGACTTATGCGTTCTCGGACCGACTGCTGCTCGGCATCGTATACCGCAGCGAGGCGGACACCAGCCTCGACGGCGACGTCAAGTTCTACGGCCTGCGCCAACCGTTGCCTGCGCAGCCGAACAACATCAGGATCGACTGGACCAACCCGCAATGGCTCGATGTCGGCTTGCGCTACCGCCTCAACGACGACACCCTGCTCTTCGCCAACGCCGGTTGGCAAGAGTGGTCCAAGTTCAGCAGCAATGTGCTCACCTTCGACAACGGCCGCGTGGGCGAGATCGACCGCAACTGGGACGACACCTGGTATGCGGGCGCCGCGGCGGTGCATAGGCTGAATGATCGCGCCGTCGTCTCCCTCGGCTTCTCCTACGACAGTTCCCCGGTGAAGGACGCCGACCGCACCTTCGACTTCCCCGTCGACGAGACCTGGAAGCTGTCTGCCGCCTACGGCTGGGAGCACAGCGATACCCTCTCCTTCTCCGTCGGAACGACGCTCTATTTCGTCGGCAACGCCCCCATCAGCCAGACCTCGCAGGGCGTCACGGTGAGCGGCGACTACGACACCAACATGCTCGCCATCGTCGGCGCGACGCTGCGCTACGACTTCTAGGCGAATCGGCACGGAAGATGGGGCTCGGCGATGCGCGTGCGCCGAAGCCGCGGCGCGCAAACTCCAATCGGGCCGAGATTCAGTGCCCCGACCTCCGGTTTCCTGGCGACGTCGCGATCTCATTCGACCACGTGGCCTCCGGCGACAGGGAAGGCGAGTTGCGCAACAAGGAGAACGCCTTCGTCAAGATCGAGAGCATTCTTGATGCGATCGGTTTCATGGGCGCCCTGCCATTCGTCGATTGCGACAACCTGTTCGGCCTTGGCGTGTGCGCATCCGTCGGCTACATGGCACGCATTTGAAGAGGCCATCGAAGCCGGTGCAACGCCGAGCGACGGCTCCATCTCGCTTCAGTGTTAATCTACAACGCCAAGAGGATCATCGGCAGCGAACCTCCTTGTGCGGGACCTGACACCGCACTGGACCCAACGGTTTTCCGCCGCCTGAACGCAGCGGCCCCGGTTACCGGCACCCGCCGCTGAACAAGTCGACCGTCGTTTCCCTCGTCACCCAGACAGACCTGTTCTGCCGATGTTCGAAACCGTTGCGGTTCTAACCCCGATCCTGATTGCCGATGTGATCAATCCGGTCCTGTTCGCCTTTATGGTCTACGCGGCGGGAACGGATCGGCCCATCGTCAACAGCACCAGCCTGCTGCTCGGGCACACCGCCGCCTATTTCGTCGCCGGGCTGCTGGTGGCCCTGGGTCTGGGACAGGTCACGGCCTATCTGGCCAACCCGAACGCCATCGACTATCTGCTGGGCTTGGTGTTGGGGCTCTTGTTGCTCTGGATCGCAGTCCCCAAGCGCGGAGAGCAACAACAACGGGACCCAAACACAACAGGGGCCTTGACCCCCGTCTCCGCGCTTGGGCTTGGCGCGGTGGTCAACTTCGTCGGCATTCCGTTCGCGCTGCCCTACTTCGCCGCCGTCGATCAGATACTGAAGGCGGACCTGAGCACGCCGGGCGCCGTGGCGCTGCTCATCGGCTACAACCTGGCCTACGCGCTGCCGTTCCTCGTCGTCCCGGCCCTGGTTGCAGTCCTCGGCGAACGCAGCAAGCCGATCCTGGAACGCATCAATGCCGTTCTGGAACGGGCCAGCGCCTTCCTGATGCCGCTGCTGCTCGGTCTCTTGGGTGCTGCATTGGTTGCCGACGCCATGCTGTACTTCTCGATCGGCACCGGGCTGTTCTAGCCAACAGCCCTCAAGTGACAACGTCGGGATCGGTATGGATGGGCTGACCCGCCGCGAGGCCCGGTTGATCTCATGCGGAGCGTCCATCCTGCGTCGGTATCCCGCGCTCGCCGAGCGTTGCCGCCAGCAGGGGGCCGACCAGCGTCAGGACGACAAGGGCCGTGAACAGGTCGATGAAGTTATCGCTCGGGGATCGTCGCATGCGCTCGGTCAACGGCTTGGCTTGCTCTACAGCATCGCGATCAATCAGTCTCGCAGACGCCACATCCGAGGGTCGATACGTTCCAGCGCATCGCGCCGCTCCTCGCCGGGACCCAGGTCATAGCGCAGGAGGAGGATCATGTCGGAGCTGGCCACCGGGTCACGGAAATAGCCGTGTCGATAGAACCCGCCGCCGCCGCCCTCGTAGACGATGATGTCCAGGTTGTCGATGCGCTCGATGATCCGGCGCTTGCGCGGCCCGAGGTCGTCCAAGCTGACGGCGCCCAGTCGCTGGCGGCTGCGAAACAGAATGGTGAACTCGCCGGATTCCCGATCCGCCGTGTAGAAGTTCAAACCGCCGGCACCCGAGGGCCAGGTATAGATGATGGGCACACCCTCGCGGCCCAGGAAGTGCCAGAATTCCCCGGCGGCGACCAGGGCATCGTCATCAATGCCGGTCAGATCAGGCGCCAAGCCGCCGAACACGACCTCCGCGACGCCGAAGGCCGCAGACGCGGACCTGTCGCTGCCGTAGAACCGGCTGCGGCCGCCGCCGGCCCCGGCGGGTTCGCGGTCGGTGACGAACAGCACCTCGATCCGATTGCCCCGCAGCGCCTCCGGCAACCCCTCGAAGGCCAGGCTCGGCGCCACTCGATACAAGACCGGTGTCGCCATCATGGAGCGTGCGCAGCCGGAGACGACCAGCACACAGAGGACAGCAGCAACACCCGCAGCCAAGACAGGTCGACACGGCTGACTCATGGGCCAACAGGTTCATTGCCGTTGATCGGCGCGAGCTTCAGGTTCATGCCTGTGAAGGGTCTGAAATCGTCCTGATTCAGTGTCAACAGCTCAGCACCGGCACGGATCGCACAGGCCGCAATGAGGGCGTCGGTCTTCAATGTGCGCCTGCGCCCGGTCGCGTTGTAAAGCTCCGCGGCCAGCCGCGCATCCTCGGCGCCGATCTCGACGACGTTGGCGCGGACGAAAGCATGCGCCAGCCGGATCTCCTCGGCGCTGACGGGGCCGATCAAGAACTCGTACCAGACAACGCTGCTGATGGCCGCGGACTCGCCATCTGCGACTCGCTGCAGGGTCGAAAGCCCCTGCTCGGCCCAATGCGGCAGGGCAACCAAGGCGTTGGTGTCGAAATGGATCACTCGGGCCAGTCCGTGCGCCGCAGATCATCTGAATCGCGTTCCGCCCGCAGCTGCCCCATGATCGCCCGCGTTTCTTCCCAGTCGCGTGGAGCGCCCTGGTTGCGGTAGTGAGCAAGAACCTGGTTCGGCGTCGGCTCGTCGGACGTCTGCGCGACCGCGATGCGCACGGACCGGCGAACGGCTTCCGCCTGCGACACCTTCCAGCGCTTCGCGAGCGTGCGGATGGACTCGACCGTATCCGGGTCGAAGGCATAGGTGGAGCGAATGCTCATGGAGGCCATGGCTTCGGGCTTATCAAATATGATGGTGTGGGGTTATGGTATGCGCTTTCGGGTGCTGCTGCAACGAGCTCTTCCGGCGCGGTATGCTCATCCCCGGCGTCGAGATAGCCTTGAATCGCCGCACTAGGCCTTTTGCGGCGTCACGTCCGGGCACCAGCCGCCTGTCCAACCCTCGGCTCTTTCCCCGGCGACGGAATCCGGTACAAGGTCGCATACTACAAGGTCGCATACAAGGTGGGCACCAGCACCATGGTGATGACGGTACCGAAGGCGAGTCCGCCCATGATGGTCAAGGCCATCGAGACCCAGAACACATCCTGGAGCAGCGGCATGACGCCGAGCATCGTGGTGGCCGCGCCCAGCACCACCGGGCGTGTCCGCGACAGGCCGGCCTCGATGATGGCGTCGTAGGCGGCGCGCCCCAGCGCCAAGTTGGCATTGATCTCGTCAGTACTCGCCCTTCCAAAACAGGCTGTAGCCCGGCGGCAGATCCATGGACTCGAACTCGTCCTTGACGCTCTCGTATAGGGCCGGGAAGGTGACGCCGTCCGGGGTCGCCTGCACTGCCGCCTGGCGGCGACGCTGGAAGCGCACGATGATCGGGTCTTCCCATTCCACGGCGATGTCGCGGGCGACTTGACCCAGCGGAATGGTCTGCAGGCCCAAGGTCGGCTGCACTGGACCCGGCCGACCGGGGTTCGACAGAGCTCGCCGACGCTCGTTCGGGCGCCTCTGGGTCGCTGGCGGGCCGGCTCGGCATGGTCAGTACTTCTCGGGTACGAAGTCGAAGTCCGCGATCGACGCCCGGTCGTCGTACTTCCCCTTCATGCTGCGCTTACCGAGCTGGATCTCCTCCCGCGGAAGATCCTCATAGGGGATTTCGCCGAGCAAATGGGCGATGCAATTGAGGCGGGCGCGTTTCTTGACATCGGCACGCACCAGATGCCAAGGGGCATGTGTGCTGCTGGTGGCGGCCAACATGGCGTCTCGGGCCTTGGAGTAGTCATACCAGCGCCGGTACGACTCCACGTCCATCGGACTGAGCTTCCAGAGTTTGCGCGGGTCTTCGATGCGGTCCTCGAAGCGACGCTGCTGCTCCTCCATGCCGACGTCGAACCAGTACTTGATGAGCTGAATCCCGGAGTCGATCACGAACTGCTCGAAGGAAGGCACATCGGCCAGGAACCGCTCGTACTCTTCGTCGGTACAGAAGCCCATGACCCGTTCGACACCGGCGCGATTGTACCAGCTGCGGTCGAACAGAACGACCTCGCCGCCGGCCGGGAAATGGGCCAGATAGCGCTGCAGATACATCTGCGTCTTCTCACGCTCGGACGGCGCCGGCAGGGCAACGACACGGAATACGCGCGGGCTGACCCGCTCGGTGATCCGTTTGATCACCCCGCCCTTGCCGGCGGCATCCCGACCCTCGAAGACCACGACGACCCGATGCCCGGTCATCCTGACCCAATACTGCAGCTTGACCAATTCGGCATGGAGCTTATAGAGCTCTGCTTCGTAGACCTTGTTCGACATCTTGCCGTCGCTGGCCTTCTTGCCCTCGTCGGGGTCTTTGTCATGCTTGGACTTCTTCTTTGCCATCGTTGCTCACCTGCTCGGTCAATGGTGCGCCGGGGCTTCCGCCAGGCGTTGGTTGCGTCCCCGCTCGGGCGACGGAACCCGATCGAGCATCTGATATGGGGTCAGCACCAGCACCATGGCAATCACGGTACCGAAGGCGAGCCCGCACGTGCCCAACATCTGAGCGGGCTTCTCGAGGGCACCTCGAAATATTCGAGGTGCCCGTGCGGGGCAGGATGCCCCGCCATGTTTCAAGCGCCCAAGCGCTTGAAAAATGGAGCGAAGCGGAAACCGCGTTTTCGCTTCGCGTCTTGAAAAGTTGCCAGGACGGCAAT
>JANQFX010000011.1 GCA_028277725.1 Thiohalocapsa sp.
AGACGCGAAGCGAAAACGCGGTTTCCGCTTCGCTTCATTTTTCAAGCGCTTGGGCGCTTGAAAAATGGCGGGGCATCCTGCCCCGCACGGGCACCTCGAATATTTCGAGGTGCCCTACAGTATCAGAGGGTCATGCTTTGTCGGCAAACGCAGCGTCAGGTTCAGTCCTGATCGATCATGAAGACGCTAATGCTCTGAGACGTTTGCGAATAGACAACGTCGCGAGACTCTACAGCCAAGCTAGCATGGGCCTGATTGGTGCCCTATTCTTGGCAACCATCCTCACCGTAACGCAGTATCACTACATCGAACACTCGGTGGTCTATGCTTGGTCCGCCACGTTCATCTGCGTCTCGGCACTTCGGGCTGCACTCGTTGTCGCCTATTCTCGGCGTGGAGCAGCCAAAAGCAATCCGGGATACTGGCGTAATCTGTTTGCCCTGGGTGCGATCGCTGCTGCGGTCGTTTGGGGCAGTGCGAGCGTCCTCCTCTTTTCTACTTCATCCATCGAAAGCCAGGTCATTCTCGCCTTTTCCCTAGCAGCGGTTGCCGCCGGATCAGTACCCTCTCTCGCCGCCTCGTTCCCTACGGCGTGCGCATTTCTCGCGTTCTCCCTGCTGCCGCTGGCCGGACGTTTCTTCATTGCAGACTCAAATCTCCAGTTCGCCATGTCGGCCTCGGTCGCCGTGTTCTGTTTGTACTTGATATCGGTGGCGCATTGGATACATCGTACGCTGTATTCTCTGGCCGGGCTGCGGAACTCGAACCCTGAGCTGGGAGCCTATCTCGATACAGCTCGTTATACAGCAGAGCGCACCAACGAAGAGCTACGCAAGGAGATCAACGAGCGGCGAGGAATAGAGAAAGAGCTTAGCGAAGCGAAGGAGGACGCGGAGCAAGCCAACAAGTCCAAAGGGGACTTCCTGGCGATGATAAGCCATGAAGTCCGGACACCGATGAACGGCGTGCTTGGGGCACTCGATCTTGTCAAAGACATGCCACTCGGAAATGAGCAAAAGGAACTTGTTCTGACGGCCCATCGCTCGACTGAATCATTGATCGGAATGATAAACAGTGTCTTGGATTTTTCCAAAATGGAAGTCGGACGCTTGGAGCTCGAAGAAATCGATTTTGAAGTCAGATCTCTCGTTGCCGACGTGACCGGTCTACTTGGAAAGCGCGCGAAAGAAAAGGGTCTGCAAGTGTATTCTCGTTTTTCGCCGCGTACGCCGAACGTCTTGTGCGGGGATCCGACACGGTTGCGGCAAGTGCTCAACAACCTAGTTTCGAATGCTGTTAAGTTCACGAATCAGGGCGGGGTCAAGGTTCGCGTAGACGTCGCACGCCAAACTCCATCACACACCCACCTGCTGTTCGAGGTCGAAGACACCGGTATCGGGATCAGTCCCGAAGCCCAACATGGGCTGTTTCAGCCGTTCACCCAAGCCGAGAGTTCGATGGCGCGTCAGTTCGGCGGCACCGGGCTTGGCCTTTCGATCTCAAAGCAGCTGGTGGAATTGATGGGCGGCCATATCGGCTTGCGAAGCACTCCTGGAAAGGGCAGCACATTCTGGTTTACCCTGAGACTTGCAAGAACAAGGGTCCAGTCGGCTCGCAAAGACCTACAGGGCCTGAAGCTACTCGTATTGAGTAGCAATGAATCAGTCAAGAGCAATCTGGCTCTGAGTCTAAAACGGCTCGGCGGCACTTTTGGATTTGCCGCGAATGAACTTGAAGCCCTCGACAAGATCGATTATTCTGCCCGGATCGGCGAATCATGGACTTACGACGTAATCCTCATCGATTCAGGGTGCGGAGCAGAAAGAATTCGCGAATTTGCGTCGAAGATCCGATCCAACAGCGTACTGACGGGCACCGTCATCGTTGTTATCGGGAGTCGGAAAGACGGGTTTGACGGGCTCGATCAGTTTGTCGATGCAAGCCTGTCGAATCCGACCTGCGAGAAGGTCCTTCTCGACTGCTTGGCAACGCTGACAACTGCACCAATGCCGGTGAGTTTGTTCGGCGTCGATCATGTTGAAACGGTACGGCACTTGGAACCGCCGGTACTGACCGGACTGAGTGGACCGATCGAATCGAGCGAAGCGACTGGACTGGAGCGGCGACAGCAGCGTAATGATTCAAGCGTCCGTTCGCGCACAACTGATGCAGGGACGCAGCAGGAACTGCAGGGTCACGTGCTGTTGGTAGAAGACAACGTCGTTAATCAGAGAATTGCGAGAGGTGTTCTGGAACGCATTGGGCTTTCCGTTGGGCTTGCGTCGGACGGCATCGAGGCAGTCGAGGCAGTTGTGCAAGGCTCTTACGAGTTGGTGCTGATGGACTGCCAAATGCCGCGAATGGACGGGCTTCAGGCGACTAAGGAGATTCGACGACTTGAGGCAACGGCCGAGGGAACGCGGGTCCCGATAATCGCCGTAACGGCGAATGCGATGGAAGGCGATCGAGAGCGGTGCATCTCAGTCGGCATGGATGACTATTTGGCGAAACCTTTTAAGAAAGAGGATCTGCGGGGCAAACTCGTCAAATGGATGGGAAGATCGGTAGGGTCTTGTCGTGACCAGGAACGTCCGCCGGCCGTCGCAGAAGCGACGCGGGACGAACCGAAGACAGATGAACGGGCTGGGTCAAGCATGGCTGGTGACGTACTTGTGGTGGATGACAACGCGGTTAATCGCAAGCTTGCGAGCGCAACGCTCCGTCGGCTTGGATATAGAGCCAAGCAGGTCACGGACGGGCGCGAGGCCGTCGCTGCTTTTCAGGCGGAGCGCTTCGATGCGATCCTAATGGATATCGAGATGCCCGTGATGAACGGAATTGAGGCGACACAGGAGATTCGGAAGCTCGAGAAGAATCGCAATAGTTCACGGACTCCAATCCTGGCGCTTACTGGCCATACGGATCAATCGGAACGAGAGCGATTCCTTGGGAGTGGCATTGATGACGTTCTAACGAAGCCAGTCAAGAAGGATGTGCTCGCGTCCGCTCTTCGTATGCGCATTTCTCAATTCCGAAATAGAGGGGAGAAAATGGATTCGAACGACGCCGAGGTCAAGGCCACAGTGGCTCCTCCCGTAGACGGCGATACTCTATCGGCGCTGAGAGAGATTCTGGAGGATGAGTTCGACGAGGTGATAGAGGCATTCCTCAAGGACGTGCCAGAGCAACTCTATGCGATACGAGATGGAATTCGCGCGGGCGATAGCGATTCGGTCCGCATCGCATCTCACACGCTTAAATCCAGCGCAGCCAATTTGGGTGCCCAAACCCTTTCCGCCCAATCGAAGAAGCTGGAAATGTTAGCGCGGGACGGTGTGCTGGCAGGAGCCGTCGAGCTGCTGAAGCAGATGGTGGAGGAGTTCAGGCGGGTCAGGGCCGCGCTTCAGAGCATTTAGGGAAGAAACAACAGTGCAGATGCAGTTCGGTCTTGCGGAGAGCTCATGCCGCACGACGTCGTTGGATATCGATGCGATCCCAGGTCCAGGGTATTCACTGCGACGGCGTGATGGTGTTCCGCCCGATCACCAGGGCAGTGTGAGAACCTTCGAGTGTTGCCCCGTCCATGGCGCGCTCGTCGAAGCCCGGGAGTGACAGTATCGCCGTCGCCCCGGTTGTCCGGCGTCCTTAGTCATCGTACAGGGTCAGCCGAGCCTCGCCAGTCGCGGGATCAATGTCGAGCAGCAGCTCGCAATGCTCGGTGATGGTGCCCACAGGCGTCGGGTCGTCGGCGCAGCTGCAGCCGGCGATGATCCCGGCATAGAAGACACCGAGGTGCATGCGGATGCGGCCCACCGCGGGGGAACTGCTGAGCACTTGGATGCCGAGTGGCGCCTCCGCCACCGCGCTGGTCTGTGTCAGGCCGGCTTGCAGCAGGGGCTGCAGTGAGGGGTGGGAAGGGCCGAGCGCTTGCAGCTCTTCGATCAGGGTGGCTTCGAACGAAGGACCGGTCCATGCCGCGGCCGAGCGCGTCAGTGCCAGTATCGCCTCGTTCACCGGGCGGCCTCCGTTTCCCGTCGGCGCATGGGCATCGCATCGATGCGTGCGAAGATGCGCTGCAGGTCGAGGTTTGCCTCGCTGGACTTCAGCCCGCCATCCTTGCCGATGAGGAAGACCCTCGCGTCGGATCGGTCGAAGTAGCGGTCGTCCAGGTGTTGCGCGAGCGCATCGTCGATGTCACCGGCATAGTTGCTCAGCAACCCGTCGGGAGATGCGATAAACCAGACGATATCTCGCTCGTCGATAGCGGGCCTTGCCGCGCGCAGGCGCTCCACCGCGTCCGGAATCTCAGTGTGCACCAGAACGATGCGATGCTGCCAGCGCAGCGACGCCAGCTCTGTCAGCGGCGCATTCTCCGACGCGGACGCGAAGGCCGGCAGCGAGACCGCCAAGGCTATGCCACGATTGAACCGCCTATCTGACCTCGACACCCTGCTTTGCCCCCATGCCCCTATCGAAGAACAGCGCGCTCGCGTCGCTCATGCAGTGTTTTCCCCGGTCGGGTCGCTTGCAGTGGATCGGCCTGCGGCCGGCGAAACGCGCACCGGTGGTCAGTGTCGACACCGCCCGCGCCCTCACCGGTGGTGGTCTCGAAGGAGACCACTACGGTGGCCGCAACGGCGGGCGCGGCATCACCCTGGTGCAGGCCGAGCACCTCAGTGTCATCGCGTCCATGACCGGTCTGGGGGAGATTGCGCCGGCGATGTTGCGCCGCAACCTCGTTGTGTCGGGCATCAACCTTGTCGTCCTCAAGGGCGAGCGCTTTCGCATCGGCGTCGCCCTGTTGGAGGGTACTGGATTCGCGCACCCCTGTTCTCGGATGGAAGAGGCCCTGGGGCCGGGCGGCTACAACGCCATGTGCGGCCATGGCGGAATCTGTGCCCGTGTCCTGGAGGGCGGCACACTCCGAGTCGGGGATGCCGTCGTCGCCGAGGGCGTCGCGGAATGAGATTGATGCGACGCTTTATCCCTGTCGGGAGCAGCGCTGACAGGACCTATCCCAGGCGAAGCTCATGTTGACCGAACAACGCGACATTGCTGCACTTGCCAGCGTCGCCTGGATGCTCCTGATCGACACCGGGCAATGGCCGAAATGGGGGCCGAGCGTCCGCGCGGTCGATGCCCCGGCGCAGACGGCGACTGCGGACGTGATTGGCAAGCAGTGGACTGTTCGCGCATCGATCGCCATCTGTTTTGCGTGTACGAAAGGGTTGTACGAATCGTAGCGAATCCGTTCATCGGCGTGCCATGCCGAGGGTGTTCATGACGCGTCTAGCGTCACCGGCGAGACAAACCCCTCCGGCTTCAGGGCCAGGACGGACTGGGTGGCCTTTTGCAGTAGGTCCTCGGCCGCCGTGCCGATGAAGAGTCCGGGCTCGCCGGGGTGGCTCAGGGTGCTCATCACCAGCAGGTCCGCGTCCAATTCCTCGGCACGGGCACTGATTACATCCGCTGGACGACCGCGCAGCAGGTGCCCCTTGCACGCAACGCCGTTGCGCGCGGTGATCGCGGTCAGGGTCTCCAGGGCGTCCGAGTATTCCCGCTCGATCTGCTCGATGGCAGCGGCTAGCGCCGGGCTTGCCGCGGGGGGTTGCCAGGAATGGAGCAGGTGCAGCTGTGCCGCATCCTGCTCGGCCAGGGTCACGGCGGCCTCAAGGATTCGAGTGCTGATGGCCCGGCTCTCCGGCTGCACCGGGTCCACCGCCGCGACGATGCGCTCGCATCGCGGCGGGGTCTCGGATATCCGCGCCTGGTCCTGGCCCAGGCTCTCGCGATTGATCCAGACCGGGCACGGGCACTTCCGCAGGAGGTGCATATCGGCACTGTCGAACGGCCGGACCTGCTCGGGATGCGCCCGGACCGGTTTGATGACCAGGTCATGGCCGTCGCGCAGCACGGCCCGGATGACCTCGATAAATGGATGGCCGATGGTGACCCGCAGTCGCGGCGCCTCCAGATCGGCCGGCCAATGGGACGCGAGCTGGTCGAGTGCGGCGTAGCGCTGCTCACATTGCTGGATGTCTTCATCCAGTCCGTAGCGCTTGACCAGCTCGGCGCCGATGCCCGATTCCATGGTCACGTCCATCAACGACAGCTTGGCACCCGAATGCCGCGTGAGGGCGATGGCGCGCTGCAGAGCGTGGGTCGATCCGAAGTGGCCGTCGGCGAAGTACAGGATACTCTTCAGCGACTGCATCAGCTTGGCTCCTGGAGTGGAAGGCCCGAGGCGGGTGCGTCGGGTGGCGCAGGCGCAGTCGTCAAATCCGCGATCGGCACCGTTCGGCTTGGAACGACCGCAGCGTCTGCCCGCCCGACGCATAAAGAGTGGCGTCAAATGCCGCGAAATCCGCAGGCGAATCGGTTTTCCGAGGGGTCTTGAGGAAAGAGCCGAAGGTTTGGCCAACAGCGCGCTGGCCAGGGCGCCCAATCGTTACCGGCAGCGCGCTGCGAGACTCCACCAAGGTGACAATCGCCGCTGGAGCACCCGCGGCGGTACCCCTCATCCTAGATGGAGTAGTTGGACGGTCGTCAGGGCGCGTCCCGCGGGGTGCTGAGCAAGGCACAACGAGGCGGAATAGTCGTTCTATTCCAACGCGTTGCAACGCAGCTCAGCGGCGCGCGGGGCGTGCCCTGGCGGCCGTAGCGGCCTTCACCCGGCGGGTGACTTGCGAAGGACGCATGAATTCCAGGCGGCGCAAGCATTGGCGCACGGTACTGCGCGGTCAACTGCTTCACCTAGGATTATCGTTCTATACGTCGTAGAACACCCGCAGCCGGGCGCGGCGGGTGACGCTGGCGAAATCGAGTACGATGAACGCCGCCGGGCTCCGGTCTAGCCGGTCGCAGTAGCCGCGGGCGTCGAACGATGTCGTCGCGTTCGAGGGTGGGCGCGATCAGTCGCCGTTGGCCGATCCCTTCAGGCGCTCGGCTTCGGTAAACACCCTGATGATCTCCTGCTCCGTCACTTCGCCGTCCGCCCTCGCGCGCTCTGCGAGCGGCGCCAGCTCCGGGAAGCGCTCGACGACCGCGTCGAGCATCTGGAGTTGATCGGGTGTGGCGGGCAGGCCGATGACATCGCCGGGCTGACCGGCGGACTGCGGCCCGTCCGGGTCACCGGCCTGCTCTCCGCAGCCGGACAGCAGGCCGGCAGTCACGAGCACAAGGATTGGGGCTGTGGTGCGTGGGGTCAGGGAGAGCTGTGTGGGCATGCTTGGTTCCTTTGGCCGCGGATGGGTGTGCACCGAATGCCGAGGCCGGTGGCGCAGAGCGCCGAAGAGACTGTGACACCGCGGAGCGGTGTCACGAGGAGGGTTTAGGAGAGCAAGGGTTCAGGCCGCATCGGCCACGACGCGTTCGATATGATTCGTCGCGGACGATCTCGCCCTTGGTGAACTCGATGAACAGGATGTCGTCCTCTTCGCAGTACTAAAGCTTCATCGCGCGCTCTTCTCGCTCCAATCGACCATTACGGTTTTGATGATCACTGATCGCTACCCGGTCCCAGTGTCACAGGGGTCGTGTGTCCCCTACAGCAACAACCGCCGGATATCCCCGAGCAGGCTCGACAGCAGGGTGGTGAAACGCACGCCGTCGGCACCGTCGACGACGCGGTGGTCGTAGGACAGCGACAGCGGCAGCATCAGGCGCGGCGCGAAGTCCGAGCCGTTCCAGACCGGCTTCATCTCGGAGCGGGAGACGCCGAGGATGGCGACCTCCGGGGCGTTGACGATGGGAGTGAAGGCCGTGCCGCCGATCCCGCCCAGGCTGGAGATGCTGAAGACGCCGCCCTGCATGTCGCCGGGCAGCAGCTTGCCGGCGCGGGCCTTGTCGCTCAGCGCCGACAGTTCGCGGGCGAGGTCGAACAGACCCTTTTGGTCCACGTCGCGGATTACTGGCACCACCAGGCCGTTGGGGGTGTCGACGGCGACGCCGATGTGGGTGTAGTGCTTCAGCACCAGCGATTCGCCGTTGGTGGCCAACGATGCCTTCAGCGTCGGCATCCGGGCGAGGGCGGTGGCCACGGCCTTGAGCAAGAAAGGCATGAAGGTGAGCTTGACGCCGTCTTGCTCCGCTGCGGCCTTCTGGTCCTTGCGGAAGGCCTCGAGCTCGGTGATGTCCGCCTCGTCGAACTGGGTGACGTGCGGCACGCTGAGCCAGCAGCGATGCAGGTGGGCGCCGCTGATCTTGCGGATGCGCGGCAGTGGCTGGGTCTCGGTCTGGCCGAACTTGCCGAAGTCCACCTCCGGGGCCGCCGGCAGCTGGAAGGGCAGGCCGGCCGCGGGGGTCGCCGGTGCGCCGCCGCTCAGCGCCTGTTTGACGAACACCTGCACGTCGTCTTTGACGATGCGACCCTTGCGTCCGCTGCCCTTGACGCGGGCCAGGTCCACGCCGAGTTCGCGGGCGAAGCGGCGCACGGCCGGGCTCGCGTGCGGCGTGCGGCCGGTGGCAATGGCCTGCATGTCGGCAGGGCGCGGCAGCACCGGCGCCTTGCGGCGGGCGGACTCGCCCGGTGCCGGCGCGGAGGGCGGCGCGTCCGGCTTCGGCGTCGCTGCCGGCGCCTGGGCCGTCTCGGTCTCCTCCGCGGAGCTGCCGAGGTCGTCGTCCGCCGGCACCGGCTCCGCGGTGCCGAGCAGCGTCAGCAACAGGTCGCCGCGGTTGATCTGGTCGCCGATCTCCACCGACACCGACTGCACCTCGCCGGCGGCAGGCGAAGGGATTTCCATGGTCGCTTTGTCCGACTCCAGCGTCAGGATCGATTGGTCAACCTCGATGTGCTCGCCGGGGGCGACCAGCACCTCGATGACCGGGACGTCGGAGAAGTCGCCGATATCCGGTAACTTGATCTCGACGGGGCCGGCCGGCGCGGGGGCCGAGGCCGCCTGGAGCGGCGGCGGGGCTGGGCTGGCTTCCGACGCGGGCGCCGCTGGCTGGGTGGGGGGACTCGGGGCTGGCTCGGCCGACGATTCCGCTGCGGCTGGCGCCGCTGCGCCGTCGGTCGCGGTCTCGACCATCATCAGCAGCGTGTCCTTGCTGATGCGGTCGCCGACGGAGACCTTGAGCTCCTTGACGGTGCCGGCGATGGGCGAGGGGATCTCCATGGTCGCCTTGTCGCTCTCGAGCGACAGCAGCGACTGATCCGGCTCGATGCTGTCGCCGGGGGCCACCAGGATCTCGATGATCTCGACGTCGTTGAAGTCGCCGATGTCCGGCAGCAGGACATTCTCTACGCTTGCCACGGTTTGGTCTCCTGGATGCGTGTCGTGCTCTGGCGAGTCGCGTTGATCGCAAACAACACCGTGGTCAGACCGTTGTCGGGTTCGGTTTATCCGGGTCGATCCGGTACTTCTCGATGGCCTCGCTCACCCGCTCCGTGGGGATGGTGCCCTCGTCGGCGAGCGCTTTCAGTGCGGCGGCGACGACGTACCAGCGGTTCACCTCGAAGAACTTGCGCAGCTGGCTGCGCATGTCGCTGCGGCCGTAGCCGTCGGTGCCCAGGGTGACGTAGCGGCGGTTGAGATAGGGCCGGATCTGGTCCGCGTAGGAGCGCATGTAGTCGGTGGCGGCGACGATGGGGCCGTCGGTCTCGCCGAGCTGCTCGCTGACGTAGGGCAGGCGGGCAGATTCGCCGGGGTGGAGCATGTTCCAGCGTTCGGCGTCCATGCCGTCGCGGCGCAGCTCGTTGAAGCTGGTGACGCTCCAGACGTCGGCCGCGATACCGAAGTCCCGCGCCAGCAGCTCGGCGGCGGCTATGACCTCGCGCAGGATGGTGCCGCTGCCGAGCAGTTGGACCCGGTGCTCACCGCCCCCTGCCTGACTCAAGCGGTAGATGCCGCGGCGGATGCCCTCCTCGACGCCCTCTGGCATGGCCGGCATCGGGTAGTTCTCGTTCATTACGGTGATGTAGTAGAAGCAGTTCTCCCGCTCCTGGAACATGCGCCGCATGCCGTCCTGTACGATCACCGCCAGCTCGTAGGCAAAGGTCGGGTCGTAGCTGATGCAGTTGGGGATGGTGGCGGCCACCAGGTGGCTGTGGCCGTCCTGGTGTTGCAAGCCCTCGCCGGCGAGCGTGGTACGCCCGGCGGTGCCACCGAGCAGGAAGCCCCTGGCCTGCATGTCGCCGGCGGCCCAGGCCAGGTCGCCGATGCGCTGGAAGCCGAACATGGAGTAGTAGATGTAGAAGGGGATCATCGCCTGGCCGTGGTTGGCGTAGGCGGTGGCGGCGGCGATCCAGGACGACATGGCGCCGGCCTCGTTGATGCCCTCCTGCAGGATCTGGCCGTTCTTCTCCTCGCGGTAGTACATCACCTGGTCGGAGTCCACGGGTTCGTAGAGCTGGCCGACGTGGGAGTAGATTCCGAGCTGACGGAACATGCCCTCCATGCCGAAGGTGCGCGCCTCGTCCGGGACGATGGGGACGATGAACTTGCCGATGTCCTTGTCGCGGATGATCATCGTAAGCATGCGCACCATGGCCATGGTGGTGGACTGTTCGCGATCGCCGCTGGATTCGAGCAACTGTCCGAAGGCGTCCAGACCGGGGGTCTTCAACGGCGTGAAGTCCGGGTTGCGCGCGGGGAGCGGGCCGCCGAGGGCCTCGCGGCGCTCGTGCAGGTACTGCATTTCCGGGCTGTCCGCCGGCGGCTTGTAGAAGGGCGCCGCCGCGATCTGGTCGTCGGAGATCGGGATGTTGAATCGGTCGCGGAAGGCCTTTAGGTGCGTCTCGCCCATCTTCTTCTGGGAGTGGGTGATGTTCATGCCCTCGCCGGCCACCCCCATGCCGTACCCCTTGACGGTCTTGGCTAGGATCACCGTCGGCTTGCCCTGGGCGCTCATGGCCTCCGCGTAGGCCGCGAAGATCTTGATCGGGTCGTGTCCGCCGCGGTTCAGGCGCCAGATGTCCTCGTCGGTCATGTTGGCGACCATGTCCGCGAGCTCCGGATACTTGCCGAAGAAGTGCTCGCGGGTGTAGGCGCCGCCCTTCGCCTTGTAGGCCTGGTAGTCACCGTCGACGCACTCCTCCATGCGCTTGAGCAACATGCCCTGTTTGTCGCGGGCGAGGAGTGGGTCCCAGTAGCTGCCCCAGATGACCTTGATGACGTTCCAGCCGGCGCCACGGAACACGGCCTCCAGCTCCTGGATGATCTTGCCGTTGCCGCGCACCGGGCCGTCGAGGCGTTGCAGGTTGCAGTTGACCACGAAGACGAGGTTGTCGAGCCGCTCGCGAGCCGCCAGCGAGATGGCGCCCAGGGACTCGGGCTCGTCCATTTCGCCGTCGCCGAGGAAGGCCCAGACCTTGCGGCCCTCGGTGTTCAGCACGCCGCGGTCCGTCAGGTAGCGCATGAAGCGCGCCTGGTAGATAGCCATGAGGGGGCCGAGCCCCATTGAAACGGTCGGGAACTGCCAGAAACCGGGCATCAGCCACGGATGTGGGTAGGAGGACAGGCCGTTGCCGTCGACCTCCTGCCGGAAGCCGTAGAGCTCCTCCTCGCTGATGCGGCCCTCGAGAAAGGCGCGGGCGTAGATGCCTGGCGCGGAGTGGCCTTGCATGAATACCAGATCGCCGCCGAAGTCCTTGCTCGCGGCGCGGAAGAAGTGGTTGAAGCCCACGTCGTAGAGGGTCGCGCTGGAGGCAAAGGATGAGATGTGCCCGCCGAGCTCCGTCGACAGCCGATTCGCCTGCACCACCATGGCCATCGCGTTCCAGCGCACGAAGGAGCGGACGCGGCGCTCCATGGCCCGGTCACCGGGGAAACGTTCCTGCTTCTGCACCGGGATGGTGTTCAGATAGGCCGTGTTGGCGCTGAAGGGCAGGTACGCGCCGGAGCGGCGGGCCTTGTCGATGAGGCGCTCGAGCAGGTAATGCGCGCGTTCGACGCCCTCATGCTCCAGTACGGCCTCGAGGGAGTCGAGCCATTCCTCTGTCTCTTGCGGGTCGATGTCGGGCTTATTGGCCATGAATGTCGTCTGCCGGCGTTACGTGGGCGGGTGGGACTCAAGAGGACCTGCGGGTCCCAGGGTCCGCAAGGGGGCGGTCGGCGCGGAGGCGCTCGGTTCGATTCGGTTGGGCCTGAGTTACGTTCGGATGGATTCCGTTCGGCCCGATTCAATGGGGTCTGTCTCTGGCCGATGGCTCGGGGGCCGTCTCCAGGCCGCGGAGCCTGCGGCTGCAGCCAGCACGCAAGCTAACCCAGTGCACGTATATTGGCAAATACTGATCATTGCGGCTGTGAATGCTGGAAACCCCGCATCTAGGATGATTGGCCATCCATGGCCGAAACCGGCGGGACAGCGAAAGGCGAGGTCTTCGCTTCCCTGCATTTCCAGCGACTTGCGTCGCCGAGAACCACCTGTGGGGCATCTTGCTCCTCACGGGAAGTGCCAGCAAATCGGCGTCTGCCTAGCCTTTCCCCGGGCATGGACCCTTCGGTGTCAGGATGCCTTCTGATGAGCTTCCAGGCAAAGAAAACCCCCGGCCGGCGTGGCCGGTCGGGGGTTGGCGGCGGGGCTCGGGCAGGGTCGGTCGAGACCCTGTCGGCACCCGGCGTCTCCGCGTTCTCCGCGGATCAGGACTCGGCGGGGGCCGCTTCGGTCTGCGGGGCGGCCTCTGCAGGTGCGGGCATCATGGGATGGGCACCACGATAGAGGGGTGCGGCGGCACGGCGTTCCTGCATGAGCTTCTCGATGGCCGCGCGACGCTCGGCGGCGCGCTGCTGCATGGCGTCGCGACGGGCCTGGATCTCGGCGCTACGGGCGGCACGGTCCGCGCTGAAGGCGGGCACCTGCGGCAGTTCCGGTGCCTCAAAGGACGGCATCTCGGGCATGGCGGGCATCTCGCCGATGGCCGGCATCTCGGGCATCTTCGGCATGTCGGGCATGGTCGGGCGCTGCATGCCATAGGGCAGCTCGGGGAGTTCCGGGCGTTCGCCGAAGGCCGGCATGTCGGGCATGCCGTACGGACGGTGCGGGGCAGCCTGCTCCATCACCTTGCGATGCTGCTCCATCATGGTCTCGATGGCCTTGCGCTGCTGCTCGGCCATTTCCATCTGCCGCTCGGCAATCTTCTGATGCTGTTCGGGTGTCATCGGCGCCGGCGCGTGGCCGTAGGGGCCGTAGCCATAGGGCGCGTAGCCGGGCGCGATCCACTGGGCGGTGGCGGCGACGGAGGCTGCGGCGAAGGCGACGGCAGATATGGACAGGACGAGCTTCTTCATGGGTTCATACCTTTGAGTTGGTTCGGCCGGGACCGTGCGCCGTTGACGGCGTTTTGCCGAGGGGGGTGCCAGCAGCGGCAATGTGGTCCGAGCGAAAGCAAGAAGATCCGGGTCAGCAAGGAATCATCGTTTTGTCTCTTCGCCACCGTTCGGGGTCGAGGGCGACGAACGAAGTGGAGTATATAAGAAAATACTGAAATAGCAATCCTCGATTGAGGGTGGCGTGATGTCCTCGGCGCGCGTCGGCAGCGATGTCGAGTCGTTTACAATCCCGCCCTCCGAATTGCTCTGGTTGCGGTGTCCTTGCGTGTTGCAGATCCTCGCCATCGCCGGCGGCGGTGCCCTCGGCGCCGTGGCGCGGTTTCTCGTCTCGACAGGCGTATACCGACTCTTGGGTCGGGAGTTCCCGTGGGGCACGCTCGTCGTCAATGTCCTGGGCTCCTTCGCGATGGGGCTGCTGTTCGTGTTGCTGCTGGAGCGCAGCCTCATGGCACCGGAATTGCGCTCGGCGATCCTGATCGGTTTCCTCGGTTCCCTGACCACCTTCTCCACCTTCTCCCTGGAGACCTTGACGCTCATGGAGCGAGGCGACATGCTGCCGGCGCTGCTTAACGTGGCGGTGAGCGTGGTGGTGTGTATCGCCGCCTGTTGGGCCGGAATCCTAGCCGCGAGGGGCTTGTCCTAGCCCTGCCGCGTCCAAGTTCCGCAAACAACGGATGTCGCTGGCTGCTTTCGCATCGTGCTCGTTGTCGTTGTCCTGATCGGGCACTCGTCAAGACTTCCGCGATGGCGGCGACTGCGATCACGATTGCGACGACGACAACCAGTCCTATGAGCAACCCAGACAGCGATGACGCCCCAACCCGCGGGCCGGTTTCGCCTTCGACCCAGGCCATCATGGTCCGGGTCTATCTGGCCGAGTCCGACCACCGTCTCAAGAAACTCCTCACATGCCTGCACGACGAGATCGGTGTTTGTGGGGCCACCGTCACCCGGGGCATGGCCGGATTCGGCAAGTCGGGCATCGTCCACAGCACGGGGTTGGTCGATCTGTCCACCGATTTGCCGCTGGTGCTCGAGTTCTTCGACCGGCCCGAGAGGGCACGTGCCGCGCTCGCCCGACTCCGAGAACTGGTCGAGCCCGGCCATGTGGTCTCCTGGCCCGTGTCCATCGAGTGCGAAGCCGCCCCCTGACCCCTCCTTGGAAGCCCCTGGGAGCGAGTCGAGTTCGCGACAACGGGCGGTCAGTTTGCCGCCGCGCGCCGAGTACAGGTAACCCCCTTCGGACGCCGGACCGCTTTTCGGCCGGCGCAACACCACTGTCATTGAATTCGAGAACCAACCGATGCTTGATCCGAAACTGTTGCGCGCCGACCTGGCGCAGGTGGCGGCACAACTCGCCCGTCGCGGCGTCACCCTGGACAGCGAGCGCATCGAGGCCCTGGAAGCCCGGCGCAAGGGCCTGCAGACCGAGGTGCAGGAGCTGCAGAGCCTGCGCAACACAGGCTCCAAGGCCATCGGCAAGGCCAAGGCCGCCGGCGAGGACATCGAGCCGCTGAAGGCCGAGGTGGCGGAGTTCGGCGAGCGCCTGAAGGCGTTGGATGCGGAACTCGGCGACTTGCAGGCCGAACTGCGCGCGCTCGCGCTGGGCATGCCCAACCTGCCGCACGAGTCGGTACCGGACGGCGCCACCGAAGACGACAACCGCGAGGAGCGCCGCTGGGGCACGCCGCCCGCGTTCGACTTCGAGCCCAGGGACCACGTCGACCTCGGCGTGCCCCCCGGCTGGATGGATTTCGACCTCGCTGCCAAGCTCACGGCGTCGCGCTTCGTCGTGCTGAGCGGACCGCTCGCCCGCCTGCACCGGGCGTTGATTCAGTTCATGCTCGACGTCCACACCACCGAGCACGGCTACACCGAGACCTACGTGCCCTACCTGGTGAACGCCGACAGCCTGACTGGGACGGGTCAGCTGCCGAAGTTCGCGGAGGACCTGTTCCGCATTCCCGGCTCGACCTCCGACGAGGATGGGGGCGAGATCGGGCGCGACTTCTATCTGATCCCCACCGCCGAGGTGCCGGTCACCAATCTGGTGCGCGATGTCATCGTCGAGCCCGACGCCATGCCGCGCAAATGGGTCGCCCACACGCCCTGCTTCCGCAGCGAGGCTGGGTCCTACGGCAAGGACACCCGCGGCATGATCCGCCAACACCAGTTCGAAAAGGTGGAGCTGGTGCAGGCGGTACGTCCGGAGGAATCGCTCCAAGCGCTGGAATCGCTGACGGGTCATGCCGAGACCATCCTGCAGCGCCTGGGGCTGCCCCATCGTGTGGTCACCCTGTGCACGGGTGACCTCGGCTTTGCGGCCACCAAGACCTACGATCTGGAGGTTTGGTTGCCGGGACAGGCCAAGTATCGCGAGATCTCCTCCTGCTCCACCTTCGGCGACTTCCAGGCGCGTCGGCTGCAGGCGCGTTGGCGCAACCCGGACACCGGCAAGCCGGAGCTGCTGCACACGCTGAACGGCTCGGGGCTCGCCGTCGGGCGTACCCTGGTGGCCGTCCTCGAGAACTACCAGCAGGCGGACGGCAGCATTCGCATACCGGCCGCGTTGGTGCCCTATATGGGCGGGCTGGAACTGCTGCGCGCATAGTCTCGACGACGGCGTTCGTTCGACCGGGCCGTGCGCTGAGGCACGGGCGCCGGTCTACAACCAGCCCTTGCGGCGCAGCATCCAGAGCTGTGCGCCGACGAGGCCGCCGAGGAGCAGGCAGAGGACGAGAAAGGAGTAGGGATCATCGGCATCCGGTATGCCGGCGAGGTTCACCCCGAGCAGACCGGTGATGAAGGTCAGCGGCAGGAAGACGGCCGTGATGACGGTGAGCGAGAACAGCCGGCGTTCCGTGGTCTCGGAGGAGCGCTGCAGGATCTCGTCCTGGGTGATCTCGGTGATCTCGCCGGCGGCATAGAGCCCGTCGGTGGCCTGTAGGCAGCGATCCGCCACATCCCGCACCTGCCGCCGCGCCTGCTCTCCGAGCCAGGGCAAGCGCGCCGCGCCCAGTCGCCCCAAGGCGCGGCGCTGCGGCACAAGGTGGAAGCGCATGCGCATCATGCGCCGGCGCAGCATGGCCAGTTCAGCGACGAGGTTTTCCGTGTGTTTGGCGTCACTCGCGTGGCCGATTCGGTGGGTCTCCTGGAGCAGGTCCTCGAGGACATCGTCCGCGTGGGTCATCAGCCGATCGGTCAGCGCGGCGATCAGCCCGTCGATATCGGCGGGGCCCTGGCCTTCGCCGAGCTCTTGTGCCAGGTCGGCGACGGCACGGACCCGCTCGCGCCGGCAGCTGATCAGCAGGCGGCCGTCGGTCCAGAGCCGCATCGCAACCATGTCGCCGGCCTGGGCGCCCGCGCGGTAGTCGATGCCCTTGAGGATCAGCAGCAGCGTGTCGTCGCGCTGGACCAGGCGCGGGCTCGCGCGTGCGGCGGCGAGCCCGTCCACCGTCAGGGCATCGAGCCCACTGTCTTGCCGCAGCCAGTGCAGGGCGTTGGGGTGTCTCAGGTCTAGGTGTAGCCAGACGTTGTCAGCCGCGCCCGGCGAGCGCTCCTCGATGTCCTTCCAGCCGAGCGGCGTGCCGCCACCCTGGCCATCCAGGCGATAGGCAAACACGAGTCCGAACCAATTGTGGCGCTTGTCGGTGGGGGCCATGAGATCCGCTCGCTGTGCTGTGCCGATGCCTCTCAGCCGCCGGGTTGGGATATGGATTGGTCCTGGGGCTGGTGCAGGTTGGATGCCGATGCCTCGCCGACCGCCTCCGGTGGTGCCGATGTGCGGGCGGGGGTCAGGTGAACCTCCAGCGGCTCCGACGCGCGCAGGTGTACGTCGCGCTGCGGGAAGGCGATGCCGATGCCGGCGGCGCGGAACTTGTCATCGATGGCCTGGTGAAGCTGTGTGATGGTGTCGATACGGTAATCCAGATCGGCCAGATAGCAGCGCAGGGCCAGGGTCAGGGCGTCATTGCCGAAGCCCTCGAAGCTGATCACTGGCGGCGGGTCGTCCAACACGTGTTCGTTCTCACCTGCTGCCTCCGCGAGCAATTCCATGGCCTTGCGGGTGTCGCAGCCATATTCCGCGCCGACGGGGATGGTAATGCGGTTCGTGGTGTCGGTCAGGGTCCAGTTGATCAGCCGTCCCGTGATCAGCTCCTTGTTCGGGACCAAGAGCTCTTGGCGGTCCCAGTTGCGGATGGTGGTCGCGCGGATCTCGATCTTGGTGACCGCGCCGCTGGTGTCGCCGATGGTCACGACGTCGCCGACCCGCACCGGGCGCTCGAACAGGATGATCAGGCCGCTGACGAAGTTCGCGACGATCTCCTGCAGGCCGAAGCCGATGCCCACGCCCAGCGCCGCTACCAGCCACTGTACCTGGCCCCAGGACAGCCCGAGCGTGCTGAAGATCAGCATGGCTCCGGCCGCCGTGATGGCGTAGCCGGTCAGCGTGATGATGGTGTAGCGACTGCCGGCGCTGACGTTGTTGTTCTGTAGCAGAATGATCTCGAGCAGGGCGGGGAGGTTGCGCGCCGCGGCGATGGCGGCGGCCAGGATCACCAGCACCAGGCCCAGGTCGGCGAGCGTGACCGGCACCAGCTGTGAGACACCGTCGACCGTGCCTTCGTAGGTCCAAAGGGTGACCCGCTCCAGCAGGTTCAGCGCCGGCAGCACGTCGGACCACACCAGCCAGAGGCCCACCACGGCGCTGACGAAAATGGTCAGGTTCAGAAGCTTGCGAGTCTGGACGTCCAGGGTCGCGAGGTCGACTTCCTCCTCCGGCACGGCGAGTAGTTCGGTCGCAGAGCCCTCGGTTTGCTTGGCTGCCTCGCGCTGCGCGCGCCGATCCAGTGCCGCTTGCAGCGCCAGGCGGCGTCGGCTGACCAGCAGCCAGCGGGAGATGAGCTGGTGTGCGACGATCAATCCCAGGGCCAGCCACAGCTCATTGATCAGGCTGCGCACCAACACCCCGGAGGTGTAGAGGAAGCCTGTCAGGGCGAGCAGGCCGAGGCCGAGGGGAACGCCGATCATGGCCGGATACCAGATCACCCTGAGCCGGCTCAGCCAGCCCTCCGGATTCTCGGCGATGGCGTGCTTGAGCGCGCCCCGTGTCGGGTGCAGCACCGTGGCCGTGAAGACCGCCAGCCCGAACTCGAACAGGGCCAGTGACAGACGGCCCAGTGTGCCCGTGTAGTCGGACTCCTGGTAGCTGGAGATCATCGCCGCGACGATGCCCAACGGCAGCAGCAGGCCGATGGCCGAGTAGGCGCTGTTGCGCACTAGCGACATGGTGTCCGTATGCCAGCGGAAGTGCCGGTCACCGACGCCGCCGCGAATGCAGAGCATGCGGAATGCCAGCAGGAAGTACAGCGCTGGCGAGATGGCCACCAAGGCGTCGCCGACGGCCTTGGTGAAGGCGTCGCCGGCGAGCGAGCCGGAAAGCACGCTGCCAACCGTGATTACCAGCAGGGGCCAGGGCGCCGCCGCGACCAGGGTCAGGGAAATCCCGCGCAGCGTATGCTGGAAGCTGTCCGTGCTGATGCGCCTCAGTGGTTCAGCGGTGGCGCGAATGGCGCGCCTGATCGGCGCGCTGCGCCAGAGCAACACCGTCACCAGCAGCACGCCGAGCCACAGTCTCGGCGACCGGCTGGCTTCGTGCAGCAGCGTTGTGCCGACGTGTGACCAGTTGACCGGCGAGACGACCCACCACATCGCGCTCGGCAGTGCGCCGAAGGGCTGTTCCACCAACGGCACGATGCTGCGCACCCAGAGCAGGCGCTCTTGCAGGTAGCGATCGTAGCGGTGACTGAGGTCGCCGAGCTGTCTTGCGGTGAAGTCGAGCTGCTCAAGGGCGCCGCGATAGCGCTCCTGCAGACCGATGGCCTGGCGTAACAGGGTCCGCCGGGTCTCGACCTGGGCGCGCAGCCCGGCGAGCAACTCGTCGCGCTCGGCTCGACCCAGCTCGCGACCCAGGATGGAGTTGTCCAGCCAGGTGTCGAGGTCGTTAAGACGGCTCAGCTCTTCTCGCCAGCGGATGGAGAGCAGCGTGCTCTCGGCGATCTCGTCCGAGCGTTCGTCCGCCTCCCGGTGCAGTCGCCGCGGGTTGGGCAGTTGCGCGCGCTGGTCGATCAACACCTGTCCCAGCGCTCGGTTGAGGCCCACGGACTCGAGCCGTTTGCGGGCGTTGGCGAAGTTCTCGTCGATGCGCGCGATGCGTTGCTCGATGTCGGTTCGTGCATCGTCGAGCTGGTTCATGGCCGTCGTGGTGTCGCTGATGGAAGCGGCGAGTTCGGCGTTCTGGTCGGCGACGTCGCGCACCAGCGGGTCGGCATCGGCGACGGCTTCGCGGTCCGCTTCCGCGGCCCGTTGCACGCTGACTGCCTGCTCCCTGCGCCGGGCCTCGACGCGCTCCTGGAGGGCGTCGCGCCGGGCCTTGGCCTCGGCCAGGTCCAGCTCAGCGCGGTCGCGCTGGGCGCGGGCGAGGTCGCGCCTGGCCGGCGCGCTGAGTAACTGCTGTTGGATCAGGTGGCGCTCTGCCAGATGCAGGGCGCGCTGACTTTGACGCAGCCAGAAGGACAGGTTGTCATCCGCGGCGCCCGCGCCGCCGGAGTGCTGGTCGCCGAGATCGGACTTGGCGAGTTCCGCGTCGAGCTCAGTGGCTCGGTGGCGCAGTCGTGCAGGGGCGGCATCCATCTCGGCAAGACTCTCGTCGAGGGCGCCGATGCGCGCCTCCAGGACCGCGATCTCCGCCTGCTCCGCGGCCATGCGCGCGTCCAAGGCATCCAGGCTCGCGTCCTCCGGCACGTCGAGGTTCGGCGCGGCGTCCTGCGCGTCGGCCGCCGCCGCGAGCTGCTGCCGGGTGGCCTTTGTCTCACGCGGGGCGTCGTCCAGCGCGGCGGCATAGTCGCGCGCGCGCTCCGAGAAGCTCCTGGCGCGCGCGAGGTTGTCGAGCACGGCCTGCAGCTGCTTGGTCAGGGCGTCGCGCTCCGCCTCCGGTAATTCGCTGTCCGCGGCCAGTGCGTCGATGCGCTGCTGCACCTGGGTAGGGTCCACGGCGGCGGCCGACGCCAAGGCGCCGTTGATGTCGGCCTCCTGTGCGGCGAGCTGAACGGCCCCCAGCGGCACGAGGAGCAGGCAGAGCAGGGCGAGTCGTCGGCGGGCACAGTCGATGCGAGGCACGGGGCGATCTGGGTCCGGTGGCGGTGGTTTGCGCCTATTGGATCGCGCGATGGAGTCGGGTGCAAACCCGTCGCCTTGGGGTGGGCGGGTTGTGTCGGATAGCGGGGATGGGCAGTTGCGGCCCAGTCGAGCTAGCGGCGAGCGTGTTGGCGGCGAGGGCCGTCGCCGGACTTGTCCGGGTTGCGCAGCAACACGTAGACGGCGCCGGTGCCACCGTCGCGGCGTGTGGCGGAGCAGAAGGCGAGCACGTCCCCGCGCAGACGCAGCCAGTAATTGACCTTGCACTTGAGGACCGGCTGGCGCTCGCCGGAGCCGTAGCCCTTGCCGTGGATGATACGCGCGCAGCGCACCCGACGGTGGCGGCAGTCGGCGAAGAACTCGCGCAGCACGTCGCGCGCATGGGCCGCGCGCAGGCCGTGCAGGTCCACCTCCAGCTCGGGCTCGATACGCCCGCGTTGCAGCTCTGCGACGACCCGCTTCTGCACGCCGGGACGCGAGAACAGCAGGTAGTCGTGGGTCTCGACCTCACTTTCGGCGAGTAGGGCTGGCGACTCCGGTTCGTCTTCTTCCGGCTGCGGACGTGGTATCGGCGCCGGCTTTTCGCGATACGGCTCCAGGTGCTCGACGTGCAGCGGCTCCGCGTCACCGACAGCGGCGCGAAATATTTTCGAATCAGAGTCCTGGAGCGGTTTCTTCATCTCACTTATGATACCGGGGAGAGGGATGGCAGCCGCCTTGGTATCGGATTATTCCAGTATCATGTGACGTCGTACCGGCTGCGCTCCCTCGCAGCCCTATAACGAGCCAGGTCGAGCACTTCGACACGCTCAACAATGCAGCGTTCGATGCGCAGGAGCAATCCTTGCCGGCGTACCCGGGCGAGCGCGCGGACCTGCTCCGCAAGGGCAGCGCCCCGGCGGTGGGCGGTTGTTCGGGTGCCAGCGGCGGTTGCATCAGGCCCGCATCGGGCCGCCGAGTAGCACGCAGATATGAACATACTCATCAGTAACGACGACGGCTACCGCTCGCCCGGGCTGCGTGCGCTCGCGGATACCCTGGCGCGGCTTGGACGCGTCACTGTGGTGGCACCGGATAGGGATCGAAGCGGCGCCAGCAACTCGCTGACCCTTGATGTACCCATCCGCGCCGAGCGCATGGACAACGGCGTGATCCGGGTCAACGGGACGCCCACCGACTGTGTGCACTTGGCCTTGACGGGGCTGCTCGACGAGGAGCCGGATCTGGTGGTGGCCGGTATCAACCACGGCCCCAACCTTGGCGACGACGTGATCTACTCCGGGACGGTTGCCGCCGCCACCGAAGGTCGCTTCCTCGGTCTGCCGGCGATTGCGGTGTCGATCGACTCGCACCAGCCCCGACACCTTCGGACAGCGGCGAACGTGGCGGCACGCCTCGTCGCCGGCCTTCGCGACGCGGAACTGAGCCCGAGTACCATCCTCAACGTCAATGTGCCGGATCTGCCCTCGGAGTCGCTGAGCGGGGTACGCGCCACCCGACTCGGTCATCGACACAAGGCGGAGCCGGTGTCGCGGATCAGAGACCCGCGCGGGCGGCCCATGTACTGGATCGGGCCCGCGGGCCCGGAGCAAGACGCGGGGGAGGGTACCGACTTCCACGCGCTGCGCAACGGCTATGCGTCGGTGACTCCGATCCAGATCGACCTGACCCGCCACGGGTCTCTGCCGAGGGTGAGTCGATGGTTGGATACGCTGCCTTGAGCGCGCACGAGGCGGAGGCCCGCTCCGGCTCCGTCGACGCGGCGGGGACGGCGCGTGCGCGACAGCGGCTCGCGGAGCGGCTGTCGGCCGCTGGAATCCAGCACGAGCGGGTGCTGAGCACGGTCTCGCAGATGCCGCGCCACCTGTTCGTCGACGAGGCCCTGGCCACCCACGCCTACGAAGACTCCGCGTTGCCCATCGGTCACGGGCAGACCATCTCCCAGCCCTACACCGTGGCGCGTATGACCGAGGCGCTGTTTGCGCCGGGTCGCTGCTCCACCGTGCTCGAGATCGGCACGGGGTCGGCGTTCCAGACCGCGGTGCTGGCGTCTCTGGTGCGGCGCGTCTACAGCATCGAGCGGGTCGCGGCCCTGTGGCGGCGCGCGGATGAGCGGCTCAAATCGATGCGCTTTCGAAACGTTCGGCTCCGCCACGGGGATGGTGCCCTGGGCTGGCGCGAGTATGCGCCCTTCGACGGCATCCTGATCACCGCCGCGGCGGACGGCGTTCCACGCCAGCTCGCCGAGCAACTGGCGCCGGGTGGTCGAATGGTGCTGCCGCTGAACGGCGACGACGGCCAGGTGCTGGTGCGACTGACGCGCAACAGCATCGGTTTTCGTCACGAAGTCCTGGAGCCCGTCACCTTCGTGCCGCTGCTCGGGGGGGTGGTATGAAGATCCGTGACCTTATGCGCGGCCCAGGCGGGCCGTGGCCCCGCTGGGTGGGGCGCGGACGTTGAGGGAATCACGCGGGGTGTTGCGGCTACTTCAAACCCGACGACTGCTCGTGCGCGGGGCGCTTCTGTTGCTCGCTATCTCGCTGGCCGGCTGCGGCGCGCGTGGTCTCGCGCCGGTGGACAGTGGCTACGGCCCCGCACCCAAGGGCTACTACCGCATCCGCCGCGGCGACACCTTGAGCGAAATCGCCCAGCGCAAGCGCGTCCGGATGCGCACGCTGGCATCCTGGAACGGGCTGCGGCCACCGTACTCGATCTACGCCGGCAACCTGCTCCGCGTCGAACCGCCCGACGGCCGTTCCCGAGCGGTGCGCAGCACGACGCGCCGCACCGCGTCGCGCTCGTCGACGGGCAGCTCGGTGCAGAAGACCAGCGCGCGCAGCACCGCCGCGGCCACCGGGGCGGATGCGGCGAGTTCCGGAATCAAGTGGGACTGGCCGGCGAAGGGTCCCATCCAACAGACCTTCCGTAGCGGCGATCGGACACGTCAGGGCGTGCGCATCGGGGTCGGCGAGGGGACCTCGGTTGGTGCCGCGGCCGATGGAACCGTGGTCTACAGCGGCAGTGGACTGAAGGGTTACGGCAACCTTATCATCGTGAAACACAATGCCCGGTATCTGAGTGCCTATGGCTTCAACCGGGAACTGCTCGCCCGGGAGGGGGAACGGGTAAAGCGCGGGCAGCGGGTGGCCTTGGCCGGGCGCGCGTCCAACGGCGCGAGCTTGCTGCACTTCGAGATCCGCCGCGACGGCGTCGCCGTCGATCCGCTTCGTTTCCTTCCGCCTTCTCGCTGACGCCGACACCGCGTCTTGCGGACCGTGTTCAGCCGGGTGATGCCGCTCGACGTCGGGGGAGTGACCCATGCCAACCCAAGAGCGCGACGAAGAGCCGGACACCGACGACGTGCCCGGCGACGAAGAAGGATTGCTCGCCGGCGGGGATGCTGATGCGTCGGACGACGCCGATGAGTCGGGCACCGACGGCGCCAACGAGGTCACCGACGCCGCCGAGGGCGGCGTGTCCCCGCACCGGTTCTCGGCCGGGGAGAGCGATTTCGATGCCACCCGTCTGTATCTCAATGAGATCGGTGAGTCGAAGTTGCTCACGGCCGAGGAAGAAGTCTATTTCGCACGGCTGGCACAGCAGGGCGACGAGGCCGCGCGTAGCCGGATGATCGTCAGCAACCTGCGCCTGGTGGTCAAGATCGCACGGCGCTATCTGAACCGAGGCCTGCCGCTGCTGGACCTGATCGAAGAGGGCAACCTGGGCCTGATCCGGGCGGTCGAGAAGTTCGATCCGGAGCGGGGCTTTCGTTTCTCCACCTACGCGACCTGGTGGATTCGCCAGACCATGGAACGGGCCATCATGAACCAGACGCGCACGGTGCGGTTGCCGATCCATGTGGTGAAGGAGATCAACGTCTATTTGCGTGCCACGCGGATGCTCGCGCAGCAGCTCGACCATGAGCCGACGACGGAGGAGGTGGCGGAGCTGCTCGACAAGCCCATCGGCGAGGTCAAGCGGATGCTCGGGCTGAACGAGCGCACGGCCTCGGTGGACACCCCCTTCGGCAAGGATGCCGACAAGCCGCTGGTGGATATGCTGCCGGACGACACCGCCCAGGATCCGAGCGACGACATCCATGATGCGGATATCCATACGAACCTCGACCATTGGCTCGAGAAACTCAACGACAAGCAGCGCGAGGTGGTGGAGCGCCGCTTCGGGCTGCACGGTTACGAGCATTCGACGCTGGAGCGGGTCGCCAGCGAGCTTGGCGTAACGCGTGAGCGGGTACGACAGATCCAGATGGACGCGCTACGCCGGTTGCGCGACATCCTGGAGAAGGAAGGTTTCTCCGTCGAGTCCTTCTTCAAGTAGCGCCGCTGATTACCCGCCGGCTTCCGCGGAGGAACAGGCCCTCCCAGCCTACCTGTTCGACGAAGGACGGCCCTCGCCGGGCCTCCTTCCCCCACTGCTCGCCTGCGAGTGCCTCGGGCGCCCACACTCGCCTCGCCCAATCATGCCGCCGAAGCGCACCAATCGCCCTGCAAACGCCATGGTGATCGGCGCACTTCGGCTGAGGCTGATCAACTAAAGCCGCCTCCGGCAGTCGGAGCGGCCATCCCCTTGCATCCGTTGTCTTGACTTTCGGGGGCCGATGAATTGTCATTGCGGTCTACTCGGGATTGTGGGCATATCGCGCAATCCGGGGGTGGAAAACCCCTATTCTCCTCACCTCTTTCTCCCGACGTACAGAGGGTCCAATGGAAGCCACCGCCGATCGGCTAGCCGAACAAAAATATAGTTTCGATGTCGTCCGTTGGTTCACGATCATGGCGGTCGTGTACCTGGTCGTTGGCGCCGCCGTAGGCGTCTATATTGCCTCCGAACTCGCATGGCCGTTCTTGAACTTCGACAGCCCCTACCTGTCGTTCGGACGCCTGCGGCCGGTCCACACCAATGCGGTCATATTTGCCTTCGGCGGATGTACCTTGATGGCCACGGCCTTCTATACCGTCCAACGCACCTGCGGCGTACGCCTCTGGAGTGAGAAGCTGGCTTGGTTCACCTTCTGGGGTTGGAACGCCATCATCGTGCTGGCCGTCATCACCCTACCGCTCGGCATCACCCAGTCGAAGGAATACGCCGAGCTGGAGTGGCCGATCGACATTCTGATTGCGGTGGTGTGGCTCGCCTTCACCATCAACTTCATCATGACCATCGCCAACCGTAAGACCTCGCACATTTATGTGTCGAACTGGTTCTTCCTTGGCATGATGGTGATGATCGTCTATCTGCACGTCGTCAACAGCCTTGCCATTCCGGTCGGCCTATTCAAGTCCTACAGCCTATTCTCGGGCGTACAGGACGCGATGATCCAGTGGTGGTGGGGTCATAACGCCGTCGGCTTCTACCTCACCGCCGGATTCCTCGGCATCATGTACTACTTCGTACCGAAGCAGGCCAACCGACCCGTTTACTCTTACCGGCTCTCAGTCATCCACTTCTGGGCGTTGATGTTCGGTTACGTCTGGCTCGGTGCCCACCATCTGCAATACACGGCTCTGCCAGACTGGACCGGCTCCCTCGGCGCCGCCGTCTCCATCGCGATGATCATCCCGTCCTGGGGCGGTGCCGTGAACGGCATGATGACCCTCTCCGGTGCCTGGGACAAACTGCGCACCGACTACGTTCTGCGCTTCCTGATCATCGCGCTCGCCTTCTACGCCATGTCCACCTTCGAGGGGCCGGTCATGTCGCTGAAGACGGTCAACGCCTTGTCTCACTACACCGATTGGACCATCGGGCACGTGCACTCCGGTGCCTTGGGCTGGGTCGCCGGCATCTCCATCGGCGCCATCTATCACCTGATGACGCGCCTCTGGCATACCGAGATGTGGTCTGAGAGCTTGGTGAATGTCCACTTCTGGACCGCGACCATCGGGACGGTGATCTACGTCGTCGCCATGTGGGTGTCCGGCATCATGCAGGGACTGATGTGGCGCGCCTATGACGAGTACGGCACCCTGGCGTACACCTTCGTGGAGTCCGTCGCCGCCATGCACCCCTACTACGCCATGCGCGCGGTCGGCGGCGGCATCTTCCTGCTCGGCGCGATCATCATGCTGTTCAACATCCTGATGACTGTCCGCAAATCCTCGGCAGAGGGCAGTCTCCGCGAAGCGCGTGGACCCCTGGCCCCGGCCGCGGCCTGATTGGTGAACAGCTGAGCGGCTCGCCCAGCGGCCGGCCCCCTCCGAGAGCGGGACGCCGGGCAGCCGCAAACAAACAATTCGGAGCATTTGTAATGGCGGATCAGAACACACCACCGAAGAATCTCCAGGAGCGCATGGAGCGCAATATCTGGGGCCTGCTCATCGTGCTGGCCTTGGCCCTGTCGGTCGGTGGCATCGTCGAGATCGTCCCGCTCTTCTATCTGAAGAGCACGGAAGAGGCGAACCGCTTCCCGGAGATCGTCTGGAACAAGGACAACCCTGGAGTCGACCCGATCGTCACTGTCAGCGCCGAGGGCAAGGAGGCATGGAACTGGAAGGCCGGTGACGGCGTGCGCCCGTACACAGCGCTCGAACTTGCCGGTCGCGACGTCTATCAGCGCGAGGGTTGCTACCTCTGCCACTCACAGATGGTGCGGCCCTTCCGCGACGAGCGTGAGCGCTACGGCCACTACTCCTTGGCCTCCGAGTCCATGTTCGACCACCCCTTCCAGTGGGGCTCGAAGCGCACCGGCCCAGACATGGCTCGGGTCGGTGGCAAGTACTCGGACGAGTGGCACCGCCAGCACTTGGTAGATCCTCGCTCGGTGGTGCCGGAGTCCGTGATGCCGGGCTACCCATGGCTTGAGAAGCGTGAGGTCAACGGTAAGCGCATGCAGCGGCACATGCGTGGGCTGCGCGCCATCGGTGTTCCCTACAACGATGCCGACATCGAGACTGCGCCAGCGCTGGTGGAGGGCAAGACCGAGATGGATGCCATGATCGCGTACATGCAGGTGCTCGGGACCATGGCCAAGCTCGAACCTGGCGTCGACTACCGGCAGTAGACCGTGTCCGACTATTTCAAGACCGACTGGGCCGCGATGACGGCGAACGACTGGGCCGGGCTGATCCTGACAGTCGTCGTCTTCGTCCTGATGGTGGTCGCCTACTTCCAGGTGTTCCGGCCGAAGAATCGCGAGTCGCTCGAGTCCAGAAAGCACATCCCCTTCGAAGAAGATCAGCTCGAAGACATCGGAGACAACGATGGCGGAAAATAATCCGTTCCCGGGTGAAAACAATACCGGGCACTTTTGGGACGACAACCTCCGGGAATTGCAGAACCCGCCGCCGCGTTGGTGGATGATCGGCTTCTGGCTCTCCGTTGCCTGGTGGGTGCTGTATTCAATCCTCTATCCGATGTGGCCGATGCCCTTCGAGACCGAGGACGGCGAAGGTTACACCAAGGGCATCCTCGGCTGGACGTCCATCAAGGAGTACAAACAGGGCGTCGAACAGGTGCAGGCCGTGCGCGAGCAGTACGATGCGCAGATCGCGGACATGACGGCCGAGGAAATCCTCCAGGACCCGGGTCTGACCCAGTACACCCTGGCCTCGTCAAAGGTGCTGTTCGGCGACTACTGTGCGGCCTGCCATGGCAGTGGCGGTCAGGGCAACCCGGGCTACCCGGTGCTGGCCGATGACGACTGGCTCTACGGCGGCAACCTGACCAAGATCGCCGAGTCCATCACCAACGGTCGCAAGGGCGCCATGACGGCCCACGCCAGCATCCTGACCGAACAGGAGGTGGACACCCTGGCCAATTTCGTGGTCCAGCTGTCGGAGGGCGGTGCGGGAAGCGAGGCCGACTGGGAACTCTACAATGCCAAGGGCTGTCAGGCCTGTCACGGTGCGAAGGGTAACGGCGTATTGGCGGAATTGCCCAACGGCGACATCGTCACCGTGGGCGCGGCCAATCTCACCGACAGCATCTGGCGCTTCCGGCCGGGCGGCTACGAAAGCGCCAAGCACACCATCCTGTATGGTGTAAACCAGGTGGGCGTAGAGGGTACTCGCGACGCGGTGATGCCGGGCTTCGCGCAGCTCGGTCAGCTGGATGGCAAGCTCACGCCGGATCAAATCAAGATGCTGACGGTCTACGTCCACCAGCTCGGCGGTGGGCAGTAGGGACTGAGGTCTTTAGACGAGAAAGCGACGCCGCCGTGGTGTTTCGATAGCCACGTCGGCGTCGTTCGCACGACGAGGTTGTACGGGCCTGTACAGGCCCCGTTTCAGCCCAAGCGCATTTCGACCGACCGATCTGGACAACGGGTTCCGAGGAGGGTGGCATGCATTTAGACGCCGTGTTCTGGGGTTCGATCATAAGCGTCGTCATCGCGGTGGTGATCTTCATCTACCTTGGGTTCAAGGTGGTGCAGCTCATGAACCAGGATGCCGAGCGGCATAAGAACGGCGAGCAGCAGAACTGAGCGACCGGAGGAGGAGAGGCGGAGTAGGGGATCTCGCGATCCCTTTTTTTTTGGCAAGATTTTCGTTTCGCGGCACGGGCTATTGTGCTGGATAGGAAGCGCCATCGGGCGCCTTGGCCAACCGTAAGCGTTGCAGCCGCGGTCAGCAGTCACCTGGTAAGATCCCATGTCTGAGCAATCCTCCGCGATGGAGTACGTCGACCAGCCGGCGGCGATGGATGCAATCTACGCCGAGGCGGAGCAGTGGCACGTCAACACCGGCGGTGAGACCATCCACGCAAAGCGCATTCCGGGGCGCTGGCGCACCTTCAAGTGGGTCGCATCGTCGGTTTGGTTGGTTTTCTTCCTAGGCCCCTACCTGCGGTGGGATGGCCGCCAGGCGGTGCTCTTCGACATCCCCAATCGTCAGTACCACCTGTTCGGCGCCACCGTGCTGCCGCAGGATTTCTGGATGCTGTCGTTGCTGTTGCTGTTCTTCGCCATCCTGCTCGCGGTCGCGACCGCGCTGGCGGGGCGGGTGTACTGCGGCTACTTCTGCTTCCAGACCGTGTGGACCGATGTCTTCACCTGGATCGAAGAGAAGCTGGAGGGCAACCCGGCGCAGCGGCGCAGGCTGGATGCGGCCCCGGCCAGTTTCAGCAAGTTCCGGTCCCGGGCGCTCAAGCACCTGATCTGGGTGCTGATCGGCTTCGCCACGGGCTTCAGCTTCGTCGCGTGGTTCTATGGGGCGGGGAAGCTCTGGTCCGATTTCTTCGTCGGCGAGGCGAACGCGGCCGTCTATGCCTCCGTTGCCTTGTTCACTGTCGGCACCTATGTGCTGGCGGGTTGGCTACGTGAGCAAACCTGCTTCTGGCTCTGCCCCTATGCCCGTATCCAGGGCGTGATGCTGGACCCGACCACCGTGGTTCCCACCTACGATGAGCAGCGTGGCGAGCCGCGCGGGCGCATGAAGAAGGGGGAGACGGAGGGCAATCGAAGCACTGGGGATTGTGTGGACTGCAATCAGTGCGTGGCGGTCTGCCCGACCGGCGTGGATATCCGCCAGGGGCAGCAGGAGGGCTGCATCACCTGTGGGCTCTGTATCGATGCCTGCAACTCCGTCATGGACAAGATCGGGCGCCCGAGGGGGTTGGTTCGCTATGCGTCCCTGGACGAGATCGAGGGCAAGCCCGTCCCGGCGATGTTCGCCCGGCCCCGGGTGTGGGTCTATGGGGCTATCCTGGTGATCGCGTTGAGCGGCATCATGTACGGTTTCTCGACCCTTGCGGCCATCGAACTGAAGGTGCTGCATGAGCGAGCACCGCTGTTCGTTCAACTCAGCGATGGATCGATCCAGAACAAGTACACGTTGAAGGTCCTGAACAAGTCGAACGACGATCTGGCCGTACGCATCTCAGTGGACGCCCCGGTTCCGGTCGTGGTCGTGGGCGCCGAGGAGCCGATCGCGGCCCATCACGGACAGGTCACGCCGGCGATGGTCTTCGTGAAGGTCAAGCGCTCGGACCTCGATGGTGAGTCCATGCCCCTGACCTTCGTCGCCGAGGCAGATCTGGCCGATGGCTCCACCGTCACCACACCGCGAGAAAGCGCCTTCTTCGGGCCGCGCCCCTGATGGTGAGCCGCTCGATAGCGCGCCGTCGCCTCGATCGGTCCGGGCGAGAGGCCAGGAAATTGGAAGCGAGTGAGTAGAAGCGATGTCTGAAGTGGCACAACAGGCCCCCAAGTCGGCCTCCGATCTGATGTCCGGCCAACCCGGCCAGTCGTCGTCTGCGGACGCCGTCGGCACAGGGCGTCCTCAATCGGCCTGGAAGAGCCCCTGGGTGCTCGGTTGGATCGGGTTGCTCGTCGTCGTGCTTGCGGTGAATATCACCATGGTCGTGCTGGCGATCTCGACCAACCCCGGACTGATTCGCGCCGATTACTACGAGCGCGGCCGAGATGTGGAGCAGACCATCATCACGCGACTCGCATCCGGGCCCAACTGGACGACGCAGATCGATACCCCGGCGGGCGTTAGGGCGGGCGAGCAGACGACCATTCGCTTCTCATTGGTCGATGCGGTAGGCCAGCCGGTCGCGCTAGACGAGGTGGTCTACTACGCCTATCGTCCGTCCGACGCGACACGGGACTTCTCGGCGTCCATGGTCGAGGGCGGCCCCGGCCGGTATGAGGTGGAACTGACCTTTCCCCTCGGCGGCATCTGGGACACGGTGGTGTCCATGCGCCAGGGTCGGGAGGACCACACGGTGGCGCAGCGAATTAGTGTTGCCCAGCCCTGAGCTATGGCCCGGGCATCGTCCGCGACCGCCGTCGTGGACGCTCGCCTGAGCGACGCCCGTCCGACGATCCATCGTGTCCACGCCTGCGGAAAGCGTTAGCGCGACGCCGTCGCACGAACAGCGCGACGATGCGGCGACGCCCAAGCCCTGTTTCCACTGTGGCTTGCCCGCCGAGGACGGCATACGGGCCGAGATCGAGGGGCAGATGCGTGGCTTTTGCTGCCATGGGTGCCGGTCCGTCTGCGAGGCCATTCACGCCGCCGGCCTGCAGGGTTTCTACCGGCGGACCCCGGAGGGCGTGCTCCTCGGGCCACCCCCGGACCCGCCGAAGGAACTACAACTCTACGACCTGCCGGAGGTGCAGGATGAATTCGTCCGCGCCTCTGGTGATGCCTGCGAGGTCGATCTGCTGGTCGAGGGCATCCATTGCGCGGCCTGCGTCTGGCTGATCGAGCAGGGGCTCCGGGGCACGGACGGGGTCGTCGATGCCAGGGTCAACCTGACCGGCCGCCGCCTGCGGCTGCGCTGGGACACTGCGCGAGCGCGACTCTCCGACCTGCTCGAACGTCTGGCCCAACTCGGCTATGCGGCCGTCCCGTTCGACCCGAAGACGGCCGAGGGCAGCCTCCAGCGCGAGAACCGCAAGCTTCTCTACCGGATGGCCTTCGCGGCCTTCGGTGCGATGAATCTGATGTGGATCTCCATCGCGCTCTACGCGGGCGCGGACGAGGGTGAGTTCAGGGACCTGTTCCATTGGATCGGCTTTCTGATCGCGACCCCGACCCTGGCCTATTCGGGCTGGCCCTTCTACCGGGGCGCCTGGCGAGGCCTGCGGCAGCTGCGCCTCGGCATGGATCTGCCCATCGCCATCGGCGCCTCCATCACCTATCTGTATTCGCTCTATGTGACCATCTCCGGCAGCGGACACGTGTACTGGGACACGGTGGTGAATTTTCTGTTCGTGATCCTTGTCGGCCGCTACCTGGAGGCCATTTCCAAGCGTCGGGCGGTGTCGGCGACGCAGCGGCTGCTGAACCTGCAACCGCGCGTGGCGACCCTGCTGGTGGATGGCGGCGAGTCGGTGGTGCCCATCCGGGCCGTGCAGCCCGGCGATCTGCTGCTGGTGCGCCCGGGGGATACCATTCCCGCGGATGGCGTGGTCGAGCAGGGGGAGAGCAGGGTCGATGAGGCGATGCTCACGGGCGAATCCGTGCCCGTACCGCGACAGGCCGGCGACAGGGTGTCCGCGGGCACACTGAACGGCACCGGGGCGCTGCGGATCAGGGTCAGCGCCGTGTTGCGTGACAGCGCCCTCGGACGGATCGTCGAACTGGTCGAGAACGCCCAGTCGAGCAAGGCACCCATCCAGTGCACCGCCGATCGGATCGTTCCCTGGTTCGTCGCCGTCACGCTCGGGCTGGCGCTGGTCACCTTCCTGTTCTGGCTGCGCAGCGATGCCGAAACCGCCTTGATGGCGGCGACCTCTGTGCTCATCATTACCTGTCCCTGCGCCTTCGGACTCGCCACGCCCATGGCGATCGCCGTCGCCTCCGGTACCGGCGCACGTAACGGCATCTTGGTCAAGACCGGCGAGGTGCTCGAGACCCTGTCCCATATCGACCACTTCGTGTTCGACAAGACCGGCACGATCACCGAGGGTCGGCCGCAGCTGATGGGCTTGCGCGATGCCTCCGGCAACTGGTCCATGGACGCGCCTGAGCAATGGAGTGCTGAACGTCGCGGGATCCTGGCACGGGTGGCCGCGGTGGAGCGCCTCTCGGAACATCCCGTCGGGCGCGCTGTCGTGGAGTGCGCCGACGCACTTGGCGTTCCCTATCGGTCGTCCGTGGTCGACGGCTTTGCCGCGGAACCGGGTTTCGGGGTCCGCGCCTCGGTGGATGGCGTTGCCGTGGCCATAGGGACCGATGCCTGGCTCCAGCGCTGCGGTGTCGAGGCATGGTCCCTGTCTCAAACCGCCCCGGCGTCGGCGGTGGAGTCCGCTGGTGCCGAGATCCACTGCGCCATCGGCGGCCGTGAGGCGCTGCGCATGCGGCTTGAGGACCGGCCACGGGCGGATGCCGCAAGTACCATCGCCGCGCTACACGCAGACGGAGTCGAGGTGACCCTGCTCACCGGTGACCGCCGCACCGTCGCAGAGCGAATCGCCGCCGAGATCGGCGCCGATCGAGTCATCGCGGAAGTGTTGCCGGAGGACAAGGATCGGGTCATCGATCGACTGCGTCGCGGCGGGCAGCGTGTGGCCATGGTCGGCGACGGCATCAACGACGCGCCGGCCCTGGTGCGGGCCGATGTGGGCATCGCGGTGGGCAGTGGTACCGATGTGTCCATAGCCAGTGCCGATATCGTGCTCATTGGCGGCGAGCTGGCGCGGGTACGCGACGCGAGCTACCTGGCGCGGCGCACGCTCCAGACCATCCGCCAGAATATCGGGTTGTCCATCACCTACAATTTGATCATGGTGCCGCTGGCGATGGCAGCACTCATCACGCCGCTGGTCGCCGCCATCTCGATGCCGCTGAGCTCTCTGGCGGTGATCGGCAACTCCGCGAGGATTCGACGCCTCGGCCTGCGACAGCACGTCGCCGGCCCTCGCCATCGTTGAGTCCCTGGCACCAAGAACACCTCAGGCGCGTCGACGGGTCTCGCCCGGCGCGCGCTACGAACGCAGACGGAGCTTCCGATGGAAGTGATCTACGGCCTGATTCCCGGCATGCTGATCCTCGGCCTCGTCGCCGTCGGCGTGCTCTTCTGGGCGGCCCGGAGTGGGCAGTTCGAGGACCTGGACGGCGACGGCCAGCGCATCCTGATGGACGATGACGTGGACGAGCGCGACGCCCGGCGCTTTCCCGATGCGGACGCCTGAAGCCTAAACGTGCCTGGGGTCAGCCGGCGTCCGGCGAAGGCTGGGCAGGTGCAGTCTCAGCGATGGAAGGCTCTCCATCAGGAACCAGGCCAGCGCGAGCCCTGGCAGTAGCCAGCCGCTGCGCCAGAGATGACGCAGCAGGAGCAGTAGAAACACCGCCAGCGCCAGCTTTCTGCGGTCGATGCGAGTGGGTTGCAGTAGCCCCGGACCTTGGGCCCATGCGACCGACTGTGATCGATCTTCCGGTGGTTCCGGTTCTGCTCCATGCAATGGTCCGTGCGCCGATCCGTGTCGATGCTCGGCGTCCATTGCCCTGTGCGCCAGCCTGGCGTCGAGGCCGGCTCGCTGCAGCGCCTGCCGCGGATCGGCCCGCGGCCCTTGGTGCGGTGAAGCGAGTCCGATGGTCAGCGTCGCGATGGCGGGGCTGCAACGCACCGCGGTGATGCCAGGCTGTGCACGTAGCCGGTGGGCCGTATCGTTGAACCAAACCGCGTCGTTGCGCCTGGTTGGCACGCGCAGACGCAGCCGCGAGCTGCTTGCGTGCAGGGCGAAAGCCCTCTCCAGCTGCCGTGGGCGCGGGTTCATACGGGCGGTCGGGCTAGTGCGCTACGTCGGCGCCGAGGTGGAAGGTCAGCCAGGTGTTGAGCGCGAACAGCCCGAACAACGCGAGGCTGGGCCAACTGCCGATGCCCAGCACGCGCACGCGTGGGCGCAGGTACACCGCGGCGATGACGATGCCGGTCATGATCATCGCGACCAGGGACGAGGCCATGTGGCCAGAGGAGATGTCCGCGAAGAATGACCCCTGGGTGTAGACCATATCATCCACCGCGAGCACCAGGATATTGAACATGTTGCTGCCGAGCACGTTGCCGATGGCCATGTCGACGGCGCCGATTCGCAGTGCCGCCAGCGTTACCACAAGTTCTGGTATCGACGTGCTGAAGGCGGTAAACATGGTGCCGGTGAAGGACTGGTTCCAGTTCATGACCGTCGCCAGGTCTTCGGAGACGTAGGGTAGCCAGATGCCGGCGGCGATGACCACGGACGCGGCGATGGCGTAGCGGATGGAGACCTCGCGCAGGGAAAGTTGTCCGAGTCGGTCGGGTTCCTGATCCGTGAACTCCTCCACTTCCTCCTCGCTATAGCCGTGCAGGGTGCGGATGGCGATGATGTAGACGAGCACGATGGTCGGCGTTGCCCAGGACAGGTGTCCGGCGACGCCGGGGAGGTCCGCCTTGGCTGCGATGAGCCCCAGTGAAGCGATGCCGATGAGTACGATGCCGAAGCCGGCGGCAATCACGTGTTGGCGCTGCACCCGCGCGAGCACCGGCTGGCGCCGGCTGAATAGGTCCAGCACCGCGAGCAGCACCAGGTTATAGACGCAGCTGCCGAGCACGTCGCCGGCGGCGATGTCCGGCAGAAGAGCAACGGCCGAGGCCGTGACGCCAGTCGCGAGTTCCGGCAGGGACGTAACGGTGGCGATGAGCACAAGGCCCACCCAGGAGCCGCCCATGCCGGTCTTATCGGAGATGGAATCACCGTAGTCCGTCAGCTTGACGCCGGCGATGCCGATGAGCAGAACGCAGAGCCCAAACTGGCTCCAGACAAGGGCGGCGGTGGTCTCCATGGGAACCTCCTTCTATGATTTGCCAGCGGTGGCCTCGGGCGCGATTGAGGGATCTCCGGTCTTTGCCGGTGCCGGATAGCTCGGCGGTTGGGTCGGAAACCCCGCCGAGGTCACGGTGAAGCGGCAGAACTCCACGGTGACGTCGTCGAGCGTGCCGACCCGGGCACGGGTCAGACGAGAGCCGGTCTTGATGCCGACAATCTCCCCAGGTCGCAGGGTGGTCTGCGGTGGCGTCAAGAGGCCCCAACTGCCGCGCTCTGCCCGGCTCAACAGGGACGCGAGGGGCTCACCCGTCAGATCGCCCGCGACGAGGGGTGGAGCTGTCGGGTCGTCCGCGCGTGCCGCGGCGGCATCGGAGAGGGCGAATAGCCGTGCCGGTGTTGCGAAATTGGCAAGGTCATCGATGTCCAGCAACACCAGGCCGGCCGCGGGGCGGAGGACGCGATTGACCTTGCCGATGCGCGGTGCCTGCGCCTGCGCCTCACCGAAACCGTAGGCGAGCAGGTTGCCGATTTGCATGCGGTTGGTGAAGCGGGTCTCTTGCGTGCGAATGAGAAGGCGCCCGCGGGTGTCTTGCAGCACGAACCAAAGGCTGCGCTGGGGAGCGGTCTCGTCCTCGCCGATCACGGCTGAGCGTCGTGCGAACAGGTCCGAGAGTTCATGGCCCTGCCGAAGGCGCCCGTCGTCACGACGGAACAGGTACGACAGGTGTTCTCGCACCTCTTGGAAGCCCGCGTAGATGCGAAGGTCGCGGTGCTTCGCGGGTTCGGCCTCGTTCTCCGCCCAGTCGGCGGCCTCGCGCAAATTGCGCTGCAACAGGAAGCAGAAGGCGGTCCGCCGCTCGGTGGCGATGCGCAGCAGACGCGGAGGCGTTCGAAAGCTGTCGCCCCGCGCCCTGGCCTCATCCATACCTTTGAGGTCGGCGCGGATGCAGGCGGCGAGGTTGTGATGATCGAGCATCAGCGTGGGGCCGCTGAGCAGGTCGGCGGGTGGCTGTGGCGACGGCGGACCCTCGCTGTAGCAATGGGTGTACAGGTACCAGGGACGTGGGTCCAGTTGCGGGTCGAAGTCGCGCAGGCGGATCGCGTCCGGCTCGGCGCCGACGTAGGCGTCGAGTCCGATCTGGTCGAGCTCCGGCCAGGCGACATAGTCCAAGAGGTCGTAGGTGGCCAGGGAGACATAGTGTTGGCGCAGCGAGGCATGGGCGCGCCGGTCGAGGCTCTGGTCGTGACGCGACAGGGTGTCGAGCCCATCATCCACCGGTTCGCAGGTCCACATGGCGGCGAATACCGTGTGCGCCGTACGCCAGGCCGTCGGGTCGAGTCTGAGGTAGCGTGCACCGGCCAGGCGCTGCCGGTGCTTGACGAGTTCGAGTATGCGGCAGGCGCAGCGGTAGATGCGTGGGCGAATGCGCCGGTAGAAGAAGGGGTGTCGTTGATAGTCCTGCGCGAAAACGGACCGGTAGCCGTCCAGCAATGCGGTCGCACAGCGGTCGTGGAGTTCGAAGGTTTCGCGACGCTCCGGTGGCTCGGGGATGCCTCCGGATGCCTGGATGAGTTGCAGTATCAACGGCGCCGACGCGGTGTAGAACTCCTTGGCCAGGCATTCGAGCAACACCATGTGCTTTTCTTCCCCGAGTGGCCAGCGGTTGAGGTTGCCCGCGATGGCGTTCAGCTCGCGCAGGTGTTCCTCGGGCGTGGTGCGATGTCGAGCGAGGGATTCGCGCACGCGCTCCGGCGTCAGCGGAGGCCGTTTGCCCCTGCGCCATCGGTGCAGCATCTCGAAGCGGAGATCCAGGTTCCGGGCGGGAAGGTCGACGCCGAGCCATTCCCGTATTGCCGCCAATGGGTGCTTCATACGACTGCTGTTGTTGCTTGGCGGATGGCATTGGCCGACGGCCGATCGCGCCTGCGAAGACGGTCGACCTGTCGGTGCTCGGGGCGCCGGCATCGCGCCGCTGCCCCGAACATGGGCCCGATGCTATTGCACGCTACCGAACGAGCTGTCGGTGGCGCCGGCTGGCGCGTCCAGGCCGGCGAGGCGGCAGCCCTGGGCGATGGGGCCGCCCGGAAGGATACCGAATAGATATTTGAGCCCGCCTCGATCGTGGAAGCGTTCCTCCAGCGCGTCGTGCACCTGGCGCGCGCTCGGCGCCGCGTCGTCCGCGAAGAGCCGCTGTAGGGCGCCGATGACGACCCAGTGATCGTCACCCAGGTTCAGCCCCTCCGCACCGGCGACGGACTCGGCGTTCGCCCGGTTCCAGTCCGCCGGGGCGTTCGGGAAGTTCGGGTCTGTTTCGCGGGCATTGGGATTCAGAATATCTCGCATGGTCTCTGCCATGGTCTCACTCCTCTGATGTTGTCGTTGTCTGGTTGGATCGGGCGCCAACCTGGCTCCCAGTGGTACTGGAGTGCATCGCGGCCGTCAAGCGGGATTGGCGGCGCGCCCGGTTGCGGTGATGCTCCGTGGCGTTCCCTCGGGTGGTCGAGGACTCATTCAGAGTGCGAGCCCGAGCCCGAACCCAATCAGGGTGCAGGCCCCGGCCAACCACGCCGATCTTCGGTCGCGGAGCCAGGTGTCCGCGCCGACCGTGCCTGCAGGGGGCACGGTGCGCGGCCGGGCGTTGTCGCGATTCGGCGGCGATGCATCCGGTTCAGTTCCGAGTGGTCGTGGCTGCGGAAGCGCGATGTGCCGGCCAGGGTCGGGTTCCTGCCTGGGGATGCCGCTACGCTGGCCCCGTTCGGCGAGCAGTGTCGGCAGACGCGCTGCCAATTGCTGGGGCTCCAGCACCGCGATGGCGCCGAGTCGTTTGGCCGTCCGTCCGAGCGGCCAGTCGTTGCCGTTCGTTCGAATCGCCACTGCCGGCGCCTGTGGGTCATCCCCCAGCAGCGCGAGCAGATCGAGCGCGTTCATGCCCGGTAGGGTCGGTGCGGTGAGGATCAGGTCGGGCGGATCATCCTGGAGACGCCGCAGGGCCAGTTCCACGCTTGCGGTCTGGTGGATTCTGGCATTCAGGGCCCGCAGCTCCTGTCGGACCTGGTAGCGCGATGCGGCCGTGCCGTCGATGACGAGGATGTCCGGTTTGGAGGATGTTGGCTTGATGGCTGACATGTCGGGCTGGGCGGTCGTCGCGATGCAGGGATGCGCCCGACGGTAGCTGCACCGCCGGGATTCGATCAACAACGCGATCCTTACTGGTCGCCCGGCGGCTGAGCTCTTAACATGCTAGGCAATGGTCGGCGATGATGCGACGTGCGTCCTGGTGCGATGGACGGAGGCTGGCAATAGACTTTTCCCCGGGCGAGGAAGAATCAAGCATGCAACTCAATGGTCTGGAGATGAAGATCCTCGACGACGCCGATGCCGTCGCGGAGGAGACGACCGCGCGCGTGCTCGCCGCCGCGGAGCAGGCGATCGAGGCCCGCGGGGCGTTCCATTTGGTACTGACCGGTGGCTCGACGCCGATCGCGACCTATCGCCGGCTCGCACAGGCAGACGCGGACTGGTCCACCTGGCACCTCTATCACGGCGATGAGCGCTGCCTGCCCGTCGATGATGTGGAACGCAACAGCCTGGCTGCACGCGAAGCCTGGCTGTCTCGGGTGGATATCCCGGCGCAACAGATCCACGACATCCCCGCCGAGCAGGGTGCAGAGGCCGCCGCGGCGGCCTACGAGGCGGTGGTCTCCGCCGCGGTTCCCTTCGATCTGGTGTTGCTCGGCATGGGTGAGGACGGACACACCGCGAGCCTATTCCCCGGCCAGGAGGTCTGCCCCGGCCCGTTGGTGATGCCGGTCCACGATGCGCCCAAGCCGCCTTCGGATCGCGTGTCCCTGACCCCCTCGGCCTTGTGTCGGACCCGGCGCATGCTCGTGCTCGTCACCGGGGCGGGCAAGCGCCCGGCCATGCGACGTTGGCGAGCGGGCGAGGGTCTGCCCATTGCCCGGGTCGCCGTCGCCGGCAATGCCGATCTGATACTCGATCGAGCGGCCGCGCCCTAAGAGGCTTGAACCGTTTTGCAACCCTGAATCAGCGCACCCCGAACAGACGGGCGAGCCCGAGCCCCAACGGGTCTATCCGTCCCTAACGAAACACAGCTGTACCAGCCATGACCCTGCAACTCGCCGTCGCTATCGCATTCCACCAACTCGCCACCGTGATCTGGGTTGGCGGTATGTTCTTCGCGCATTTCGCGCTGCGGCGCTCGGCGCAGAGCCAGCTCGACCCGCCACAGCGATTGCCCCTGTTGCTGGCGGTGTTCGATCGGTTCTTCGTCTGGGTCTGGGTGGCGATCGTCGTGCTCTGGGCCAGCGGTCTATGGGTCTTTGTCGGCATCTACGGCGGCGGCATGGCCTGGCACGTGCACGCGATGATGGGCCTGGCGCTGGCCATGACCGGGCTGTTCGCCTATTTGTACTTCGTGCCGTACCGCAGGCTCAGCAAGCTCGTGGCCGTGAAGGACTGGCCCGGCGCGGGCGAGCGGGTCGCTACCATTCGGCGCATCATCCTGATCAACCTGGCCCTTGGCCTGGTGACGGCCGTCTTGGGTTCCGCGGGTCGGTATATGGGCTGAACGGGGCAAGCGGGACGCCCGAGGCACCCGTCGCGACCTGATGCGCGGGCGTCGACGAACCGAGTGCCAGCGGATAGGGCAGGCTTGGGCCCAACAAAAAGGCCCCCGAAGGGGCCTTGGATCTTCAGCGCCCGCAACGGGCGCAGCGGTCGGCAGCCAGCCTGGCCAGCCTCAGAAGGCGGTGCCGGGCTCCATCCCGAACTTGCGTAGGATGGTGGCCAGCGGGCAGAACCCGGTGAAGGCCGACTGCAGCAGGTTGAGTCCTACGAAGCCGGTGAACCACAACCACAGGGGGCTGACGGTGTACGCCAGAATGGCGGAGATCAGGACGAAGCTACCGGCGACGGCGAGCACGATGCGTTCGATGGACATGGTCTACCTCGGACAGATGTGTGTTGTATCAATCCCGCAATGATCACCAAAACCAGAGATTTGCTCAAGTGATCGAGCATGCGGACTTGGTCGACTTGGACGTCTACCAGCGCGACCTGGTGGAGCATTTGGCGGGTCTGCGACTGCCGTGCCCTGGCGACTCGGCGTCAAGGGCCGCCTGCGGATCCCATGAGATCGTCGAGACCCACATCTCGCGCGTGCTGCTGAGCGGCGCTTGTGCCTATAAGTTCAAGCGACCGGTCTGCTTGGGATTTCTGGACTTCTCGAGCCTTGAACAGCGGCGGTTCTACGCTTTCGAGGAGCTGCGGCTCAACCGCAGACTGGCGCCGACCTTGTATCTCGATGTGCTTCCCGTCACGGGCGGTGGGCCGGGTCCAGCACAAGCCGCGGCACCGAGGTTGGACGGCAGTGGACCGGTGCTGGACTATGTTGTGCGCATGCGCCGGTTTGCCGCATCAGACCTCTTGACTCGGCGCCCGATGACGGCGGGCATGGCTGATCAGCTCGTCGCCCAGCTCGCGGCATTCCATGCCAAGGCCCCGAGCGCGCCGGAGCAGAGCGACTACGGCACCCCGGCCGCCGTGTTGCAGCCCATGCTCGACAATTTCCGAATGATCCGTGCATTCGCCGACCCCGAGCCCTGTCTGGACACGACCTTGCGCCGACTCGAGGCCTGGACCAGGGGTACCTTTGAGAAGGTCTCGTCGGCGCTCCCGCGGCGTCGAGCCGAAGGCCGCATCCGCGAGTGTCACGGCGACCTGCACCTGGGCAACATCGCCGTGGTGGATGGCACACCGCTCGCGTTCGACTGCATCGATTTCAGCCCGGCACTGCGCTGGATCGATGTGATGAGCGAGATCGCCTTTCTGTTGATGGACCTGCACCGCGTCGGACAGTCCCGTGTCGCGCGTCGACTGCTGAACCGCTATCTGGCCCTAACCGGCGACTATGGGGGGCTCGGGCTGCTACCGTTCTACCTGGTGTATCGGGCGCTGGTACGTGCCAAGGTCAGCGCCCTCGGCGGCGCTGACCATCACCACGGGTCGTTGGCCGCCGCCGACGCGGTGCGCCTGTACCTGCGCGAGGCCGTCCGCTGGACTCGATCGGAGCCACCACGTCTGGTCATCCTGTACGGCCCATCCGGCTCCGGGAAGAGCGTCCTTGGCGCCTCGCTCGTCGAGCGGTTGCCGCTGATCCATCTCCGTTCCGACGTGGAGCGCAAGCGCCTGTTCGGTCTGATGCCAGACGCGGCGAGCAGCGGCGCTGTGTCCGAGGAGGTCATCTACGGTAGCGAGGCGACCGCTCGCACCTACGCGCGCCTGCTGGCGCTGACACGGCAGCTCATCGGGGTCGGACAAGGCGTACTGGTGGATGCCACCTTCCAGGACGGGCAGCAGCGGGAGGCGTTTCGTGGCTTGGCCTCGGCGCTCCGCTGTCCGTTCCATATCCTGGCCCTGAATGCGCCCGCAGAGACCTTGCGCAGCCGGGTGGCGGAACGCGCGCAGCGGGGCGACGACGCCTCCGAGGCGGATGTCGCTGTGCTACGCCGCCAGCTGCAGCATCTTGACCCGCTCTCGGCGGAGGAGCGAGGGCGGGCGATGTTCATCGACGGCCGCGGCCTGCCGGGCATCGATGCGGTGGTCAGACGACTGACGGCCTGAGCGTCACCCCTTACCGCCTGTCGGAATTCGCCCCATCCCGGCGCGCCGCTCATCGTGGCTGTGCCAAGCTTGAGACAACAAGAAGCATGACCTGGCGTCATGACGCACAAGCATGATGGATATACACCACAGGCGTAGACTGTCCCCTGGCGCTCGCCGAGCTGCCGTGGCCCCGTGCAACAGCGAATCCGAGCGGCAATGTGCCCGGGGCTTGAGTCTCCCGAGGTCGGACGTGCAGGGGGCCACCGAGGGTCAGACCGCCGCATCGCCTCTAGGGGCTGATTACCGATCTGCCCAAGCATCGGATCAGTTGCCCGATCAAGGTACGGGCTCAGGAGCCGGTAAGGCCGCTGCATCCGAACGTCCGGAGTCGATGAGCAGCGATCCATCGGTACCGCCGAGGCCGGTGGTCAGCACCCAAGTGACCATTCTGCTGGCCGACATCCGCGGCTTCACGGCCCTACTCGAGGCCTATTCGGCATCGTTGATGGTCGATCTCCTGAACCGGTTCTTCGCGACCATGTGCGACGCCGTCGAGCGCTACGGCGGTCGGCTCGACAAGTTCATGGGTGATTCGGTCATGGCGGTGTTCGCCGGCGGTCAGACCGACGACCACCTCCGGCGCGCCCTCGCCTGCGCGGCCGTGATGCAGCAGAACATGGTGCGCCTGAATCGCGGGCACGAGCATCGTGGTGAGCCGGAATTGTTCGCCGGCATCGCCGTGCATACCGGGACGGTCATGGCCGGTACCTTCGGGCCACCGCGGCACAGGACCGACACCGTCATCGGCGAGGCGGTGAACCTCGCCTCGCGCATGGAGTCCTTCAGCCTTCGCGGGCAGGTGTTGATCAGCGAGGCGGTGCAGGCCGCCGCGGACGGCTGGGTCGAGCTGGGGCCGGCGAATCAAGTGCGGCCGAAGGGCGTCGACCGTCCGGTGACCATCTATCCGATGCGAGCGGTTCATTATCTCGACCGGCTGGTCGTGCCGACGGTGGAGCCACGGCAGTCGCCACGGGTTCGGGTCGATCTCGATGCCCTGTTCCGCCGGATTCGGTCCAAACGCGTCGCGGACGAACCGTTCGTCGGGCACGTGGACGATATTGGCTACTTCGGCCTGTCTGCCGAGTTACCCCGTGCCCTGCCGACGCTATCGGAAATCGCCGTCGAACTTCCGTTGGCCAACAGCTGGAAACCGAGCCAACTCTATGCTCGCGTGGTGCGCTCCGTACCCGAGGGGCGGGCCTACCGCACCAACCTCGAGTTCACGGTGGTGGATACACCGGCCCATCGGCACGTGAAGGCGTTGGTGGATGATTCACTCTGGCGCCGTTGAACATCGATGCCGACGCCTCTAGGGCGCCGCTAGCCTAGGGTTTCAGAGGGCCCCCGGCATCTCCGAGGGACATAAGACGTGAGGGGGAGGCCGTCGGGAGAACCGGTGGGGAGTCGGGGCTACTCCGGCTGAATAGCGTACACCTCGACCCGGCGGTTGGCCCGTCGGCCCTGCTCCGTGTCGTTGCTCGCGATGGGCCGGTCCTCGCCGATGCCTTGGGCGGTTATCCGCTCTGCATCGACTCCGCGCTCCGACAGGGCCTGCATCACGGCCTCGGCGCGCTGTTGCGATAGGGAACGATTGATGTCCGCGCCCCCGGAGCTATCGGTGTGTCCCTCGATGCGGATGTCGAGTTGGGACTGACCCTTCAGGAAGTCGGCGATCCGGTCCAGGCTCGGCAAGTCACCCTCGGGCAGGGTGGCGGTGCCACTTGGGAATCGAAGCTCGTCGCCGGCCAGGCTGAGCAGGATGCCATTCTCCGTGATCTGTCCCCCGAGTGGGGCCGCCGCGACGTACATGCCCTGGGTCTTCCGTGCTGCTTCGGCGCCTGCCTTGGTATCGGCGAGCTCCTGACGTAGCCGTGCGATGGTTTCGTTCAGCTCCGCGAGCTTGGTGTCCGCGTCCTCGGCCCCCGCGGCCCGGCGTTCGACCTCCTGCTGCGCCTGGTTCTGCGCCTTGTGGGCGGCGTCCAGTTGCGCTTGCAGCGATTGTTGCTCCTCTTCCATCGCCTGCCGCGTCTCGGCCAGCGCAGCCTTTTGCTCTTCCAGTGCCTGTTGGGCGGCCGTCGCGGCGGCCTCGGCTTCGTCCCGCGCCTTGGTCAGGGCGTCCAGCTCCGGCTTCAGACGTTCCAACTCGGCGGAGGTGTCTGCGAGTGTGCCCTGCTTGGTGGCCTGCGCAGCTTCCAGCTCGGCGCGCAGGGCCTCGACGTTGCTCTCCATCTCCTCCGTGCGCGCGTTGGCGCTGTCCAACTCGGATTGCAACGAGGCCTTCTCGGCTTCGAGCGCCATGGTTCGCTGTCTCGCGGCCTCGGCCTCCTCGGCTGCGGTGACCTGATCCGGGGAGGGGATCTCGGCCAGCTGCTGTTCCGCCGCCTTGCGTTCCTCGACGGCCTGGTCGAGCTCCGCCTGCAGCTCTTGGAGCAGGACCTGGCTACGCTCGAGCTCTGCCTTCCAGATGGTCGTTTCGCCCGTCGCGGATGCGTCGGCGTCGTTGTCGGCCATGAGTTGCTCGCGCTCGCGGGTCAGGGCGACCAGCTTGTCCTGGAGGTCCAGGATCGCGGCCTCTTCCTTGTCGACAAGGGTCTGCAGGCGTTCCTGACGTGCGGCGCCGCGCTTGAGCTTGTCCCTCAGGGCCGCTTCGAGCTGATTCGCCGTATTGAGCTCGAAATTGAGTCCGGCGATGGTCTCGTTGTCCGCCTCGAGCTTGGCCTCGAGCTCGTGCTTCTCTTCAGTCAGGTCCACGAGCTTGTCGCGCAGTGCGGAGTCCTCCTTTCGGATTTGCTCCAGATTCTGCTCCAGCTCCGTCTTCGCCTGTTTCAGCTCGCTCAGCTGATCCGCCTGCGCGGTGCGTTGCTGCTTCTCCTGCTCCAGCGCCTGCGTCACCCCGTCGAGGGCGGAGGCGTGCGCAGCTTTCATGCTCGCCAGGGTATCGGCGTGCGCCTCCTCGAGTTGTTGGGTCGCCTGGGCGTGGGTGGCCTTCAGGTCGTCAATGGTGGCGGCGTGCTTGTCCTTCAGGTCTTTGACGGTGGCGGTGTGGGTCGTCTTCAGCTGGGCGACCTGTTTGGCCGCGTCCTGGGCCTCCGCCGAGGTCTCGTCGAGGGCGGAGCCTGCGTCCGCTAGACGCGCCCGCGTGTCCGCGAGAGTAGAGCGCGCCTCGGCGAAGGCCGCTTTCTGGATGTCGGAGTGATGCGCGTAGAGCAGGAGCACGCCGATCAGCATGGCCAGAACGAGCCAGAACAGGATTTTCCAGAGGCTCGGGTCGAGGTCTGATTGCGAGGACATCAGGCAGGCTCCTGGTTGTGTTGTCGGGTCGAGACGCGGCCGGGCCTCGACCCGCAATTATGCCGTTTTCGCGTTTGATGAGACAGGTTCTCAACGCAGACGGCAGCCTGGGTTTCTCGGTTGGACAAGCAAAAAAATGGGGCCCGCAGGCCCCGAAGCTTCGCCGATCGGGCCCGGCCCACCTGCGTCTGCTGCAGCGCGGTCCGGGCCGTCTCAAGATCAGGCAAAGATATCGTGTACGATGTTGTCGTACCAACTGTAGGCGTATTGCACTTCGCGCGCGAGGGCGAAGTCTGGCGCGTCGGACGGGGTCAGGCCGCCTGAGCCCTCGACACCGGCGATGGTGCTACCGTCCTCGCTGAGGCGATAGACCGCTGCCACCGAGATGCCGTAGTCCTTGCCGAGGATGCTGTAGCAGGTGTTGACATAGGCCGGCACACCGGGTTCGTCGCCGTTGAGCATGGCGATGATGGCGGCAGCGGCCACCTTGCCCTGGCTGTTGGCGGAGTAGCCGGACTTGGGCATAGCCGTAGCGATGGAGGCGTCACCGATGACATGGATGCCCTTGTGGATGGTGGATTCGAAGGTCTTCTTGTCCACCGGGCACCAGCCGCTGTCGTCGGCCAGGCCGGCATCGATGGCGATCTTGCCCGCGGATTGCGGGGGGATCACATTGATGACTGCGCCCTTCACCTCGTCGCCGAAGTCGTTGGTGACGGACATTGCGTCGGAGTCGACGCTCACCACGGTGTTGTCGGGGCCAGGCAGCCACTCGATCAGCGCGTTCTCGGTGCCGAAGCCGTAGAGCTTCTCCCAGGCTTGGGTGAAGAGTCCCTGCTTGGAGAATTTCTGCTTGCTGTCGAGGATCATGACCTTCGACTTCGGCTTGTTCTCCTTCAGATACCAGGCGATCTGGCTGGCGCGCTCGTACGGCCCAGGTGGGCAACGGAAGGGGTTCGGCGGGGAGACGATCACCACAACACCGCCGTCGTCCATGGACTCGAGTTGGCTGCGCAGCAGCTTGGTCTGATCGCCAGCCTTCCATGCGTGGGGCATCTTCGTGTCCGCGACTTCCGGGCTGTAGCCCTCGATCTTGTCGTAGAGCATGGCGACGCCGGGGGAGACGACACAGCGGTCGTAAGGAAACTCGCCGGACGCGGTCTTGACGACCTTCTTGTCCGCGTCAATACCAGTGGCTGCCTCATGCACCACCTTGATGCCGCGTGCCTTCAGGCCATCGTAGTTCTGTCGGATCTGGTCCATGGTGCGGTGACCACCCAACACCTCGTTACTCATATAACAGGTGTAGTAGTGCTCGTTCGGCTCGATGATGGTGACATCAATGCCCTCGTCGGCCATTTTGATGTACTTGGCCGCGGTGGCACCGCCGGTGCCGCCGCCGACCACGACGACCTTCTTACCGTCGCCGAGGGCGATGGAAGGGGCGCCGATTGCGCTGACCGCCGCGAGGGCGCCGGTGGCTTTGACGAAATCGCGTCTATTCATAGTCATGTGGCGTTTCTCCTGCTGGGTGGCTTGTCAGTCTTCGTCGTCGTCGCCGGCGCCTTCACTGGTGAAGTCGGTGTAGGCGGCGTAGAAGGCGTACAGGGCGTCAAGTGACTCCTCGCCCTTGGCCTCCAGCATGGAGTCGAGTTTTCTGCTCATCTTCTTCGGCAGCATGCGGCGGTCTTCGCGGAAGTCGTCCATGGCGTACTTCAGGTAGGGCGTCCACTGGCCGGCGAGGATGTAGTAGTCCTCCTCGTCGGGCACTGGCTTGCCACCTTCGATGTGGCACTTTTCGCAGTACTTGTCGTGCAGCTTGGCGCCCTCGTCGACCATGGCCTGGTCGAACTCCTGCTGCGCGGGCTCGAAGGCCTGGTTATGCAGGTAGTCCGCCATGAGCTCGAACTCCTCTTCCGTGTAACCCTTGGCGATGCGGCCCATGATGGTGGAGTAGGTGTCGCCCTCCTGGAAGGCGATCATGCTGTCGACGAACACCACGGGGTCCATAGCGGAAATGGACGGCGAGGCGGGTCCGACGCTGTTGCCGTTGGTACCGTGGCAGCCGGCACAGGTGTCGACGAGCATTTTGCCGGTGGCGAGGTCGTCGGCCCATGCGCCGGCCGTGAGCCCGAGGCTCAGGGCTCCAGCCGCGAGGGCCTTGGTCATTGTCGAGTTGCCCATGTTTCCTCCTTCGGAAGTGGTCAGGCTTCGGATCCAGCGGAGTGGTGGCTCCGCCATGCCGGACTGCTTGGCCGTGTGCGGCCGCAGGATCCGTGCATTCGGGGGGCGGTGTCGGTCTAGCGCAGCGCTTAGGGCGTTGGGATCAAGGCCGCACCAACGCAGTAACCGCCGCTTCGTTGCCGCTGCTGCGAGCCAGGTCGGCGGCGGTCTTGCCGTCGGCATCGGTCAGCGCCGGGTCCGCGCGGTGACTCAGCAGCGGTTCGATGAGGTCGTTGTGTTCGGTGGCAACCGCCTCGCGCAGGGCGAAGTTGCCGTCTTCGTCTTTGATGTTTGGGTTAGCGCCTTGCTCCAGCAGGATGTTGGCAACCTCGGCGTGACCGCGGCCGACGGCCCACAGGAGTGCGGTGGCGCCGATCTCGTCGCGGGTATCCAGGTTGGCCCCGTGCTCGATGAGACTCCGGACCACCGCTGGCTGCCCAGCGTCAGCGGCGACGATCAGTGCGGTGGCCCCTTCGGCGTCGCGGGCATCGACGTCAGCACCGCCGTTCAGCAAGAGCTCTGCTGCTTCGACGTGCCCGCGCTTGGCGGCCTGCATCAGTGCGGTCCGACCGTCCTTGTCGGCGGCCTTGGGGTCGGCGCCGCGATACAGGAGCTGTTCGACCATGGGTACGATGCCGTAGCGCGAGGCGATCATCAGCGAATCCCAGCCGGCGCGGGTGCGGTCGTGTACATGGGCACCGCGCTCGATCAGGAGCGCAGTGAGTCCGTAGTGGCCGTTCTCCGCAGCGAAGGTCAGCGGCGTGCAGCCGGCCACGGTGCGGGCATTGACATTGGCGCCTCGATTCAGCAGCAAGGCGGCCGTTTGCATGTTGCCCCCCTCGGCGGCGAACATCAGCGCGGTCTTGCCGAAGCGGCCGGCGGCGTCAACGTCCGCGCCGCGGTCGATCAGGGCGGCGACGGCATCGGTGTCGTCGATCATGGCCGCGATGCGCAGGTCCGGGCCCAAGTCTCCGTTCACGGCCGACTCGTCGCCCGAGGCGGGCATGACCGGGCTCCAGAGCAGCAGGGACAGAATCAGGCCGGGGAGATGCGCCGGCTGGAGCAGCGAGCCGAAGAGCGCTCCTAGGCGCGGCGATGGGTCGGCGACGGATCTCATGGCGGTGTCCATCTCATGCTCGTGCGCGGCCAGGTGGACTGGCCGCGATTCAGGGGTCGGCCGGGTCAAAGGCCGATTCCGGAGCGTTGGCCCATCGGCGAACGCTTGCCCTCAGGGATGAAGACCTCAGGCATCGTCCGGCTCGTCGGGTTCTTCATGCGCCACGCCGGTGTGGCAATCGATGCAGGTCTGACCCTTTTCCTCGGCTCGGGCGTGACGACTGCGGGCCGAACGTCCCTGCTCCGACAGGTCCATGTCGTCGAAGTCGTGGCAGGTGCGGCACTCGCGGGAGTCACTGTTCTCCATCTTCTTCCAGACCAGGCTGGCCATGTGCCAGCGGCGTGCCTCGAACTTCTCCGGCGTATCGATGGTGCCGATGATCTCGTGGTAGACGTCCTTGGCTGCGACCACCTTGGTGATCATCTTCGGCACGAATTCCTTTGGCACGTGGCAGTCGGCACAAGTCGCCTGCACGCCCGACGGATTCTTGAAGTGAAGCGTTTCCTGATACTCCTTGTAGTTCGTCTCCATGGTGTGGCAGGAGACGCAGAAATCCATTTCGTTGGTATAGGCGAGCCCGGTGCTGAACAGGCCGGCAAAGATGATGCCGCTGATGAACACCAAGGTTACGACGATCAGCTTGCCCCGGTTGCTGCGACCGCGGGGGTTGCTTGGAGCGGGCATGGGTATCCTCTCTTTGACGAATGCGCCTGGCCTGTTCTTGGTCGCCTTGGTGCCGGCTCAGGGCGGGCACGCTGGAAACGCTACGCAGGCTTGGACGCGGGTGACCCGGGATGCCTTGTCGTCGGGTTCGTTAGTTCTCTTGTCGCGCCGGATACTATGACAATCCGCAAGCGTTGCCAACCGCTGTGCCGGCATGCCTTAACGCTCCATGGGGTTTTTCGCGGTGCACAATTCGACGCCCGGGAGTATCTTGCACGCTGTTCGGCGCGGGTCCTGTCGGCCGCGCATGCTTCACCCGCAACTCCGGTTTTCCCATGCTTCCCGTGCCCATGCTGCAGCGGCGCTTCGCCGCGCTCAAAGACAACAAACTGTTCGAGACCTTCGTCATCGTCGTCATCGTCGTTTCCGCGCTGGTCATCGGCGCGAGTACCTACGACGTGGCCCCGGGCGTGCTCTCGGTGTTCAACGTGCTCGATGTGGCGGTGACGCTCTTCTTCCTCGCCGAGATCACGGTGCGGCTGTTGGCGGAGGGAAGCCTGAAGCGATTCTTCTCTCAACCTTGGAATCTGTTCGACTTCATCATCGTGGTTGCGAGCCTGATTCCGGTGGAGGAGAGCCAGATGGCGCTGCTCGGGCGCCTGTTGCGTATATTCCGAGTACTTCGCCTGGTCTCCATCATTCCGGAACTGCGTGTGTTGCTCAACGCCTTCGTACAGGCGTTGCCACGCATGGGCTATGTCTCGCTGCTAATGTTCATCATCTTCTACATCTACGCGGCGGTCGGTAGCATCCTGTTCCAGGGTGTCAATGAGACCCTGTGGGGCAATATCTCGGTTGCCATGCTGACGCTGTTCCGCGTAGCGACCTTCGAGGATTGGACGGACGTGATGTATGAAACCATGGACGTCTATCCGCTCAGCTGGGCCTACTATCTCAGCTTTATCTTCGTCATCGCCTTCATCTTCCTGAATATGATGATCGGCATTGTGCTGGAGACCCTGCAGAAGGAGCACGAACGGCTGGACCTTGAGGAGGGCAGCGGCGAGGTGGCGGAGGTGCACTGGATCCGTGAGCATACCGAGGCCATGGAGCAGCGCCTGGAGCGCATCGAGCGGCTGTTGCTCGCCGAGCGCCGGGCGGGTGATTCGCACCGCCGGGATCGGAACTCGGGGCCGGAGTGATGCTTGCGACGTCGGCGGTAGAGGCGATCTGGTGATCGGGTCCGAGGTAGCTGTCGGAGGTCGGCCACGCCAGCGCTTTCAACCCCGGCGCGCCTGTCTCAGATCGTCCAGATACGCAGCGCGTTGCGCAGTCTGAGCCGATGCAGTTCCTCGCAGTCGACGCCGGCTACGCTGCTGCGGGCGAGGAGCTGGTCGATCTGGCACTCCGCATGGAGCCAGTCGGACTCAGCACCACCTGGTGCGAAGCCGCGCTGCTCGGCCAGATAGTAGGCCGCAACGGCGATCATCTCGTCGCGTTGCCGCGGCGTCGGCGCCTTGGCTTGTTGGGTGCGCTGGTGCGGGGTCGAGTCATGCATAGGTCTGGGTCGTTACCGCGTCGACACGGACCATGATTATGCCAGTGCGACGGGGCGTAGCGCCTGAAACTGGTGCAGGAAACCTGCTGCGGATGCTCGCATCGCCTCAGCCGATGTAAACTTGGGGGCTGCGCCGGCCCGGCGGTCCGGCGCTCGGGGCCGTTTGCCGGCGGCTTCGAGCCATTTCGCGTTCGACTTCTGCCGCGAGGATTACGACTCCATGACCGAACCAGTGCCGACATCTTCGCCGACCCAGGGGCCGATCCAGCGGCCGGCCCCCAGTCCGACGCCTGGTCCAATGCAGGTGCCGAGCCCTGATGCGAGCCAGGGACCGACCCGGGGGCCGAGCGAGAGACCGACCGTCGCAGAGCGGCTGAAGCCCGTGCAACGCCTATTGCGCCGTGGCGCCGTGGCCACGTTGCACTGGTCGGGCGTTGCTGCCGCCCACGCCTGGATCGTGCTCAAGCGGTTGCCCATCGCCACCTACAGCTTCATCAGAGCACTGGCCGACGCCAACTACGCGCGGCTGCTCACCGATATCTACGCCGACGGCCAGACCGACCTTCCGGGGCCGACGTCGAGCGTCAAGGCGACGCTGCCGCGCCCCGCCGCGCAGCTCAATGCGGCACCGCCGGATTCGGCCTTGGTGCTGTTGGGTCTGCTGCAGAAGGAGGGCCGGCTGGTGGACTTCCTGCATGAGGAGATCACCGCCTACTCGGACCAGGAAATCGGCGCCGCTGCAAGGGTGGTGCACGACGGCTGTCAGCGCGTGCTGAAGGACTATCTCAGTATCGAGCCGGTGCGCCACGAGACCGAGGGCAGCCGGATTACCCTGCTCGCCGGCTTCGACGCCGCCGCCGTGAGGCCCGTCGGCAACGTCGTCGGCGAGCCTCCCTTTACCGGCGCACTGATCCATCGCGGCTGGCGCGCCGATTCGGTCAACCTGCCGAAGGTGGTGGGTGACCGCGATGTCAGCATTCTTGCACCCGCGGAGGTGGAACTGTGAGCAACCGGTTCGCCATTGGTATCGACCTCGGCACCACCCACTCGGCGCTGTCCTTCGTCGAGACGGCCAAGAGCGAGGGTGAGGAGGTCGAGCAGCAGCTCATGCCCATCCCACAGCTGGTGGACCCGGGCTCGGTGGAGGAACGGCCGATGTTGCCGTCGTTCCTCTATCTGCCGCACCCGGACGAGCTGCGCGAGTCCGATCTCGGACTGCCCTGGCCGAGCCCGCCGGGCCAGGTCATCGGTGAGCTGGCCCGCAAGCAGGGTGCGAACACGCCCATCCGGTTGGTGTCCAGCGCCAAGAGCTGGCTCTGTCACCCGGATGTAGACCGCAAGGCGGCGATCCTGCCGCCCGAGGTGCCCGAGCAGATAAAGCAGGTCTCGCCCTTCGACGCCAGCATCGCCTTCCTGACCCACCTGCGTGAGGCCTGGAACGGGCTGCACGGCTTCGACCCCCTCGGCGAGCAGGAGGTCACGGTGACGGTTCCCGCCTCCTTCGACCCGGCGGCGCGGGAGCTGACCGCCGAGGCCGCCCGAGCCATCGGCATCGAGCACCTGGTGTTGCTGGAGGAACCCCAGGCGGCCCTCTACAGCTGGGTCAACGACAGCAAGGGCAAGTGGCGGCACGAGGTCAAGGTCGGCGACATCATCCTCGTGGTGGACGTCGGCGGCGGCACCAGCGATTTCTCGCTTATCGCCGTCACGGAACAGGACGGCGCCCTGGAACTGACCCGCATCGCCGTCGGCGAGCATATCCTGCTCGGCGGCGACAACATGGACCTGACCCTGGCGCACCTGGTCAAGCAGAAGCTCAAGTCGCAGGGGGTGGACTTGGATCGCTGGCAGCTCCAGGCCCTCACCCACGGCTGTCGGGTTGCGAAGGAGGGCCTGCTTGCCGACGAGTCGCTGGAGTCGGTGCCCATCGTGGTGCCGAGCCGCGGCGCCAAGCTTATCGGCGGCAGCATCCGGACCGAGCTGACCCAGGCCGAGGTCACCGCCGTGCTCATCGACGGCTTTTTCCCCGAGTGCGCCATCACCGACCACCCCGCGCAGCGGGCCCGCGGTGCGCTGACCAAGGTCGGCCTGCCCTTTGCACAGGATCCGGGCGTTACCCGCCACCTGGCCGCCTTCCTCAACAAACAGGCGGGCGCTACCGATGACCTCGACGGCTTCGTGGAACACGCCCACTGGGCGACCTTCCTGCACCCGACGGCGGTGCTCTTCAACGGCGGCGTATTCAACGCATCGGTGCTGCGCGATCGGGTGCTGGAGGTCATCAACCACTGGCTGGCCGCAGAAGACGCGCCGCCGGCGCGGCTTCTGGAGTCTCGCGACCTCGACCTCGCCGTCGCCCGTGGTGCCGCCTTCTATGCCTATGTGCGCAAGCACGGCGGCATCCGCATCCGCGGCGGTACGTCGCACTCCTACTACGTCGGCGTCGAGCGCAGCATGCCCGCCATCCCCGGAATGGAGCCGGAACTACACGCGCTCTGCGTTGTGCCCTTCGGGCTGGAGGAGGGCTCCGAGCCCGTCTCCGCGCCGCAGGAGTTCGGCCTGGTGGTGGGTGAGCCGGTGCGGTTCCGGTTCTTCGGCTCCAGCGTGCGCCGCGACGACCAAGTCGGCGACCTGCTGGAGGAGTGGCCCGATGACGAACTCGAGGAGCTGGAGGAGATCCAGACCAACCTGCCGGCGGACGGGCGCAAGAAGGGCGAGGTGGTGCCCGTCCGCCTGCAGGCGTCGGTGAGCGAGGTCGGTACCTTGGAGCTGGAGGCGATCCCGCTTACCGGCGAGGGCGAGCCCTGGCAGGTGTCTTTCAATACGCGTGGCGACTCGCAGGGCGGGGCCTAGCGTAGAGCATGTTCATGGCAATTCGGCGCCGCTGTAATAGGGCCAAACCGGCGCATTCGCGGCTCATCTGAGAAAGGCCCCGTCCTGGCCGACCTTGCCGGAGCCGTCCAACACCCAGATGCCGGCGGAATTGGCCTTGACGTGGAAGCCCAGGTGGCCGTCACTGTGGATCTCGCCCCCGGTGACCGCGTCGCGGTAGACGCCTGGCCGTACCCCGCCGATGTCGATCTGCTGATCCGAGCCGATGGCAAGCCCGATGACGGCATAGCTGCCCTCATGGGATAAGTCGCGGACGAAGCTCATGCCGCTGCCCCATTCGCTCACCCGCGTCATAGCGGCCTTCTGCAGCGCCGGGATGTTGCGGCGGATCAGGTTCAGGCGCTGGATGTGCTTGTAGAGTGGGTGGGACCGGGTCTGGCCGATGCGCTCGTCCGTCAGGTGGTCGCCGAAGTAGGCGCGACCGGTGGTGTTTAGGCTGTCCTTCTCGCCCTCGACATCCTGGGGCGCGCCCTTCATGAACTCGATCTCCTCGCCGAAGTACAGACAGGGAATGCCGCGGGCGGTCCAGATGAGGTTGTAGGCCGCGGCGGCCATCCAGGTCTCACCCTTAAAGCGGTACTTGAAGTCGTTGTCCGGGCCGACGTCGTGGTTCTGCAGAAAGGTGACGAGTTGAGTGACGTCCCCGTAGATCCAATCCATGGACAGGACCTGGCCTGTACCCTCGAAGGTGCCGCGGGAGAGGGTGTCGCGGAAGGTGCTGAAGAGGCCGAAGTCGAGCTGCGGGAAGCCGGAGTCGCCGCCGGAATGCGGGTCGTGCGGATCATGGCCGAGGCGTGTGTACCACCAGGGGCGGATCTGGCTCGGGCCGTTGTCGCCGCCGCCGAGGTCGCCCCAGCCGTAGCCCTTGACGAGGTTCTCGCCGAACACGAACAGCCCCGGCTTGTGCGCCTTCCAGGCGTTGACGTACTCCAGCAGGTTGTCGCGCTCGATGTGCTTGACTGTGTCGATGCGAAGCGCATCCACGCCCATGTCTAGGTAGCGGTTGATGCTGCTGATGATGTAATCCTTGACGTTGTCCCGTTCGGTGGCGAGGTCGATGCAGTCGCCGGCCAGGTGCTTCTGCTGCAGGGGGTGGACGCTCTCCCAGTCCCCGCCGCAGATGAAGCCATCCTGGTGATACCAGTCCGGGTCCAAGGTCTGGGCGTCGATGCCGAAGAAGCGCCCGGGCTCATAGCCCGGCTTGGGCACAGTCTCGCCGGTCTTGGGGTCGGTGAGCGGCTTTGTGCCGTCGGGGTCGGACTCGTGGCGTGCGCGCCACCAGTCCGGCGCGGCGGGATTGTCGATGTCGCACCGGTTGGGCCAGGCATAATTGCCGAGGTGGCCTTGGTAGGGTCCGTGGTCCACCTGGCCCTGTTCGCTGCCCTGGGGCACGTAATACTTGGTGGGCAGGTGGTCGATATGGACCTTGCCGCGGATGCCGTATTGACAGGAATGGTTCACCACCACGTCCTGGATGATCTTGATGCCCTTCGTGTGCGCCGCGTCGATCAGGTGCTGATAGGTGGCGTCGGGGGACTCCAGCCGCGGGTCGATGCGGGTCCAGTCGTAGGCGTGGTAGCCATGGTAGTCGAGCCCGGAGCGGTTCTCCACCGGTGGGGTGATCCAGATCGCGGTGAAGCCCAGGTCCCGGATATAGTCCAGGCGCTGGATCAGCCCCTTGAAGTCACCGCGCCAGTGCGGGTCGACGGGATTGCCCTCATCGTCGAACTGGATGCGGTCGCGACAGAAGAAGTTGTTCGACGGGTCGCCATCGTAAAAGCGGGCCGTGAGCACGAAGTAGATGGTCTTCTCACGGAAGTCCGTGCGCTGCTCGTTGGGAGGCGGGGCCTCGTCGACGATGGCGGGGGCCGGTGCATGCGTCTTCGGTTGAGGCGGTGCGGAAGCGGCCTGAGGCTGTTCCTGGTCCGCGGCGGCGCTGTGTGCCTCGGGCGCCGCATCCTGCCAGTGGGTATCGAAGCTGAACCAGCCGTCACACTCCCTTGCAAGGTCGGCGCTCTGGCGTCCCTCGCCGTCGTTGAAGACCAGGCGCAGGCGCGTCGTCGCCGCGAAGACCGAGCGGTACCATCCGGGGCGGTCCGCTTCGGGTTGCATGGGCTCGCCTGGCCAGTCGCTGCCCGGGTGGCCCGGTTCCCGGTCCCAGGTGTGGATGCGCGGCGGCGTCGCCCAATCGGAGGGGCAGAGGAAGTGGATGGTGATTTCGGGCATGCGGCCGTCCGACGGGGTGAGCTCAATGTTGAACATTGTGCAGCAGCCGGGCGCCGCGGCGGATGACCGGATACCAACCTGGGTCAATCATCCTCAAGAATCCTGGGGCCTGATGTCCGAGGCCGCAGGATCTGAGATCGGAATGTCAGAGGTCCGCGGCTCAGCGGGCGCTGGCGAAGGCGCGGCGCACGGCGGCATCGATCGCCTCCGCCTGGCGTTCGATATCGGCCACCAAGGCCAACTGTCGCCGTGCCTTGTCCAGGTTCTCGCCGGGATACCGAACGCGGAAGTAGCGGTTCCCCCCGAGGTGGTCTGTGAGGAACCGGATACCGAGTTCCAGCGGGATGAGGCGGATCGCCGGCGCGATGAGGTCGAGTTCCTCGGTGTCGAGCAGGCCCGCACTGGTCTCGGCGTAGCCCGACAGCAGGGCCTCGGCCAGGCCGACATCGAAGCGCGCGGAGTCGGCCCCTGCTTCCCCGGCGCGGTTGCAGCAGGAGCGCAGGCAGTCGCCGATGTCGTGGTGAAGTAGGCCGGGCTGCACCGTGTCCAGGTCGATGAGACACAGCGCCCGCTCGCCGGCGACGTCGAACAGCAGGTTGTCCAGCTTGGGATCACCATGGATCACGCGCGTCCGGGTGCGACGGTTGGCCCAGGCCCTCTCCAGGACTTGGACCAGACTGCGACGGGCGTCGATGGCCGAGAGCAGGTCCCGCTCGGTCTGGTCCGGATCGGCCCCCGACACCACGGTGTCGAGGGCGGTGAGGTAGGCCGGCGTGTCGTGGAAGCCCGGCAGGGTGACGGCAATTGCACTCGGGTCCAGCGCGGCGCCGAGCCGATGGAAGTGCCCCAGCACCCGGCCGACCTCCCGCGCCTGGCCGGCGTGCGCCAGGGTGTGCAGGGTGCGGCTGGGTTCGATGCACTCGCCGAGTCGCCAGAGGTTGCCGTCGGCGTCGCGCACGAAGGGGAGGCCGTCGGCATGGTAGAGCGCCGGCACCCGTACGCCGAGTTGTGGATGTGCCAACGATGCCGCATGCAGGGCCGCCAGGTTGTGCATGATCCGCTCCGGCGCGGGGAACACCGAACCATTGATCCTCTGAAGGACGAAGGCCCGGGCGGGGGTCTCGACTCGATAGGTCTCGTTGATGAGGCCATCGCCGAGTGGGGCGATGAGGAGTCCTGAACCGGAGTCGCCAAGGAAGCGACGAGCGATGTCGAGCAGCTGGGGCTCGGGCAGCGTGCGGCGGTTGGCCGGATTGGGCTCGGCGTCGGTGTCGGTCATGGCCGCGGGTTGTACCAGTTGGTGCCCAGGCGGAGCAACGGTTTCCGATTCGATATGCCGTTGTCGACCTTGGGGAGTCGATGCGCTTGTTGGCGGCTCTACCATGTAAGGCGCTGACTGACTGCTGGTTCCGCGGCAAACGCGGGACCACCCATTGGGTGATGGGCGCCACGGTCGCCAGAGCGTGCAACCGCACTGAGGACGATAGGGCGGCCTGCCTTGCGGCACCATCGCCGACGTCGCGGCGTGGAGCTGACAAGACTCCGCATTCCTTACCCATTTGGCGGCTGGACAGCTTGCCTTAGGGCCCCGATACTTCGGCCGAGTCAGGTGAATTCACCCAGCTGGAGAGTCGTCCGATGCAAAAGTCCGTTTCGATCGCCGCAATGACCCTATCCCTGTCCATCGCCGGCGCCGCCGTCGCTGAGCAGTTGTCGCCGGAGGAGCAGATCCTTACCCGTCAGGCAGGCTACAGCTTCATTTCCTGGAACATGGGCAAGATCAAGGCCAACCTTGAGGGCGAGTTCAGCCAGCAGCAGGTCGCCGCCGCCGCCAACGCCATCGCCGGCATTGCCAGCTCTGGCATGGGCGCCCTGTATGGCCCGGGCACGGACAAGGACATCGGCGACGTCAAGACCCGCGTCAAGCCGGCGCTTTTCACCGAGCGGCAGCAGGTCGGCGAGCTTGCAGGCAACTTCGTGCAGGCCGCCAACATGATGGCCGAGGCCGCCTCCATGGCCGAGAGCGCGCAGGACGTCAAGGGCGCCTTCATGGATCTGGGCGAGAGTTGTAAGGCGTGCCACAAGGAGTTTCGGAAGGACTGACGACATTTCCGGACACGGGCCTGCCCGGTTTTCTGGACCAAGAGGCCCGCTCCGCGCGATGCGTGGGGCGGGCATTCATTGCCCTCGTCTGCACTCCGGAGCGCGTGTCGACGGAGACGAGGACACGCTGGACGACTCAGCCGCCGGCCGTCCAAGAGAGCGGGTAGGTCGGGGTAGCGCCCGAGCACCACGGCACCGCGAACACGGCGTCGGCTCAGCTGGTCACCACGCTGGGATGGCGCTCGGCGGCGGTGGGGGCGGGGGTGGGGGCAATAGTCCGCCATCGGCCACCCAGACCGCGACGCTCGCGACGGCCAGGGCGAGCAGCAGGGCCCAGACCTTGCCACCCCTGGCCGAGCGGACGGAGGGGTCGTCGGACGCCTTCCAGCCCAGGATCATGGGGCGCACCAAGTTCTTGCCACGCAATGCATAGATCAGGATAGCCGTGATGTGCAGCGCCACCAGAGTGATGATGATCCACAGCCCCTGGCGGTGCAGGCCCGACAGCCAGGTACTGGTGGAACTGCGCACCGAGTCCGCGAGCGGTCCCTCGAAGACGATGTCGTCATTGCTGAACAGTCCGCTTATCGCCTGCCAGGTGAGAAAACCCAGCAGCGCGAAAACCGACAGGGCGCCGAGGGGGTTGTGCCCCTCGCCATGCCAGTTGCCGCGCAGATAGGCAAGGATGCGACCCGGCGTCGGCGCGAATTGTGCGAAGCGAGCGTAGGTCGAACCGAGAAAGCCCCAGACCAGACGGAACGCCAGCAGCCAGATGATGACGAGGCCGAGGCGTCCGTGCCACTCGATCCAGTTGCCACCGGTCCAGCCGGTCCAGATCGAAGCGGCGACGGCAACGAACAACGCCCAGTGGAAGACTCGGGTGGGTAGGTCCCAGACCTTGATACGCATGGGGTACGGCTCCGTTGAGTGGCGGTACCGGGACCGCCCGCCGGCACCGGAGGACGATGCTCTGGCGCTTGGCGGGGCAATCCGGACGTGTCGGGCGTTCCGGGCCGGGTGATGCGGATGCGGAGATACTGCGATCGAGGCGCCAAAGACCTGTCCGCTCACGCGCCATTTTCCGATGTCGACGCCCAGCCCTGTGCTATCATGCCAGGTTTCGCCAACGTCTTAGAATCACTATCCCGTCGCGGACAAACCCGTTGGCGACAGAATAATAAGGAGCCTATCGCAATGTCCAAGGGCCAGAGTCTACAAGACCCTTTCCTGAATCAGCTTCGCCGGGAGCGCATCCCTGTCTCGATCTTCCTGGTGAACGGAATCAAGCTTCAGGGGCAGATCGAGTCGTTCGATCAGTTCGTCGTTCTGCTGAAGAACAACGTCAGCCAGATGATCTACAAGCACGCGATCTCCACCGTCGTCCCGGCGCGCAACGTCAAGCTACCGCCGGCGCAGGACGGTGAGCCCGAAGAGGGGAATAGCTGATCCGCCGCGCGGCCCGCATCGATCCGGTTCCGGTGGCGCCATGGCGTGCCGCTTTCCGTCGCGGCAGTTCCTGCATGGGGTCGGCTGGCCCTTGCTTCGCATCCCGGGCGTCCGGCGCTCCCTATGTTTGATCGACCCGACTCCGGAGAGCGAGCGATCCTCGTCCAGTTGGCACTGGGCCAGGAGCCCGTGGACGATGCGCGCGAAGAGCTCGAGCTTCTGGCGAAGGCGGCGGGTGCGGATGTCGTCGGTTTCCTAGGCGGCTCTCGGGCTACCCCGGAGCCGCGGCACTTCATCGGAACCGGCAAGGCCGAGGAATTGTCGAAGCTCGTAGTCGCGACAGGTGCGGAACTGGTCATCGTCGACCATGCCCTCAGCCCGGCACAGGAGCGGAACCTCGAGCGGCTGCTCAAGTGTCGAGTCGTAGACCGGAGCGGTCTGATTCTGGACATCTTCGCGCAGCGGGCCCGATCGTTCGAGGGCAAGCTCCAGGTCGAGCTGGCTCAGCTGCGTCACCTGTCCACCCGTCTGGTGCGAGGTTGGACCCACCTCGAACGGCAGAAGGGCGGTATCGGCCTGCGCGGCCCGGGTGAGACGCAGCTGGAAACGGACCGTCGATTGCTCGGAAAGCGCATCGCGATGTTGCGCGACCGGCTTGCCCGCATTGAGGTGCAGCGCGGTCAGGGCAGGCGGGCTCGCGAGCGGCGCGAGGTCCCGACGGTGTCCCTGGTCGGCTACACCAACGTCGGCAAATCGACGCTCTTCAACCGGCTGACGTCGGCTAAGGTGCTTGAGGCCGATCAGCTCTTTGCGACACTGGACCCGACGCTGCGGAGGTTGCCGTTGCCCGCGGGGCTCGATGCGGTGTTGGCGGATACAGTCGGCTTCATCCGGCAACTGCCGCACGAACTGGTGGCTGCCTTCCGGGCGACGCTCGACGAGACGCGCTCCGCTGATCTGCTGCTACACGTGGTCGACGCCGATCCCGTGGAGCGTGCCCGGCACATCGATGACGTCGAGTCCGTGCTCGACGAAATCGGCGCCGGCGGGGTGCCGAAGATCATGGTCTACAACAAGATCGACGCGCTGGCGACGGACGATGGCCCGATGCTGCCGCGGGTGGATCGGGCGGAGGACGGCACGATTGCGCGGGTCTGGCTGTCCGCGGCGATGGGCGAGGGGATCGAGCTCCTGCTAGAGGCCATCACGGAGCGCCTGTCCCAGGGTGTCGTACGCCAGCGACTGCTACTGGGCCCGCAGGACGGCGCGCTCCGTGCTTGGTTGTTCCGTCACGCGTCGGTGGAGTTCGAGCAGCACACGGACCTCGGCGGCTGGGAGATACACGTGTCCATGCCGGCGCAGCGCTGGCAGCGCGCCATGCACGCCGACGACGGGCTCGGTCGCCGGCTGAGTGAGATTGCGGCGCCGCCGACAGAGGCCCCGGCCCACGGCACTCTTGCGCTGGCATTGTCGCGTTGACGGTCGGCACTCGCGGCGGCCAGCCGCCTCGGAGTCTTTGCGTCGTCCGCTGGCGGCGCTAGTGGTGCGGGCCAGACCGGGCGGAGTCTGACTCCGGCGGACGTCGACCGGGTCACGCGTCTTGATATCATCACGGCAGGGCGGCACTTGCCCCAATTTGAACCAACGTGCTGGCGCGGATGTGCCGGTGCAGACAGGGCTCAGGGCGGAGCCTCGGATAACCCACGAGTTTCGGAGACACTATGGCTTGGAACGAGCCCGGAGGCGGCGGCAAAGACCCCTGGGGGAACAACCCCAACAATGCGGGTCCGCCTGATCTCGACGAGATCGTTCGCAAATTGCAGGAACGCATCGGTGGCCTGTTCGGCGGCAAAGGCGGCGGTGGTGGAGGCGGCGGTGGCGACATCAGCAAGCGCACCATCGGCGTCATCGTCGCCGTGCTGTTCATCGGCTGGCTGTTCACCGGCATCTACATCGTCGATCCCGCCGAACGCGGCGTCGTGCTGCGTTTCGGCGCCTACACCAAAATGACCGAACCGGGGCCACACTGGCACATTCCGTACCCGATCGAGTCCGTGCAGATCGTCAACGTGGATGAAATCTCATCGTTCAGCCACAAGGCAGCGATGCTGACCCAGGACGAGAACATCGTCGACGTCGAGTTGACGGTGCAGTCTCGAATCCAGGACGCGGCAAACTACCTTTTCCAGGACCAGGCGCCTGAGAAGACGCTGCGCGATGCCACCGAGACAGTGGTGCGTAAGACCATCGGCGGTAGCAAGCTCGACTTCGTCCTCACTGAGGGCCGTAGTGCCATTGCTGTAATGATCCAAGACCGCGTCCAGGACCTGATGGACCAGTACAAAACGGGCCTGCTTGTCACTTCCGTCAACATGCAGCCGGCCAAGCCGCCGGAGCCCGTCAAAGAGGCCTTCGACGACGCCATCAAGGCTCGCGAGGACAAGGAACGACTGGAGAACCAGGCCGAGGCCTATGCCAATGAGATCGTGCCCCAGGCACGAGGCGAGGCGGCTCGGGCCGTGGCCGACGCGAAGGCCTATCGCGACCGGGTCATCGCCGAGGCTGAAGGTCAGACGTCGCGATTCACCTCGGTGCTCTCCGAGTACACCAAGGCGCCCGAGGTCACGCGTGAGCGTCTGTACATCGAGGCCATGGAAGGGGTTTTGAGCGAGAGCAACACCGTGTTGCTGGATGTGCCGGGCGGCGACAGCCTGATGTATCTGCCGCTGGATCAGCTGATGCGCAAGGCGAATGCGTCGACGCCCCAGGCCTCGATCCAGGGTCGGGCACAGCCCGCCACCGCCAGCACGCGCACGGTCGATTCGCGCGCGCGCTCGACGTCCCGTGACCGGAGGAGCCGCTGATGGACGACCTCAAGAAGATCATGTTGCCGGCGGGCCTGGTCCTGCTCGGCCTGATCGTGTACGCCTCGACCTTCACCGTTCAGCAGTACGAGACGGCCATCAAGCTGCGTTTGGGTGAGATCGTCGGCAGCGACTACGAGCCCGGTCTCCATCTCAAGGTGCCCTTGCTCAACAATATCCTGAAGTTCGATGCCCGCATTCAGACCCTGGACTCACGTCCGGAGCGCTTTCTGACCATCGAAAAGAAGGACGTGATCGTCGACTCCTACGCCAAGTGGCGCATCAGCAACGCAGCCCAGTTCTTCCGCTCCACGGGCGGTGACTCGGCGCGTACCGCGCGCCTGTTGTCGGAGCGCATCAATACCAGCCTGCGCAACGAGTTCGGTAAGCGCACGATTCAGGAGGTAGTGTCCGAGGATCGGCTCGAGTTGATGACCGCGCTGACCAAGGAAATCGACACCCAGGCGATGGAGCTGGGCGTCGACGTGGTCGATGTGCGAGTGAAGAAGATCGACCTCCCGCCGGAGGTCAGCGAATCGGTTTACAACCGCATGCGGGCCGAGCGCGAGCGCGTCGCGCGCGATCTCCGCGCCAAGGGCTCCGAGGCGGCGGAGCGTATCCGTGCCGATGCCGATCGCCAGCGTACGGTCATCCTCGCCGATGCCTACCGCGAGGCCGAGGAGACGCGTGGTCTGGGCGATGCCAAGGCCGCCGAGACCTACGCCAACGCGTACACGGCTGATCCGGAGTTCTACGCCTTCTATCGGAGCCTGAACGCTTACCAGCAGTCGTTCGCCAACTCGGACAGCACGCTGGTCATCTCGCCGGATACGGAGTTCTTCAAGTTCTTCCGCAGCATGAACGGGGCGTCCGTCGCCCCCGACGCCGAGCCCGACGTGGCGGCCCGACCCCAGTCGGCGCAGCCCTTCTCGCCCTACGGGTTCAGCTCCCGAGCCGACTAACGCGCAACGGAGTGCCCTGGTCCCGGCTTCGCACGACGCGAGCCGGGTTGCGGCAGACCCCGCGTTCGCGCCCGGTACGGGCGCGGTTTCCCCCGCAAGGCCCGATCCCGGGTCAACGTCTCGGGGTCTCTTGCCCATCGCATCGCCCTCAGGGCCGAGGCAATCCGTGCCGTCGGTTGCAGGATTGGCTGCCGATCCGCTCGCGCACGTTTCGAGGCGGTCGCATACGCGATTCCCGCTGCCGCGTTAGACTTTCCTCCGAGCTTTTGCAATCATCCCGCCCCGTGCCATGCATGGGGCCGGCCACCGCCCGTTCCCCTTCGCCATGTCACACGAGCTTCTGGTCGCGCTGGCCCTGCTGCTGGTCATCGAGGGCATCCTTCCGTTCCTCGCACCCAACCTGCTGCGGCGCATGCTTGTTGAGGTCGCTCGCCAGGACAACCGCAGCCTGCGGCTGAGCGGACTGCTGAGCATGATTGCAGGCGTTGCCTTCCTGTATTTGATCAACTGAATCCCGCCCGATGAACCATCAACGCTGGCGTCTGCCAGACGGCATCGATGAAGTCCTGCCGCCCGAAGCGGCAAGGCTCGAAACCTTGCGCCGGGAACTGCTCGACCTCTACGCAGCCTGGGGTTACGAGCTGGTCATCCCGCCCTTCATCGACTACCTCGACAGCCTGCTCACGGGCACCGGCCACGACCTCGACCTGAAAACCTTCAAGCTGACCGATCAGGAGAGCGGGCGGTTGATGGGTGTCCGCGCCGACATGACGCCGCAGGTGGCGCGCATCGATGCCCATCGGCTGCGGCGCGATAGGCCCTCCCGGTTGTGCTACATGGGCACTGTGCTACACACCCGCTCGGATGGTTTCGCCGGCACCCGCGCGCCCTTGCAGATCGGCGCCGAAATCTTCGGCCATGACGGCGTCGAGAGCGACGTCGAGGTGCTGCGGTTGCTGGTCGCGACCCTGGCGGCCGCCGGCGTGGAAGGTGCCTATGTCGATCTCGGGCATGTCGGTATCTTCCGCGCGCTCGCGCGGCAGGCCAGCCTGGAACGGGCGGAGGAAATGCTCCTGTTCGACGCGCTCCAGCGCAAGGCCATCCCAGAGATCCACGATTTCATCGAGACTTCGGGCATGCGTGCCGAGGTCGGCGACATGCTCCTCGCCCTGCCGGAGCTGAATGGGACCGACGCGCTCGAGCGCGCCGGCCCTGCGCTGGCCGCGGCGGATGACCCGGTGCAGGTCGCGCTGGAGCGACTGCGGCGTGTCGCCCAGGAGGCATCGCGCTGGATGCCGGACCTGTCCATGCACTTCGACCTCGGTGAGTTGCGTGGCTATGCCTACAAGACCGGAATCGTCTTCGCCGCCTTCGCGCCCGGTTGGGGCAAGGAGGTCGGACGCGGCGGGCGCTACGACGACATTGGCCGGGTCTTCGGCCGCTCGAGGCCGGCGGTCGGATTCAGTACCGATCTCAAGGGATTGCTTGCCCTCGGCCGCGCCGAGCCCGAGGGCGTGCCGGCGGCGCGACCCGTCTATGTGCCCTGGTGTAGCGACCCGGCCCTTGGCTCGGTGGTGGAACGGCTGCGTCGTGAAGGACGCCAGGTCATCTATCGGCTGCCCGGCGACGCCGGGCAGCAGGACGAAGCAGGCGAGACCCTGGTGCGGAGCGGTGGCGAATGGGTATTGCAGCCGTCAGAGGAGGATTGAGCCCGCGTCCGCCCACGTGACTGCGTTGATCTCGGGTGGGACCACTGAAGACGGCTATCAGGGCCGACGTCCTCATCTCCCGCGGACCGCGAATTTGCTCCCCGGCATCCAGGTTTGATGAACATCGTGTTAACTTGTGCGCCGATCGCCCGATGGGCCGGCCAGTGGAGACAGAAGCGAGATGGGTAAGAGCGTAGTCGTCATCGGTACCCAGTGGGGTGACGAAGGCAAGGGCAAGATCGTCGATCTGCTCACGGAGCGGGCCGACGCCGTGGTTCGCTTCCAGGGCGGACACAACGCCGGTCATACCCTGGTCATCGACGGCGAGCAGACCATCCTGCATCTGATCCCGTCCGGCATCCTGCACGACGGGGTCGCCTGCATGATCGGCAACGGCGTCGTGCTGAGTCCGGAAGCGCTGCTCGCTGAGGCCGAAACGCTGGAGGCACGCGGCGTTCCCGTGCGCAACCGGCTTCGGATCAGCCCTGCCTGTGCGCTCATTCTGCCGTATCACGTGGCCCTGGATCATGCCCGTGAGAAGGCGCGCGGCAGCAAGGCCATTGGGACCACGGGGCGCGGTATCGGCCCCGCCTACGAGGATAAGATCGCCCGCCGCGGCATCCGCCTCGGCGAACTCATGGACCAGGCGCACTTCGAGGAGCGGTTGCGCGAGATTCTCGATTACCACAATTTTTCCCTGCAGCATCAGCTCGGCGCGGAACCCGTCGAGTTCGGGGCTGTGCGCGATGCCGCGCTCTCACATGCTGCGCAGCTGGGACCGATGGTCGACGATGTCATCGGCACCCTCGCTCGGATGCGCGGGGAGGGCGCCAATGTCCTTTTCGAGGGTGCGCAGGGCGCATTGCTCGACATCGATCACGGTACCTATCCGTATGTCACGTCCTCCACCACCACCGCGGGCGGGGCGGCGAGTGGCAGCGGTGTTGGGCCACGCGACCTCGACTACATCCTCGGTATCGTCAAGGCCTATACCACCCGTGTCGGCGGCGGTCCCTTCCCGACGGAGCTGTTCGACGACGACGGCGACCGGCTCGGTACCCAAGGCCACGAGTTCGGCGCCACCACCGGGCGCAAGCGGCGTTGCGGCTGGCTGGACATGGTGGCGCTGAAACGCTCCTTCATCGTCAACAGCGTTTCGGGCCTGTGTATCACCAAGCTCGATGTGCTGGACGGCATGCAGACCCTGCGCATCTGCACCGGGTACGAGCTCGACGGCGAGATGCTCGACGCACCGCCCGTCGGCGCGGACGCCCTCGCGCGCTGTAAGCCGCACTTCATCGAGCTCCCAGGCTGGAGCGGCACCACGGCCAATGCGACCTCCATGGAGGCGTTGCCGGTCGAGGCGCGAGCCTATCTGGACAAGATCGAGGAACTCGGTGGCGTCCCGATCGATATCGTCTCCACCGGCGCTGACCGTGTGCAGACCGTCGTTGTCCGCCATCCCTTCGACGCGCGCTAATCCCACCGAGTGATGCACGGGCGGTCCGGGATTGACCCGCGCCGCCCGCCGCAGCAGGAGTCTCGAGCATGACTAACGCCGACCTCTTGGTCGAAAGCCTGCGCCTCATGGGCATCGGCATGGGCATCGTCTTCTGCTTCTTGCTGATGCTGGTCGGCATCCTGCGGTTCATGTCCTGGGCGGCAGGGCGCGTTGCGCCCGCGTTGCCCGAGCCTGAGCCGATGCTGCCTGCCGAGACCACCGACGCCCCGCCGATTGCCGTGATCGCGGCCGCCATTGCCCGCTATCGGGCGGCGCGACGCAGCAGGGTCTAGGAGAGCGGTCCAGCCCTTGGTGCCGATGTGTCCTGCGAGCCCGACAGCGAGCGTCCCATTCCGAGTTTCCCCGACGGCCACTCCGCCGATCCTAGAGAGCACGCCATGACAGAGAACAAACCGCTAGGGATCACCGACGTCGTCCTCCGCGACGCGCACCAGTCCTTGCTGGCCACCCGCATGCGTATCGAGGACATGCTGCCCATCGCGGACAAGCTCGACCGGGTCGGCTTTTGGTCGCTGGAGAGCTGGGGTGGGGCGACCTTCGACGCCTGTATCCGTTTTCTCGGCGAGGACCCCTGGGAGCGTCTGCGCCAACTCCATGCGGCCATGCCGAACACGCCCCAACAGATGCTATTGCGTGGGCAGAACCTGCTCGGCTATCGGCACTATGCAGACGACGTGGTGGACAAGTTCGTCGAGCGCGCGGCGGTCAATGGCGTCGGTGTGTTCCGCATCTTCGATGCCATGAACGACCTGCGTAACCTGGAGCAAGCCGTCCGCTCGGCGTTGGCGACCGACGCGCATGCCCAGGGCACCATGTCCTACACCGTCAGCCCGGTGCACAACATGGACTACTGGGTGGACCTCGGGCGACGCATCGAGGACCTCGGCTGCCATTCCATCTTCATCAAGGACATGGCTGGCCTGCTACGGCCCTATGTGGCCGAGGAACTGGTCACGCGCCTGAAGCAGACCTGCTCCATCCCCATCGCGATGCAGTGCCACGCCACCACGGGCATGAGCACGGCGACCTACCTCAAGGCGGCCGAGGCCGGCATCGACATGGTCGACACCGCCATCTCGTCCATGAGCATGACCTACGGCCACTCGCCCACCGAGTCCATGGTCGCGATCCTGCAGGGGACGCCGCGGGATACCGGCCTCGACCTATCTCTGCTGGAAGAAATCGCCGCCTACTTCCGGGAAGTGCGCAAGAAGTACGCCCGCTTCGAGGGTTCCCTGCGCGGCGTGGACTCCCGCATCCTGGTGGCCCAGGTGCCCGGCGGCATGCTCACCAACATGGAGAACCAGCTGCGCGAGCAGGGCGCGACCGACCGCCTCGACGAGGTGCTCGATGAGATCCCGCGGGTCCGCGAGGACCTGGGCTTCATTCCGCTGGTGACGCCCACGAGTCAGATCGTCGGCAGCCAGGCGGTGCTGAATGTCCTGATGGGCGAGCGCTACAAGTCCATTACCAACGAGACCGCCGGGGTTCTGAAGGGGGCCTACGGCGCGACGCCCGCGCCGGTCAATGCCGAGCTACGCGCACGCGTGCTCGACGACGGTGAGGAGCCCATCACCTGCCGTCCCGCGGACGAGCTGAGCCCGGAGCTGGAACGACTGACGGCGGAGTTCGACGGCATCGCCGGCGAGCGCAAGCTGGAACTCGCCGCCGAGCAGATCGACGACGTGCTCATCTACGCCATGTTCCCGCAGGTCGGACTCAAGTTCATCGAGCACCGGAACAACCCCGCCGCCTTCGAGGCGCCGCCCTGGGAACTGGACGCCCAGGAGAAGGCCGCCACGTCGGCACCGGCCGCCGCCCCGGCCAGCGCGGCGGCGCCGGCGTCGCTCGGCGGCACCGAGCGCTACCGCGTGGAGGTGGACGGGCGCGCCTATGCCGTCAGCGTGTCGCCCGAGGGAGCCGTCGAGTCCGTCGCCGCGGCCGCTCCAGCGGCGCCGGCCGCGCAGGTGGCGGCCGTGTCCGACGGTCCCGCAACCAGCATCGACGCGCCCCTCGCCGGCAACATCGTGCGCATCGAGGTCAAGCCGGGTCAGGCGGTGGCCGCGGGTGAGGTACTGCTGGTGCTGGAGGCGATGAAGATGGAGACCGAGGTCCGCGCCAGTGCCGCCGGCACGGTGCGCGACATCCGCGTCAAGGAGGGCGACTCGGTCGGCCTCGGCGCACCGCTGCTGTCGTTGGGCTGACCGATCATGGATCAGTTGCTCACGCTCTGGGACTCCATGGGCATTGCCAACATGGAGTGGGGCCAGCTGTTGATGATGGCCGTCGGCTGCGGGCTCGTCTATCTCGCCATCGCGAAGAAGTTCGAGCCGCTGCTGCTGGTGCCCATCGGCTTCGGTGCGGTGCTGAGCAACATCCCGGTCGCCGGCATCGGCGGCCCCGACGGTATGCTCGGCATGATCTACTCCGTCGGCGTCGAGACCGGAATCTTCCCACTGCTCATCTTCATGGGGGTCGGGGCGCTGACGGACTTCGGTGCCTTGATCGCGCGGCCGTCGACGCTGTTGCTCGGCGCCGCGGCCCAGTTCGGCATCTTCGCGACCCTGATCGGCGCGGTGTTGCTCAACTTCGTGCCTGGGTTCGATTTCACCCTGCAGGACGCCTCCGCCATCGCCATCATCGGCGGGGCCGACGGCCCGACGGCAATCTTCCTCGCCTCGCGGTTGGCACCGGACCTGCTCGGCGCCATCGCCGTCGCGGCGTACTCCTACATGGCGCTCGTGCCCATCATCCAGCCGCCCATCATGCGCGCGCTGACCACGCCCGAGGAGCGGCGGGTGGTCATGCAGCAGCTGCGCCCGGTGTCGCAGCTCGAGCGCATCCTGTTCCCGTTCGTGGTCTTGCTGCTCTGTGCGCTGCTGCTGCCGTCGGCGGCGCCGCTGATCGGCATGCTCACCTTCGGCAACCTGCTGCGCGAGTGCGGTGTCGTCGAGCGCCTGAGCCGGGCGGCGCAGAACGAGATCATCAATATCGTCACCATCATGCTCGGACTCGCCATCGGCTCGAAGCTGTCCGCCGATAAGTTCCTGGCACTTGAGACCCTCGGCATCCTGGTGCTCGGTGCGTTGGCCTTCACCATCGGCACGGCCACCGGCGTGCTCATGGGCAAGCTGATGCATCGGGTCACCGGCGGCAGGGTCAATCCGCTCATCGGTGCCGCCGGTGTCTCCGCGGTGCCTATGGCGGCGCGCGTCGTGAACCGGGTGGGCTTGGAAGAAGATCACCACAACTTCCTGTTGATGCATGCCATGGGGCCGAATGTGGCGGGTGTCATCGGGTCCGCGGTGGCGGCTGGTGTGCTGCTGGCCCTGACCGGTACCTGATGCCCGACGGGGCCGCGCAACTTGTCTGTCCCATTCCGGGTCTTTCGGGACGGCAAGCGATCCGGAAGCGCCGGACTCTCGCGGGAGCCTACTGGACTCCGTGGCGGTTGCTGCCTGATCTGGATCGGGACGGGACTCCGCAGACGCCATCATAGGTTGAGGGCTGGGGCGCGTTCGCCGGGCACGATCACCTCGGCCTGGCTATCGGGTTTGTCCGCTCTGTTGGGGTTTCCGCCGACGCTCGCCTTGCTCCGCAAGCCCTGGCTCGATATACTGAACGGCTTATGTGTGAGGGCCTTCCCCGTTCCGTCGATCCCAAGCGCCTGGTCGAGCAACGGCGTTCCCTCACCGGTGCGGTGGGGCTGGATCGGCTACCACGCCTCGCGGAGGTGGTCGTCGCGGGCGATGGCGAACCCAACCAGCTTGTCGCGCGCTTCGAGTTACGGTTCGATCGCGACACGGCCGGGCGGGGAACCGTTCGAGGCGAGGTTTCCGCGGCGTTGATGCTGCGTTGCCAACGCTGTAACGAGCCTTATGAGTTTCCGGTCGAGAGCCGATTCACCCTGGCCCTGGTGTCCGGGCTGGACGAGGCAAGGCGACTCCCGGACGGCTATGAGCCCCTCTTGCTGGAGCGGCAGAGGCTCGATCCTGCAGCCCTTGTCGAGGACGAACTCCTGCTGGCGTTGCCGGCCGTGCCAAGGCATCCGGAGGGGGCCTGCGCGCCGCCGGCGGTCGACACCTCAGAGGGTCCAGGCGTGGAAGAGGTGGTGGATGATGCCCCCAACCCGTTCGCGGTACTGGGCCACCTCAAGCGCAGGCACTGAATTTACCCATACGGCCCGACGGCCGATGCATTGCAAGGATAATAGAGAGACCCACCATGGCCGTTCAACAGAACCGGAAGACCCCCTCCAGGCGTGGCATGCGCCGTTCTCATGATGCGCTCGGCAAGCCGACCCTGTCTGAGGATTCCACGACCGGCGAGATCCATCGTCGTCACCACATGACGCCCGACGGCTTCTACCGTGGCCGCAAGGCCGTGGATCGCTCCTCCTGAGTCCGCGCCGTAGCACCGAGATCGACGCCTCGACACCCGTGAACCGACGTCCCGTCATTGCACTGGACGCCATGGGCGGTGATCATGGCGTCGAGGTCGTGGTGCCGGCCGCGCTCGCTTTTCTGGACAAAGCTCCAGATGTCGAGTTGGTGCTGGTTGGCCTGCGCGATGTCGTGCAGCCGCTGCTGGATTCCCAGCTGAAGGGCGGGCGACGGGCGGGACACGCCCGGCGCATTCGCGTCCGCCACGCGAGCCAGACGGTGGGTATGGATGAGCTCCCGTCGAAGGCATTGCGGGGCAAGAAGGACTCGTCGATGCGCGTCGCGATCGAGCTGGTCAAGTCTGGAGAGGCGGATGCCTGCGTGAGTGCCGGCAACACGGGCGCGCTGATGGCGACCGCGCGCTTCGTGCTCAAGACCCTGCCGCAGGTGGATCGGCCCGCCATCATCAGCGCTATGCCGTCGCTGAAAGGCCGGACGCACATGCTCGACCTGGGCGCGAATGTCGATTGCTCCGCGGAGCACCTGTTCCAGTTCGCCGTCATGGGCAGCGAGTTGGTCAAAGCCGTGGAGGGCATCGAGCGGCCGACGGTCGCATTGCTCAACATCGGTCAGGAGGAGATCAAGGGCAACGATCAGGTCCGTCGCGCACACGAACTCATCGCCTCCAGCGGGCTCAACTATGCCGGCTATGTGGAGGGTGACGACATCTTCGTCGGCAGTGCCGACGTCATCGTCGCCGACGGTTTCGTCGGCAACGTCGCACTGAAGTCGAGCGAGGGCGTTGCAAAGCTGGTTGGCCAGATGCTGCGGCGACACTTCGGGCAGACCTGGTGGTCGCGACTGTCCGCGCTCGCAGCGATGCCCGTTTTGAAGGCCTTCAAGCGCGAGTCCGACCCGAGGCGCTACAACGGAGCCACGTTGCTTGGTCTTCGAGGGATCGTCGTCAAGAGTCACGGCGGAGCGGACGCCGTCGCCTTCGAGAACGCCATCCACATCGCCGGGCACGAGATCAGCTCGAAGGTGATCGAACATATCGAGCATGAGGTCAGTGCTCATTTGGTGGCGGTACCGGAACGGGTCAGTGCATGAGCGAGCAAACTACGAAGGGCGAGGGGCCTTTCTCGCGCGTCCTCGGCACCGGCAGTTATCTGCCGGAACGGGTCATGACCAACGCCGAGATCGAACGGATGGTCGATACCTCCGACGAGTGGATTCGCGAGCGCACGGGCATCCGCGAGCGGCGCATCGCCGCCGACGGTGAAACCTGCGGGGATCTGGCAGAACAGGCTGCTCGGCGCGCCATCGCCGCGGCGGGCATTGAGCCGTCCGCAATCGATCTCATCATCGTCGCCACGACGACGGCGGACCAGATCTTCCCGAGCAACGCCTGCCTGTTGCAGAACCGCCTGGGTATTCGCGGTTGCGCGGCGTTCGACGTGCAGGCGGTCTGCACCGGGTTCGTCTATGCGCTCGGCATTGCGGATCAATTCATCCGCTCCGGCAGCGCGAAATCTGCCTTGGTGGTGGGCGCGGAGACCGTCTCACGCATCATCGACTGGACCGACCGAGGCACCTGTATCCTGTTCGGTGATGGCGCTGGCGCCGTCGTCATCGGCGCGGATGATCGGCCGGGCATCATCTCGTCCCACCTCCACGCCGATGGAACCCATCGCGAGCTGTTGCAGGTTCCAGCGGGCGTGGGCAACGGCTTCACCGGCGCGCCCTACATGGAGATGAAGGGGAACGAGGTCTTTCGAGTTGCCGTCACGACGCTCGGGCGCATCGCCGATGAGACCTTGGATGCGAATGGCATGTCCCGTTCGGACATCGATTGGCTGGTGCCGCATCAAGCCAACATGCGCATCATCCAGGCGACGGCGCGCAAGCTGCATCTGGCGATGGAGCAGGTCGTGGTCACTGTCGACCGACACGGCAACACCTCCGCCGCCTCTGTGCCGCTGGCCTTCGACGAGGCCGTCCGCGACGGGCGGATCCAGCGGGGACAGACGGTGTTGATGGAAGCCTTCGGCGGCGGCTTTACCTGGGGCGCCGTGTTGTTGCGCTACTGACGCCAGATCCCGCCTGCGACCGACTCCACTCCAGCGCACCGCCTAACCCAACGCGCTCTCACCTACGATTCCTATTCCATGACTCAAGGCAACTTCGCGTTCCTGTTCCCCGGTCAAGGCTCCCAGTCCGTCGGCATGCTCGGCGGTCTCGCGGCGAAGTATCCCCAGATCGCAGGTACTTTCGCCGAGGCGTCGGACGTCCTAGGGCGCGACCTTTGGTCACTGGTCGTCGACGGTCCGGAGGACGCGCTCAATCAGACCGAGAATACCCAGCCCGCGATGCTCGCGGCCGGGGTTGCGGTTTGGCGCTGTTGGAGGGCACGCGATGGCGCTATTCCAGGTGCAATGGCCGGTCACAGCCTCGGCGAGTACACCGCCTTGGTCTGCGCAAACGCCATCGCTTTCTCCGATGCGATCGAGCTTGTCGCCCAGCGCGCCCGCCTTATGCAGCAGGCCGTTCCTCTCGGCGAGGGTGGGATGGCGGCGGTGCTCGGCCTTGATGACGAGCAGGTGCGGACACTCTGTGCCGAGTCAGCCGATGGGCAGGTCCTGGAAGCGGTGAACTTCAACGCCCCCGGTCAGGTTGTGGTCGCCGGTGCTCGCGCAGCCGTCGATCGTGCGGTGGCAGCGGCTAAGGGTGCCGGCGCCAAGCGAGCCCTTCTATTGCCGGTCAGTGTCCCGTCCCATTGCGCGCTGATGCGGGATGCGGCGGAGTCACTGGCCGCGCGCCTCGACGCCGTGGAGCTACGCGAGCCGACCGTGCCGGTGCTACACAATGTCAACGCACGTGGCGCCCGTTCGGTGGACGAGCTGCGGTCGCTGCTCGCCCAGCAGCTCTACAGCCCCGTGCGTTGGGTGGAGACGGTTCAGGCCCTGGCAGCGAATGGCGTCACCTTGGCCGTCGAGGCCGGACCGGGCAAGGTCCTAGCGGGGCTGGTGAAGCGCATCGACAAATCCGTCGCGGCGCTGCCGGTTTTCGACTGTAACGGCCTGGATAAAGCCCTCGGGGAGACGACACATGCTTGATGGCGAGATTGCACTCATCACCGGCGCAAGCCGGGGCATCGGCCGCGCCATTGCCGGCGCGTTGCTGGATCAAGGCGCCGCAGTGGCAGGCACGGCCACTACCGATGCGGGCGCACAACGCATCCAGGACGAACTGGCCGGCGAGGGCCGCCGCGTCCTCGGTTTGCGGCTCGACGTTACCGATCAGGCGTCCGTTGACGCCGCGCTCGCCGCGGTGGCCGATGCCTTTGGCGGCGCGCCTAGCATCTTGGTCAACAATGCGGGCATCACCAAGGACGGATTGCTGATGCGCATGTCGGAGTCCGATTGGGACGATATCATCAGCACCAACCTGTCCTCGGTGTTCCGTGTCACCAAGAACTGTCTGCGGCCCATGACCAAGGCGCGTAAGGGAAGGATCATCAACATCGCCTCCGTGGTCGGCGCGACCGGCAACGCTGGACAAGCCAACTACGCGGCCGCAAAGGCAGGCATGGTCGGCTTCACCAAGTCCTTGGCGCGGGAGGTGGGCTCACGAGGCATCACCGCGAACTGCGTGGCGCCGGGCTTCATCGATACCGACATGACCCGGGCGCTCGGCGATGAGCAGCGGCAGGCCTTGTTGGGTTCCATCCCGCTGAATCGGCTCGGCGCAGCCGATGAAATTGCAGCCGCTGTGGTCTTTCTGGCCTCGTCCGGTGCGTCCTACATCACCGGCGAGACGTTGCACGTCAATGGCGGTATGTACATGGCCTGACTGGCCTTGGTGAAATATTCGATTTTTCAGTGGTTTGCTGGTATCGATCCAAAACGCTTCGAGCTTTCGCCAGCATCGATAAGCCACTAAAATACCGCGGTCGCGTCGGGACGCGATCAAAACACGTCAAGAGGGTTCTACAGCATGAGCAGCGTTCAAGAGCGAGTCACCAAGATCGTCGTCGAGCAACTCGGCGTCAAGGAAGAGGAGGTTTCTTTGGAGTCCTCGTTCGTCGACGACCTCGGCGCCGACTCCCTCGACACCGTCGAGTTGGTGATGGCGCTCGAAGAGGAGTTCGAGACCGAAATTCCTGATGAGGACGCCGAGAACATCACCACCGTCAAGCAGGCGATCGACTACATCAACGAGCACCTGGGGTGAGGTTCTCCAGGGCGGCTTCGTCGGCCGCGATGCCGGCGGCCGTCCCGCGCGCGGCAGCGCGCTTCGGATCAGAGGGGCAGCGCGGAGACTCCGTGTTGGCCCTGCGGGCAGGACACCCCGGCAGAGCGCTTAGGCGCTCCAGATAGATAGCGAAGTGGAAATCGCGTTTCGGCTTCGCCCCCGAACATCGCCGGAAGGTTGATGGGTCGGGGTCTCCACAGGGTCGGCTGCGGGGCAGTCGGCGGGCAGGGCTTGATCGGACTTGGCTGGATGACTCGACGGCAAGGCATACCTCGCGGTGATGCAAGCGTCCGTCGGTTCTTGGCACAGCACGACCAGGTGTGATCGAGTCCACCAGAGACGTCGGCCTACTCCTGAACCGAGTAGGATCGTACAGCGTCGTTCCGCGCCCCCAGCACGACGTGCAGGCAGGGTAGGGTAGGTCTTCGAGAGGTGAAGCATGGCAGGTAGAAGGGTAGTCGTCACCGGAGTGGGGATCATCGCGCCCGTGGGGCTCGATGTTGCCTCGGCCTGGGAGAACATCCTGGCGGGCCGCAGTGGTATCCAGCCCATTACCCATTTCGATGTTGAGCCCTTCAGCTCGAGGTTTGGCGGGCCGATCTATGGTTTCGACGCCACCCAGTACGTCTCCAAGAAGGAGGCGAAGAAGATGGACGCTTTCATCCACTACGGGATCGCCGCGGGAAGCCAAGCGATCGAGGCGTCGGGAGTGCCGATCAATGACGAGACACGCCGACGCATCGGCGTTGCCATAGGTTCCGGCATCGGTGGCATTACCGGCATCGAGAACAACTACGCTGCCTATGCTGCCGGTGGTCCGCGGAAGATCTCGCCCTTCTTCGTCCCGGCCAATATCGTCAACATGGTCGCCGGTGACCTATCCATCAAGTATGGTCTCAAGGGGCCGAACTTTTCCATCGTCTCCGCCTGCAGCACGGGGACGCACAATATCGGCGAGGCGGCGTACATGATTCGCCACGGCATCGTGGATGCCATGGTAGCCGGCGGCTCCGAGATGGGCACGTCGCCCGTCGGTCTCGGCGGGTTCGCCGCGGCTCGCGCCCTGTCGACGCGCAACGATGACCCCCAGGGCGCCAGTCGCCCCTTCGACAAGGATCGCGACGGCTTCGTGCTGAGTGACGGGGCGGGCGTGGTCGTGCTTGAGGAGTATGAGGCGGCCGTGCGCCGCGGTGCCCCAATCCTCGCCGAACTCGTTGGTATCGGCATGAACTCCGACGCTTACCACATGACCGCGCCGTCCGAGAACGGGACCGGTGCTGCGGACTGCATGCGGCTGGCCATGGAAGACGCCGGCCTGGCGCCGGAGGACATCGACTACATTAACGCGCACGGGACCTCGACCCCTGCCGGGGACATCGCCGAGACCCGAGGCGTCAAGCTGGCGCTGGGTGAGCACGCAAAAAGGGTCGCGGTTAGCTCTACCAAGTCCATGACTGGGCATATGCTCGGCGCAGCAGGCGGAGCCGAGGCCATCTTCAGCATTCTGGCGCTGCGAGACCAGGTCGCACCACCAACCATCAACTATCAGACGCCGGATCCGGAGTGCGACCTCGATTACGTGCCCAACACGGCCCGTGAAATGAAGATCGACGTGGCGCTGTCCAACTCCTTCGGCTTCGGTGGCACCAACGGGACGCTGATTTTCAAGCGAATCTAGCCTCGACGTCAGTCGGTCTGCCGCGGGCCAAAGAGCGCCAGTCGTGCAGGGTCGGATGACTGAAACCCACTATCTCGTCGATGGTGAGGTGTGTTCCCAGGTGCCGGCCGACGATCGCGGGCTCGCCTACGGCGACGGTCTTTTCGAGACCATCGCCGTGCGTCGTGGGAGGCCCTGCCTCTGGCGGCGTCACCTTGATCGGCTGTCCCTCGGCTGTCGACGGCTGGGCATTCAGATGCCCACGCGGGTCCGGTTGGAGGCCGACGTCCTCGCCCTGATCGGCATTTCGGCTCACGGGAGCGCCGGTGAGGGGAGTCGCACTGGGCGCTTGTCAGGCGAGTTCGCCGCTGATGTCGACCCTCCGGACGGTGTGCTCAAGATCATCGTGACCCGGGGCAGCGGCGCCCGGGGCTATCGACTGCCGGAGCCTGCGCGGCCGCGATCCATCCTGTCCTTCACGCCGGATGCCCCGAACGCAACGGCCGAGCGTCTTCCTGGTGTTCGACTGACACTGTGTGAAACCCGGTTGGGTGAGAACGCCAGCTTCGCTGGCATCAAACACCTGAACAGGCTGGAGCAGGTGCTCGCCCGCCGCGAGTGGTCCGACCCGGATATCGTCGATGGCGTCATGTGCAATGCTCGCGGGAACGTCGTCTGCGGCACCATGTCGAATCTCTTCCTTTGGAGTGGCGATGCGATTGCTACACCGCGCTTGGACAGATGCGGCGTTCTCGGGACCCTGCGTGCCGTCATCCGTGAGCAGGCGCGCGAGCTGGGCGTCGCTTTCGGGGAGCGTGCATTGCGGCCGGCCGACCTTGCCCGTGGACAAGGCCTGTTCATCAGCAATGCGCTGATCGGTGTCGTGCCGGTAGCGCATTTCCAGGGTGTTTCGTTCGACCTCGCCGGGTTGCCCTGGGTGTTGCTCGATCGGGTACAGCACATCGCGTTCGAACCGGAGACCTTTTCGTGAAGACCCTACTCTCCACGCTCTTCGTTCTGCTCCTGGCCGGTGGCGCGGCCTACTGGGGCGCGCAATCCCTCTACGGTGAGTTTCTCGCGACGCCCGTGGAGCTCGGGGAGACGGCCGGGAAGGACCGGGACAACGGCGACCGAGTCCTGTATTCGGTTGTCGACGGCGCCACCATTCGCTCCGTTGCCCACGACCTGGCGGACCGCGGGTGGATCTCCAGTCGGTTCCTGTTCACGATCCACGCGTACCTGACCGGCCAAGAGAACGCCTTGAAGAAGGGCGAGTACGCCATCGAACGCGGCATGACGCCCGACGATCTGCTCGACCTCTTCGCCAGCGGCAAGTCCATCCAGTTTCCGGTGGCCATCGTCCCGGGCACCACCTTCCGGGATGCGGTCGATGCGCTCGGCGCGTCGTCGATCTTCGGCAACGAACTTGCAGGCCTGTCCGATGATGAGATCATGCAGCGCATCGGTCTTGATGCCGAAGATCCAGAGGGCTGGCTGTTCCCGGATACCTATCTCTACGTGCGCGGCACCCCGGATAGCGAGATCCTGAAGCAGGCCCACCAGCGTATGCGGGACGTGTTGGCCGAGGAGTGGGCCGGGCGCGCCGACGATCTACCCTTAGCGACGCCCTACGAGGCCCTGATCCTTGCGTCCATCGTCGAGAAGGAGACAGGGCAGGCTGGCGAGCGGCCGCGCATCGCCGGTGTCTTCACCCGGCGGCTGGAGCAGGGCATGAAGCTGCAGACCGACCCGACCATCATCTACGGTCTCGGCGACGAATACGACGGCGACATCACCCGCGAGCACCTGCGCCGGCCGACACCGTACAACACCTATGTCATTCCGGCGCTGCCGCCGACCCCCATCGCCTTGCCCGGTCGGGAGGCGATCCATGCGGTCCTGCACCCGGCCGATGGGGATGAGCTCTTCTTCGTCGCCCGGGGCGACGGCAGTCACCATTTCTCCGCGACGCTCGAGGAGCACAACTGCGCGGTGCGGCACTACCAACTCAATCAGCCCTGCGCCATCCTCAAGGACGATGAAGGGGCAGACCATCGAACCGACGTCGAAGGCACGGCGGAGACCGGAACTTGAGCGGTCCGGCATCGGTGCCCGTCGACGCCTCCAGAGGTCGCGAGCGCGGGCGCTTCATCACCCTCGAGGGTGTCGAGGGCGCCGGCAAGACCACCCAGCGCGAGGCCATTGCCGGTTTCCTGCGGGAGTCGGGCGTCGACGTGCTCGTCACCCGCGAGCCGGGCGGTTCGGACATCGCCGAGCGCATCCGCGGTCTGCTGCTCGACCCCACCAATGCCGGCATGCACGGCGACGCCGAGTTGCTATTGATGTTCGCCGCCCGGGCCGAGCACATTCACCAGCGCATTCGCCCCGCGCTGGCGTCCGGCGTCTGGGTCCTGTGTGACCGCTTCACCGACGCCACCTACGCCTACCAGGGCGGCGGTCGGGGCGTGGACCAAGCGCGTATCGCGACCTTGGAGCAACTGGTGCAGGGTGCCCTAAGGCCGGATCTGACACTCTTGTTCGACTTGCCCGCGGATGTGGGCCTCGCCCGGGCGCGGGGGCGTTCCGCACCGGATCGCTTCGAGTCCGAGACGCTGCAGTTCTTCGAACGGGTTCGCGCCTGTTACCTGGCTCGCGCCACACAGGAGCCCCAACGCCTTGTGCGCGTCGACGCCAACCGGGCACTGGATGTCGTGACCCGGGACGCCGTCGCAGCCGTGCGCTCGCACCTGCTATCGGCGCGTGCCGTCGGTCCGTAAGAGGAGAGGGCGGTGATCGAGACCACCGGCGTCGACCTTGAACCGCTGCCCTGGTTCGCAGCGGACTGGCAGCGACTGCAGCGCGCTGTTTGGGCGGATCGCCTCGGACACGCCCTATTGCTCACCGGTCCCGGCGGGATCGGCAAACGGCGGTTCGCTGACCTCTTCGGCGCGTCGTTGCTCTGCGCACACCCCGACGCCGATGGTCTACCCTGCGGCACTTGCGAGGAATGCGCCCTGCTGCGTGCGGGCAACCATCCAGACTTGACCCGCCTGGTGCCGGATGCAGACTCGAAGTCCGGCGAGATCAAGGTCGATCAGGTTCGCGACCTCTGCGCGCGCCAATCCATGACCTCGAACCGCGGTCGCCGCACCCTGTTCCGCATCGCGCCGGCGGAGGCGATGAATGCCGCTGCGGCGAATAGCCTGCTCAAGACTCTGGAGGAGCCGGCATCGGCAACCCTATTGCTGCTGGTCTCGGAGGCGCCCGGCAGCCTGCCCCCGACCATCCGCAGTCGGTGTCAACCCGTAACCCTGGCCGCGCCACCCGCCGAGATCGCCTTGTCCTGGCTGCGCGCGTGGCTGCCCTCCGGGGCACCCGCGGAGCAGCTCCTGGCCGTGGCCCGCGGCGCACCGCTGAGAGCGATCGAGCTGGCGGCGGACGGTCAGCTCGAACGCCGCGATCGCTGCCTGCGCGAACTGCGTCAGGTCGGCGGGGGCGATGCCGACCCCATCGCCATCGCGGAGACTTGGCAGTCCGAGGATGCGGATCTACTATTGGTTTGGCTGGCCAGTTGGCTCTCCGACTGCCTGCGCCTCCTGGCCGACCCCCACGCCACGCACCTGACCAACCCGGACCAGCGCCAGCCCCTGGTCGAGTTGTCCCGGCGGCTGCGGGCCGAGCCCGGGCATCGGTTCCTGCAACAGGTGCTCAGCGCACGGGGGGAAGCCGGAACGTCGGTGAACAAGCAGCTGTTGTTCGAGGCGCTGTTGTTGCGTTGGGCGCATCTGACCCGGCAACCAACGGCGAGACATTGACGCAACGCCGAGGAACGAGATGGACCCGGACCCGCAAACCGGCCGACAGCGCATCCTGAGCTTCGCCATCAAGGACACAGCCGCGCTCTATGCGGCGTACATGCCCTTCGTCCATCACGGTGGGCTCTTTGTCCCCACCAACAAGCGCTACCGGCTCGGCGACGAGCTCTTTCTGCTGCTCCAGTTGATGGAGGAGAAGGAACGCATTCCGGTCGCCGGCACCGTCATTTGGATCACTCCCATCGGTGCCGAGGGTAATCGCCAGGTCGGCGTCGGTATCCAGTTCAGCGATCAGGACAAGGGCGACGCTCGGCGGAAGATCGAGGAATATCTCGCCGGCAGCCTGGAAGCGGACCGCGCCACCCATACGATGTAGCCGCGGCCGGCGTGTCGACCCCCAAGGTCGTCACGAGCCAGCATCGCACCGAGACCCAGAGCGCAGGCCTTCATCGGCGCGGCATCGCCGGCCGTCCCCGTCCCGTGCCGAGGCCGTACCGCCCGCAAGCGGAGCGCCGTCTACGACTCGGCGCGCCTCAGCCCCTTCTTCTCGCTGGAAACGCCATGCTCATCGATTCCCATTGTCACCTGGACCGGGTCGATCTGACCCCCTACGATGACAGCTTCCCGAACCTGATGGATGCGATTCGCTCGGCCGGTGTCGGGCGGATGCTCTGCGTCTGCATCAACCTCGAGCAACTCGACAGCATGCACGCGCTGGTCGCAGCGGAGCCGGACGTCTCCATCTCCGTCGGCGTCCACCCGAGCGAGCGCGATGGACAGGAGCCAGATGTCGAGCAGTTGGAACGCCTCGCCACCGACCTCGGCGCCGTCGCCATCGGCGAGACCGGGCTCGATTATCACTACAACCGGGGCGACCTCGATTGGCAGCGCGAGCGGTTCCGAGTGCACATCGAGGCCGCACGTCGCACGCGCCTGCCGCTGATCATCCACACCCGCGATGCCCGCGAGGACACCATCGCCGTTATGCGCGCGTCCGGGGCCGAGGAGCCCGGCGGCGTCATGCACTGCTTCACCGAGACCTGGGAGATGGCCAGCCAGGCCCTTGAGCTCGGCTTCTACATCTCCTTCTCCGGCATCGTGACGTTCAAGAATGCGGCAGCCCTGCGTGACGTCGCTCGCCGTGTGCCGCTGGACCGCCTCCTCATCGAGACCGATTCTCCCTACCTCGCACCCGTGCCGCACCGGGGCAAAGGCAACGAGCCGCGCTTCGTCGTGCACGTCGCCGAGAAGATCGCCGAGCTACGAGGCATGTCTCCCGAGGCCATCGCCGAGCTGACGTCCGAGAATTACTTCCGCCTCTTCGGTGAACCGACGTCGGCACCTTAACGGCCAATTCGCACCCTACGCTGTGGTCGCGGGGTTCACTGAGCGGAGGACGGGGCGAAGCTTCCGTAGGGGCGGAAGGCAGGGGAGCAGTCCCCGGGTCGAGGGCATGTGGGCGTGTCTTCCTCAACGCTTGCAGTCATAAGTTGAATATTGCGTAGAGGTTAATTCTTGCGCATTTTGTTGCCGTGTGAGCGGCAATAGAGGGCGATTTCGCAATCCTCTGCCGGCCAAAGACGTTCAAACTATCTCCCGTCGGCCACAAGCCGGCACCCGGGTCGGCTCACAAGGCGATACCCGATATCAGTGGCCCATCGGTCCTTCGCCGCAACCCGTCGCGGGCCGGGGCCGCCACCCATCGACACGCACAGACTCGCCCTCGGTCGTCGAGAACCGCCGCCCGCCCCCATTGGACCTTCGTCATGTTCGATCATCGCAAGTACCGCTCCGCTCCGACCGTCCAGTTGCGGGACCGCACCTGGCCGGACCATAGCGTCACCCGCGCCCCCCGTTGGGCCAGCGTGGATCTGCGCGACGGCAACCAGGCGTTGCTGGCACCGATGAACGTGGCGCAGAAGCAGGCGCTCTGGCGTTTGCTGCTGGATCTCGGCCTGAAGGAGATCGAGGTCGGCTTTCCGTCCGCCAGCCAACCGGACCACGACTTCGTGCGCTGGCTCATCGAGGAACGACAGATCCCGGACGACGTGACCATCCAGGTGCTGACCCAGGCACGGGAGGACCTCATCCAGCGCACCTTCGCCGCGCTCGACGGCGTGCCGCGTGCCATCGTCCACGTCTACAACAGCACCTCGCCGGTCCAGCGCGAGTGGGTGTTCGGCACCGACCGCGCTGGGGTCAAGGCCATCGCCGTGCGCGGGGCCGAGTTGGTGCGGCGCGAGGCCGCCAAGTATCCGGTCACGCAGTGGACCTTCCAGTACTCGCCGGAGAGCTTCTCTCAGACCGAGCCGGAGTACGCGGTGGAGGTGGTCAACGCTGTCATCGACGTCTGGCGGCCGACGCCGGAGCATCCCTGCATCGTCAATCTGCCGGCGACTGTGGAATCGACGAGCCCCAACGTCTTCGCCGACCAGGTGGAGTGGTTCTGTCGCCATCTGGCGCAGCGCGAGGCCGTCGTCGTGTCCCTGCACACCCACAACGACCGGGGCGGTGCCGCAGCCGCGGCGGAGCTGGGCCTGTTGGCGGGGGCGGATCGCCTCGAAGGTACGCTGCTGGGTAACGGCGAGCGCACGGGCAACATGGACCTCGTCACCGTTGCGATGAATCTTTACAGCCAGGGCGTGGACCCAGGGCTCGACCTCAGCGACCCCGATCGGATCGTCGCGGTCGCTGAGCAGTGCACCGGTATCCCCTGTCATCCGCGTCACCCCTGGGTCGGCGAACTGGTCTACACCGCCTTCTCCGGTAGCCACCAAGACGCCATCGGCAAGTCCCTGCGCCAGCAGCGCCGGGCCGCCGAGCTGCCCTGGCGGGTGGCCTACCTGCCCATCGACCCGGCCGACATCGGCCGCAGCTACGAGGCCGTGATCCGGGTCAACAGCCAGTCCGGCAAGGGCGGCGTCGCCTTCGTACTCGAGCGAGACTTCGGCCTGAACCTCCCGCGCTGGTTGCAGCAGGCGTTGGCGCCCGTGGTGCAGCGCGAGAGCGAGCGTCGCGGCGGCGTCATCGACGCCGAGCGCATCCATGCGCTGTTCCGGGAGCACTTCGTGCGTGACCGCGCGCCGGCCGCGCTGATGGGATATCGGTTGCACCGCAATGGACACGACGGCATCGAGGCACGGATTCGGATGGAAGGCGTTGAGCAGCACGTCACCGGGAGCGGGCCGGGCAGCATCGCGGCCTTCGCCGATGCCTGGCAGCGTGCCTTCGGCACCGCGGTCAATGTGCTCGATTATCAGGAGCACGCCATCGGCGCCGGCACCGATGCCGAGGCCGCGGCCTATGTGCTGCTCGACGTCGACGGCCGGCAAGTGCCAGGCGCCGCCATCGACCGTGACACCTTGGGTGCATCGCTGCGGGCGGTGCTGTCCGCCCTCAATGCAGCCATGCTCCAGGCCGGCGATTCACGCGCCGTCCCCGCGGGGGCCGCTGCGGTGGCGGTGGCCTAGACCCGTGCACGTCACCCGAGCATCGGCCGCGACACGGGCCGGCGTGTCGACCTCCCGGTCCACACACAGACAGCCAAGCGTCAATGCCGAGTGCTCACACCCCGAAGCAGCTTCGTGAGCCCGTCCACACCATGCTCCGCGGCCAGCGCCGTGAATACGGGTCGCTGGAGCCCGATCAGCCCCATGCCGAATAGACTCACATCGTAGATCCGCCAGCGGTCCTCCGTGCGCAGCAGGTGTACACGAAGTGTAATCTCCGGCAGGCCACGGGCACGCACCGCCACAGGAACCACGGCGTGTCTGGCACCGGCCGCGCCTGCTCCGCTCGGGACCGCGAGCAGCCGAAGCTCGAAGCCCTGCAGGTCGCGCAAGGCCCTGCCGTGGAGCGCGAGTTGCCGCTCGACCAGCGCATCGGCGAATGCCCCGAGTTCGGCTTCATCCGCCTTGCCAGCTGCTCGACCGAGCAGCAGTCGGGTGATCTCTCTTCGGTCCAGGTGGGTGAGTAGCGGTTCGATCAGCGCGTGTAGCCGCTCGGTCTCATCGGGTGCCAGAGTCGCTGCGATCTCCAGGGCCGCCGTGAGGTCGTCCGCGGCGGCGCGCACGGCCTGGAGCGGGGTATGCGCCGATCCCGGCGGAGCAACGCCTTGGGGATCGGGTGAGGACAGCGCCGAGCCGCCCGGCGACATGTCGGTTCCTTGACCGCAGGCGACCGCCAGCAGTAGTGAGATCGCGCATGTCGAGGACAGCGCCGCCGAGCGACGCGGATAGGTTCGGTTCCGGGCGCCCGCTGGACCGCCGGCGCCTGGTTGCGAGTGCTCGATCAGGCGACCTGTTCGCCAGAGGGCAAATCTGGGAGGTGTGATCGGAGCCATTCCCGTACCTGATGGCTTGAACGAGAGCCACTGAAGCGCCCGAGCTCCTTGCCGCCGCTGAAAAGCACCACGGTGGGGAAGCCACGCAGACGGTAGTGCCCGGCGAGCTTCATGTTGTCACCCGCGTCCACCTCGACCTTGGCGAGCCGCACAGCGCCACCGTATTCGTCGATCACACGGCACAGGTGGGGCGTCAGCTGGTGGCAGGGGGCGCACCACTCCGCCCAGAAATCGACCAGGATCGGGGTGTCGGTCGATGCCTCGATGACCTGTTGCTGAAAGCCCTCGAGGTCGATATCGAAGGCATGGGGGCTGGAGGAGTCGGTATGGAACAGCATGAGGTCGGTTCGATTGTTCTCGATGGGTCGATGGTGCCCCATCTTTGCGACGCTTCGCCGCAGACCAACGAGGCATACGCTTGCCTCGGCTGATCGGCGGAGCGACGAGGTTCAGGAAGCTGCCGCACATGCGGCAGGTGGGCACAGAGCCCTTAGATCAACCGGGTCCGGTGACAATGATAGGGCAAACCGTCGCGGAGCTCCTGGATGCGCGGGTGAGTAAGGACTTCAAGGCCGAGCATGTGCCGTTCATTGGCGTGGCGCGGGAGTGCAGTTCCACCGAGCGTGGGGCGCTGTTATACTGATTGTTACGAAAATATGACAGCAAGGGCTGACGGAGGAGATACATGTACACTCTGCGCAAGGGGGGGCATTCCTACCTCTACCAAGTGGGTTTCGGTGAAGAACTGGCCGTGGCGCGCGTCATCGTCCGCTGCGATGCCGGGGGAACAGAAGGTCTGTTCCTGGTCAAACAGGATGGTTCCATCGAGCCCGCGGATGACCGCCCGGGGTTCGGCACCAACCCCTTGCGTGCGGATGGCGTCTGGCCCAATCCGCCGCGGGAGGCGATCCGGGACGCCCGCGAGATCGCCCAGCACAAGGCGCACACCCATCCGGTCTGATGAGCCGTTCCGAGATCATCTGCGCATAGCCCGCCACCACCTCGCCATCGCCTATGCGGGTTTGGTCTGCAATAGGCGAGGCGGAAGCCCAGGCGGCGTTCAGAGTGGTTTTGAGAGCGTGAAGGCGCCGCGAATGTCGCCGAGGGAGAAGCCGCGGGCCTGGTCGTCGGGATAGGCCTGGTCCAGCGCCTCGACGACTTCGGGTGTGAGGTCGGTGCCGTGACAGGCGAGGCAGACCTCGAGGGTCGGAATGGCCTTCATGAAGCGGAACTCGCTGCCGTCGTCGGTCTCGACGGTCTCGGCGTAGACGATGGTCTCGACCGGCTCGCCGTCGGCCTTGCGTTGCTCGAAATGCTCCAGCACCTCGGTCTCCCAGGCGTCCGGAGCATTGGCTTGTGGGTTGCGCAGCTTGAGGCTGGTGCGGCCGACGTCCCAGCCGCTGTCCTTGGTAATCGTGTCGGCAATGACCGGCGCCCGCGCCTTGCAGACCATGACGGCGTTCTGCGGTCCACCCTGGGCGACGGCGGTCTCCAACTCGCCCTTCAGACTGCCGAAGAAGCTCTTGATGATGGCCTTGGCCTCGGCGACGTTCGCGTCCGGAACTGGCGGCGGCTCGGCGGGTGTCGAGGTTGAGGAGGCGAGGCCGACAATGGTCGTGGCGATCAGAAGCTGGTGTCTCATCGTTCATCTCCAGTTGTTTGGCGGATGGCGCGAGGCGGCAGGGGCCCGCGTCGCCGGCCGCGCCGTCGATCTATCGACGCGGTCGGGTCATCGGCGGGGTATCGAACCCGCGTCAAGATTAGGTGACTGGCGATGTTGCGACAACCGATGTGGATCGGTTGCCATGCGTGACAATGGGCGTTGGCTTCGGCATGGGGGTGGTGCGTACTTGTGGTCCGGGATGGGCGGGGCCTGCGTGACGCACACGGGCATCTATCGACTGGCCTTTCTCTGCAACGCAGGTCAGCGTGCGGCGCTGGCCCTGGCGCTGGTTGGCGCCAGCATCGCCGCCGATTACCCGGCTTCACCGGTACCGAAGCTGAAGGAGAAGGGGCTTCGGTCGGTTCGGGATCGGTTTTCACCTTCCCATCGCCACGGACGACGGTACCGTCAGCTACAACTGGTGCACCGGGCAGACCACCTCCCCGATCGGCCGGAAGCTGGGGCGGGTCATGAAGCCCGGCAAGCAGTCCATCAACATGTTCGGCGAGGTCCCCTCATCCCAATGGGATGAGCGCTATTCCCACGATTGGCCGGTGCAGCTGCGCTCTATGCTGTTGTTCCAAGAGTCCATCGCGCCCTTGCACAGCACGTCGCTTCGGACACGCCGATCCTCGTCCTCGTAACGTATGGCCTATAGTCGCAGGACCCACCGACCTGTCGTGGGCGATAACCAGAGGAGATCGACGAGGTGAACTGCAGAATTCCACCAAACTTGATCGGCCGGTTGGCCGTACTTTCGATGCTGTTGCTGCTCCCCCACGCAGCCCGGGCGCAAGCAACGAGCCCTGTTCCACACCAGCCGGCGGCACCCGCGCCCGTGTCCAACGTCGCAGAGACCGCCCCGCCGGTGGAGTCGGCGCCCGGCAACGAGATCGACAAACCGAACATCTTGGTGATCTGGGGCGACGATGTGGGCTGGGAGAACATCAGCGCCTACCACCGCGGTCTGATGGGCGGCCGCACGCCGAATATCGATCAGATCGCAAGCGAGGGCGCGATCTTCACCGACCACTACGCCCAACAGAGCTGCACCGCCGGCCGCGCGGCCTTCATCACCGGCCAGCATCCCTACCGCACGGGGCTGCTGAAGGTCGGCATGCCGGGCGCCGAGGTCGGTCTGCAAGCGAAGGACCCGACCATCGCCGAGCTGCTCAAGCCCATGGGCTATGTCACGGCCCAGATCGGCAAGAACCACCTCGGCGACCGCAACGCATATCTGCCCACGGTGCACGGGTTCGATGTGTTCTACGGCAACCTCTATCACCTGAACGCGGAGGAGGAGCCGGAGGACCCCGAATACCCGCAGGACCCGTCCTTCCACGCCAAGTTCGGGCCGCGCGGTGTACTCGATTGCAGGGCCACCGCCGAGTTCGACGACACGGTAGACCCGCGCTTCGGCGTCTGGGGCGCGCAGACCTGCATCGACACCGGTCCGCTGACCCGCAAGCGCATGGAGACGGTCGAGGAAGACCTGCTACGGCGCTCGCTGGATGTCATCGAGTCGGCGCACCAGGCCGGTCAGCCGTTCTTCGTCTGGCACAACCTGACGCGGATGCATGTGTGGACGCGCCTGTCCGAGAAATGGGCCGGCAAAACGGGCTACGGGCTCTACGCCGACGGCATGGCGGAGTTCGACTGGGTCGTCGGTCAGCTGATGGCGAAGCTGGACGAACTCGGCATCGCCGACAACACCATCGTCCTCGTCTCCACCGACAACGGCGCCGAGGTCATGACCTGGCCCGATGGCGGCAACACCCCGTTCCATGGCGAGAAGGGCACCACTTGGGAGGGCGGCATGCGCGTCCCGCAGGTGGTCCGCTGGCCGGGCGTGATCGAGCCTGGGATCGTCTACAACGTGCTCATGTCGCATGAGGACTGGCTGCCGACGCTGCTCGCGGCCGCCGGCAACCCGGACATCAAGGAACAACTGAAGCAAGGCGTCGAGGTCGGCGACAAGACGTTCAAGGCACACCTGGACGGTCACAACTTCATGCCCGTGTTCACGGGTCAGGTGGCCGAAGGGCCACGGCGCGCCATCTTCTACTTCGACGACAACGCCAGCCTCAACGCGGTGCGCGTCAAGGACTGGAAGATCCACTTCAAGGTGCAGGAGGGCAACCTGCAGGATTCCTTCACCCGCAGCGTCAACATGCCCTACGTGGTCAATCTGCGTCAGGACCCCTACGAACGCTTCATGCGCGAGTCGAAGATGTACTTCCGCTGGTACGCCGACAAGATGTGGACCTTCGTCCCGGCGCAGACCGTCGTTGCGAAATGGGTCGAGACCTTCAAGGAGTTCCCGCCGAGCCAGCCCAGTGCGACCTTCGGACCGGAGCAGGCGCTGCAAGCGCTATCGACGCCGGGCCGGGGACTCTAAGCCGCTCCCAAGAGGGCGCGCGTATTGCCTCGGATGGACCCGAGGCAATGTCCATTGCGGGCTGCCTGGCCCACGCCGAGAGGCTGTTCAACGCGCTGGAGCGTGGCGACAAGGATGCCGCCGCCCAACTCAAGGGTGCCTATCGAGAGGCGGCCCGCGTGCAGATGCAGGCCGTTTCCGGGGCCGTCGACGGCGCATGATCGCCATCCCGGGAGTCGATCGAAACGGTGCGACCGGGGGCCAATGCCGCCTTTCGCGGCGGAACCAGAACCAAGTCAGCGCCTTGCATCGAAGTCGGCGCGGTCAACTGCTCCGTCCAGGATCATTGTTGATATGAGCCGGTCGGCTGCTGGCGAGGCTGGGTGACCAACGCTCGGCTTGTCTGCTCAGTGGTTTGCGTGGGCTCCGCGGCAGCCCCGCCGGGCGCATCGTGGCGTTGATCGTCGTGGTGGGTTTTGCCATCGACATCTGGACTCAACTAATGTCCCAGCTCCCCGAGCTGCGTGTCGCTCGGCCCTTTCCCGCTGGCCCATTCCTTGGGCCCCAACTTCTGCGTGCCGAACCATGAGCAATCCTCAACCGGGCGCGCGCCGGCGCATGTCCGTCGCGACCCAGGTCTTCATCGGTCTCGGCCTCGGGCTGCTGACCGGGCTCTTCTTCGGCGAGCGCGTGGCTTGGCTACGCGTTGGCGGCGACGTCTTCATCGGCGCCCTCCAGATCACCGTCATCCCCTATGTGATGGTGGCGTTGATCACGTCTCTCGGGCGCCTGGACCTGCGCGATGCCCGTAACCTGGCACTGAAGGCGGGCGGCGTGCTGTTGCTGCTCTGGTCCATCGGGCTTTCGATCATTTTCCTGGCGCCTCTCGCGTTCCCGGATTGGCCGTCGGCGTCGTTCTTCAGCACCAGCCAGATCCAGGATCAGCCGCCGGTGGACTTTCTGCGGCTGTATATCCCGTCCAACGTCTTCTATTCGCTGTCGAACGCCATCGTGCCCGCGGTGGTTGTGTTCAGCATTCTATCCGCTCATCGCCGGCGCCGGCCTGGCTAGCCTGTTCGGCGGCACCGTGCTGGCGCTGCCGTTTCTGTTCGACCTGCTGCGCATGCCCGCGGACCTCTTCCAGGTGTTTGTCACCATGGACGTGATCGCGGTGCGCTTCGGTACCCTGGCGGCGGGCATGCACATCATCGCGCTGGCGCTGATCGGTTCCTACGCCATGCAGGGTCGACTGCGGGTCTGCTATCGCGGCAGCGACTATCCGTCGGCGTTCTTCAATACGAGCGACGAACTCGTGGGCTTCGACATCGAACTGACCCACCGGTTTGCGCAGCATCTGTCGACAAGCATCGACTTCCTGCCCGTCAAGTCGTCCGCCGATGCCGCGCGACGGCTGGACGCGGGGGGCTGTGACCTGTTCATGTCGCTGCTGCCCATCGCGCCGGAGACGACGCTCGGCTTCACGCTGACAGAGCCCGTGCTGGAGGGCGCCGTTGGCCTGTTGGTCGAGGACTGGCGACGGCGCGAGTTCCGGACCTGGCGCGGTATCCGCGCGTTGGACGCGCCGCGCTGGTCCATCGGGCGTGACGTGTTGGGTTGGTGGGATTGAGATTCGGAGAGGCAGAGACTGGAGTTCTGAGCATGATCAAACGCCTACTCGGCATCCTCGCAACCGCACTGCTCGGTGCCGTCGCGGCCGTCATCATCGCTTACATATTCTGGGCGCGTTCCCAGCCGGCGTTGCAGCCCTGGCATGAGGTCGAGTTGGATGAGGACTTCAGCGCGGACAAGGCGCCGGAGGTGAGGAGCCTCGACGACTACCTGGCCCTGGAGGAGCGCGTCTATGAGGAACTGGATGCCAAGGTCTACGCCCACGCGCCGACGGGCCCCGATCAGCGCCTGAACCGGTTCAGCCCCGGCAGCGCCTCCGACCCACGTCATCGGGCGCCGAACTGGAACCGAACCTTCGAGCTGATTCCGCCGGGCGCTCGCGGCGGCGTCCTGCTGCTGCACGGCATGTCCGACAGCCCCTACAGCCTGCGTGCCCTGGGCGAGGCGCTGCACCAACAGGGGTATCGCGTGCTCGGGTTGCGGATGCCGGGGCACGGCACGGCGCCGGCGGGCTTGCTCGATGTGACCTGGGAAGACATGGCCGCCGCGACCCGCTTAGGCGCAAGACACCTCTCCACGGCCCTGGACGGCAAGCCCATCCATTTGATCGGCTACTCCACCGGCGCCGCGCTGGCGCTCGACTATACGCTGGACGCGATGGAGGACCCGGCCCTGTCGGAGCCCGAGACCCTGGTGCTGGTGTCGCCGGCCATCGCCGTCACGCCGTTGGCGGAACTGACTCGGTGGTTCGACTTGTTGGGCAAGCTGCCGGGCCTGGAGCAGCTCGCTTGGACGAGCCTGGTGCCCGAGTTCGATCCGTTCAACTACAACGCCTTCACGGCCAACGCCAGTCTGCAGGTCCATCGCATGACTCGGGCCACCAACCGGCGGATCAGGCGTCGGGCGGAGCACGGGCCGATCGAGGGCTTTCCGCCGACACTGGTGCTGTTGTCGGTGGTCGATGCAACGGTGTCGCCGCGCGCGGCCACCGACAACCTGCTGCGCCACCTGGCGCCCGAGGGGCATGAGCTCCTGCTCTACGACATCAATCGCTACACGCTGACCTCGCCACTGATCGTGACCGACACCGCCGCGTTGACGCAGCAACTGATGGCCGATGCAACCTTGCCCTTCGCCATCACGCTCATCGGCAACGAGTCGGACGCCGGTCGGCAGGTCGTGGCGCGCTACAAGGCGCCCCTATCGGCGGATGCGGCCATCGGCGATTCCCTATCCGGGAAGTGGCCGGACGATACCATTGCCCTGTCCCATGTGGACCTCCCGTTTCCCCCGACCGACCCCCTGTACGGGCGCTATCCCCCGGGCAGGCCCAATGAGGTGTTCCTTGGCGAGCTCGCGATCCGCGGCGAGCGCGGCGTGTTCAAGGTGCCGGCACAGTGGCTGCTCCGTCTCAGGCACAATCCCTTCTACGACTATCAGGAGCGGCGTGTCTTGGGCTGGATCGGTTCAGCCGGCGAGTCCCGCACCCAGACAGCAGATTGATCCGACGACGGAGACCCGTTCGATGCTCGACCAGATCCGGAGTTACTTCAAGCAGCACCTCGAACCGCACGCGGTGGACACCGCCGCGGAGGCGCAGCACCGTAACCAGCTCGCCGTCGCGGCGCTGTTGCTGGAGATGATACGCATGGATGGCGACATCCGCGCCGAGCAGAGTGCCCGCGTCGAGGCGGCCATTCGGGATTGCTTCGATCTCACCGCGGAGGAGACCGCGGCCCTCATTCGGCTGGCGGAAGCGGAGCGCGATGCCGCGACCGATTACTTCCAGTTCACACAGCTGATCAACAGCGGGTACTCGGCGCAACACAAGGAGAAGATTGTCGAGCAGCTTTGGGCCGTCGCCTATGCCAACCGCGAGCTGCATCCCCTGGAGGAGCATCTGGTGCGCAAGATCTCACAGCTGCTGCACGTGCCGCATGGCGTCTTCATGGCCGCCAAGCACCGGGCGGCGGAGGGTGCGTCGGACGCATGATCCTAGCCTAGGTTCAACCTAGATGGAGCAGTTGACCGCGCCGACTTCTTTGTAAGGCGCTGACTTGCTTCCGGGTCTGTGGAAAGTCGGAGATCACCCATTGGGTGACGGGCGCTACGGTCGCCATGGCACGCCCCGCGGGCCGCCCAGCTTTGTTACAACTCCTTGGAATAGAGAGACTATTCCGCGTCGTTGTGCCTCGCTGGAC
>JANQFX010000030.1 GCA_028277725.1 Thiohalocapsa sp.
TCGGCGTACGCCTTCAAACCCTGACCGCGTGCCCGGCAGCGGCGAAGGTGCGCCAGCCAGACCGCGCGACGATCCGATGACGGCACCCCGGCGTGCCGATCTGCGCTGCTTCCCATCGCTCGTTCTTCCCACTTGGATTGAGTGCGGGGTGAACTCTGCCCGATCGCCCGGCGCATGGGCAGGTGGGGTTTGTGGAGCGCTTACGCACAAAGAACAACGCCATAGGCCCTTCCGCGAGAGCCTTCGGTAGGGGCCCGCGGATGCCCGGCAGTTCCTCCTGAATTGAAATTTGTCGCCCGGTGGCCCGTCCGCAGTGCAGTAACGGCGGGCTCCTTGTGGGGCCCGCCGTGGTCGACGTCGGTCGTCTTGCTCACGTCACGATACGTTGGGCGGAGTGCGCGTCCTTGGCATATTCCGTGATGGTCTTGTTGGCGGTGAAGTGGCGGTCGCGTTCGACGGGGAGGCTAAAGGGGCCGCGGAGTTGTTCGATCTCCGAGATCGCGACGTCGCCGAGTTCGGGGAAGCCCTGGCCGAGGTCGCAGAGACCGAAGGCGATGTCGGGGTCGGTGGGGTAGATCTCGGTCAAGAGCCAGGTCGCGCTCGCGTCCGGGGTGAAGAGCTTCACGACCGGCTGAAAGTCGATCCAGTCGCCGCGGGCCTTGGCCTCTCTTTGCTTCTCTCCGTTCTTTAAGAGCTTCTCGCGCAGGGCTTTGGTAAGGAGCGTTGCGCCCATGTGCTTCTCCTGAGGGATTGTCCCTCGCCCCCGTGCACCGGGGGCATTGCGCCCCCGGACTGGTTGGCCGGAGAATGTGGTTCTCAGTACACAGTACGCTTCAATGGGGATGGGTCAAGGCCATGCACATACTTCACCGAATGCTGCTCCGGCTTTTCGCCGTCCCTTTGCTTTTGCTCCTGGCATCTGTGGCGGCAATCTGGTTCCTTGGCTTGTTCGTTCCAGCTCAGATGGACGACACGCTACTCTCTGGCCTGGGCCAGCGGGCTCGCGAGGCCGCACTTCCCATATTCCTGGCTATTTTTGGGGCGGCGATCGTGACAGCCCTCTACCAGGTGTTCCAATTCTGGCGGTGGCATGCTGGAGATACTGATGTATGCCACAACTGTTGGGGCATGGTTGCCACGCGCCGTGGGCGCTATGGCCTGTATTGGCGCTGCTTGGCCTGTGGAGCAACCAAGAAAATATAAAACGTACGAAGATCGAGCCGGACAGTCCTGTCGACGTGCTCTTCAGTCCGCGCGAGCGGGATCTCGCCATCGAGGAGACGTTCGCGGGGCCGAACCTGACCAAGCGGTTGCGGCTCGCGACTGTGGCGGGTGAGAAGATTGTTGTCCGCTACACGCTCGGTGATCTCGATGAGCTCGCGGGGTTCATCGCCGCCGTGGCAAATTACGCGGACGGTGTTGGGCTACAGGATGAGCTCGACGGACTGTTCGACCGGCTCAGGGATGAGATGGAGTCGTGCGATGGTGGGGGCGGTAGGAGTGGTGCTGCCGTAGCGGAAGCCGCCGGCATCGGTGGACGATGCGCAGGGAGGTCTCGCGTGAGCCGCAAGCCTGGCACCGGTTTAGATTATGCGCAGGACGTTGATTGTTAGGCTCGGTGGCAGAGCTGCGCGGTCAAGCGGAGCATACCTGCCGCATGTGTCGCAGAAGGCTAGGGTGTCGAAGGGCTAGGCCGGGAAGTCCCCGATGGTGTTTCTGGTCGCGCTCATTCCTTGTGCTTAGACGCGCGGAGGCTCAGAGGATGCGCCCGTGCCGCTCAAGCAGGCGGTCGGTGCGGGGGAAGGGAGGTAGCGACGTGGAGCAGTGGTGTTCTCATACGGCGTCAACACAATGAGGTGCACCGCATGTTCGAAGTGATCCTTGTCATCGTATTCCTGTTCCTGGTCGCGGCCTACATGGTCGACTTGACATTGCTGGATTGTATCGCGTGGTTTGGAGTCGGTTTTAGGTGGCCTGTAGAGCAGGGAGGGAGGTGCATTGACGACTGGTATGCAGGGCGTAGAGTGTATACACCATGGACAAGACACAGGGACACACACCAGAGCCGGTTACGCTCAACAAGGATATCTTCGAGTACGCGAACGAGTGGGCGGCGCTCGATAGCGACAATCGTCTCGTCGAGCACGCGACGCGACTTCCGGAGCTGCTTGGTAAGTTGACGCCTGAGCAGGAGGCGCAGGGCCTCACCTACATGCAGGTATTTCCGCGGGGGATGTCGTTTGTCGGCTCGCGAGTATGAAGTACCTGTACTGGAAGGTGCCGCCACTTGAGGACAGAGACCCGTGGACGCGACGGCAGTATCGTCCGCGTCACGCTCGCGGGGCCGGAACGGTCGCTTGACAGTGCCTTTATTAGGTATACACTGTATGCATAAATGGCCGCAAGGCTCTAGAACCCCTCTCCGGAGGGGTTCTTACATTCTGCGCCAGGAAAATTCAGTGCAATGATCTTATTTTGGATGTCGCGAAATTCTTTCTCAGGAACGCGAGCCATGCGGGCGCGCAGGCGCTTGCTGCTTATCGTACGCAGTTGAGAGAGAACGACACGTGAATCGCGCAGTGCTTGCACTGCAAGGGTGTGGTGAAATCGGGAGTCCTTGGAAGCACGGGTCAGTGGGGCAATAAGTGCCATGTCTTCATTAAAGCGCCGCAAAATGAGTACGGGTCGCAGGAAGTGATCGTTCTTGCCGTCAGTCTCGACTCCAAGATTGATACCCAGCGAGCACCACCAGATCTCGCGATCATGGAAGCTACGCGGTTTTTCGGTGATAGTCTGTAGCGACTTCTTAAGATCATTCCATTGATCAAAATCTTTTTTCATGATTGAGTGCGTTTGCACTCATCATACCATGCACAGCACGAGCGACTAGATTGACCGACACCAAGACAGCCGTATACTTTCAAGATACGCGCCCCATCCGTCCGCAAGGCCCAATAGGGTATTTGCAATCTGAACAATACCTATGAAGCTAAGCAGTTCTTGCCATAGAACTTCAGGCTCTGCAAAGCTTACAAAGACCACGCCGGCACGTTGGGGATTCAAGGTGTTGCGCGTGCTTGCCTTTGGTGTATAGTGGGACTGTGCCTGTGGGCGAAAGCCCCGTTCAGCCAACACATTGCTGTAAGCTGAAAGCAGGCATACCAAAGGAACCGCCGAGAGGCGGTTTTTTGGTTACTCATCTAAAATGGTGTCACTCGCGAGCTTGTATGATGCCTTCCGTTTAAGATTGGTGTCAGACATAACGCTCCAAAAGTGTGGGATGCCGTTTCCAACCTGACGCACGATGGCACGGACACGTATCTTGTCCGCTCCTTCCCCAAGTATCGCGACAAAGCCCCAGTACCGCATCTCCTTCATCTCTCGGGAACCATCCGACTTCTTCTTCCGTCCTACTGCGCCCCACTGTTTTCAATACTCCTGCACCGTCCCCGACTTACTGATGACCGTGTGCGCAGCAGGTATAAGTCGAAACTTGTGCATCTGTGCTTCCTTGCTTCGCTCACTGCCGTGTGTGTTATACCGGAGGTGATGAAAGCCATCTGAATGGAACGTGACGGCTTGACCGAGGTACGGACAACGAACAGCACCAATGCGGTCATACCGCTTGCGTGCCTTTCCGAGTTCCTGCTTGTGGCGAGACAACACTCCCATATGCAGAGAGCATACTGCAATCACACGCCTGCGGACACTTGACGGGGCATGGTATGCATGTGGATTTGGCGGGCCTTGACCTGGTGATTGTGCATCAGCGAGGTCGGTTTTTAGACCGGCACCGCATCTATCGCCATCACGCCGGTACGCTAGCGAGGCGGGGAAATATGGCAGGGTAGAGCCATATTTTAGGTGTTTCTGAACTGAGTATAATTTTCCTTATACTCAGTTTCGATCGAGGAGGCCCTGGATATGGCCTCCTGCGTTGCGAAGTTGCACCGTTCTCGGCGAGACTTTACAGAAGAATAATTATTCAAACAGGGAGATTCTACAGTTGGTAGAGTTATAGACTGCGCGCACACGTCTGCCTCTCCACTCGTAGAACACGCACTGGCACGTGTGTCGATGCGTATGTCAGCGGACGCTGCGGAGGACGTCGGCGCCAGGTCGTTGGTTCGCGACGTTGTGACCGCGGAACTCAAAGTCCGGCCAACGCTGCTCGCATGCTTTGAGCGCCGCGAGCATCTCTGAGCGCGTCATGAGCTGCACCTCGAATGGCGACCAGTCCTTGTAGTGGTTTGCATCGGCGTCGACGCAGCGCTGGATCATCCACCCGCGGGATTCGGGTTCGCCGTGGATGACAACGTGCATATCGGTACTTCTGGGCGGGTCTATTGGTCACTATGCCTGACTCCCGGGCATGTACGGGAACGGAGACGGTCGAGGATCTGGAGACGAAAACGCACGCCGTACATATGGCTCGGCTGTTGGCAACCAGTAGGCCGTCCTAGGCGTGGGAGGGGATGAGTACTTTGTTGTGCAGCATCATGCCCTTCCCCGCGAAGTAGCCTAGGCGAGGGCGCGCCGGGTCTGCTCGCGTCCGTCTCGGCCTTCCGCCCGAGTATTTGCGGTCATCGCCTGAACGTCTGCTTCCGGTAACATAGCGGGCGCTAATAGGCCACTGCGTGATCGTCGGCTGACCCGAAGGAGATATCAGCGGCGCGCGTATCGCCTGAGCTCAGGTGCGTTTGAGGCGGCGCCTGCTTCTGCAATAGCGAAAGTAGGTGGCGGGTCAAGGCTCACCTCCAGCGATTCGTTATGTGGCGCCCCGCTACGATTGTACGTTGTCTTGGCACTCCTGCCTTTGCCGCCTCACCAACATCGGCATGAGCCTGATGAGGTTAATGTGCCCGCAACTTTGGCACGGCACATCAAGTTGATCACTTTGTTTTAGATCATCGACAAGGCGCTGGGGAAAAGCAACTTCGGCGCCACATCCGTCGCATTGCGTTGATGCAGTGCGCTGAACGTAAAAAATCTCCTCTCCCTCCTTGTGGATTTGATAAGACTCTTTGCAATGTGGATTGACGCAGTTAACCACTTGACCGTGTCTTAGCAGCTTCTTGATTCGTCTAATCTCGGTTCCACAGGTGGCACACGGGAAGAAGTAGTTTTCCCCCAACGCAGAGGACAGAAGAGTTCCGGATTTGAGCTTCTCCAACTCCACCAAAGTCGCTGTTACCTGGCGCTTGATATCCGCCGGGTTTCCATAGGAACGCACCTCGTCAGATTTGTCGGCGGGCAACCTCGAATGCAGCGCTACCCGAGAAAGGGCATTCCATAATTTGCCCAGCTTTGACAAATTCAAAGCGGCTTGTTCACCAATCTGGATGTACTCCCGTGCTTCGAATTCTTCGCGGGTCAAGGGAGGCTCGTCACTCGGCACGGGCTCCTTGGATATTGACAATGTGAAGCCACTAGCCGCCAGTGTATTTGCATCGTTAACGACCTGCTGCACAACGTGCTTAGGCTGCCATTTGGCCAGCTCGTCGTATGAGATGTGTGCGTACGACATCTTAAGACGGTCGTAGCAAACCTGTTCAATCGTCAGACGACATTCAAGTGCGGCGTAGGTCAGCGAAGCTTCTGAAGCTTCTTCCAACAAAGCCTCAATCACGCTGATCCGCTGAGCTATATTAATCATGTCGGCGAGTGCACACCGCTTACCAAGCTATCAGAGCCCACATAATCAGCAAAGATCAGCAGCATTCCCCTTTTTAGGGGTATGTTTGCTGGATCTTCGTGTTGCTTGGCGCCAGTCCAAAGCAGGAACGGTTACCCTGTTTCCGGATAACTTTCCCGAACCTCAGGTTATCCAGGAGTACGAGATTGTCGGACACCGATGAAGGTCGCCTATACCGTAGCAGGCTGCTGCGTCCCGCGAGGCCTTAGCGCAGTTCCTTTGGCTCCGGTTGTTGCCGAATCCTGCCGCTCTGAGCCGGCGGCGTCAATGCCGGCTCGTGGCCGTATGCTGCCGACTAGACGTCGCTGCCGGACGTCCGCAATACATCAGTTAGCGCTCGCGCTCCAAGGTGACCCGAAGGAATCCAAGGTTGGCGTCGGTAGGCAAACTACGCCAGTCGAACGTCCCGGCACAACATCACTCGCCGCTACGGTCGGCCGTCTTATGGGCCTGCATCGACATTGATGAAGTGCTGGATAATTCGCTCGCCGGTTCGGGGTCGCTGTTGGGGACGACGTGCACAGGCTGGTATCTCTGCGTGGCGCTCGTTGTGAGTATACCGGACGTGTCGAGATGTGCGGGGACGCGAACGGTCGAAGATTCGGGGACGAAAATGCACGACGAGCCCTCTGCGAGGCACGCCGTGCGTACGGATCACCAGTCGGCGACCTGTAAGGCTACAGTATCGAGGAACTCATCCTCTGAGCCGTCGTGGTATCTGTGGAGTCGGACATGGAAGCGCCTGGAGAGCCGCTCGAGGTTCGCACCGTACTCGCGCGTCCAGGGCACATAGTGCACGCGGCCGCCGGAGCCTACGAGACGTGTAAGGAGCGCGAGCTGCGGCTCGTACATGGTCTCGGTCGGTAGTGCGAGGACGCGGCGGACGCCACGCTCATAGAGCCGCAGGACGTTCCAGATGTCGGACACGACCACGACGTCGTCCATGTACCAGCCGGCGTGCTCAGCACGAAAGCCGTTGAAGAGCTCCAGGCGCAGGTCGAAGTGCTTACAAGAAGGGTACGTGAACGAGCGGTCGTTCGGGGAGTACCCGGCGTAGGCAACCAGAAGACCGTCTGCATTGTGGAAGGGGACGACGATCTTGTCGTGCATGATCCCCTTCCCTGCAAAGTAGCCGACGCCAAACGCTCGGAGCGTCTCCGGCGCGAGGCGCAGCTCGTCGAGTACCTCATGCTCGACGTCGATCTTCTGCAGCGTGAAGGTGAGCGGTTGGTTGCGGCGGAGGAGGAGGTGGCGGGTGGCATCTGCATCGTGTCCCATCGCTCCCCCCTACAACAGCCCGCGCTCAGCGAGTGATGTCGTTGCCTCGATGCTCACCACGATGTGGTCAAGCAGGCGCACGTCGACCAACGCCACGGCTTCTTTGATGCGTCCCGTGATACGAATATCAGACTGCGATGGCTCTGCGACTCCGCTTGGGTGATTGTGATACGCGATCACCGCGGCGGCGTGGTGGCCGAGTGCCTTCTCGACGATGACCCGCGGATGTACCGACGCGCCATCTATGGTGCCGAAGAAGATGTCTTCGACGGTGATCACCCGGTGTCGGTTGTCGAGAAAGATGCACCCGAAGACCTCGTTGTGCTGCTCCGCAAGCTTGAGCTGGAGGAAACGCTTGGTGCATTCCGGCGTGGTGAGGGCTTCGCCGCGGCGATGGCGCGTGGCGAGAATCTCGAACGCCTCGTCGATAATGCCCTGTTCGCGTACCTGGTCTGCGTGGAGTGCTGACGATGGCGGGCCGACTGACAAATCGTCTTCGTCTTCGCTGTCGTCCGCAAACTCCAGCGGAAGATCGTACTGTTTGTAGATGCTCATATCAGGCACCGTTTGGTAAAGGACGGATAACTACCTGATATACATACTATTCTTTTTCTCTCGCGTGTCTATTGCAGTTGTACACTGCGGTACAGACGCAAACAAGAAGCCCCGTTGCGGGGCTTCTCTCATTTTCGCTTCTTACGGCGCTATGAACCGCCCCGGCTTTCTCGGAGGCTCCATTTCTTGAGAGGATGGAGCGATGAAGACATCGACGAGATATTCCCAGGAAGTCCGGGACCGGGCGGTGCGTCTGGTGCGCGAGCATGCGGGTGAGCATGAATCGCAGTGGGCGGCGATCTGCTCGATTGCGGGCAAGATCGGCTGCACGGCGGAGACGCTGCGCAAGTGGGTACGGCGCGTGGAGGTCGACCAAGGGGAACGGGCCGGGGTCACGACGGACGAGCGTGAGCGCATCAAGGCGCTGGAGCGCGAGAACCGTGAACTGCGCCAGGCCAATGAGATCCTGCGCAAGGCGTCGGCGTATTTTGCCCAGGCGGAGCTCGACCGCCGCTCGAAGTCATGAAGCGCTTCATCGACATGCACCGCGACGCCCACGGGGTCGAGCCGATCTGCAAGGTCCTGCCGATCGCCCCGTCGACGTATTACCGCCATGCCGTGCGGGTGGCCGATCCCGAGCGGCGCTCGGCGCGTGCCAAGCGCGATGAGGCCCTGTGTGGGCAGATCCGCCGCGTCTGGGACGACAACTTCCAGGTCTATGGCGTGCGCAAACTCTGGCGGGCGCTGCATCGCGACGGCGAGCAGGCTGCGCGCTGCACCGTCGAGCGGCTGATGCACCGGATGGGCTTGCGCGGCGTCGTCCGAGGCCGCGGCGTGAAAACGACCATCGCTGCCAAGGACGCCGACTGCCCGCTCGATCACGTCAAACGCCAGTTCCAGGTTGAGCGCCCGAACCGGCTCTGGGTCTCCGACTTCACCTATGTCTCTACCTGGCAAGGCTTTGTCTACGTCGCCTTCATTATCGACGCCTACGCACGGCGCATCGTCGGTTGGAAGGTCTCGCGCACGGCACATGCCGCGTTTGTGCTCGATGCCCTGGAACAGGCCCTCTACGCGCGTCGGCCCGTGCACGCCGATGGCTTGATCCACCACAGCGACCGCGGTAGCCAGTACCTCTCGATCCGCTACACAGAGCGGCTGAGCGAGGCGGGTGTCCAGCCCTCGGTGGGCAGCGTCGGGGACTCCTACGACAACGCCCTAGCCGAGACCATCAACGGCCTCTACAAGGCTGAGGTGATCCACCGCCAGTCCTGGAAGAGCCTCGCGGCGGTCGAACTGGCCACCCTGACCTGGGTCGACTGGTTCAACCATCGACGACTGCTGGCGCCGATCGGCAACGTGCCCCCGGCAGAGGCGGAAGCCGATTACTATCGGCAAACCGAGCCGGCCGCCATGGCGGCCTGACTCAAACGAAGCAGCCTCCGACATACTCGGGGCGGTTCACTTGACTCTCCCCTGGCACCGTTTGGCAAACCCAAGAACGCCAACCCGTGCATCGACCTCAAGCGACCGAGACCCGGTGGAGGTCCCCAGATGACTCAGGCGACCGTTACCAATCCCGCGGCGCCGCGTATGGCGCACCCCCGCTTCCGTCCCGCTCCGTTGGCCGCCTCTCTAGCGCTGCTCTGGTCAGGCACCAGCCTCGCCGCGCCCGGTGAGCCGGTCCTCGACCGGAGCGAGCCTGAGTATGTGCTTGACGAGTCCAACCCCAGCGCGAACATCGCGGTGTCCTGGCAACGCTTCTACGGCGATCCGGCGCTCACCGCCCGTTACTTGCTCAACGACGAGCTGGTGCTGACCCGCGCGGTCGAGACAGGCGATGCGGCGTTCGAGGTCGATGGGCAATCCGGAGGCGCAACCCTGAGCATCGACCGGGCCGGCTTGCACGAGATCGCCGTCGAACTCTGCAACGCCGAGGGCTGTACCGAGTCCGAGCCCTCGCTGATCGACGTCTGGGATGCGGCCGCCGACAGTGCCGCCGATCCGATGGCGTCGGCAGAAGTGCGGGCAGACGTACTGTCCTTCGAGGAGGCGGAACATCGCTTTGCCGAGATCGACGCCATCCTCGCGCCCTATGCGACTGTCGATGACCTGATCCAGGCATCTGTGAATGACTCCTGGGGTTCCTGGCTCGCGGGCCTCGTCGGTCAGTCCGTCCTGAAGTATGGGATCGGGATGGGACTTGATGGCCTCGTCAATGCCCTCGGCCTGGGCAACCGCGGGCCGGATCTCGGGCAACAGCTCAGCAATTTCCAGCAATCGCTTGATCAGATGCGTAGCGACCTGGAGGGGCTCGCCCAGCAGATCGATGCCAACCATGCGGAGGGGCTGTTCCACACCACGAATACCAACGTGCTAACCGCCATGTCGAAGATCCGGACGGTCTCCAGAACGATTGCGGGCATGGAGGAGCACGGGATCAGCCTGACCGACGGCGAGCTCGGCAATCTCGCCTACGCCAATTCTGAGGCGGCAGACCTGCTGCAGACCTTTGCGGAGGGTAGGGGAGGTGCGGTCGCCTTGATGCTGGACTACTACCAGCTGAAGTATCCCGTCAGCAGCGGCATCGAAGTCCGCGAGCTGGTGGACGACTATGTGGATGGGGTGCGCGCCGCCTTCGGGGCTGCCGTCCTGAACCAGGCGTGGCTCCGCGAGGCACGTCCGGACAACCAGATCTATGACGACGTGGAGGATGTGGCGAACAGCGCCTTGGACGCGATTCTCGCGAGCGTCGGAGCGCCATACCCCCAACTATCCGGCGGACCCTCTGGGTTCATCCATCGGGCCGGGACCGGCTGGGCACTGATCGACGCTGCGCGCCCGGAGCTGGAAGGCGAGGCGAAGCGGAAGACAGTCCAGAATCGTGGGGAGATTTGGAACCTGTTCGGGAGCATTGCCGTCGACGTCGATGTGCCTGGCGCCCTGTCCGTGGCCGACTACATGGATCAGAACGGCGTCAAGCGCAACTTCAGAGATCCGCAGTCGGTTCGCATCGACCACCGCGACAGCTTCTTCGAGTGCGAGCTCTGGGTTCGGCACGACGAACTCTACATCGCAGGTAACGCGCGACATTCAAAGACCCATACCACCTACAATCGGAAGTACGCCTGCAGCTTCGGGGCGGCCAAGCCCTGGCGTGAGGCCCGCGAGGAGGAATCGCGGCTAAAGCAGACCTTTGGAGCGAACGAAAAGGCCTACACCGTCGACGTGCAGATGAACGATTGGGGGCTGCCGGCGCTGATGGACGAGCGTTCGATCGAGAGCCATCGTTACGGCATGTCCATCGATGCGATCGACCGCGGACAGGGTAATGCGGTGACCGTGACCTACGACAAGAACGGCTACGATTGGCTGCAGGTCCGCAACCCGCAGACCGGAACGGTCCACTACACCGGGCCCAATACCGACCAAACGCTCAAGGTGGGGCAGGCGATCGCGGGGGGAGCCCTGGAGCTGGTGCAGGGTCATCGCGTCGAGAACCGCGAGGGAGAGGGATCGATCCTGGTGAAGGAACGCGCCGTGGTGATCGGGAACCCGAAGTCGACAGGGATGACCCTGATGCTCCAACCCAGCTAGTGGAACCAGAGGCGCGACGACAGACGCCGGGATCGGGCTGGATGCTCGACCTCGGCTGCAAGCCCGAGCGGACCGGCGCGATGCTCGAGCGCCAACAGGATCTCACCGGCAACGACTGATCGACCATGGGGCCGGACAGTCGTCCGCCCCGACGTCGAAGCGTCCCGGACAGTGGCAGCGAGGTTCTAGGGTTCGGATAAGGCCGCGCGTCGGACAATCAGTGTCTCAGCGTGTCTTCCATGTCTTCGATCAGCGCGCTCAGGGGGCTCTCGTCCAGCATGATGAAGCCGATTTGGGGGCGGTCGAAGTCCATGATGACGAGCATCAGACCACTCAGGATCAAGGTGAAGGAAGCCATGCGCCAGCGGTTCATATGACCGGACAAACCGGCATTGTTTGCGGCCACCGCGAGAGACAATGCGGCAATGAGCAGTAGCAGGACAGAGACGACCTCCGGCATATGGTCCAGCGCCGCAGTCAAGCGCCGCGTATGAGCATCCAACACGTCATTGACGGCTTGCACCATAGATGACTCATAGGGACCGAGGGGGCCACCCTGAATTGCACTCTTGGTTGCAGGCCAGAGTTTCGATTGAGCTGTCATGGTGCGCGCAATAAGCGCGTCTCGCGAGCTCTGCTCCTTGACCATGTCATGGGTAATCACGCGTGTCTTGGCGTAGTCAAGCAGCCGTTCACGCACGTCGCTTCTCCCCGGCTCGGGCAACAGATCCGCCTTCAAGAAGGCCGTGCCTATGGCATTGACCTCGTCAATCACTGACTGCTTGCGCGCATCCGCGCGGCTCAATGTGAAGGCGTACGTGAAGGCCAACATCAAACCCAGCAGCGCGAGCATTGAGCCGAGCGTCACATCGCCACGCGTCGACTTCTCCGCAGAGCTCCTTGCGCGACGCTGCCGAAGTCCGAAGCGAAATCCGAGTTCAACCGCGGCGAACAGCGCGATGAGAAACACCAACGCGTTGGCCCACAAGGGAATCTCATATAGCCAAGGGATATCCATTGTGACCTACCGATTGATTACCATTGTCTTCCGAGCCCAGACAGGCGCACGCGCTTTTTCTAGCATTGCCCTGTACTAGCCAGGGATTATTGCACGTATGCCTAAGCCCGCACGATGGCCTGAGCCGCCAGGATGGCGCGTCGCAGGATCTGGCGCCTAGTGGCGGTCAGCTGGCCGCAGGGGTTTGCAAACGAAGTGCCGCAAGAAGGATCACTGGTGCGACCGGTCCGATGGATGGGTTCCACGGCTCCCAAGCTGTGTCTGCTTGCAATTGGCATAGCGTAGCAGCGAAAGCCTCGGGATGTTACACGGGCTTCGTGTTGGGCGCGCAAACCAGACGGAGGTCCTCTTGAGGAACAGGCCTTCCGTACAAGTATCCTTGCGCCATGCTGCATCCCTGATGCAACAAGAAGCTTGCTTGGGACTCGGTTTCGACGCCTTCTGCGACGACCTGCAGTCCCAAGGCTGCTCCCAATCCAATCACCGCTTGAACGATGGCGGCGTCACGGGTGTCGGATGTGATGTCTCTGACGAATTCCCTATCGATCTTCAACACATCGACCGGTAGCTTGGACAGATAGCTCAGGGAAGAGTAGCCGGTTCCGAAATCGTCAATCGCCACCTCGATGCCGAGAGCCCGGATCTTGCGAAGGAGACCGACAGCTTCATCGGAGGGTGTCGTCAAGACGCTTTCGGTAATTTCGATGACAAGCCTCGACGGTGGAAACCCCGTTTCCGCCAAGGCAGTCTTGACTTCCGTCAACAAGTCGCTCCCCGCCATCTGCCGTCCGGAGACGTTGAGTGACAAGTGCCCGAACTCGATGCCACTGTCAAGCCAGTGCTTCGCTTGAGCGCAGGCCTTTTCAAGCACGTGACGGCCGATCTGGCGGATGGCCCCGGTTTGCTCAGCAATTGGAATAAATTCAGCGGGGGAGACGCTGCCTAGACTGGGGTGCGTCCAGCGGAGCAACGCCTCGACGCCGGCGACCTGCCGTGACTCCAAATGGACCTGTGGCTGGTAATAGATCTCCAGCTCTGCCCGCTCGATGGCGTCGCCGAGTGCATTCGTGATCAAGGCACGGCTAAAGGCAGATCGATTGATCTCCTCTGTGAAGAACTGGTAGCTATTCCGGCCTTCATCTTTTACCCGATACATCGCCGCGTCTGCGTTGCGCATCAATTCCTGAGCCTTGGTGCCATCCTGCGGGTAGAGGCTGATTCCCAGGCTCCCGGTGACACGAAGTCTGTTCTCCGAGGCAGCGAATGGTTCGTCGAAGACGGTTCTCAGGCGTTCGATCGCTACAATCGCTTCGTCTTGGCCTCTCATGTGGTCCAACAGAACAACAAACTCATCGCCGCTTTGACGAGCGACCGTGTCTACTTCGCGCAGAAGCGCCTTGAGCCGCGCAGCGAATGCCTTCAACAGTTCATCGCCAACCGTATGCCCGAGACTGTCGTTGACACTCTTGAAATGGTCGAGATCGATGAAAACGACGGCTATCGAAGTGCCTTGACGTTTCGCCTGCGCCAGCCGTTGCTCCAGGATCGACAAGAAGAGCAATCGATTGGGCAAACCCGTCAAGGCATCGTGATGCGCAATGTAATGGAGTTGCTCCTCCGATTTCTTGATCACGGAGATGTCGTTGAAAACACCGATATAGGCTCGGGTCAGCCCATTGGCGCCTGGTACTGCGCTGATCGTGAGAAGCTCGGGGTAGACCGAACCCCCTTTTTGCTTGTTCCAGATCTCCCCTCGCCAGTAGCCGTTAGAGTCTAGGGATTGCCACATGGCTTCGTAAAAGTCCTGGCCGTGACGACCGGACTTGAGAATGCTGGGATTCTGGCCGATGACCTCTTCTCGATTATAGCCGGTAATCTGCGAAAACGCCGGGTTGACGTCGAGTATTGTTGCATTCGCGTCCGTTATTATGACGCCCTCGATCGTGTTCTCAAAAACCGCGGCTGCCTGACGCAAGTTGGACTCCGCCTCTCGGATATCCGAGATATCGACGAAGGAAATGATCTCCTCAATCAGTTCACCCTCAGAATTGGTGAGAGGAAATCCATTGACCAGAACCCAAACGGTTCGGTCCCTGTCTGGGCGCTTGATGCCAACGATCAGATCCTTGATGGCCTTTCCAGTGCGAATAATACGGTTGACCGGGAACTCCGACGGAGGCAGAGAACGATCGTCGCCGTCGACAAACTGCCAGGTCGGGTCTGCTGCGGTTCTTCCCATTAAGGCCTGACGGTCCAACCCGAGGAGCTCGGCCGCCTTGGGATTGGTCAACGTGATCGCGGTGTCAGGCCCATGCACGACCACGCCGGCGCCGAGACTGTCTACGAGTCGAATCAAGCGGTCGCGGCTCTGCTCCAGCGAGAAATGTGCGGTCTGAAGTTCCGACGTCCGAAGCCGGACGCGCTCCTCGAGCTTGAGCTGAGCCTCTTTGATGTCGGAGATGTCATCCACGAGCGCGACAAAATGGTCGATGTCGCCATCGTCCCTGCGCACGCAACGGGCCGAGATGCGGGCATGTACGACGTGCCCGTCCGTACCATGGAGAAAACGCTTCTCCATGCTGTAGCCCTCGATCTCGCCAGCGAGCACACGATCGAACTCGGCGACGTCCGCATCTAGATCGTCCGGATGGGTGATGTCTGCCCAGGTCTTGGTGGCGAGCACCTCCCGTGCGTAGCCGAGGATCTCGCAGAGGCGGTCGTTGACTTGGACCCAGTCCTTGTCCAACGATGTGAGCGCCATACCGATCAATCCGAGGTCGAAATAGCCGCGGAAGTGCTTTTCGTTCAGCGCGAGCTCCGCCTCGTCGACCTCGCAGTCTCTCTCGGGATCCATGGTCATAGCTTGTCGAGCTCGATAGCGAGTATTGCCTGTGTCATGATTACATCAGTGCTGTTGCGGAACTATATCCACAAGCTTAACCTTACCAGGGTCGAGCCGCCTAGCGCAGTCGGGTCAGTCAGGACCGTTGTCGTGCGTGCTGCGGTTGGCCTGGATAAGCAACACCGCTCTCCGCTCATTGCTAGAGCCTCGGCCAGGTCGACGCAGTCGCTTGCTGGTGCAGCCAGGCGACGGACCCAGCAGCGCATCATCAGAGTCCGGTACTACCTTTTCCCTTGCGTTTCTTGGAGATGTAGAGTGCGCGGTCCGATGATTTAATCAGCTGGTCCGTGTCGTTACCGTCGCGTGGATAAATCGCCCCGCCGATGCTGACCGAGACTTCCAATTGCAAGTCATCAATGGCGAACGGTTCTGCGAACAGTCGATCGATCTTGCGACCCACGAGCGACAGATCCTCTTCGTGGCTGATGTCCGGCAGCAGGATGACGAACTCATCGCCACCGAAACGGGACACCATATCGGCCTCACGCAACGCGCACGACAGCCTTCGCGCGGTTTCTATCAGTACTTGGTCGCCGACCACGTGACCATGGGAATCGTTGATCTTCTTGAACCGGTCTAGGTCGAGCGACATGATGCCAACCCACGTTCGTTTGCGCCGGGCACTCACCAGTGCATGTTCGGCAACCTCGTAGAGCAGACGACGATTGGGTAATCCGGTCAGTGCATCAGTCGTCGCCATCGTTTTGAGCTTGGCGTTCGCGCGTCGCAAGTCTTCCTCGAATGCTCTGCGCTTGGAGATGTCCCGGGTTACCCCATAGAGTTCCGCGCGTTCACTGAGCGGATTCTCGCGGAACGACGCGACCACTTCGCACCATACGGTGCTTCCGTCGATGCGCATGTGCTCGATCTCGTCGCGATAGACGGTATCGGCATTGGCCTCGCCGTTCAGAAAGGCTCGCAACCGCTGGGGATGCAACGCCTGAATGCGTGTCCTGGACTCGGGCGCAAGCCATTGCTCGAATGATGTCTGGGTATAGTGCTTGGGCTCGAAACCGAGCAGCAAGCGAATGGACGGACTCACGTAATTGAGCCGTCCACTGAACGCATCCATGACCCAGATGACGTCGTGCATATTCTCGGTGATGAAGCGGAACTGCTGCTCACTCTCGCGCAGCGACTCCTCGGCTCGCTTTCGGTCAGTGACGTCATAGAGCGTGGCGATACTAACCTTGCACCCCTGGTAGGTCGTGAGTGCCGCGGTCACGTCGATCCAGCGCGCCTCTCCGTCCTTGGTCTGAACCTTGATCTCGTACTGCGAAGGCTCGCTGCAGCCTTGTTGACGGGATTCCGCTCTTCGGGCTATGGATTCGCGATAGTCCGGATCCACGAACTCCAGCGCACTCATCGCGAGCAGCTCGTCTCGTTGATAACCTGTCAGCTGCGTCATCGCGACGTTGACGAACACCAGTCGCCGACCCTGCAGCATGCAAATGCCGGCCGACGCCATTTCCATCAGAGTCTTCAGGCGGCCTTCGCTTTCCGCCCGCGCTGCTTCGGCACGCCGGGCAGCGACAAGGTTGGAACGGGCACGTTGGCTTACTCGCGCAAACAGCATCGTAAGCGTGAAGAGGACACCTGCAAGCCCGACGGCACCGAACAGGGAAAGGTAAAGCCAGCGCAGATCGGGATCATCGCGCCCCCTATAGAGGAACCCGTTCAACGGGAAATCGCGATCCATCATCCCGAGGTCGGAATAGACGTCCGCGATATGACGCCAGCGCCCCGGATTCATGTAGCCGATCTCCACCAAGTCAGCCTGAATCAGCCCTTTCATCCGCTCGACCTGAAAGCGGAGAAAGTCGGGGTCCAGCGTCATGTCATAGCGCTGTTGGATGATGGTGATGATCTCCTGCGGGTGTGCCAGGGCATACCGCCAGCCGTGCAGGCTTGCATCCACGAAAGCCTGAACCATTGCGGGTTGAGAATCGAGTAGGCGGCCGGAGGTGAAAAGGGTGTCACCGTAGAAATCGATCCCGACAGACCGCGGGCTATAGAGCTGGTATGGCTCGGCGACTTGGTCGAGAAAGTACGGTTCGTGTGAGGCATACGCCGACATCGCGTCGACGGTTCCGTCGATCAGGGCCCGCTCGCTGAATCCGTGCTCGACGAGACGGAGCCGACTCCTATCGAGTCCTTCCTGCCGGAAGTAGGCGAGCAGTTCCTCGGAATGCGGCTCGATCATGACCGACTTGCCCGCCAGATCATGGATGGACTGCAAAGGGTCGTCGGCGCGAGCGATTAGCACCAACGGTGAATGCTGAAAGATGGTGGCGAGAGCGACGACTGGCCTTCCGCGATAGCGTTCCAGCAGAAGCCCACTATTGCCTATGCCGAAGTCCGCATTGCCGGCGAAGACGGATTCGACCACGTCGATGCCCGGTGTTCCCTCGACGACCGTCACGTCGAGGCCCGCGTCTCGATAATAGCCGAGAGCCTCGGCCGCGTAATAACCGGCAAACTGAAAGGAGTGTGACCATTTCAGCTGCAATGTGACCGTGTCCGACGCCAGAGACGGCGATGGACTGCAAGCGAGTAGGATGAGAATCAGCAAGCTGCTGTTAGCAGCGGCGATCTTGGTAATGCATATCCTCCTCGTGCGGTGGGGCAAACCGGTGCTCGGACGGACTCATTGCTCAGGTTAAGTAGGCTACAGCAAACCCTGCCTGTCAACATGGGGCCGAGCTCCGCTGGAGGTCCCCGTTCCTGAACCTAGGAGTGGTTGGACGGTTGCCAGGGTGCGTCCCGCGGGGCGTGCCGTGGCGACCATTGGGCCCATTGCCCGATGGGTGCGCTCGGGTTTGCCGCAGAACCAGACGCACGTCAGCGCCTTGCCTAGCAGTCGGGCAGACGCCGTCTCCCCGTTCGGATCGATCCTCATCGCCGGTCAATGGTCGAAGATCTGCCGCAGTCCCTCGACGTTTCCGGCCATCGCATCGAGCAAGTCGCCTTGCGCCGGACGATTGGCACAGGGGTCGTAGACGGCACTCTCGATATCCAGGGCCTTAAGGCGTCGGCGATTCTCCGCGCTCGGCTCCCCTTCCCAAAGCATCCAGCGGGCCGGGTGTGCCTTCAGTCGGCCCGCCAGTGCAGCCCATTCGGACTCCGCCGCGACGGTCTCCGGCTCCCAGAGCACGCTCTCGAGATTCAATTCGTAGCGGCGCGCCAGGTACTGATAGACCGGGTGCGAGGCCAACAAGGGCTTGTCGGCACCGGCGGCGACGATGTCGCGGAGCTGTTCGTCCAGGCGCAGGAGATCCTGTTCGAGGGCGGAGTAATTGCGCGCGAACGCTTCGGCGTCGTCCGGCACTAGACGGGCCAGGGCATCGCGCACGGCGCGCGCCTGCTCGACTGCCTGGGTCGGGTCCAGCCAGGTGGCGAAGGCCGTTCCGGCGTGGGAGTGTTCCCCCTCCAGGCCGTGGCTGTGGGTGGCTCCCGCTTCGGTTTGGATGTATTGGTCGCTGAAGTCGGCAGAGGTATCCACCAGCCTACGCCGCGGGAGAGAGACGCGGCCAAGCCATTGCTCGTAGCCGGCGCCGTTCAGCAGAATGAGACCGACCTGCTGAAGCCCGGCGATGGCGGTGGCGTCGGGCTGCCAGAACGCCGGGTCGATGTCCGCTGGCACCGGCAGCACCACCTCGATCTTGTCGCCGCCGATGCGCTCGGCGAAGTAGAGGAGGGGATAGTTCGTGGCGACGACCAGCGGGCGGTCGGCGGCGACAGCAGGTCCGGCGGCCAGCCAGGCACCAATCAGGCCGAGGGCCATGAGCGTCTTGCGTGGAGAACGGAGCATGAGTTGGATCTCCATGGGTTGGGACGAACAGGTTCAGCCGAGGAGGAACATGCGCACCAGCGCGCCGCTGTAGTGGCCGATGCCGAGCAGCAGGAGCCCGCAGAGCAGGGCGGCGGCGGCGAGTATGATCCCGATCTCGGCGGCCAGCAGCCTGGCGATGGTGAGCCGGCTGCCGCCGATGCGGAACATCGAAATAGTCGGTCGTCGTGCCGACGATGGGGAAGCCGCTGGCCTTGAAGCGCACGTGGAGCGGGATCGCCAGTGCCAGGCCGGAGGTATCCACCGCATCCGCAGCGGCCGCGGAGATGGGCTCCGGCGCTGCGTCGTTGAAGTAGAGCGCGTTCAAGGCGAGATCCAGCGCGCTGCCCTTCGCACCCAGCAGCAGCGGTGTCGACCCGGCGCGGGCGCGCAGCTGGCGGTCGCTCTCGGCGAGCAGCACCTGTAAGGCCAGAGGCAGCACGGCCAGCAGCGTCACGCAGGCGATCAGGGTCGCGGTGCGCAGCCGGTTGAAGGCCACATAGCGCCAGGCGATGTAGAGGCTGTCCAACATGGTGGCCTCAGCCCTAGTGACGGGGCTGGCGCGTCTGGTCGGAGCGGAACTGGGCGAAGTCCACGACCCGGTCGAAGCGCGGCAGCAGATCGTGGTCGTGGGTGACCGCGAGCAGCGTCGCACCGTGCTCCACGACGCTTGCGAACAGCAGATCCAAGATCCGGCCCTTATTGCGCGGGTCCAGGTTGCCGGTGGCCTCGTCTGCCAGAACCAGCGCCGGCGACGGCAGTAGAGCCCTGCAGATGGCGACCCGCTGCTGCTCGCCCTGGGACAGGCGCGCGACGCTGCGATGCAGCTTGTCGCCGACACCCATGGCGGCGGCCAGGTCCGCGGCGCGCTCGCGCACCTGGCGCGTCAGCCGCAACGCGCCGGTAATGCGGTAGGGGTGCAGGATGTTGTCCAGCACGTCCAGGTAGTCGATCAGCGCGAAGTCCTGGAACACCAGGCCAATGTTGCGGATGCGGAAGTCGCGGCGCTCGCGATCCGTGAACCCGCTGCCCCGGCGTCTGTGTGGGTGTTCTCCCGCCCGAGAGGCCCGGCGGCACCGGATCGATGCGCCGCTCCTCGAGCACCCTAAGATCGGTGATCTTCCAGGCACCGTCGATGTCGCTGACGGTGACCACCGCATCGTATCGGTTGCGACGGGTCCCCAGTGCCCGACGCTGCCCTGGGCCTCCCAGTCCGCCCGGATCGCGAAGGACAGGGGTCGGCCCGGCAGGCGCTCAGCCGCAGCGCTGCGCACCTCCACCGACTTGATCTTGGCCTGGGCTCCGCCCGCCTGCTGGATCGCGAAGGACCGCCGGTTCTGCAGATACAGCTCCGCCAGCAGGTCGCCGCCGACGGTTTGGCTCAGCTTGTCGTAGACGTCGGTCTCCTCGCGGAAGTCGAAGGCGCGATAGACGTTCTTGAGCAGGACGCCGAGCAGCGCCTGCGCCCGCTCCGGTTCGGGTGCATCGGCAAGCGCCGCCGGTCGCGCGATACCGACACGCGCGAAGGTCATGAGCGAGGTCAAGCCGCGCATGGCGGTCGCCTACCACTTCTTCAAGGACTTCGACACCACTGCCAAGGTCCACGACGGCATCCGCAAGACCTACGACGGCCCCTTGAGTCTCGCCGAGGATTTCATGGTCTGGAACGTTACCAAGGACGACATCCGGGTGCGCATGGCCGTGACTGAAGAGCACACCTGGTCGCCGCCGCTCGCCAGGCCTGCGGTCCCGCCGGGCAAGGACGATCGGGCCATGTTCGCCGAGACGAAAGGGCTTCCGGTCGAAGCGATTGGCTACACGGAGTTCATCGAGCAGGGAAAATGGGACGTCGACGACGCGCTGCGCCCGATCTACCAGGACGCCAGCGACACCTTGGGACGCGAGTTCCCGTATCCAGGGGATGATGCCTCCGGCGGCAACTGATCGCCCCTTCGGCGGGCAGCGCATGGCCGATGCCCGCGCGGTCTGACCTGCAGACCCGCGGTGTCTGAAGGGGACTTCGAAAAACTGCCGTCCTGGCAATTTTCCAAGACGCGAAGCGAAAACGCGGTTTCCGCTTCGCTCCATTCTTCAAGCGCTTGGGCGCTTGAAGAATAGCGGGGCATCCTGCCCCGTACGGGCACCTCGAATGTTTCGAGGTGCCCTGAATCCGCGAGGTCCGCTGGGTCCAATAGGCAGGTGGCAGACCCCGAGGGACCGCCGGATCCAAGCGGCCCGGCCAATCCTCGCGATAAGCGCGCCGGTTGCATCGCCGCAAATCAGAGGATCCGAAAAGCAAAGCGAAGCGGCGCTTGTCCGGGGTCGTCTGGATGTGCCTTGTCAGGTGGCTTCTTGAGCAGAAGCGAGCTTGTCACTCTTCTTCCACAAGCCCAGAACTTATCCGAAATACATGCCCGTCCGGATGACGAACATGGAGCTCCCTGACATTCCAGGGCATATCTTCCGGTTCGTGCAAGACCTCGATTCCTTGAGATACGCAGTGTTGATGAACCGAATCGACATCATCAACCCAAACGGACATCCAAACACCTTGGTCGGCGGTTTCTCCATTTTCCTGGCCGAATGTCCCGGTGTTGTTTCCTTTTCCGCGACCACCTTGACCGTTGAGACAAAGAAATAGTTCGCAATTGCCAGAACGGACGCCTCCGAAACAGGGTGGACTACCCCAGTCCCAGCCTTTCTCCCATCCCAGCTTTTCGAACCATTCAAAGCTCTGTTGCATGTCGGATACATTGAGTATCGGGGTTATGCCTTTCGCTTCCACTACACTGTTCCTCCGGTGACGACGATCAGGGACTGTTCGATCCAACATGCGCTGGTCCATCACGCCGAGCCGGTCTGGACCTCGAGCCGCGAGGCCCTGGCGTCTTCCTTGATGCCGAACAGAATGGCGTAGAGCGTCGGCACGATCACCAGCGTCAGCACCGTCGCGAAGCCGAGACCGGCCATCATGGTGATGGCCATGTTGACGAAGAAGACGTCCGGCAGCAGCGGGATCAGGCCAAGGATGGTCGTTGTGGCCGCCAGCACCACCGGGCGCATACGGCTGACGCCGGAGTCGAGGATGGCGCTATGGCGGTCCTTGCCGGTGGCGATCTGTTGGTCGATTTCTTCGATCAGCACGATGGCGTTCTTGATCAGTAGCCCCACCAATGCCAAGGCGCCCAGCAGGGACATGAAGTCGAACGCGGCGTCCGCCCCGAGCAACCCGGCGGTGATCCCGATGATGGCGAGCGGGACCGTCAGCCAAATGATCAGCGGCTGGCGGATCTTGCCGAACAACAGGATGCTCACCAGTATCATGGCTAGGAAGCTCGGCGGAAGCACGCCGAACAGGGCGCTCTGGGCCTTGGTCTGGTCCTCGTATTCTCCGCCCCAGGACAGGCTGTAGCCCGGCGGTAGATCCATCGCCTCGATCTGCGGGCGCAGGCGCTCGAACAGCGCCGAGGCGAGCGGACCGCGCGGGTTGCAGCTGGCGATGATGGTTTGCTGGCGGTCGCGTCCGCCGATGACCTGGTTCTCCCAAACGGTCTCGAAGCCCTTCACGACTTGGGCAACGGGCACGGAGCGTTGCAGCACCGGGCTCCAGACCTGGACATCTTGGATGCTGTCCACATCCGCGCGCTCCATCGCCGGGGCACGCACCAGGATGGGCAGCAGGCGCTCGCCGTCACGATAGAGGCCGACCTGCACGCCGTCGAAGGCGTACTGCATCGCCTGCGACAGCTCGTCGCGGCTGACGCCGAGCTGGCGCCCCACCTGTTCATTGAACACCGGTCGCACCACCTGCACCGGCTCGCGCCAGTCGTCGCGGATCTCCTTGGCGTCGGCGTCGGCGCGCATGATGGTCTTGGCCTGTTCGGCCAGCTCGCGCAGCACGGCCGCATCCGGGCCGTGGAAGCGGGCCTCGATCTTGCTGTCCCGACCCGGGCCGATCATGAGTCCCTTGATGATTGGATCGGTCCAGTACAGCTCTTCACGCATGTAGTCGTCGACCTGGTCCCACACCTCCGCGATGCGCTCGCGGGTGTCGGTCTGCACGATGATCTGCGCATAGGCCGCGGCCTGGTCCTTGGAATCGTAGGTCAAGACGAAGCGCTGGTGCGGGCCGCCGATGACGGAGGTGGTCTGCTCGACGCCATCCAGACCACGCAGGAACTCCGAAACCCTGAGCGTGTCCTCGCGGGTCTTGCGGATGTCCGTGCCCTCGGGCTCCCAGATGTCGACGAAGAAGAGCGGCGTGTTGGCGTTCGGGAAGAAGGCCTGCTTCACGTAGCCAAAGCCCCAGAGCGCGCTGATGAAGAGGGCCAGGACGACGCCGACGGTGATCCAGCGGAACCGCAGCGACGTGGCCAGGAGGCCCCGATAGACCCGAAAGGGCGCGGCGCTGTAGGCATCGCCACCGTCTCCGTCATCGCTCTGACGCCGCTTCAAGAGCAGCCCGCAGAGCACCGGCGTGGTGCTGATGGCGGTGATCCACGACAGGGTCAGGGAGATGAGAATGACGTAGAACAGCGAGTTGGAGAACTCGCCGGTGCTGTCCTGGGAGAAGCCGATGCCGGCGAACGCAAGAATGCCGATGACCGTGCCGCCGAGCAGGGCCCAGATGGTCTTGCCGACGGTTTCGCCGGCGGCCCGCTCCGCGGACTGGCCTGCATTCATGCGCACCAGCATGCCCTCGGCCACGACGATGGCGTTGTCCACGAGCATGCCGAGCGCGATGATCAGGGCCCCCAGGGAGATGCGCTGCAGCTCGATGCCCCAAATGGCCATGATGAATAAGGTGCCAGCCACCGTAATGAGCAGTACCATGCCGATGATGAAGCCCACCCGCAGGCCCATGAACAACAGCAGCACGGCAATGACAATGGCAACCGCCTGACCGACGCTGACGATGAAGCCGTTGACCGATTGCTCGACTTCCTTCGGCTGGTCGTAGATGGCGGCGATTTCCATGCCGATGGGGATGTTGCCTTGCAGATCGGCGATACGCTGGTCGAGCGCGCGGCCCACTTCCACCACGTTCTCACCGGCCATGGCCGACACACCCAGGCTCAGCGCCGGTTTGCCGTCCTGGTATACGTAGGTCTTCGGCACGTCGATGTAGGCGCGACGGATCTCGGCGATATCGCCGATGCGGATGAGCTTGTTGTCGTCCGAGCTGATCAGGGCGTCGCCGATGGACTGCACGGACTCGGACTCCCCGGTTGGCCAGATGCGAACGTAGCCGTCGCCGACGGTCACATTGCCGGCATCGGCGACCAGATTCTGCGACCGGAGTACCTCTCCGATGCGCTCCACCGGAATGCCCAGTTCGCCCAGCCGTGCACGGGAGATCTCGAGATAGGCCACCTCCTGCTGCTCGCCGCCGATGACGATCTTGCGTATGCCCGGCACCAGGACCAGCTGCTTCTTCAGGTAGTCGGCCGTGTCCCAGAGGTCGCGCCAGGTGTAGCCTTCCCCGGTAAGGGACAAGTAGATGCCATAGACGTCGGCGAAGCTGTCGACGACGATCGGCGCCTGCGCCCCCGGCGGCAGGCGATGCTGCATATCCGCGATCTTGCGCCGCAGCTCGTCGTAGATGTTCGGAAAATCATCGGCCCGATAGCGGTCCTTGAACTCGATGGTGATGTCGGACATGCCGGGGCGGGAGATCGAGCGCTTGATCCACTTCACCTGCTCCATGAGCTGGATGGCGTCTTCGACGTGGTAGGTGACCTCGTCCTGCACCTGCTGTGCGGAGGCGCCGGGGTAGTAGGTAATGACCTTGGCCAGCTTCACGGTGAAGGCCGGGTCCTCGAGCTTGCCCATGCTCTGGAAGCCCCAGATGCCGCCCCCGACCAGGACGATGACCAGGAGCCAGGAGATGACCGGCGTCCTGACCGAATACTCGGCGATGTTCACGGCTGGCTACTCCGTCGCGGCGGAATCGGACTCCGCCGCCTCCGGCGCCGATTCCGGTTCCGGCGGGCGCGTCGCCGACGCCGCGCCGAGATCGAGCGCATCCGGTGCCTCGTCCACCCGCGGCTCCGCCTCCTCGCGCGCCGCCAGCAGCCGCACCTCCATGCCCTCGGCTAGATAGCCGACGCCGGCCACCACGACGCGGCTGCCGGGCTCCAGGTCGCCTTCCAGTTCGATGGAGCTGCCCCGCAGCCTTCCCGCCGTCACCGGTACCTTTCGCGTCTTCATGTCCGACTCGTCGACGACCCAGACAAAGGGCGCCATGTCCGCATCGGCCGTGACCGCCGAGGCCGGCAGGATGAATGGCGTATCCTCGGACGAGACGCGGCTAAAGTCGGCTGTCACGGTCGCCGTCATCCCCGGAAACACCAGGAAGTCCTCCGGCGCCGGCATGGAGAAGGTTGCCTCGAAGGTTTGGGTCGCGGGATCGGCACGCGTGGAGAGCTCCCGCAGCCTGAGGTCGAAGGTCTGCCCCGGCCTGTTATCGAAGGAGGCCATGACGGGAACCCGGCCGGGCTCCGGCCTGCCGGAATCGGAAGGCCTCACGCCGATCACCACGGCCTCGGGGACGTCCACCTTGATCTGCAACGACTGGTTGTCCTGCATGGCCAGCACCGGCTGCTTGGCCTGGACCTCCTCAAACCGCTCTGCGTAGCGCTGGCTGATCACGCCGTCGAAGGAGGCTTGCAGCTTGGTGTACGCGAGATCCTGTTCTGCCCGCTCCAGTGCCGCCCCGGCCGTTTTCCAAGCCGCCTCCTTCGCATCGAAGTCGGTTCGGGAGATGAAGTCCTGCTCCACGAGCTCCTGCGCGCGTTCGTAGTCGCTCGCGGCCTGATCGAATGTCGCCTGCGCGTCTTTCAGCGCAATCTGGTAGTCGGTGGGGTCCAGGGTGATCAGCACCTGACCCGCCTGCACCTGGTCTCCCTCCTTGACCTCGAGCGTCTGTACCGTGCCCGGCACGCGGAACGACAGCTCCGCCTTGCGCTCGGCATCGACCCGCCCGGGGAACTTGCGCTCGCTGCCGAGATCCGGGGGCTCGACCACCATGGTCTTCACCGGCCGGATGGGCGCTGGTTGCTCCGGCCCCTGCTCGCCGGAGCAGCCGGCCGCCAGCACCGCAAAGGCCGGGAGCATGAGGGCGAGTAGGGAATGGCGCGGACGGGCATCACTCAAGTTGTTGGACATCGGGGCTCCAAGGATACGAGGAAGTCGACCAGGAACGCGGCGGCCCGATCGGTCGAGGATTCGACTCGGCTCCGAATCACTCTAGCAACGAGTCGCAATAGAGGAATGCGAAGGATAACAGGAAGAGCTGCCCCGTCCGTTCGAACAACCCACGACCAATTCTGCTGTTTTGGGACTGGCATAGGTCGTCCCTCGTTGGAATCGTGACCGCTATAATCTGTGGGGTATTCCCAGCCCTGGTAGTCTGCAGTGCCGACACAGAACCCCGGCGATGAGCCGCATGCGGCAACTCCCACGCAGCGAGACCACGCTCAAGCGACCGGTGCGACGGGTGCCGACACGACGGCGCCTGCACCTCGCGGTTTCCGCTCATCGCGGCGGTACGCAAGAAGCGGCCGATTCTGGGGTCGGACAGGGTAACGACGAACCGCTCGCGATTGATTCAGACCGTCGCGTTTCCGATTGCGAAGGCGCCGATCCGCTGTTCGACAGCATCGCAGCGTCAATTATGATCGACTCGTGGACCTTCACGTCGCGCCAGCGCAGCCTGCCTTCCCGAACCCGCACCGTTCGAGCGCCATTGAGACTCCTGTACTCCCCGTCCGGCAGGTCGACGACGAACTCGAGAACGTCTCGCTGCCGTGCACTGTAGAAGTAGAAGAGCGCCGTCCGATCCGGGTTCGACGGATCCCGCCGCTCGATTGCAAGGTATGAATTGCCATCGATCAGATTCACCAGGTTCGCTGCCGACAGGCGGCGGGTCTCACCCCACTTGAGAAACGCATTGCCTTTGCGCAGGCGGATGAGTGCCCGCGTCAGCCCGAGATACTCTCTTGCCAGCGGATCGTCGAACTTGTCCCAAGGCATGAACAGCCTTGACCAGTGCGGATCATCACGACTGTAATGCTGCCAGTGCGGGTGGCCGTCGTAATAGCCCAGGCCAATCTCGTCGCCGTAGAACAGCTTCGGTACGCCTGGCGCGACAAACAGCAGCTTCAGCGCCGCGACATAGCGATCGGGGCTGGCGTGCTTCATCGACAGCACTCGGGGGATGTCCTGGTTATTGATGAAGTTCACGAGGTTGTGGCTACGCTGACCCAATGCGTTGCGCGGTGAGCTTGCGTCCAGGATATGACCGATCATGGCCGGCGTCCCCAAGTCATCCATACGGCCGGTGAAGTAGGCCCGGACCGCTTTAGCGAACGAAAAATTGAACATGGTCGTATGACGCATTCCTTTGAGCCAGCGTACTGACCGGGAGGGCGACTGCGAACCGAGTCCCTTCTCGAAGATACCGCCATCGAAATACTCTCCGATAAGAATCAGATCCGGATGCTCGCGCCGCAGGCGGGCTTCGAGCGCACGAAGATAGTCCGGATAGATCGTCTTTACCGAGTCCAGGCGCAGGCCGTCGATGCCGAGCGCAAGCCACTTGTCGAGTGCACGGTCGAAATAATCCCTGACTTTTGCACTCCGTTGATCCAAATCGGCAAGGTTGCCGTTGACGTAACCGTCATAAAAGGTGCCGGGATCATCCCACTCGACCCAGTGCAGCGGGGGATGGAACCAGCCTTCATCAACAAAGCTCTCCCTGCAGGTTGTTCCGTCGGCAAGTCGGCACGGCGCCCCGACCAGCCTTCCGTCCTCGAACAGCGATCCCATTTCCAGGTAGTTTGCCTGGTCCAAGATGGTGGTATCGATCGGTGCCGGGCTGGTGTGATTCAAGACCACATCGAGTATGATCTTGAATGGAGGATCGTAGCTGTGCGCCCGTTTGATCAGTCGCTGCAGGAGCACACCCCGCGACAGTACTTCGTAGAGACCTTCGCCCGGCGCCGGCGGATTCACGTAATGCTCGTCGAGGCGAAAAAAATCCTTGGTCCAATAACCATGGTACGCTGAGCCCCCTAGAGCGTAGTGATAGCCGTTCACGTTGTCGAAGACGGGGGACAGCAAGATGACTGTCACGCCGAGCCAATGCAGGTAATCGAGTTTGTCGATCACACCCTGCAGGTCGCCGCCCCAATAGCTGTCGGGACTCACACGCAGCGCATCCCCTGGCCCGTTCCATGCGAACGTCTTGTAGAGCCAGTACCGGTTGTGCCGGTCGTAGCTTGTGTCACCCGCAAAGGCGAAGTTGGGTACATCGTTTTGCCGATTTCCATTGTAGAATCGGTCAACCATGATCGAGTAGATGACGTCGTTGCCGAGACCACCCGTCGTATCGGCGTTCAGCATAGTTGACTCGCTGCCGAGCATCGTTACCCCCAGCCATATGGCAACCAGTCGCCAAGCGCGGTAGGGACGACAGCAACCCGCCTCCGAGTTTAACGGTTCCTGTGGTCTCCCCGTCGGACAGCGCATCGCGGCCTCGGGGTGAGGCATTTCACTCCGTGGCGCCATCACCGGAGCGTCGTCGGCCAGCTAGTCCGCCACCGTGAAGAGCGGATGTAGCAGGAACAACTGGTTGTTGCCATCGTAGTACTCCCGGACCACTGCCCCGTATCTGTACTCTCCATGAACACCCCGGTACGACGACTCGACATCGGTGGCGTACAGCAGCTCGATGAGCGGGAGCTGGGCATTCCGGAGCCAGAACTCGTTCCACGATTCCCCCTCGAGATAGGTCAACCCCCAGGCGCACAGGCCACCCATGAATACGCCCCCGAAAAGCAATCGGAAATTGCGATACAGTGCGTATTCTCGCTCCAACAGCGCCCCGAATGCGTCGAATCGAAAGTACGGATTGAAGTTCCTGCGCCGCGAGAATCGCTCCCCGTTCGCTCGGCGAAAGAAATAGCTAACGACAACGTTGCGCTTGTGGATCAAATGTCGTCCAGTACAGACCAGGATCTCGGTCAGAGTGCTGAAGAACGAAGCGCCGTACATTCCCCCGATTGTGAATGCAAAGATAAGGCCGTAGTTGAAGTACAGGAGCGGGTGCCAGTTGAGCGTCTGTCCATATTCGAAGTGGGCAAACATGTTGCCGACCCCGAAGGCCAATGGCGTACCAAGCACGACCAAAACGAACTTGCGGATGATCTGGAACGGCGTCGTCATGTACGACCTCCCGGCGGCCTCGTAGAAGAACTTGGTCCAGTATTGCGGCCGCCAAAGCCATCGCCTCCATCCGCGCTCGTTCACATAGACGGGCAGCGCGAAGTCGGCCAGAGCTCGCAGCTCGAAGCGGAACTGGCTGCCGAAGATGGTCCCCGACGAAGGTCTTGCAGCGTCGCCTCTCCCATGGACGAAGAAGGTCCTATCCTTACCCTTCGGCACGAAGAAACGACGGAGGGACACCTTCAGGGACGGACCATTTTCGGTCCGGAACAATTCCGTCGCTTGGATGAAGCCGTGAATCCTCGAGTGCGGCGACTCGCACACAATCGGGTTTCCCTTGCGATCGGCAAACACGGTCATCTCGAGCACTACATCGTCGACGACCAGATTCAGGCCGAGCGTCCTGCGCCACTCCGACCACAGGCTTTGGAAACGATCCTGGCTGAGGTAACGAGGGAAGACCTCGTGAATGAGCATGCTCGTCAACGTGAAGCCGAGCAAGCGCGGCAGGTCTAACACGGCGTTTAGGCCGATGATGGGTATGCCCATCCCGATGTAGAACATCGTGTGGGCAATGAATTTCTCCAGCACAATGCGAAGGTTGCCGAATCCTGGGATGAGCTTTCCTATGCCGTGATTCTCGAGCCAGTGCGCCGACGCCCCGAAATAGCGCACCGCGTAAAGAGGTAGGATGATCAACGCCCACTTGCTCAGGACGAAAAGCGGCCAATGATCATTGCCCGGAACACCAAAATTGACACGAAACAGAGAAGACAACCCAAGCATTCGAATGATGTCGTCCAACGATGCCTCCTGCAAAGGCAAATGCTCAAGAAAACGTCTTAGCTCGCGGCTGCTCAAGCCATTCGCTGGCTTGACGTTTCGCTAATTCGTTCCACACCAGAAGAGGAATGTCATTCAGCAATTCCAAAGTCAAGAGAAGCCCATTCTCCTGCTCGCTTCGTGGCTTGTCCTTCTCGCTTGAGTAGCGGGCCGTCAGAGAATTATAGAGCTGAATAATAATCATTCGGGCTTGACGCTCGTCGATAGATTCTTCTTGAAGCAAAAAAGCTAAGTTTCGCAAGTAATCGTCTCCCTGTTGTTTTTTCTTGTCATAGGAAAAGAAATCGTTGATCAAACGCATCCGGAGGTGAACCATCTCAATGCAGCGTGTCCATTTTTTGAGGTGAGACGCTGTGACGTCGAAGCCGGTAACAAGAAACCGAAAGACGGGCTTCAACATGCAGCTAGCGGATGCTTCTCTCAGATATCCATCCAGTGTGGCGCGGGCGTGAATGGAGGGTAAATGACAAGTCCTGATCGATTTGGCTACCTCTTGAAAGAACAGCCGTTTTAGATCCGATGAGATCCGGTTCTTCTGTTGCAGCTGCTCGAAATGATGAGTTAGTTGGACGAGCAACTCGAGCAATGCGTCGGATAACAGCGCTGACGGCGCCGGAGCGGCGGGATCGCGGTCGGCAAGAAGACTCTTGCGTTCAAAGGCTCTGCCGGCTTCCCGGAGCTCAAGATATTGTTGTCTGCCCCATCAAATAATCACTGATCGCATCGCATTGTCGTCTGTAGGCCATGCTGTGCTTTTGTTCATTGGGGAAGTCTTGTATAAACACGATAACGATCAGATAGAGAAGAATCGGATCGTAAGGTAGTGATTGCAGACCGGTACCCCAACTTTTCGGACAAGAACCTGATCAAGAGTGCAATTTCCAAGATGCGTTTTGTGGAAACGAAATCGGCCGCACGGCGATGGCTGTAACGGTATATATGCTCGGGCATGTCAGTATCAATACTCTCGAAGCTACAGCTGTAATAAAAACTATTTGCGAAGTCAGCAGTGATGTCTTGGTGGACGGGTAAGTCAAAGTTGCATATGGAATTGACCCTTGTCCCGAGATGGTTTAACTTGTCTAAAGGCATTGCGGGACACTCACCTCGATCAGCGAAAAGTGGCGAGATTCTGTTGAGTTGGCTTAAGCAATCGAATGTGGAAACCATAGGGCTCGAATCTCTGGCTACTGGCAAAAAGCAGCGACGAGCGTCGCTTTGGACAAGTCCTGACGGTTCTGCGCGGCTCAGGAGTCGAAACGAATCGTTTCGCGGCTCTTGGCAACCCGGTTGACGAAAGAGCGCCAGCTACGCCTACCAAGCATCCGTTGAGAAGCGCAGGCATCGCTGGGACCGAGAAAGATGCTCCCGAGCCGTTATCCCAATCCCATATCAGACGCCGACGCGGAACGCCTCGGAAGCGCGTCGGCGCCGCGCGTCGGAGCTGTTCCGAAGAGTCCCGCTGGCCCGATGCCATCGGATCGGCGCCGGCTCCGACCCGTGCCAGCGCGGAACGCGGGCGGTACGACTGCCGGCTTCCTGCGGCTCGCCGACGTCCCCGAAGAGGAGCCGCCTCAATCCGTGCGAGAAATCGTCGCGACGCGCCAAGGCAATCATGTTCCGCATGCTCGTCCGTCTGACAACGCGTCTTGTTTCGGTATCATCGAACGCGGCTTTCGCCCTCAGCATTGCTTGCGCAATGCTGTTTGTGTTGTGCTGGAATACCTGCCGGCGATAGAAGGCATTCGTGAAGAAGAGGCTCTTCATCATCGCGGAGAGCGAAGAACGCAGAAACGGCTTGGGCTTATCGATGTCGGGCCAGATGTCGATGAAAAAGGTGGTTGCCGGAGCGAACAGATCGAGCTGGCCACCATTGGCTCCGGTAACGACGAAACCGCCCTGGATGGCCGCCCAGATCGGCGCGTACCCGAAGGGCTCGAAATAGGATGCCATCAACGCCCCATCTGCCCCGGCGGCGATAGCCATCTCTTCGCTCGGTGCGAAGTGTCGATGCGCGATATTCTCGGGGAACCGATCAATCAGGCCTTGTAGTGTCGAGACGTCCTGAGGATGGACGCCCTGGTCCGTGTCGCAGAAGAATGCCACTTGAAGACCGGTGTTGCCGTCCTCCAACAAGAGCTCGAGCGCCCGCAGCACCGCGGAGGGCTGTTTCTGTTGTGTAAACCGGTGAGACCACAACAGCAGAAACGCCTCCGGGCGCCTGGGTAGTCCGAAATAGGCTTGCGCTGCGGCCTTCAAGTCCGGCTTTGTTGTCTCGAGCTGGCTGTGGTCGGTGATTATCAGCCTGTCGGTAATGGCAATCGGGTTATTCAGGCCGACCAGTACAGATTGGGTCTTGAGGTCGCGAAAGAGTTGGTGCAGCCCCGCGCCGCGCTCGACCGTTGCCAGTTCCGCCGCGTGAGTCGGTGATACGGCGACGGCTTTGCCCTTGAGCCTGTCCTGTTGGAGTGCAGTCAGCGCGCCGGCGAGGAGATTGGCGTTGCCGAACCACCGATACAGAGAGCGGGAAACGTGGCCCGCCGGCCAGCCAAGCACGTCCAACAGGTCTGGGGTGCAGATGCCCTGATGCAGCGCATTGTGCAGGTGCTGAACGTAGTAGATCGCCTCTGCCAGCGTTCGATGCTCGGGCTCCAGAATCTCGCCGGCGAGTGCACCGAAGTGCCAGTCCTGAGCCCACAGCACGTCGTAGCGGATACCAGACTCGACAATGAACCGGACGACCGCTTTCGCCATGGCGCTGAGCACGACTGCATTGAGCTCTTCCGGGCGTGTGATGTACCGCCGCACGAGCGGATGAAGCGTGCCCAGAAGCGGCGTGTTCGCCACCGTAGGCGGGGGTTCCGGCCAGACCGGGCAGCTGTAACTATTCTGATTGATGCGCAGGCTGTGAAAGCGCGGCAGGGAGCCCAGATTTCGCTGTCCCGCCAAACGGTTCGCGGCAAGGATCGTCGCGTAGGCGGCGTTCGAGCCCATCAGCTCCTTGTTGTGAAACAGCCAAGCGCGTGATCCGTTCGGCTGGGTGTGAGCGTAGACATCGAATAGGAAACAATACACGTCCCCGGTCACTGGATCGAAGAGGTCGACAGGAATGCCCGCAAGGGGTGATCCCAACGCGGCCCCAACGGAGGCTCGGATCCTCTCTGTCAGCGGGAGCGCCCACTCGATACAAGGAAACAGAGCACTAGTCTGGCTGACGAAATCGCCGAGCCCACCGTAGGCGCCGAGTTTCGAGTGCTGGATGACAGGGCTGAGGACAAATCTCCTCGTACTGTGGACACGTCCATACAAGCGGGTACGATGGCGACGTGAGCTTGCCGCCAGTAGGGAATATCGGCTCATCTCTTGGCTTTCCTTAAGATGGTTGGTAACGGCGCAACAGCGAGCTGTACAAATTGGACGTTGCAGCGATTCGCAGCGGCGACGGGGTTGTATGGCCCCGCGCGCCGAAACATGGCGCATGCCTTACGGATAACGGATAGGAAATACGGATAGGAAATCCAAGCCACCCTGAGCGTCCAGGTTGGCCCGAGGAAGGAGGTTAGCGGGGGTGGGGTGCGCGGTCAACGCCCAACTGCGGGGCTGACGGACGTCGGGGCGGTGCAGGCGCGCGCGTTCCGGGTGCTGGCGCGTGCATCTGCGGGGCAGCGTGCCACCGGCAGACGAGAGAGGCTGCACCGTTCCCTGCGAAAGAGACGGCGGCTACCAGGCGACGCGCTGATCCCAGTCTCAAACGGGCTCGAAGTCGGGCTCGGGCTGCTGGAGGAGGTCCCAGTCCGGCATCGGCTCGGGTGCCTCGTCCCAGGCGGGTGGGTGAGCTGCGTTGAAGCAGCGAACGACCGAACCAGGATGGTTCGGGCTGGTACCCAAGCGAAGCAGGACAGCGCAGCGCAGGGGCGGGCGGGCGAGATCGGGGGTGGACGCGGTGGCTCACCGATGTGGGTGAGGATCTGCTCGACGGGCACGGCCTCGGTGATGAAGGCAATGATGCGCATGTCCGCGCCGCAGTTGGGGCAGGTCAGCGGCATCGACTCGAACAGCCGGAACTTGCTCGCATCAGGCAGCATGGCCCAGAGATAGCGCGCCGGGGAGCGAGCGTTCGGGGCCGGTACGCGACGGGGTTCGGCGAGCTCGGCGGAGGCGCTCGGGTCGTCGGTCAGGTCACGCCCCAAGACGACGGCCGCCGCACGCAGCGGCGCGTTGGGCGCGAGCACGCCATGGTAGCGATGGCGGTGGCGCCTGGGCGGGGGGATGAGTGCCGCGAGATGGTCGATCAGCTCCAGTGGCGTGAGGGTCAGCGCCGTGGTGCCATTGCGCTGGGACTTGGGTAAGCGATAGACGATGCGCGCGTCGTCGAGCCGCTCCAGGCGCTCGAGCGCGAACGGGGGCCGAGCATAGTAGCGCAGCAGCCGCTCCAGCCCGGCGCGATCGTGCGCACCGACGCGCACCGCGGCATCCAGCGAGAAGCCGCTGTTCTCCCAGGCGAGCATCTCGCGGACGTCATCACGCTCAATCAGCCCGCTGCGGGCAAACCAGCGCAGCACCCGTACGCGTACCTGCTCGGTGATGGCGGCGAGGGCCTCCGGTGTCAGCTCGGCGGCGGGGAGAAAGCGCACGGATTGCGGGATATCTCCGGCCTCCTCGGCCGGCTCGAAGACCCCGTCGATGACGCAGCAGTGGTAATGAACATGGCGGTTGAGGGAGGCACCGAAGCGGTGGATGAAGCTCACTGCCCCGAAGCGGGCCTGTGCGCTGGCGCCGCTGCCCTGGCGCAGATGGGCCTCGATGACGCGCAGCAGGATGTGCAGCACGGCGCTGATCGCCCGCGGCTCGCGCTCCAGGGATTGGCGCTGCCGATTGAGCTCTGCGGTGTGAAACCGTCCCTGGCGCGGGAGCCCAGTCCGGACATCCTGTCCGGCCGTTCGGAGCGCTGCGATTGTCCACTGGACAATCGGTCGCTCCTCACCCCACTGGCGCACCGGCAGCGACGGGATGACGTGATCGACCAGGTGCGCCGCGGTCTCCGCCATGCGCCGGGCGTTGCACGACGGGCAGAGGGCTCGCCCTTTGCACGAGAAGGCGACCAGGAAGTCATGCCCGCAGTCCGGGCACCTCGCCCTCGCAAAACCGTAGGCGAGGATGCCGCATTCCAGATAGTGGCGGAACTCGCGCTCCACGTAGGCCGGCACGCGCTG
>JANQFX010000089.1 GCA_028277725.1 Thiohalocapsa sp.
CGCGAAGCGAAAACGCGGTTTCCGCTTCGCTCCATTTTTCGAGCGCTTGGGCGCTTGAAAAATGGCGGGGCATCCTGCCCCGCACGGGCACCTCGAATATTTCGAGGTGCCCTTAAAACGCTTGATCTAGCGGATCGGGGCGGGGCGGCCACCCAGCGAGCGCCCCATCGAACATCCCGGCGTCCGGGGAATGGCATTGACGAGGCGGCCGCGTTATCGCCTCTTCCGTCTCAAGGCCCGTCCCGAACAGGATGCCTCGACATATCGAGGCATGGAGAAGGCCCTAAGTGGGCGGTTTTCGGAGCGAACAACAGTAAACACCCCGGCGGAGGTACCGAAGACCATGCGCCAGACATCCACTCTGCACCCGCGGCCGCGGACCTGCCGTCGTCAATGCATCCGCCCTCTGTCCAGGCTCGTCCTGCTGTTGGCCCTGTGTTGCCCGCTCATCTGCCCGCTGGCCGCGCTCGGTGCCGTGCTGCAGGGCGTCGAATTCGCCTCCCTCCCCGGCAATCAGGTCGACATCGACCTGGTGTTCTCCGGCGGTGCGCCCGCCGCCAAGGACTTTGCCACCGAGAACCCGGCTCGCATCGCCATCGACTTTCCGGGCGCCAGCAGCGCGCTGGACAAGAAGTCCATGCCCATCGGCCTCGGCGTGGCACACAGCGTCGTTGCCGTTGAGGCGAGCGATCGAACGCGAGTGGTCATCAACCTCAACGACTCGGTGCCGTACGAGCTCAGGCGCCGCGGCAATCGCGTTACGGTGTCGCTGAACCCGGATCGCGCCGCACCCGTGCCGACCCAAGCACGGCGGGTCGGTGAGCCGAGGTCGACCAGCCGCCGGAGCACGCGTGGGTCCATCAAGGATATCGACTTCCGCCGCGGCGCCGGCGGCGAGGGTCGGGTACTGATTACCCTGCCTTCCGCCGAGACGCAGGTCGCGGTGCGCCAGGAGGGCCAGGACGTGATCGTCGATATCCCCAACACGGACCTGCCGCAGCGCCTGTTCCGCCGGCTCGACGTGATGGATTTCGCCACCCCCGTCACGGCGGTAGAGTCCCGCGGACTCGGCGGTAACGTCAAGGTCGACATCAAGACCGAGAACCAATTCGAATACCTGGCCTACCAGACCGACAACCTCTTTACCATCGAGCTGCGCGCCCTGACCGCAGCGGAGCAGCAGAAGCTCGAAGAGGAGAGCATCGTCTACGAAGGCGATCGGCTGTCGCTCAATTTCCAGGACATCGAGGTGCGGGCGGTACTACAGCTGCTCGCGGACTTCACCGGCCTGAACCTGGTGGCCAGCGATACGGTGCGCGGCAATATCACCCTGAGGCTCAAGAACGTACCCTGGGACCAGGCGCTGGACATCATCCTCAAGACCAAGGGCCTGGGCTACCGGAGGATCGATAATGTGATCATGGTCGCGCCGCAGATGGAGCTCGCCGCACAGGAGAAACAGGCCCTGCAGGCGACTCAGGAGATTGAAGAACTGGCGCCGTTGCGCTCCGAGTTCATCCAGGTCAACTATGCCAAGGCCGCTGATTTCGCGAACCTCATCAAGTCCGAGGACAACAGCCTGCTAACGCCGGACCGCGGCAGCGTCAGCACCGACGTGCGCACCAATACGCTGCTGGTGCAGGACACCGCCGCCAGGCTGGAGGAGATACGCCGCCTGGTGAATCGCCTCGACGTGCCGGTGCGCCAGGTCATGATCGAATCGCGCGTGGTCATCGCCAACGACGACTTCGCGCGCGATCTCGGCGTGCGGTTCGGCCTATCCACCTCGATGGGTGCCTACGAAAAGAACGAACTGCTGATCGGCGGCACTGAGCCGGGTTACTCACCATCGTCCGACTTCTTCGCCGGCCCCTTCGGTCAGAGCATCGAGCCCGAAACGGATGCGGATGGAAACGAAGTCTTCCCGCGCTTCAACTCGATCATTGAGGTACCCGCCGGCAGCGGCTTCCCCGGTCTGATGGTCAATCTGCCGACCACCGATCCGGCGGGCGCCTTCAATTTCATCCTCGGCAAGGTTGGTTCTCACCTGATCCAGTTGGAGCTCTCCGCCATGCAGCGCGAGGGCCGCGGCGAGGTGGTGTCCGCACCGCGCGTGGTCACCTCAGACCAGAAAGAGGCCGTCATCAAGGTTGGCACTGAAATCCCGTACCAGGAATCCAGTGCAAACTCGATAACGAATACTGTCGCGTTCAAAGAGGCGGTGCTCAAATTGGAGGTTACGCCGCACATCACGCCGGACGACCGCGTGATCATGGACCTCCAAGTCAACAAGGACAATCCAGACTTCACGCAAACCGTGCAGGGCGTTCCGCCGGTCGACACGCGCTCGGTGGAGACCTCCGTGCTGGTCGACAACGGTGAGACCGTGGTCCTAGGCGGTGTCTACGAACGTGACCAGAGCTACCGGAAGGAGCAGGTGCCCTGGCTCGGCGACGTGCCCGTGTTCGGGCGACTGTTCAAGAACGAACAGCGCCAGGACCTCAACAGCGAGCTCTTGATCTTCGTCACGCCGAAGATCCTAAAGGGTGACCTGGCCACGCGCTGACGATGGGGTTACCCGGCGCGGGTAGGGCAGGGGGTTCCACCGGCCGTCCCTTGGGTTCTGAGCTATGCCCCGACAACCTGGCGCGCACTGGAACCATGCGCCTCCCTGGCGGTGGGCAAGCGGTGGGCTGTCGATACCGACCAGACGATCCCTGCCCTTGCCCGCGCCGGCCAAATCTGGCATATCTGCGCGGTATGATCAGACCGCAGAACATTTTTCTCGTCGGCCCCATGGGCGCCGGCAAAAGCACCATCGGCCGTCAACTCGCCTCGTCCCTGGGCTATGAATTCCAGGACAGTGACCAGGAAATCCAGCGTCGAACCGGGGTGGACATCGCCACCGTTTTCGAGTTCGAAGGCGAGGAGGGCTTTCGTAACCGCGAGCAGCAGGTGATCAAGGACCTGGCGCAGCAGGACAACATCGTGCTGGCCACCGGCGGCGGCGCCGTGCTGGTGGCGGAGAATCGCCAGCAGCTCGCGGCCCGCGGCTTCGTGATCTACCTGCATTGCAGCCCGGAGCAGCAGTACGCCCGCACCTCCCGCGACCGCAACCGCCCGCTACTCGACACCGAGGACCCCAAGCAGAAGCTCAAGGACCTGATGGCCCTGCGCGAGCCCATCTACCGCCAGGTGGCGGACATGGTGGTGTCTACGGAACGCCGGGGCACCTCGTCCGTCGTCAAGGAGATCCGCCGCAGGCTCGAGAGCGATGAGCTCTGACGGCAGGGCCACGGCCCGGCGGCTTTGGGTCGACCTCGGCACGCGCGGCTACCCGATCCACATCGGTTCCGGCCTCATCGGCGACGCGGAGTTGTACCGCCCGCACATCGGCGGTCGCCAGGTGCTCATCGTCAGCAACACCACGGTCGCGCCGCTCTACTTGGCGCAGGTCCAGGCGGCGCTCGCCGGCTTCGACCACGAAGCGGTGGTACTGCCCGACGGAGAGCAGTACAAGGATCTTGGCACGCTCAACGGCATTTTCGACGCGCTGCTGCAGCGCCGCATGGGGCGCGACGTGACACTGATCGCGCTCGGCGGAGGCGTGGTCGGGGATATGGCCGGCTTCGCGGCCGCCTGCTATCAGCGGGGGGTGGCTTTCATCCAAGTGCCGACGACACTGCTCGCGCAGGTGGACTCCTCCGTCGGCGGCAAGACCGGCGTCAATCACCCGCTGGGCAAGAACATGATCGGCGCCTTCCACCAGCCGCGCGCCGTCATTGCCGACACCGACACCCTGCGTACCCTGCCGGATCGGGAACTTTCGGCGGGGCTCGCCGAGGTGGTCAAGTACGGGCTGATCCGCGACACCGCCTTCCTCGACTGGCTGCATGCGAATGCGGAGCCGCTGATGACTCGCGACGGGGCCGCGTTGGCGGAGGCCGTCGAGCGCTCCTGCGTCAACAAGGCGGAGGTGGTCGCAGCCGATGAGCGCGAGGCCGGCCAGCGCGCGCTCCTGAATCTGGGCCACACATTCGGCCATGCCATCGAGGCCGGCCTCGGCTACGGCGAGTGGCTGCACGGCGAGGCCGTCGCGGCGGGCATGGTCATGGCTGCGGATCTGTCTGTGCGCCTCGGCTGGCTCGACGCGGCCGATGCCGTCCGCGCGCGCGATCTGCTCGCGCGCTTCGCGCTGCCGGTCGAGCCGCCGCCCGGCATCGATGCGGATCGTTGGATGGCGCTGATGGCGGTGGACAAGAAGGTGCTCGCCGGCAAGCTGCGGCTGGTGTTGTTGCGCAGGTTGGGCAATGCGGTGGTGACCGCGGACTTCGCCCCGGAGGCCCTGTGCGGGCTGCTGAGCGATATCGAGTCGCGGGTGTCGGACTGAAGGACTGGTTTCGCCGCTCCATGTCGCTCCGGCGGTCCATGCACCAACAGGGGCGTCCGGCCGCGGCGTGCGCACCAGTCTGGTGCGCCTATGCCGGGCGCGCGGTCGGTGATGCCCGCCCGACTCGGACGACTGTGCCATGGCACGGAGTCTGCTATGGCGCTATACTGCGCGGTTCTGTTGGGGCGGCGACGAACTTGCACCGTGCACATACTCGGGCAGACTTCGTTGGGGACGCGTCAGGGCAGGATCCAGTGGGGTTGGATGTACAGGGCCCGCGTGCTTGACCTGCAGGTGCGCTCGCTCATGGCCTCGCTGGCTGTTCGGATCGGTATCCCCTCGCTCCCAGCGCCTGGGCATCACCGCCGAACCGGCCCGATTCATGGTTGTAGCCCTCAAAGACCGCTCGGGCCTGCACACCCCGGCGGGCGCTGTGCCGCCGACGAGACCGCGCAGCAGATTATCCCGTGCTGAACAGCAGAGCACCCGCGATGCGAGGCTCCCCCCGGTGAACTCTCCGCGGCCGACGCGCACAAAGGGCGAACAGTCATTGCGTGTCTGCACCCGGATGCCTTGTCCCGCAACCTGAGCGTCGCGGCGTCCTGAGGACCGCAACGCCGGCAGCACGATCCGACACGAGACATCAGGTGACCAAGAGGCCGACAGCATGAACCTCCGTGCCTATCCAACAGCTCAAGGGCTCTACGACCCGGCCAACGAGCGCGACGCCTGTGGTGTCGGGTTTGTCTGCGACATCAAGAACCGCAAGAGCCATCGCATCGTTGAGCAGGGCCTCGAGATCCTGGAGCGACTGACGCACCGCGGTGCCGTCGGCGCCGATCCCAAGGCCGGCGACGGCGCCGGCATCCTGGTCCAGATCCCGGACGAGTTCTTCCGCGCCAGCGTCGACTTCGACCTGCCCGCCGCCGGCCACTACGGCGTCGGCATGGTGTTCCTGCCGAAGAACGCCCAGGCCCGCGAGGAGATGCAGGCGACGGTGCAGCGCCGGCTCGAGGAGGGCGGCCAGACCATCCTCGGCTGGCGCGACGTGCCCGTGGACAATACCGAACTCGGCAAGAGCGTGCTGCCCACCGAGCCCGTGGTGCGTCAGGTCTTCGTCGCCTGCGGCGACAACTGCCCGGACCAGGATGCCTTCGAGCGCAAGCTGTTCGTGATCCGCAAGCGCATGGACAACGAGATCCGCGCCGCCGGCTACGACAAGACCGCCTACTACGTGGCGTCCTTGTCCTCGCGCACCGTCAACTACAAGGGCATGCTCCTGGCGGGGCAGGTGGGCAACTACTACCTGGACCTGCGCGACGAGCGCTTCGCATCGGCCCTGGCCCTGGTGCACCAGCGCTTCTCCACCAACACCTTCCCGACCTGGGACCTGGCGCAGCCGTTCCGCATGATCTGCCACAACGGCGAGATCAACACCATGCGCGGCAACGTCAACTGGATGGCGGCGCGCCGCCACACCATGCGTTCCGATGTGTTGGGCGATGACCTGGATAGCATTTGGCCTCTGATTCCCGAGGGTCAGTCGGACTCCGCCTGCTTCGACAACGCGCTGGAGCTCCTAGTGATGGGCGGCTATTCGCTGGCCCAGGCCATGATGCTGCTGATCCCCGAGGCCTGGTCCGGCAACGAGCTCATGGATGAGAAGCGCCGCGCCTTCTACGAGTACCACGCCGCGCTCATGGAGCCATGGGACGGACCGGCCGCCGTGGCCTTCACCGATGGCCGTCAGATCGGCGCCACGCTCGATCGCAACGGCCTGCGCCCGGCCCGCTACTGCGTCACCGACGACGGCATGGTCGTCATGGGCTCCGAGATGGGCGTACTCGACATTCCGGATGCACGCATCGTCAAGAAGTGGCGCCTGCAGCCCGGCAAGATGTTCCTGATCGACCTGGAGCAGGGCCGCATCATCGACGACGCCGAGATCAAGGCCGAACTCGCCGATGCCCACCCCTACCGCGAGTGGCTGAACCGCACCCAGATCCGCCTGGACTCCCTGCCGACGGACGTTGCGCCCATGGCACCGGAGGCCGATGTGTTGCTGGATGCCCAGCAAGCCTTCGGCTACAGCCAGGAGGACATCAAGTTCTTGCTGACGCCGATGGTGCTATCCGGTCAGGAGGCCATCGGCTCCATGGGTGCCGACAACCCGCCGTCGGTGCTCTCGTCCCGCTCCAAGCACCTGTCGACCTACTTCAAGCAGAACTTCGCCCAGGTCACCAACCCGCCCATCGACCCGATCCGCGAGGAGCTGGTCATGTCGCTGGTATCGCTCATCGGCCCGAGGCCCAACCTGCTCGGCCTCAACGAGGCCGGCCAGGACGGCAACTGGCATTGGCGGCTCGAGGTCGGCCAGCCGGTGTTGACCAACGAGGACCTGGAGCGCATCCGACACATCGAGGACAACTCCGGCGGCGCCTTCCGTACCCAGACGCTGCATATGGTCTATCCGGCCGGCGAGGGCGTCGACGGCATGGGGCCGGCGCTCGAGGGGCTCTGCAACGACGCCGAGCAGGCGGTGCTGGACGGCCACAACATCCTGATCCTGTCGGATCGCAACACCAACGCCGACTATGTGCCGATCCCCGCGCTGCTCGCGACCTCCGCGGTGCATCACCACCTGATTCGCCAGGGGCTGCGCACCAGCTCCGGGCTGGTGGTCGAGACCGGCGCGGCGCTGGAGGTGCATCACTTCGCGACCCTCGCCGGCTACGGCGCCGAGGCCATCAACCCCTACCTCGCCTTCGACACCATCGCCTCGCTGCTGGATCGGTTGCCGAAGCACAACGGCGACCGCCTGGACTTCGAGGAGGCCCAGTCGCGCTACATCAAGGCCGTCGGCAAGGGCCTGAAGAAGGTCATGTCCAAGATGGGCATCAGTACCTTCCAGAGCTACTGCGGCGCGCAGATCTTCGATGCCGTGGGCCTGAACCAGGCGTTCATCGCCGAGTACTTCACCGGCACGCCGAGCATGATCGAGGGCATCGGCCTCGACGAGGTGGCCCGGGAGGCCGTGCGCTGGCACCGGCGCGGCTTCGGCAACGAGCAGATCCTGCGCAAGCACCTGGACGTCGGCGGTGACTATGCCTACCGGCTCCGCGGCGAGGACCACGTCTGGACGCCCGAGACCATCTCGAAGCTCCAGCACGCGACCCGTGCCAACGATGCCAAGAGCTACGCCGAGTACTCCAAGCTGGTCAACGAGCAGAACGAGCACTTGCTCACCTTTCGCGGCCTGATGGACCTCAAGTGGGCCGACGAGCCCGTGCCGCTGGAGGAGGTCGAACCCGCGTCGGAGATCGTCAAGCGCTTTGCCACCGGTGCCATGTCCTTCGGCTCCATCAGCTACGAGGCCCACTCGACGCTGGCCAAGGCCATGAACCAGATCGGCGGCAAGTCCAACACCGGCGAGGGCGGCGAGGAGCCCGAGCGCTTCAACCCGCTGCCGGACGGCAGCCGCAACCCGGAGCGCTCGGCGATCAAGCAGGTGGCCTCGGGGCGCTTCGGCGTGACCGTGGAGTACCTGGTCAACGCCGACGACATCCAGATCAAGATCGCCCAGGGGGCCAAGCCCGGAGAGGGCGGCCAGCTGCCCGGCCACAAGGTCAATGCGCAGATCGCCCGCGTCCGGCACTCGACCCCCGGCGTGGGGCTGATCTCGCCGCCGCCGCACCACGACATCTACTCCATCGAAGACCTGGCGCAGCTGATCCACGACCTCAAGAACGCCAACCCGAAGGCGCGGATCTCGGTCAAGCTGGTGTCGGAGGTCGGTGTCGGCACCGTGGCCGCGGGTGTGTCCAAGGCGCACGCCGACCACGTGACCATCGCCGGCTACGACGGCGGCACCGGCGCCAGCCCGCTGACCTCCATCAAGCACGCCGGCTCGTCCTGGGAGATCGGCCTCGCCGAGACCCACCAGACCCTGGTGCTGAACCGCCTGCGCGGGCGCATCGCGGTGCAGGTGGACGGCGGCATGCGCACCGGCCGCGACGTGGTCATCGGCGCCCTGCTCGGCGCCGATGAGTTCGGCTTCGCAACGGCGCCGCTGATCGTCGAGGGCTGCATCATGATGCGCAAGTGCCATCTGAACACCTGCCCCGTCGGCGTGGCCACCCAGGACCCGGCGCTGCGCAAGAAGTTCACCGGCAAGCCCGAGCACGTCATCAACTACTTCTTCTTCGTTGCCGAAGAGGTGCGCCAGCTGCTGTCCAAGCTCGGCTTCCGCAGCATCGACGAGGCCATCGGCCAGATGGACCGCATCGAGATGCGCCGTGCCATCGACCACTGGAAGGCCAAGGGGCTCGACTTCTCGCGCATCCTCACCAAACCGCCGGTGGGCGACGATGTGGCGATCTACAACGTCGACACCCAGGACCATGGCCTCGATCAGGCCCTGGATCACAAGCTCATCGCCCAGGCGGCGCCGGCGCTGGAGCGCGGCGAGCCGGTGCGCATCGAGACCGAGGTCAAGAACTTCAACCGGACCTTCGGCACCATGCTCTCCGGGCGGGTCGCCGAGCGCTACGGGCATGCGGGGCTGCCGGATGACACCATCCACATCCAGGCCCACGGCATCGGCGGCCAGTCCTTCGGCGCCTGGCTCGCCCGGGGCGTCACCGTCGAGCTGGCCGGCGAGGCCAACGACTACGTCGGCAAGGGGCTCTCGGGCGGGCGGCTCATCATCTACCCGCCGGCGGATTCCGGCATCGACAAGGCCGAGGAGAACATCATCGTCGGCAACACCGTGCTCTACGGTGCCATCGGCGGCGAGGTCTATTTCCGCGGTGTCGCCGGCGAGCGCTTCTGCGTGCGCAACTCCGGCGCCATGGCGGTGGTGGAAGGCGTGGGCGATCACGGCTGCGAGTACATGACCGGCGGCGTCATGGTCTGCCTCGGGCCCACCGGGCGCAATTTCGCTGCCGGTATGAGCGGCGGCATCGCCTACGTGCTCGACGCCGACGGCACCTTCGCGAGCCACTGCAACCAGGCCATGGTCGAGTTGGAGCCCATCGCCGCAGAGGACGACGCGCTCGAGATCGTCGACCATCAGGGCGGCGACCTCGAGGCCCATGGCCTGGTGGACGTCAGCCACGACATGACCCGCTTCGACGCGATCCGCCTCCGGCAGCTCATCGTCAAGCACAAGCACTACACCAACTCCGAGGTCGCGCAGCGTATCCTCGACGATTGGGACGCCATGTTGCCCAAGTTCGTCAAGGTGATGCCGGTGGACTATCGCCGGGCCCTGGAGCAGATGCAGGCCCAGCAGAGCCGTCCGCCGGGTGCATCCGCGCCGTCGCTGTCCAAGCCCAACCTGCGGTCCTGACGGAGGTCGCCGATCATGGGAAAACCCACTGGTTTCATGGAATACGACCGCGCCGAACTGGCCTACGAGCCGGCCTCGGACCGAGTCGTGCACTACAACGAGTTCGTGCTGCCGCCCACCGATGAGGAGATCGGGGTCCAGGGTGCCCGCTGCATGGACTGCGGCATTCCGTACTGCCACCAGGGCTGTCCGGTGAACAACATCATCCCGGACTGGAACGACCTGGTGTACCAGCAGGACTGGCAAGCGGCTATCGAGGTGCTGCACAGCACCAACAATTTCCCGGAGTTCACCGGCCGCATCTGCCCGGCGCCCTGCGAGGCCGCCTGCACGCTCAACATCGACGACAATCCGGTGGCCATCAAGTCCATCGAGCGGGCCATTGCCGACAAGGCCTGGGAAGAGGGCTGGGTGAAGCCGCAGGTGCCGACCCATCGCACCGGCAAGCGCATCGCCGTGGTCGGCTCCGGCCCCGCCGGTCTCGCCTGCGCGCAGCAGCTCGCGCGCGCCGGCCACGTCGTGTCGCTGTACGAGAAGGAAGACCGCATCGGTGGCCTGCTGCGCTACGGCATCCCGGACTTCAAGCTCGCCAAGAAGATGATCGACCGCCGCATGGCGCAGATGCGCACCGAAGGGGTCGAGTTCCACACCCACTGCCACATCGGTGTCGATGTGCCGGTGTCCAAGCTCTGCGACGACTACGACGCGGTGGTCCTCGCCGGCGGCTCCGAGAAGCCCCGCGACCTCGACGTGCCCGGACGCAGCTACGCGGGCATCCACTTCGCCATGGACTTCCTGCGCGCCAACTCCAAGCGCGTGCAGGGCGTGCAGATCCCGGACGAGGACTTCATCAGCGCCCAGGGCAAGCACGTGGTGGTCATCGGTGGCGGCGATACCGGCTCCGACTGCATCGGCACCTCCAACCGCCACGGCGCCAAGTCCGTGACCCAGATCGAGATCCTGGACAAGCCGCCGGAGAAGGAGGACAAGGGCCTCACCTGGCCCAACTGGCCGAACAAGCTGCGCACCTCCACCAGTCAGGAGGAGGGCTGCGACCGTCACTGGAACGTCCTCACCAAGTCCTTCGAGCACGACGGCGACGGCAACGTCACCGCGCTCAACTATGTGCTCGTGCGCTGGGACAAGGACGAGAACGGCCGCTGGCAGATGTCCGAGGTCCCGGGCTCCGAGGCCAGCTTCAAGGCCGACCTGGTGCTGCTGGCCATGGGCTTCGTGCACCCGGTGCACGAGGGCATGCTCGCCGAGCTGAAGGAGGCCAAGGGCCTGGAGCTCGATCCACGCGGCAACGTCCAGGGCGCCACCGACGGCCCCGGCGCCTATCAGACCAACATCCCCGGCGTCTTCGCCGCCGGCGACATGCGCCGCGGCCAGTCCCTGGTGGTCTGGGCCATCCGCGAAGGCCGCCAGTGCGCCCGCGCGGTGGATGAGTGGCTGATGGGGACGACCGACCTGCCTCGGTGACGGCGCTCTGCGACAAGGGTTCCCGACACTCCTGACAAAGCGGCCTACGGGCCGCTTGTTTGTCGCCTCGCCGCGCGCGTTCACCGCCGCGCACCGGTTCGGTTAGACTCTAGACGCTTCGAGTGGGGCTGCCGGCTGCCCCAACGCCATCCGGTAAGGCCACGCGACGCCCAACCCACCCGCCGCTCCGATCAGCCACCGATTGGACCGCGCTCCCGCCGGCTGCCTAGCCAGCCCCTGCTCCACCCAACAGCGCGTCCACCGGGCTGCGGACCGCCCCGCCACCGCGCTGCAGCACGTGGGTGTAGATCTCCGTCGTCTTCAGGTCCCGATGACCAAGCAGCGCCTGCACCGTGCGGATGTCGTAGCCCGCCTCCAGCAGATGCGTCGCAAAGCTATGACGAAGCGTGTGCGGCGTCGCGCGCTTGCCGATCCGCGCCGCCCGCACCGCCGCGCGCATCGACTTCTGTATCACCGTCGGGTCGATGTGATGCCGCTTGACACGCCCGGTGATCGGATCACGCGCGCGCTGTGTCGCCGGAAACACATACCACCAGCGCAAATCGAATGGCGCCGATGGCGTCTTGCGCACCAGCGACTCCGGCATCGAGATCTCTCCGAAACCGTCGGTCTTATCCGCCAGCCGCAGCCGGTCCGACGCTGCGATGCACTGCTTGAGTTCCGGGATCAACGCCTCCGGCAGCGGCACGAACCGGTCCTTGCCGCCCTTGCCGTTGATGACCGTGATCTGACGATAACCGAAGTCAATCGACTGCACCCGCAGCCGCACGCACTCCATCAGCCGCAGTCCGGTGCCGTACATCAGCGCGGCCATGAGCCGCTCGCGGCCCGCGAGCCGCGCCAGCACCGCCGCCACCTCATCCCGCGTCAGCACAATCGGCACCCGCTCCGGCCGCTTCGCCCGAGTGATGCCATCGATCCAGCCGACGTCCACATCCAGCACATGCTTGTACAAGTACAACACCGCCGACAGCGCCTGCGTCTGCGTGGAGGCCGAACCCCCCCCCGGCCGGTCGCTAGATGAGACACGAACGCCTCGATCTCACGCGCCCCCATCTCCCGCGGATGCCGCTTGTCGTGGAATAGGATGAACCGCTTGATCCAGTCCAGATACGCCTGCTCCGTCCGATAGCTATAGTGCATGGCCCGCAGCTTGTCCCGCACCTGCTCCAGCAGCCGCTTCGGCGGCGCCCCTTGGGCCCGGCCGGGATGTGCGCCCGCGCTTGCCCTGTCGTGCATGAGCGGAGTTATTGTCAAATCTGGTGTACCGCCACTCAGGCGGCGACCCTGTCTTGCTGATCGACGACTTGCTCTCCGTTGCGGAACCGGACGTTGTTGACGA
>JANQFX010000040.1 GCA_028277725.1 Thiohalocapsa sp.
CCGTCGACAACTCTGTTGACGGGTACTTGCGCTTCTTGCACACAGAGAACTCTATTCAGGAAACGATAGACTCAATTTTAGCCGAAATGCTGGAATGCTCATGCAGTCCGGCAAAGTCTTTTCTCAGTTTCGCGATAGCCTCTCGCTCGCGATTGGCGAGTTGCTCTGGTGCGTAAACCTGGTAGTAACGCCCAGCTTCTGGTTCGAAGCCGTCGTTATGGCGATCGCCGAAGATGCCGTGCGGCTTGACCTGCCGGAAGTTCGGTCGCGACGCAGACATTATGTCGGTAAAGAGCTGCTCGTACTCCGTTCCAACGGCCCGGAGTATCCGATTCTGCAGGACTAGACGAGCAACGTGCTGGCGGTTTGGGTCCATCGCGGACGTCTGATCGGAAACCCGTCAGGGGGCATCTACTGTTCTCTCCGGCCATCGATTCCATCGAAAACGGGTCGAAACCCACGTTCTCCTGGCCTGAGCGCCACGCAGGATTCTATCAGGAACACGTCAAAGTCCCGATGAGGTCACTCGCTTTAGGGGCTCGACAACATCATGCCGTGTCTTGGGGCAAAGAACACGGCGGCAAACATCCGGCGAAATCGAGCCGTCCGGCCGGATGGGCTAGTTCACAACTTGGATAGCCATGCCTGTGCCGTGAAAAACTCCGCACTGATTTGAAAGGGTTTCCCATGTAACGCCATCCGCTACGAAGGCAGCATGGTCCCGCGGAGGCGCGCGACGCGTCTCGCGATGTAAGACGGGGGCATCATGCAGCGACAATCGTCTCGGGTGCGGACGGGGCAAACGGGGCCAGCGCTCTGTCTTGCCGCTGTCGGCTTACTTAGCTCAGGCGCTACGCTGGCCACGGATGTCCAGGTGGGTCGTTACGCAAGCCTGATCGCCGTACCAACCGAGGCGCAGACGAACCTGCTCTCGAAGATGGCCACCGTGAAGTTTCCTTCGCGGGTGAAAACCGTCGGGGGAGCGGTTCAGCATCTGCTGCGCGGCAGCGGCTACCGACTAGCCGGAACGTCTGCAGCTGACCCAGCCCGTTTCGATCTGCTTAATTTTCCTCTGCCGTCCGCTCACCGAAGCCTTGGTCCCATGCCTCTCCAAGACGCGCTTGAGACCCTCGGAGGTCCCGCCTTCCGCCTCGTAGAGGATCCGCTTCATCGGTTGGTCTCCTTCGAGCGTTGCGGCCCGCGCAAACCACTCTCCTCAACTGATCGCATCTCACATCGGAGGTAACACCCATGGAGGTTGTCATTGGCGTCATTCTGCTGGTCGGCGCGTTCGCGCTCGGCCACCACCACGCTGCGGACGAGGAGGCCGCGCAGACGCGAGCCCGGCCGGAAAGCGAGCAAGCGGTCGTGGTCGCCGACGATGGTTTGATACCGCAAAGGTGTCGCTATCGTACTTCCGGACCGGTCCAGCGGGACTTGACGGTCCCGTACAGCCAACAACGGCTGGCTACAAAGACTGCCTCCGGATCGACGCGGGTCGCTTACCGCGGTGATTAGCGCGCTCTTTCTTCCCCTCGTCGTGGTATTGGCAGCGGCGGAGGCACCCCCGGTGTTTGCGGCTGAGACACCCTCGCAGGGGATCCAAACCTCGCGAACCGAGACCGTCCGTACTGACCAAACCAACCACTCCCCTAGCGACATTGCCCGCGCACAGTCCTGGGGCCTTTCGGAGACCGAGTGGCGCCGCTACCAATCTCTGATGCAAGGCATCCGCGGCAGCGTGAGCCCCGAGACCATCTCGCCGTTGGAGGTGTTAGGTATCCATGCTCGCGACGTGGCAGAGCGCCGAAGATATGCGGAGCTTTGGGCGCAGGCGATGTGGGAGGACGCCGAGCGGATCCTCGCCTTTCAGCGCGCCTACGTCGAGGCCGGTCGCAGGCTGTATCCGGGTGTGCCCCTGATCGACCCGAGCCGGCTGCCGGAGAAAGAAGAGCAGACAACCGGGTTGGAGCCACAGGATCGCGTGCTCTTTTTCACCCGACCGGATTGCGATCCCTGTGACGTATTGCTCGTACGGCTGCTCGGGCGTATCGAGCGCATCGCCGGCATCGACATCTACCTTGCCGGGATCGATCCGGGCGACGACCAAGCTGTTCGCGACTGGGCGGCGCAACACGGGATCGAGCCGGAGTGGGTGCACACGCGCAAGATCACCCTCAACTTCGAGGCCGGAGCGCTGGCCAGACTCACCGACGGGCAAGGAGCGATCCCAATCCTGATGCGCCGGCGCGGGGATGACCTCGCCGTGCTCTCTCCTGCGGGGCTATGAACCTGTCGCCCCTCGTCTTCTCTGGCATTGCTGCGACCCTGCTGGCAGGCATATTGTCGGCGCCCGCGTGCCTGGCCGGCGAGTCAGTCCCCTCCGGGTACGCCTCCGCGGCCCGGGCCCATGGCATCCCGGCCGACATTTTCTATGCCGTCGCGCTGACCGAAAGCGGCAAGGTCGTTGACCGCTACCGCACCCGTCGCCCCTGGCCCTGGACGCTCAACGTCGGCGGCAAGGGCTACTTCTACGCCTCCCGCGAGGACGCCCACCGGGCGCTGCGGCGCTTTCTCGCCCAGGGCAAGCGCTCCATCGACATCGGCCTGATGCAGGTGAACTGGCGCTGGCACCGCGACAAGCTCGGCGATCCCTGGCAGGCCCTCGATCCCGATCACAACCTGCAGGTGGGTGCGCGCATTCTCGCAAGCTGCTACCGGGAGCGTCGCGACCGCTGGGACGCTGTGGGTTGCTATCACGCCCCGAACAACCGGAAGTTCGCGCGCCGCTATCGCCGAAACGTCGCCGCCCATTGGCGGCGGATTACGCGGCGGGGTTAGGGGATGAAGAGTCCCCGTGCCTTACGAGTGCCGGTCTTGTGTTTCCTCGGGCTCTTACTCGTCCCGACGCTGGTCGCCGCCGAGCCGACCGTTATCTACGACAGCGGTAGCACGCGACCTTTAGCCCCGTTGCTGGAGGTCCCCGGCGCCAATGAGCCACAGGGTCCGAGCGCAGATACTTCTCGCCCGGATCTCGGTGCTGCGAATGTCGAGCGACTGCTGCCGATCCGCTCTCCCGGGCTGACGCCGGGCCAAGTCGAGCCACGACCCTTCGACCAACGGTTCGCCCGTCCGTTCTTCCTCGTCGGCGCCGATCCCCTATCGCGGGAATGGCTCGTAACGAATCGTGACGAGCTGCTTCGTATGGGAGCCGTCGGCATGCTGGTCCACGCCGAGACGATCGACGATCTTCGGGGCTTGGCTGAACTGGCGAACGGACTCCCGATCCTGCCGGCGCCGGGCACCGACATCGCTGCGGCCCTTGGGCTTTCCCACTACCCGGTCCTGATCTCTCGCGAAGGCATCGCCCAGTGAACCGCCACCCCGTCGAGGCGCTGTTGCGTCCGCCGGTCGAGCTTTGGTCCACGCTGGTGGCACTAGCCACTGCCTTGATCGCCGTCCTGGCCCCCTGGTCCCTGATGATGCCGCCCGGCGTGGCCTATGCGGCGGCTGCCGTTCTGGCGCTGCTTGGCCTGATCCGCGGTCGCCAAGCCCTGAGAGCTCTACGCTACCAGCGCAACATGCGCCGGCTTCCGACCTACCGTCTGCGTGCCGACCGTATCCCGCTCAGTCGGCGCAAGCTGTTCCTGGGCCGGGGATTCCGCTGGACCCAGAAGCACACCCAGCGCCTGCGCGACACCATCCGCCCGGAGGTGCAACGCTATGTGCAGCCGGGAACCGCCTACCAGTGGGCGCGGCGCAAGGAGGTCGAGTGGGAGGCGGCTCCCGGGCTCAATGCAATTGCACACCTGATGAGGACGCGAGCTTGGTGGAATCCCCTGCAGCCCCTGCCCGCTGTCGGCGGCAAGCCCGCCCTGCACGCCGTGGAGCCCGAGGAGCAGGACGTGTGGATGGACATCGGCGAGCGGGTGGGCCATACCCTGGTGCTGGGCACCACCCGGGTCGGCAAGACCCGCCTGGCGGAGCTGCTGATCACCCAGGACATCCGCCGCGGGGACGTGGTGATCGTTTTCGATCCCAAGGGCGATGCGGACCTGCTGCGTCGGGTCTATGCCGAGGCCAAGCGGGCGGGGAGAGGCAGAGACTTCTACCTCTTCCATTTGGGCTACCCGCAGGTCTCGGCCCGCTACAACGCCATCGGCAGCTTCTCGCGTATCACCGAGGTGGCGACGCGGATCGCCAATCAGCTCCCCAGCGAGGGCAACTCGGCAGCCTTCAAGGAGTTCGCCTGGCGCTTCGTTAACATCATCGCCCGGGCCCTGGTGGCCCTAGGACGCAGGCCCGATTACCAGCAGGTCCGCCGCTATATCAACGACATCGAGCCCCTGTTCGTCGAGTATGCCCGCGAGCACCTGTGCCGCAATGGCGCCGAGAACTGGCAGACGGCCGTCGCAGAGATCTCCGAGAACACCAAGGAGCGGAATCTACCGGCGGCCTTGCGCGGGCGCCATCCCGAGGCTATTGCCCTCATGCGCTACCTGCAGGAGCAGGACCTCTACGACCCGGTCCTCGACGGTCTGGTCTCGGCCTTCAAGTACGACAAGACCTACTTCGACAAGATCGTCAGCTCGGTGGGCCCCCTGATGGAAAAGCTCACCACCGGGAAGATCGCCGAGCTGATCTCCCCGGATTACCTGAACGAAGAGAACAACCGCCCCATCTTCGAGTGGCTGGAGGTCATCCGCCGCAAAGGCATCGTCTACGTGGGCCTGGACGCCCTGACCGACACCACAGTGGCCAGTGCCGTGGGAAACTCCATGTTCGCCGACCTGGTCTCGGTGGCCGGGCACATCTACAAGCACGGCATCACCGATCCGGAAGCAGGAACAGACCGGACCGACGGCACCCTGCCCACCGTCTCCATGCACGCCGACGAGTTCAACGAGCTGATCGGCGACGAGTTCGTGCCCCTGCTGAACAAGGCCGGCGGCGCTGGCTTTCAGGTCACGGCCTACACCCAGACCTGGTCCGACGTGGAGGCGCGCATCGGCAACCGGGCCAAGGCCGGACAGGTGGCCGGCAACTTCAACACGATGATCATGCTGCGGGTCAAGGAGCTGGCCACCGCGGAGATGCTCACCGACCAGCTCCCCAAGGTGGAGGTCTTCACCCTGATGAGCGTCTCAGGGGTGGATGATTCCTCGGACCCCACCTCCGGGATCGATTTCAAGTCCCGCAACGAGGACCGCATCAGCGTCTCGGAGGTGCCTATGCTCACCCCGGCGGAGCTGGTGGCGCTGCCCAAGGGTCAGGCTTTTGCCCTCTTGGAGGGTGGACAGCTGTGGAAGCTGCGCATGCCGCTTCCGGATGCAAGCCAAGATCCGGTGATGCCCGAGAGTCTCACCGCCATCGCCAACGAGATGGAGCGCACCTATATCACCAACGACCATTGGTACCGGGTGCCCGAGACCTGGTGGCACGGGGTCGCAGACATCGGTGTTCCCCTGAACGCAGAGTCTGGCGATGGCTGAGGCGGTAGCCGACCCGCGGCGCGGGGATGTCCGCCAAGGGCTGATTTCCAAGGGCTTGAGCACACTAGCGCAGGCCATCCAATGGCTGCTGTTTTCCCTGATCTTTTCGGTCATCATCGAGTGGGTGGGGATGGTGATCTGGTGGCCGGAGGAGGGGCTCGATCACAGCCGCAAAATGCTGGCGGCGGAGCTCAGCTACCTCGATGCGGACTTTAGCCGCAGCGTGGTGACCTCGGACCCGGCCCGCTTCGCGCAGACCGTGGCGGACAAGACCTACTACGCCTTGTTCGAATTCACGCGGGTCGTGGATCTACTCGAATGGATCTCCCGCCCGCCGGCAGCGGGCGAGAACGGGCTTCGGCCCAAGCTGCACAGCCTTTATCGTCCAATCGCGGACTTCGTAATCGCAGCGATGCAGGTAACCCAGGTGTTTTCGGTGCGGCTGGCAATCCTGACCCTGGCCACACCCGTCTTCCTGCTCTTCACCCTGGTGGCCCTGGTAGATGGCTTCGTGCAGCGGGACTTGCGCCGCTGGGGCGGTGGCCGCGAGAGCTCGTTCGTCTATCATTGGGCCAAGCGCTCGGCGCTGCCGCTCCTGGTCCTGAGCTGGGTGGTCTACCTGGCGCTGCCCTTCAGTCTGCACCCCACTTTTGTCATCCTGTCCTTCGCCACTCTCTTCGCCTTGAGCGTGGCGGTTACGGCGAGCAGCTTCAAGAAGTACCTGTAGCAAACCTTGCCGCCCACTGATCGGACGAGACCGGGAGCCGCCTGAACACCGAGATACAGTTGAATTACGTTCTCATCACTCGGAGGAACAGCCCGAAGTGCTCGTTACTTCATAAGCCGATAGAAAAGATAGGGCGCGACTGCAACCCAAACGAGCACCAACAGCCAGATGCGCCCGGCAAGGAGGTTGTAGTCGTGGAGCAAACGCCGCCATGAATGGCCGGCAACGTAATGGCCGAAGAGAAACTCGAAGGCGATGGTCATGGCGAGCCACAGCACACCGATGGCAATCGCCTGTCCTGTAGAGGTCGGTCGCCAGAAGCGCACCAGGAGCCAGATGTAGACACCGAACAGGATGATACCGGAGAGGGTGGAGATCTGGTGGGCAGCCAGCTCACTCAGATGCTTTCCATACCAGGACTGCCGCAACACGCCGTTGGCGATGGCGATCCCAACCATCGGAATCCAGGCAAGGATGTACTTCAGCATTGCGATCGATTACTTGCACTCGTGACAAAATGAGACCAACAGGATACCTGGACACAAAACCGACGTGCCGTACTGTTGTACGCATAAACGTATATACTCAAGACTTCGCAGATCCTCGAGCCGAAATCCATGAGCAATGTCCGTTGGTCCATCGTCGTACCGGAAGAAACCGATCGTGCGCTACGCTCCTATCTGGGGCGTCGCGGGACGAAGAAGGGCGACATCTCCCGCTTTGTCGAGGAGGCGGTTCAAGCACGCCTGTTCGAGCTGACGGTCGAGGATGTCAAGAAGGGCAATCGCGGCATCCCTCAGGAAGACATCCTGGCGGCCATCGACGAGGCAGTAGCGGCTGACTAGCGCCGATGCGGGTCGTCCTCGATACGGGAATTCTAATCGCCGCACTCATCACGTCCGGAACGCCTCCGGACGCCATCTATCGGGCCTGGCGCAAGAAGCGCTTCGAGCTGATCACCTCGGAATGGCAGCTGGGCGAGTTCCGCCGCGTCTCGCGCTACCCGAAGTTGAGAACTTACCTGAAGTCGGCGGACGCAGGTAATCTTGTAAACGGCCTACGACGCGAGGCCACAGTGCTTGCTCAGCTGCCGACGGTCGACCTCTCACCCGACCCGAACGACAACCCGGTGCTCGCCATGGCACTCGCGGCACGGGCCGATGTCCTCGTGACAGGGGACCGGCGCGATTTGCTGGCTTTGGGTACGACCGGCTCGACTCGGATCCTGTCCGCCCGTCAGTTCGTCGACGAGCTGAAGATCTCCACCGACGGCTGATCGCCCTTCTTTCCGCGGGCTACTGGCGTTACTCCATCCCGGAAACTCCCCACCGACTCGAAAGCATTTTCCGTAGTACAGGCCAGTCCGGTACCCCACCATGCGCGCCATGCGCAACACCGGACCCAATGCCCTGCGGCACGTCTCGATCATCCTTGCCGGGATCTTCGTTGCCATCGTCCCGCTGCACATCGCCCACGCCGACGCGGCCGGCGAGCGCGAGCAGCTCGCCCGCGTGATCCATGAGCTGCAGGCCCTCGAGCCCCTACTGCGGGCGGCTCAGTCCCAGGCCAACCCGGATGCCCGTGTGCGCTTCCGCTATGACTGGCTGCGCCAGGACCTGCACCGGATGCGTCTGGGCATCCAGGAGCACATCAACGCCCCGCGGACACAGCCGCGCAGCTTCCCGCCGTTGCGCGGGGACTACCGCCGGTGATGTGCGTCGGTGAACGCCGCCCAGAGTGCCGCCTTCCAAGCCGGGTCCGGCATCCCGCCGGGAACCCTGCTCAACGCCATCGCCGCCGTGGTGCTGACGTTGGTTTTCGTCTGGGTCATCTGGGTGAGCCTCGGAACCCTGCGAGCCTGGCAAGACGGGCAGGTCGGCGTCTTCGACCTGGTCTGGGGGGCGCTGCGCGCCAGCATCGTGCTGCTGGTGCTCGGATTCTATCTGCGGTGAGGTCCTCGGACCTCTCTGCGTAATCGACACGGGGGCTACCCCGAACACATCAGATAGGGGGCGACCCCGTCGGGAGAGAGCAATGACATTCAGGACAATGAGAAAGGCGGCAGTCCTGACGGGACTGCTGGGTATGACCGTCTATCAATCCGTCTGGGCGGCCCTGCCGACCCCCGTTGCACCAAGCACGGCACCCGCCGCGGGTGATTGGATCGCGTTGATCAAGGGCTACATCAAGGACGGCGGACTGGTGCTCGGGCTGGCCATCGCCGTGCTCGGTTTCCTGTGGGTGGCCTACGTGGGCTTCGCCAAGTTCAACGAGGCCCGGCAGGGCAAGGCCGAGTGGGCTGAGGTCGGCGTGCTCGGCATCGTCGGTGCCATCGTGCTGATCTTCGCGAGCTATCTGCTCACCGAAGCCTCCGGCGTTATCTAAGGTTCCCATGACCGTCCGCGAAGACATCCTCGCCGATCGGCTCAACGCGGAGCCCACTATCTTCAAGGGCTGCTCCTCCTCGGAGCTGGGTGTCATCGTGGGCGTGGCGGCGCTCGTGTGGCTACCGGTGAGTCTCCTGCTGGCCGGTCTGATGGGCGCCGTCACCATGGGCTTCGGCCTGGCCGGTGTCGGCGTGGTCGCCACCGTGGTGGCCACGGCGAGTCTCTTCCAGCGCCTCAAGCGCAACCGCCCGGACGGCTACTACCAGCAGCGTTTCGTCATCTGGCTCCACGACCGGGGCTTCAGGCGCGCGCCCTTCGTGCGCCGCACCGGCGCCTGGGACATCGGCAGAAACTTCCATGCGCCGCTACCGTCACGAGATCGATAACGTTCGCGCGCACCTGCGCTCCCTGTGGGCGGTGATCGGGCTGGAGGCCCTGATCATCCTCGCCCTTTGGTACGGCTGGAGCCAAGCGCCGAAGGCATTCACAGTGCACGTGCCCCCGGACCTGCGCTCGGGCGCCATCCTTACTCTGGAGGAGGTCCCCCCGGCCAACGTCTATGCCTTCGCCTTCTACATCTTTCAGCAGCTCAACCGCTGGCCCGAGGACGGAGCGCGGGATTTCGGCCGCGCCATCTTCCGGGTTTCTCCCTATCTGACCCCCAAGTACCGCGCCGAGCTTCTCTCCGACCTGGAGCTCAAGGGGCGCAAGGGCGAGTTGGCCTACCGGGTTCGCGGCGTCCAGCAGATCCCCGGCCACGGCTTCGAGGAGCGCCGGGTCGACATCCTCGACGACAATGTCTGGGTCGTCTGGCTGGATCTGGACCTCTTCGAGTCGGTGAAGGGCATGACGGTCAAGAAGACCGCCATCCGCTACCCGCTGCGGGTCGTGCGCCACGCCGTGGACCTGGAGGCCAATCCTTGGGGCCTGGCGCTCGACGGGTTCGCCGCGGAAGGACCGCGAAGGATGACGGCGGCCGAGCTGACGGGTGAGGACAGGGCTGCCGAGGAGCAGGGGTGATGCCGATTCCCCTCCAGCGTCGATTCAGTCGCATATCCCAAGGTATTCCTTTGCTGCCTCTGGCGCTGCTGTTCATCGCTTTCACCTCCGGCTCCACTTCCGCCGCGGAAACCGTCCCCGAGCGCATCATCTGGCAGAAGGAGCCGATCCGGCTCGACCTCAGGGTCGGCAAGGAGCGGCGCGTGGACTTCCCCGGACCGGTCAAGGTCGGCCTGCCGCCGAAATTGGAATCCATGGTACGGGTGCAGAGCATCGCCGGGACCGTCTATCTGCTTGCCCACAGCGCCTTCGACGCAACCCGGGTCATGGTTCGGGAGACCGACAGCGGCAGGATGTACCTGCTGGATGTCAGTGCATCTGGTGAGGGAGGATCCGGGCCTCCGGTGGAGGTCTACGCCGATGACGAGCCCCGAAATGCGCTTCGTCCATCGGAAACAGGCGGTGCGGCAGAGCCGCCTCTTCCGTCCTATGGCTACGTCGCCCTCACGCGTTTCGCTGCCCAGCAGCTCTATGCCCCAGCCCGGTTGCTCAAGGACCTACCCGGCGTGGTCCGGGTATCGGTGAAGCGCAAAAAGGTCCCTCTGGTCCGTGGGGGCGAGGTCACTGCCGAGCCACTGGTTGCCTGGCGCGCCGGGGATCTTCACCTTACGGCTGTGAAGCTCACCAACCGCACCGGCCGGGCACTGATTCTGGATCCGCGCGCACTGCGTGGCGACTGGCTCACCGCCGCCTTCCAGCATAACCGGTTGCTGCCCAAGGGGGACGAGTCCGACACCACAGCCCTGTACCTGATCTCCGCGCGCCCGTTCGCGGCCTCGCTGTAAGGAGCTGCGCGTGGCCGTCGCGACCAGCAATCGACTCCTGCCCGTCCTGGCCGGCGCGGTGCTGCTGATGCTGGTGTTCGTCACCCTGAGATCTTGCTCCGACGGTGGCGGCGATGGGTTGGTCATGGACGGGGTTCCCGAGGCCCCCGCGCCGGATGCGGACACCCCGGCGGACACCATCAAGACCCTCACCGCCAACGTGGCCGCCATGACCACCGAGGTAGAGGCTTTGCGCCGGGACAACGCCGGCCTGCGCCGCGAGAACCAGGAGTTGCTGCGCAACCGCACCCAGATCGAGGAGAACGTGGCCACCAGGATCAAGCGCGAGCTGCTTTCAAGGGAGAAGGATGCGGCGAACCGGACGCGGATCGACTCCGGCGTGCTGTCGTCCTTAACGGCACGGGTCGATGCCTTGGCGGCGTCCGTTGATGAGGCAAAGATACAAGGAAGCCAGATCCCCGTCGGCGTCGGTTTGGGCGGGCCGGGGGAAGAATCTGCCGACAGGATCGTCTGGATCGAGCCGCTCGATATTATTGCTGGAGATGCACAGGACGGTATCTTCGATCGTGTGAAGCACCGCAGCGGTAGGACGCCGGAATCCGCCCGCTCCACCAGCGCATCGACATCCGGTGGCACGGAGGCCCGCCTCCAGGACCCGCAGCCAATACCCGTCTACACGGTCCCGCGCAACGCCACCCTGATCGGTTCCACCGCCATGACCGCCCTGGTGGGCCGGATTCCGGTCCAGGGCCAGGTGCGTGACCCCATGCCCTTCAAGGTCATCACGGGCGCTGACAACCTCGCCGCTAATGGGCTGCGGGTGCCGGGTGTGCAGGGCATGGTCTGGAGCGGGACGGCCATCGGCGACTGGACCCTGTCCTGCGTCAGCGGCCGGCTCGACTCGGTCACCTTCGTCTTCGACGACGGGACCATCCGCAGCCTCTCCGGCGACGACAGCCAAGGCCAGGGCGGGGGCGAAAACAAGTCCTTGGGTTGGATCTCCGATGCACAGGGTATCCCCTGCGTGAGCGGAGAGCGCAAGACCAACGCCCCGGCCTTTCTCTCCCAGCGCATTGGGGTCATGGCCCTCCAGGCCGCAGGGCAGGCTGCCGCCGCGGCGGAGACGACCTCGGTCATCGGCGACTCGGGGAGTGTCACTAGCACGGTCACCGGCGACACCGGCACCTACGTGCTGGGCAAGACCGTGGCCGGCGGCAGCGACGAGGTGGCCAAGTGGCTCCTGGAGCGCCAGTCCCAAAGCTTCGATGCGGTCTTCGTCCCCGCAGGCAGAAAGCTCGCCATCCACGTGGACCGCGAGCTGCCCATCGATTTGAATCCCAATGGCAGGAGACTCCGGCATGCCACAGCCACTGCAGGCCATACTCGCCATCGCCTCGATTAGCCTGGTCCTGGGCGGCTGCGCTGGCGCCAAGGAGTCGGTCCTGCCCCAGGATGGCCCGTCCATGGAGGCCATTTACGACGCCCACATGCGCGAGCTGGGCGCCCAGGATCCGACGGTGGTGCGCGGTGCCTTGGGGGCCCGGCGAATCAACTCCGGCGAAGAAGACCTGGTCGGCTATACGCGCGAGGCCTTCAACGAGCTCGACGTGACCTTCCCTCGGCTGCCCAACCCGAGCCTGGTGATGTACGTCTTTCCGCACCTGACCGGGTCCGAGCGCACTCCGGTGCCTGGCTATACCACGGCCTTTCCCCTCTACGAGCGGGTCGAGTATGCCCTCCCAGGCGAGGTGGCGACGCCGCGCTGAGCCCATGAGCAAAGAAACCGAGAGGAGAGCAACACAAGCCAACTCCGAATCGCCCGAAAAACAGCATGACAGGACCGAGACACCTCCTGTCAGGACCGCAGAGTTCAAGCAGCTCTATCGGCGACCGCCGTCCTTCACCGACCTGCTGCCCTGGGCGGAGTACCTGCCAGAGAGTCGAACCTTCCTGCTGGAGGACGGCATCAGTGTCGGGGCGCTGTTCGAGCTTACCCCCGTCGGCACCGAGGCGCGCACACCCCGGTTCATGGCGGAGCTGCGCGACGCCATCCAGACCGCGCTGACCGACGCCGTTCCGGAGCGCGACGACTCGCCCTGGATCCTTCAGGTTTATGTCCAGGACACCCCCAGCCTGGAGGCCTTCCAGAAGGAGGTCGCGGACTATGTCCGGCCCGAGGTCAGGGAGAGCGCCTTCAGCCGCCACTTCCAGGAGGCCTTCGCGGCGCACCTGGCGCGCATCAGCCGCCCGGGCGGACTCTTCACCGACGAGGCGGTGACCGGGACCCGCTGGCGCGGGCAGATCCGCCGGGTGCGGGCCGTGCTCTACCGGCGCATCAGGGTGCGGGGCCGGGTGCCGCCTGCGGTGGAGGTCGAGGCGGACCTGAACGACGTGGCCACCAAGTGGATCGCGGCCCTGGCTTCAGCGGGCATCAAAGCGGAACGCGGGACGGGGAAGGACCTCTATGATTGGCTCCTGCCCTGGTTCAATCCCAGACCGGAAGTGACGGGCGGGGATGCGGAGCTCCTCCTCGAGGTCGCCCCCTATCCCGGCGACGAGGACCTGCCCTTCGGCCACGACCTGGCCGAGCGCCTGACCCTCTCCATGCCCGAATCGGATAATGAAACCTCCACCTGGTGGTTCGACGGGGTGCCGCACACGGCGGTGACGATTGAGGGGTTGCGCCGGGCCCCCGATGTCGGGCACATGACCGCGGAGCGGCTCTCGGGGGACCACGTCTTCGCCCTGTTCGACCGGCTGCCGGAGCACACGGTCATGGCTCTGACCCTGACGGTCAGGCCCCAGGACCTGACCCGCAGCCACATCGCCCAGGTCAAGCGCTCCGCCGTCGGCGACTCCGCCGAGGCGGCCCTGACCCGCGAGGACGCCGACGCCGTGGAGCGGGAGATGGCCCGAGGCAACAAGCTCTATCCCCTGGCGATCGCCTTCTACCTGCGCGGGGAAGATCTGAAGGATCTACGTGGCCGGGTGAACCAACTCAACGCCCTGCTATTGCCCAACGGCTTGCAGCCCATCACCCAGGAGGCGGACCTGCTGGCCCTGGACGCCTACATTCGCAACCTGCCGATGGCCTATGATCCCGGCCTGGACCGATTGAGCCGGCGATCCCGGCTGGTCTTCTCCAGCCACACGGCCAATCTGCTGCCGGTCTACGGCCGTTCCCGTGGAACCGGTCATCCGGGTCTCATCTTCTTCAACCGCGGAGCCGAGCCCCTGGTCTTCGATCCTTTGCACCGGGAGGATCGCAAGAAGAACGCCCACATGCTGATTCTGGGCCCCACGGGCGCTGGCAAGTCGGCCCTGCTGGTCTACCTGCTCCAGCAGATGGCGGCAGTCTACCGCCCGCGCATCTTCATCATCGAGGCCGGCGGCTCCTTCGCGTTGCTGGGGCAGCATTTTCAGGCCCACGGACTCTCGGTCAATCCGATTGTGTTGAATCCCAACGCGGACGTGAGCCTGCCGCCCTTTGCCGATGCGCTCAAGCTCCTGGACCGGGAGCGGCGGGCGAAGCTCTCGCCAGACTCGGAGTCCCTGGCCGAGGAAGACGACGAGGACCTGGACGAAGATGGATCAGGCCGCGACATCCTCGGCGAGATGGAGATCGCCGCCCGCATCATGATCACCGGCGGCGATGAGCGCGAGGACGCACGCATGACCCGGGCCGATCGGCTCCTGATCCGCAACGCGATCTTCCTGGCCGCCAAGCGGGTTCGGGAGCGAGGCGATGACCAGGTCTTGACCGAAGATGTCGTTTCCGCCCTGCAGCAGATCGCGAAAGACAAGGAGCTCCCGGAGCACCGCCGCAACCGGGCCCTGGAGATGGGCGACGGCATGGCGCTCTTCTGCTCGGGACTGGCCGGTCACTTCTTCAACCGCCCGGGGCAGCACTGGCCCGAGGCCGACGTCACCTTGCTGGAGATGGGTATCCTCGCCCGCGAGGGCTACGAGGACCAGCTCACGGTGGCCTACATCTCCATGATGAGCCATATCAACGACCTGGTGGAGCGCCACCAGAACGATGCTCGGCCGACCCTGGTGGTGACCGACGAGGGTCACATCATCACCACCAATCCGCTGCTCGCCCGCTACGTGGTGAAGATCACCAAGATGTGGCGCAAGCTCGGGGCCTGGTTCTGGATCGCCACCCAGAACCTGGAGGACTTCCCCAACGCCAGCCGCAAGATGCTCAACATGATGGAGTGGTGGCTGTGCCTGGTGATGCCAAAAGAGGAGGTCGAGCAGATCGCCCGCTTCAAGGACTTGACCGACGAGCAGCGCGGCCTGCTGCTGTCGGCGAGGAAGGAGCCCGGGAAGTACGTCGAGGGCGTGGTGCTGGCCGACAACCTGGAGGCCCTGTTTCGCAACGTCCCGCCGCCGCTTTCGCTTGCCTTGGCGATGACCGAGAAGCACGAGAAGGCCGAACGGGCGGCCATCATGCGCGAGCGTGGCTGCAGCGAGCTGGAGGCGGTGCAGGTCATGGCCGAGCGTATTGCCCGCGAGCGGGGTGGCTAGCATTGGAAACTTGGCAGCGCCTTGAAAGGGTTTTCGGTTCTCACCGCCCTGGCCGGCGGTGAGTATGCGCGCAAGCGCTTTCCCGGTCTCCCGTAGTTTCTATGCCCAGCCCATCCCGATTCGTCTTCTCCGCTTCCTTGCTCGTCGTCCTTGTCTCCCTACCGCTTGGGGATGCCGCTTGGGCGGCTTCCGAGGTGGCGATGCCGGTAAGGATTGAAGTGTTCGCCGCCGGCGACCTCCCGATTCAGCCGCCGGTGTCGGATGACGTAACGTCACCGCCAGCGATGGAGGTCTACGAGATCGACGACATTGCGAGCTTGGAGTCCGCTCTGTCCAAGGGGCTTCCGGCCGATCCGGATGGGGCGCAACGACTCGTGCGGAAGCGTCTCGGGCAGGTAATCGATCGCTCGCGACTCGACCACGCGCGCCGGTGCGCCGCGGGCCTCCTCAACGCCACCGAGTATGGCATCAACCGCTACCCAGCGGTCGTCTTCGACGGCGACGCTGTTGTTTACGGCATTACGGACATTGGTGAGGCGCTGCGGTACTACCGGATGTGGAAGGGAGGGAGGCGACTGTGAAATTGCGGTCCTTTGTCCAACTCCTTGCGGCAGCGGTGCTGACTCTGCCATCCCTCGGTTATGCTAGCGCCATCACGACGCCCCAAATCGTCGCCCAGACGATCGCGGCGGCCCCGGCCTGCATGCGCTGGACGCCGGTGGGTCTGTGCTTCTGGCTCGACTGTGACTTGTCGGGCTGCCGGGTTCGCACCTCGACCAAGGTGGGTCATTACAACCCGGACCTAGTGGTGAGCGCCTACAACGAGCTCGGCGGCAACCCCTGGCTGGAGATCCGCGCCACCCTGGGGCTGGCGCAGAAGACGGCGGTCACGGGCTTACTCGGGGCCCTGCTGTCGGTCCCGGTGGATAGCGCCGGAAACCGCACCGAAGGCTCGGCCTCCCGCGATCATCAGAACCTGGTCTTCCGCGAGTCCGACGCCATCGGTCATCCCATGACCAGCCTGGCCGGGGTAGTCCCGGGCGTGAGTCTGCTCTGCCAATCCCAGAGCACGCCGCTGGTCCCGTACCTGCAATCCGGACTGGATGCGCTCGCCTGGCGCCAGGAGGTCCCCGAGATCTTCTACCCGGCAAGCTCCATCCCCGGCCTGCGCGAGATCGGCACCTGGCCGCTGCAGACCTGGGGCGGCGTCTACCCGCGCACCGGCTGGACCTTCCAGGCCGAGGAGCCCAAGGCCGCGGCGATCAACGCCCAGCGGGCCGGGGACATCGTCACCCGTACCGGCCAGCCTCATGTCTACCTGCCGCTCACCGGCCCCAACAGTGGCACCCAAAAGGTGTGGCCGCCGGGGCCCTTAATGGAGAAGGACGCCGGCACCGGCACCTGGCAGATGCTCCTTCCCCTGGCCGAGAGCAGCTGCGCGGTCTTCGGCACCAACGATCTGGCGAGTGTCACCGGCTGGGGCGGGGGCAAGCTGGATGAGGCTGGCGACTACGCCTGGAACCTGTGGCGGCCCTATGAGTGCTGCACCCGCCGCGGTCAATGGTTCCTCGGCGATATCGAATGGGTCCCCTTCCCCTGATGTTTCCGCACAAGCCCATGCTGCTGACGATTCCATCGAAGACTCGGATTAAGGGGTTGGTAGGGGCCTTACTCGGCCTGCTTCTCATTGCATCGACCCAGAATCCTGCCCTTGCTGCCCAAGCCCCCACCGAGGACGGTCTCTGGTACTACGAGATCGGTGGGGCCGAGCCCGTCTCGCCGCCAGCCAATCCATCCGTGGTTTCCGTCACCCTGGGCGGTTCGGCCAGCCTCACCTGGGGCCACAGCTGCGGCAAGTTCGATCCCGTCGCCGCCGTTACCCATACCCTGGACCAGATCGCATCCGGTGCGGAGCAGATGATGGACGCCATGGTTAACGCGGCCACAGCGGCCATCGCTTCGCTGCCGGCGCTCATCCTGCAGCGGGCCAACCCGGGGCTCTACGATCTGTTCCAAAACGCCCTGCTGCGGGCCGAGGCCACGTTGGAGCTGGCCACCAAGTCCTGCGAGCAGATGGAGGCGGAGATTGCCGCCGGCAAGAACCCATACGCGGACCTGATCACCCTGTCCAAGGGCAACGACTGGAAGCTTGAGATGGGCATCGGCGGCAACGACGTGGTGAGCGCCAAGGAGTCGGTGGAGACCTCGAATGGCGACAACGGTGTGCCCTGGATCGGCGGTGATGCCGGCGGATCCGGTCAGCCGGAGCTGAAGTTTACCGGCGACATTGTCGAGGCGGGCTACAACATCAATATGAACCGTTCCGTCACCGACACCAGTGCTGTGCCGGCTTCCTCCGCGACGCGCCTCTCCGAGCTGTGGGACACCCCGGCCAAGGCCAGGGATTGGGTGGTGGACGTGGTCGGGGAGAACATCGTCACCACTTGCGACACCTGCCGCAAGGACAGCATCCCCGGGACCGGTCTGCTGCCCAAGCTGCACCAGGAGTCGAGCACCGTGACCACGGATCTGCAGAACCTGGTGAGCGGGGCAACTACTCCCCTGACGCTTGCCAACCTGGAGGACGTCACCGCCCCCGGCATCGCCATCACCCGGCAGGTGGTGGAGGCCATCCGCGACATGCCCGCGAGCGAGCAGGGTCTGATCATCGGCCGTCTGGTCTCTGAGATCAGCACTGCGCGCACGGTGGAGAAGGCTCTCTATGCGCGAAGGTTGCTTCTCACCGGGCGGCAGGTGCCGGAGGTCTATGCTACCGAAGTGGCCCGCGAGCACGCGCAACTCTCCATCGAGGAGTTGGATCGCGAGATCGACAGCCTGTTGTTCGAGACCCGGGTCCGCAAGGAGGTCGTCTCCGACACGGTGGCGACCTTGCTCAAACGGGCAGCCGCGCGACGTAACGCCTCCTTGACCGTCCCGCAGGTCTCACCCATCGACCCGAGACCGCTGACCAATGGCCGGGTCCAGTAAGCCGGTTCCCTTCCGGCGGTCCTGGTTCCTGGGGCTGTCGCTGCTAGCCCTCGCCCTGGTCCTGGCCGCAGGAGCGCTGCTGTGGCAGGCGGTGGAGCTGACGTCGCTAGCCGCCGTGTCTGAGAGAATCGCGGGCATCAAGCCGGTAGCCGGCGCCGTTCGGCTGCTCTTAATCGGCCTGTTGGCGATTTTCTGGCCGCGGCTCGTGTACCTCGCGGCCCGAGCTCGGAATGCCGACGAGCGCACCCGCGCCAACTGGCTTGCCCTCCGCTGGCGCGTCACCGGCTGGCTGCTCGTCATCGAGTTGGTGCTCGGCCACAACCTGCTCGGCCGATTCCTGGGCGCAATCTGAAGAATGGTTCCATGAGCGTCGACAGCTACCTGGAGCTCTTCACCACCCTGTTCGGCTGGGCCTTCTACGGGGTGCTGTGGGACGTGCTGGTGGGCACCGGGATCGTCTATCTGCCCTTCCTCGGCATCCTGATCGACAATTGGCGCGAGCCCGCCGAGGGCGGGGAGTTCGGAACCGTGACCGGGCTCTCCCTGCGCCGCATGGAGATCGAGCTCTTTATCGCCCTGCTGGTGGTGGTGCTGGCCGGTCAGCCGGCCGCGCTTACGCCACTCAACGCCGGGACCCTGAGCTACTCGCCCATACCGACCCTCGGCAACCCGGCCCCGCCTGATGCGACCGTAGCGGCACCCCAGAGCACCTACGGTTCGTCGGGATTCACCGGCTCGCCGGCGACCGTGAACATCCCGGTCTGGTGGTACGCGGTGCTCGCCATGACCTCCGGGTTCAATCATGCGGTGGTGGAGGGTCTGCCCGCGGCGAGCGACCTGCGCACCTTCGAGCAGCAGGCACGACTGGCGACCATTGCAGATCCCAGGCTTCGGCAAGAGGTGAGCGATTTCTTCAGCGAGTGCTATGTGCCGGCCCGTTCGAAGTACCAGGCGGAGCGGCCGGCCACGGCCGCGGTCAACGCCACCCTGGCCACCTACGGAGAAGACGACCCGGACTGGATGGGCTCCCATGTCTATCGATCCACCGCCGGGTACTACGACAGCCTGCGCCCGAGCAAGCAGATCCCCGGATGGGCCTACGACCCGGCGCGGGACACGGAGTACGACCCGGCAAGCCCTCCCACCTGGGGCAAGCCCACTTGCAAGGAGTGGTGGGAGGACGGGGCGCAGGGGCTGCGCAAGCAGCTGATGGACGAGGCGGACGCGACCTCGGCGGGCTTCTCCGGGCTGGTTGTCGCAGTGGCGCCGACCCTGGCCGGCGAGCAGCAGCAGGACGCGGTGACCCGCACCGTGCTCAACAACGCACCGCCGGCGTGGTCGAGCAACGACCTGGTGGCCAACAACACCGGGACCACGGGGCTGCTCGGTACCGCCGAGAATCTGGTCAAGGGTGGCCTAGCCGCCGGCGGCGTGCTCACCGCCTCGGCGCTGTTCTCGGTCACCATGACCGCGGTGCTCCAAGCCCTGCCCATGGTGCAGGCCCTCATGCTGCTCGGCGTCTACGCCCTGCTGCCGCTGGTGGTCGTGCTCTCCAGGTACTCGCTCTCCATGATGGTGATCGGCGCCATGGCCATCTTCACCATCAAGTTCTGGAGCGTGCTCTGGTACCTGGCCATGTGGGTGGATCAAAACTTGATCCAATCCATGTACCCGGACGTGAACGTCTTCTTGCAGATCTTCGCCAACCCCGGCGAGCACGACGTCAAACGCATGCTGCTCAACATGATCACTACGAGCCTCTACCTGGGCTTGCCGCTGCTGTGGAGCGGGATGATGGCGTGGGCGGGGGTGAAAGTAGGCAGATCCATCAGCGCTGTCGCAGGCGAGTTTACTCAACGCGGCCAGGACGCTGGGCGGCAGGGTGGCGGTATCGGTAAGGCTGTCGCCGCGCGAGCCGGACGGCGTTAGCTGTTCGCCTACAAGTCTTCCTCGTACCAGCCGTATGGATCAGTCCCGTCGTCAAATCTCCGGGTTCTGAAGTTGTAAACGCCTGTAAGGTTCCCCTCCTGCTCGACTTTCGGCTTAGATGCGGCCGAGGCCAAAATACCGAACACAACGCAGCACCAGCGCCAAACCCAGCGAGCTGAGCGCACAAAGAGCAACCCGCGTTTCCGCTTCCTGTACTTCATCCTGCTGCTTTCGAATAGTGGACTCGGATTTTGAGCCCACCCTGTGTTTCGATACCAAGGTATCCGTATAGTGTTGCTTCCGCAACTAAGCGGTATCCGGGATCTTGTAATGTTACATGACATCGCCTATGTTACATGGCATCACGACATGGCGAAGCTCAAACTATGGCTGTAGGTCCAAGCGGTCGGATCGTCATCGAGATCGATCCCGATCAGAAGTAAGAACTCTACGTTGCCCTAAAGGAAGACAACTTGAACCTGAAGCAGTGGTTTCTCGAAAGGGTAGAGGAATATCTGCGGGATCGCGGGCAGTTGTCTCTGCGACTTTGGTCAGCGGATGGCGACGAAGACAAAAGGAAATACGGATGAGATTTACCGGCGATAAAGTAGCTTTCGGCCGTCACGAGACCTTTGCTCTGCGCTTCGGCTGGCTCACCAAGGGAGCCCAGGCTTTGATGAGCGGTGATCCGGTCTTCGAGGCGGAAGATGCAACGGTGCGCCTTGGTGTCGGTAAGAACATGGTTAGCTCGATTCGCTACTGGCTCCAAGCCGCGCGAATCATCGAGCGAAGCGGATCGAGCTGGTCCCTCACCAAGATCGGCGAGTACATCTTCGATGACGACGGCTGCGACCCCTACCTGGAAGACGAGGCGACGATCTGGCTACTGCATTGGCTGATTGCCTCAAACCCGGAGTTGGCTACGTCCTGGTGGTGGTTCTTTAACCGTTTCCACAAGCCGGAGTTCACTGGCACCGAGCTGACGACGGCATTGCAAGACTTTGTGAAGGACGAGGTCAAGGGACGGACAGCCGCGTCGACGCTGAAATCCGACTCCGAAGTGCTTCGGCGCATGTATGTGCGCTCAGCACCGCGTAGCCAAGCACAGCTCGAAGACACACTCGACTCACCCTTATCTGTGCTCGGGTTGATGACCGAACTATCCGACTCGCGCTCCTTTGAATCTCGGCCAGGCCAACGTGACAGTCTGCCCCCGGTGATCCTCGGCTTCGCAGTGCTGGAGTTGCTCGAGGCCCTTGGAGAATCCCAGTTACCCGTTTCTGACCTCATGTACGGTCCGACCGGCTATCCAGCCCTCGGCGCGGTCTTCCGGCTCAAAGAAGGAGCACTGCTTGCGAAACTGGAGCGCTTGGCAACAGCAATGCCCGGTGTGCTCTCGTTTCGCGAGACTGCCGGGATTCATCAGCTCTATGTGGTTGGTGACTGCGCACCTCTGGAAATGCTCGAAGCCCACTACGACGACAACAACGAGCGTGCAGCTGCATGAGTCTCGCGAATCACATCATCGTCAACGCCAACTACACACGTTCGGTCAGCCTGGAGCGTGATTGCGACTCTCCGGCCATCGTGCGTGGCTACATCTCGACGCCGCGCGCGCTTCACACCCTCGGGCGCATCGCCGACACCCTTGCTGAAGAAGTCGCCCCGCGAGCGTGGTCCCTGGTTGGCCCCTACGGAACCGGAAAATCGTCTTTTGCCGCCTTCCTGACCCATCTGGTCGGCGCGCCGAATGCCGACAACACACGAGCGGCCCTGGACGTCCTGGATGCAGCGGAGCCGTCGCTCGCTCGACGTTTCCGCCTTGGAGTCGACGATGAACCGGCGCATCGGGGCCACTGCGTTGCCGTCTTGACTGGCAGTCCCGAGCCCTTCGGCAAACGTCTCGCTTCAGCGCTGGCCGAGGGCGCCACGCGCTACTGGGCCGAACGGACCGGTCGACGCCCGGACGTCATTGAAGTCCTCCACCGGCTCGGCGACGGGGAACAGGTGACGACCACCGAGCTGATCGACGTGGTCGCATCGCTACAAGATGCCATCGTACGCGCCGGCGGTTGTGGTCTCTTGCTCGTCATCGACGAGCTGGGGAAATTCCTCGAGTACGAGGCCCGGCACTACGGCGCGAACGACATCTTCTTGTTGCAGGCCCTGGCCGAGCGGGCCGCCGCGGCACACGGTGCCAAGCTTACCTTGGTCGTTCTGCTGCATCAGTCTATGGATCAGTACGCCCGGGGGTTGGGCAACACACTCAGAAGCGAGTGGGCCAAGGTCCAGGGCCGCTTCGAGACCATCCCCTTCATCGAGTCGGCGGAGCAGGTGCTGCGAATCGTCGCTTGCGCGTTCACGCACCGCTTTGACAAAGACGAAGCCGAGCGTGTTCGCATTCAAGCAGCAGACGTTTCCGCAAAGCTCTCCAGCGCAGACGCATTGCCGAAGTCTCTCCACCCCGAGGCCGCAGCCGAGCTGTTCGCGCGTTGCTACCCGTTGCACCCTATCAGCGCCTTGTTACTGCCTCTCCTGTGCCAGAAGGTGGCACAGAACGAGCGCACACTGTTCAGCTACCTCGGCAGCCACGAGCCGTTCGGTTTCGGCGACAGCCTGGCGCGCCTGGCTAAGCTCGGCGACTGGATCTTGCCCTGGCAGATCTATGAGTACTTCATCCACAATCAGTCGGCTTCGGTGGCGGATCACTTCACACGGCGTCGCTGGATGGAGGTCGTCACCGCGACCGAGCGACTCGGCGATGCGCCCGAACGCGAGGAGCAGCTGCTCAAGTCCATTGGACTGTTCAACATCATCGGCGCCCAGGGAGGGCTCAAAGCCTCCAAAGAGCTGGTCGCGCTCTGTGTCGACCCCCTGGGTACGGCTCCCTCGGTTACGCGCCAGCTAATCGACAAATCAGTGCTCCAATACCGCAAGTTCAGCGCAGAGTACCGGGTCTGGGAGGGCAGCGATTTCGATCTCGAGGCCGCGGTTCAGGGGCAGATCGAGCGAACTGGCCGCTTCAATCTCGCCAGTGTCCTGAACAAAGAGCACGCGCTCGAACCGATTCTGGGTCGCCGGCACGCGATCCAAACCGGGACGCTGCGCTACTTCGTGCCGAGCTTCGCGGATGTCGGCAGTTTCAGACGGATGCCGGAGTCCACGGACACACCGCGAATCATCTTCTTTCTGATCCAGAACGAAGCTGACCGCACGCGCTTCAACGACGAAGTGCTCGCATATTTCATTGGACCGGACATCCTGGTCGCCTGTCCCGATGCGGACCGCTTGCGGCAGGTCATCGCGGAGGTCATGGCTTTGGAACGCGTGCGTCGGGAAGCGCAGGCGCTGCATACGGACCCCGTCGCCCAGCGCGAGTACAAGGACAGGCTTGCTGTAGCCTCTGCTAAACGCCGCGAAATGTTGAGAGACTTGTCTGAAGACCCAAGCGCCGGCCTTTGGCATTGGCGCGGACATCCCCTGGACCTCCAGACGCGCCGTGACTTGCAGTCGGCCTTGTCTCGTATCCTGGACGAGATCTACCACGCCAGCCCGAAGATCCAGAACGAGCTGATCAACCGCGATAAGCCGTCATCCCAGGCTGCCGCAGCCCGCAACCGCTTGCTTGCCGCCATGCTGCGGCACGAGTCGAAGGCTGATCTCGGGATCGAGAAGTTTCCACCGGAACGTGCGATCTACCTTGCACTCTTGCGAGAGCCTGGCATCCACCACCAGATGGGGGATCGCTGGGAGCTTACGGCGCCGGCCGCAGGCGATCCCGGGGACAAGCGGGCAAGCGAGTTCCGCTTTGGTCCCGTGTGGCAACGCATCACAATGTTCTTGACCGAGAACGAACAGTCTCCGGTTCCGTTCTCGAAGCTTGATGCTGTGCTTCAGGCGCCTCCTTACGGCCTCAAGCGCGGCGTGCTGCCCATCCTCTATATTGCGGCCTATTTGGTCCATCAAGACGAGTGCGCCTTGTTCGAAGAGGGGCGCTACATCCCCTACCTCACTGAAGAGCAGCTCGAACGCTTCGTTCGCCGTCCCGGCGATTTCGCCATCCAGAGCTTCCGCATCGAAGGTCTACGCGCGTCTCTGTTCCGCGAGTATCTGCGGCTCATGTTCAACGACCCGGAGCGCAGTCGTAGCGTCCTGACCATCGCCCGACCCTTGGCGCAATTCATGGGGGACTTGCCCGAGTACGCGAATCTCACCAAGCGGGTTTCCCCAACAGCACAACGGGTGCGCAGCGTCTTCGCCTTAGCCAAATCCCCTCAAACACTCTTGTTCGAGCAATTGCCGGCTGTTTGCGGACTTGAAGGTCTGGAGCAAGACAACCCCGACGAGGAGGCGCTGCGCCGGTTTGCGGACCGGCTCAAGCAGGCACTCCGCGAGCTGAAGACGGCCTTCCCCGATTTGTTGAAGCACTTCGAGGGCCTGATGGCTCATGCTTTCAACCTGGACCGAATCTCCGATCTGGCGGAGTTACGAGCCGTTCTGCGCGGGCGTCTCGACGGCCTCGATCGCTACACTATAGACACCGATGGTCTGCGGGCCTTCATCCGCCGGTTGGTCAAAGACTCCGGGACCGACGAGGAGTGGTTCACTAATGTCCTGCTGTTCTTAGGTCAGAAGCCGGCGAGGAAGTGGAACGACGCTGATGCGGAAGGGGCAGAGTATCGCTTGGCCGAGCTCGCACGCCGCATCCACGACCTCGACAAGCTCCGGGTGCACTACGACGGGCAACGGCATGCAACAGACGCAGAGTTTGACGTTGTACTGCTGCGAAGTCTGCGGAAAGGCGGGGCGGAACACGAACAGGTGGTCTGCATCGATCAAGCCGCACGAACGGCCATCAAGACAGTTCGAGACGAGATTTCCTCGCGCATTCGAGAGCTATCCAACCCATCCCTAAGGTACGCGCTGCTCGCCGAGCTCACCGAAGAGCTTCTTCGAGATCGCATGGAGCAGGCAGGCTTGACAGACGACCAAGCAGGTACGAAGCGCAGGCACCAAACCAGCATGGGGGGAGAATATGACTGATCAGAAAGTGCCGGTTCGTCACGTTCTCGGCTTGTCTGGAGGCAAGGACAGTGCTGCCCTCGCCATCTACCTCAAGGACAAGGACAAGGGCACAGTGCCGGACATGGAGTATTTTTTCTGCGATACCGGCGCCGAGCTTCCGGAGGTCTACGACTTCATCGACCGAATGGAGGACTATCTGGGCAAGGAGGTGATTCGCTTGAATAGTGGGAGAGATTTTTCGCATTATCTGAAATTGAAAGGCAACTATTTGCCATCTCCGCGGCAACGGTGGTGTACCGAGGCGCTTAAGATACGGCCGTTTGAAGAGTTTATTGGCAGTGATTCGGCAATTTCCTATATCGGCATTCGGGCCGATGAAGATCGGGAAGGTTATATAAGCTCAAAACCGAACATCAAGCCCTCGTTTCCATTCATACACGACGGAATCACTAGGGACGATGTTTTTCGGATTCTCGAGGAATCCGTTGGGATCCCAAAATACTATGAATGGCGAAAGCGATCCGGGTGCTTTTTTTGCTTCTTCCAAAAAAGAAGCGAATGGTTAGGCCTTAAGCGCGAGCATCCGGATCTTTTCGAAAAAGCAAAGCTCTACGAAAGCGCTAAAGATGGGTACACCTGGATTCATGGAATGTCCTTGGACGAGGTCGTGGCACGAGCAGAGCATTTAGAAAAGAACGGCACATCAGAGGCCGTGGCTTTGAATTGGCAGGATGCACTTCGATTCCACGAGACAGATGAAGATCCCTCCGAACAATCCTGCTTGATCTGCAGCCTATGATGTCGACTAGCTGTTGGCGGTCTTCTTTTATATCCCAGGCGTCAGTATAAGCGACCAACGGCCAAGCAGAAAGGATGAGATTCCATGGAAACGATAAGAACACAGACATTCCCAATAACAAAACAGCGACTCAGCACGGCCCTTCGGTTGGTTCCACAGCAGTCGGATATTCTAAGTAGCGCGAGCAAGATGCGCGAGGCGAGAGTTCAATTCATTTGCGGTACAAATGTTCGCCAAAGTATCCGAGGGTGGTGTATGGCGGCCAATGTAATCAAGAACGAAGGGCGTAACTATTCGTTAACCGCTTTCGGTGAGAGCCTGGCAAAGAACGATCTATTTTTGAACCGTTCCGGTTCTTGGTGGAGCCTCCATCTGAACATTTGTTTTTCCGCGCGCTCGGAACCCTATCGCTCATTTTTCGCTGAGCTTGGAGATCGGGCAACTTGGATACCCGGCAGCTCTGTCACTTCCGTAGTAGCTCAACGCATAGAGAAACGGACGGGCACGAGATTCGCTGACGCGACGATCTCGAATGACCTCGAGGGAGTCATGAAAATGTTCACTGGCTCCAGTCCGTTAACAGATCTCGGTCTGATCGAGACTCGCAAAGAGGCCGGCAAACAGCTGTTCCGCCTCGGCACTCCCGAAGTCGCCGACGAGACCATGGTCTATGCCCTATCGCTCGCAAGAGAGCGGCATTTTCGAAACGCTTCCACACTGCACTTCACTGAGCTGACCGGCATCGACTTCCACCATTTCCTCGGCATCTCGGTGAACAGACTCCAACGCAGGCTGCGCGAGCTAAGCAGAAACCGAAAGTGGGAGGAGCACTTCAAGTTCGTCGAGGGTAAAGACCTGGAATCCATCGAGCTTCGCTCGAAACTATGGCCGAAGCTCGCTGTCCTGCCACTCCTTCAAGAAACAGAGGACACCTGGATCTGAGCGTGTCATGGACAGACGACTTCTCAACTCGGCATTAGAGCGTTTTTTCCACGCCTACCGCGACGCCCGTTACCAAGGGGTCGTCATCACCGCAGCCTCTGAGAAGGACTTGAGGCTCGTTCAAGGGCAGCTCGAGGCGTTGATGCTTGACTGCGATCTATGGAGTGCACCGGGCGCGGACGGGGCGCCGGACATTCCGTGCTCGCGCCGCGCGTTCAACGACCAAGTGCTTTCGCGCCGACAGCGAACTTTATTGGTGGTCGCTCCGACGGAATGGATGCTCGACTGGCCCGAAGAGGACCGCTCCGCGTTCTGGTCGGGGGTGGCCGATCTATACGGTCGCCACGCGGTGCGCGTGCTTGCCGTCGAGACACCTGAGTTGAGCCGGTATTTGCGCATTGGCTTCATGCGGTACCGGCTGTCCGGCACAGAGGTCGGGCTTTGGTTGTCCCGCCACGAGCCGATCGACGGGCTACAGGAGGTTCTGCAATGACTGAGTTACGTGACATTGTCACCGTCGATCACGGGAGCCGCCCCGCAGCGATACGCCTCGATGATGCCCTCGCCAGCGGTGCAGGGGAGTTGATCGACGCCTTTACGCCAACCCGCTCGTCAGTTGCGATTCTGCAGCATCTGCAGCGTGCGGTGCTGCCTGATGCCCGCACGGAGCTCCGTGCGATGGTGTGGCACGGCGTTTATGGTTCGGGCAAGAGTCATCTCGGTGTGTTGGTCGGGCATCTGCTGGCGAACGGTTCCGGTGGCCCCGAGATGCAGCGTTTCTTGGACCGGCTCGCCAATCAGGGCGAGACCGGCTTACGACGTGAAATCGAATCGACGTTTCTGCCCTCCGGCGACTCGGACGCTCGCCCCTATCTTGTGGTGCCAGTGTATGCGAGTGACGCACCCGACCTACAGAGTAGCCTTCTCGAAGGCCTGTATCGGGCGATCGAGTTTACCGACGGTCTGGATCCGGCGCAGATTTTACCGAAGACGGAATATGCTGCGGCGCGCGAGCGCCTAGCCATGATCCTCGAGCACAACCCCGAGCACCGTGACGAATCTTTGTCCAAATGGGGCATAGAGTGCGCCGCGTTGAATCCGCGGGAGCTCGATTGCGAACTCGAGAACATCTCCCCCGAAGCCCTCAAAGCATTCAAGCAATGGCACCCGAAGGTGTCGGCCGGTGCGCGGTTCGATCCTCAGGACTATGGCGGTAAGGGCTTCGTCGATGCATACCGCGAGGCGGCAGGCGTGCTTACTCGGGACCACGGCTACAAGGGGATCGCCGTGCTCTGGGACGAGTTCGGCTACGCGATCGAGAGCATGATCGATCAGCCCCATCGAAGCCCGGTCGACGAGATTTTCGCGCTGCAGAACTTCGCTGAAACGGTGTGCTCGCCGCCGCAGGCGCATACGTTGTTTATTGCCCTGACCCATCGATCGCTCCGTGAGTACGGCGTCAGCGCGGGTGCCGCCGAGGCCGTGAAACAGCGTCTGGAGACCATCGAGGGACGCTTCACGCCGATCCCGGTGGAGTTAAAGGCATCCGAGGCCGAAGGCTATCACCTGCTGGGCGCATTGATCGCTCCAACAGAAGCCGGTCGGATCAACCTCCAACGCGCAACGGCCTGTGCCGGCGACTTGGCGCGGGTCTGCACTCGAATGCCGCTTTTCGGTGCGCTCGCAAGCGATACCGGCGCGATCGTCGAGGGGTGCTACCCGCTGCACCCGGTCACCGCCGCCGGCCTGTTCGCGATTGCGTCCCACGGCGTTTATGCACAGGCGAATCGGACCGTATTCACGTTCTTCGACAACCTCCGGACGCAAAGTGCGATCGATGTGTTCGACACACAGGTCGATCTTGATGGTCTGTACGGGCGGGAGTTGATTCGCCTGCCTGCTCTAATGGATGTTTACCGCAGAGAGATCTACGACGAGTATCCCGATCTCGCCGACGGCTATCGGGACGCGGTCGCAAAGGTCAAACAGGGGTTCTCGAATCCGTGTCCGAAGCAAGACATCCTCGCCGTGCTACTGCTCTCCAGGGTACTCGGCAACGATTTCCAGCCCACGGACGCCTTCTTGGCGGCGACCCTCTACGACCAGGATTCCGCACCGGCGAGCCTGTTGCAGGATCTGGAGGATCTGGCTAACGCCGGAATGATCTGGCGACGCCAGGCGGAGACCCCGGTCTGGGAGCTCGAAGGCGGCGGTGGGGCGCAGGTCGGCGGCCTGATCGAAGAGGAGCTTGCGACGCTGCCAACCCGTGCGCTCGCTCACATGCTCGCGGACGACGAGGAGCTTCGGGAAGACCTGCTACCCCAATGCGGTCGCCAAGATCTTGAGGCGTCTTCAGCGGGCATCGTACGGTCCTTTCATGTCGATATTTTCGACGATCCGCAGGCCCCGAAGGTCTTCGACCTCAGGCACGAGGGATACTCGGCCCAAGTGTTTTTTGCGCTGCCTTCCAGTGACCTCCAGGCGACGGATGCGGCACGTCTGATCGAGGGACTGCAGGCGCCCGAGGTTTCGACCTATGTGTGGCTACCGAGCCGAGGGCTTGGAGATCTGCTCGACGGACTGCGGCGCTATCGTGCGATCCTGAACCTGTTGCAGAGCTCGGGACTAGGCGACGGACCCCGCCGGCAGCTGCAAAGCAAAGCGGACCAAATACGAGCGGAACTTCGCGACAGCTTGAACCAGCGATTGGGCCGGGAGGCATTAGGCCGGCGCGACGTCACCATCCGGCGGCTCGGCGAACCGGACGAGGTCGTCTCGGTGCGGAGCTGGCATGGGTTCGTCGATTATCTCGACCAACGCATACGCGAGGCATGCTCCAAAGAGGTTCAGGTACGTGCGATGAACGCGAATCGCCTGATCCCGGACGGCGATCGCAAAATCCGAGGGATCGAGAAACTGATCCAGAAGATCCTCGAGTTCGATGACTTGCGCGCGTCGGCGCGCGACGACCTGTTTGGCGAGGCCGATACGAGCGAGCTCGCGGCATTGATCGACGGAACCCTCGGCGTGTACACGAACCGATTGATGGTCGAGCGAGCATCCGGTTGGCATCTGAAAACCCCGGACGAGGCGGAGGGGCCTGCAGGTGAGCTCTTGCGGCTGATTCGTGACCGTTTGACTGATAAGCGGAAGAAGGACCACGACATATCCGAGCTCCGGACGGTGCTGTTGAGGCCACCCTTCGGCTTGCCGGTATCGGTAATGCCCATATTCACCGCGGTTGCCATCCGCAAATTTTATGGCCAGCTCAAGTGGGTCAACAGGGACGGCGCTTTCGCATCTTTGCTTTGGGAAGCCTTTCAGGTTCCGGATGGATACAGGCTGAGATTCGATACCTTCAGGAAAGGACAACTCAAGGTCTTGGATGCCCTGTTTCAAGCGCTAAGATTGCCCGAACAGCCGGACCAGAATGACGTTGATGACCGCGCGCGCTCGACGGTCAAGGGGCTAAGAGACTACTTCGCGGGACTTCCGGATGCAATCAAGACGTCCCCTAAGCTACCAGAGGACGCGAGGAAGCTGTTCATGCTCCTGAGGCGCCCCGGGCAGGATGCGCAGAGCATCGCCGATTTCTTGCTCAAGCTGGTACAAACGGAGGAAGGGGAAGCGGGGCAGCTCGGCGTATTGCGGGATCTGTTCGGTGCCGTCGATCGCGTCGCCGATGAGCGCAGAGCCGAGGTGCACCAGGTCATCGACCGATTCAACCGCGACCCGGAGCAGTGGCACCGCATCCAGGAGACACTACGCGGGCAGGACCAGGAAGCGCTTGCGGAGGCGATCACCCGGGTCCAGACGAACCAGGAAGACAGTTTAGACCGAGTCGCGACATGTCTTCACGGCAAGCCGTTTTCGGCATGCAGCGATGTGGATGTCGGCAAGCTGTGTGGTGAGTTGAAGGCGATACTCGAAACCGCATCGCAATCGCCTGTTGTACCGCCTTCGCACAGCGTTTCCGGGGGCGGTTACAGCGTTAACGAACCCGAGAACTTGGGGGAAACGCAGGTCACCGAGACTCCTGCAGACGCATTCCGGAGCGAGCTGATGCGTCTGTTGGCGAGATACCGCTCCCAATTGGGTAGCGACGAGCTCGACGCGATCATCGCGAGTGTCATAGCGCCGAAACCGGAAGAGGCAGCCGTCGAGCGCAAAGGCGGCTAAGGGGTTTCCATGGTCGTCAGAATCATCATCGATGACCTGGGCATCGATCAGACCCCGGATGCACGCGATTTGCGAGAGCACGACGTGAGGGTCCTGCACGCGATTCGCGACGAAATCCGCCAGAAGCTGGCGTCAGCCAGCGGCAGCAGACTCATCCTGCGGATGCCAGGCGATGTCTTTCGCCGATTTTCGGACCTAGAGGGCCAACCGGGGCTGGAAGTCGAGCACGTCTCGCCGCGTAAGCTCATTCGCAAGCGCCTCGGGGGGATCCCGCCTCCGCCTTGGTTAACGGCGGAGCTTGCCGACAAACTTGGCCTATTTCGGACAAATCTTCCGGATCCCGGTGGGGCGGACGATGCGCTCGAGCGGCTACTGTCATTGATTGCGCCCGAGCTGCTTTCCGCCGGAGACCGCGATGGCCTGGCGATCGCTCTCGGGCAACAACAGAGGTCGTTCTCGGAGCTGCTCAGGATTCCGGATGTTGCTGCTTGGTTGCGCGGCCGGCTTACCGATCTCGGTCTCGCGGACCAGGCGAACGCCATACTCGGTCTGTTCGGTGAGGATCCGTCCGACGGATACCGAGAGTTGGCGCGGTGCGTGCTCAGGGAGCGGCTGGACCGCTTCATTCTCGATCACGATCTCGGCACCGAGCTGGCTCTGCCGCCCCGCAATTGCTCCGCCGCGCTGGCCGATGCATTCGGTCCGCTGCCGCTTGATGTAGCACAAGCAGGCTCCTTTCCCGCCTCCTTATTGAAACTGCTGGACATTGCCGAACGCGAGATACGTGGCGGGTCGATGCCCGTCGCAGCGCTGGCGGAGCTGGTTCTACAGGACTGGTCGGTTTTCTTCGAACGAATGCAGACTTTGTTCGAGAACCATCCAGGCATTGCGAGCGAGAGCCTGGTTTGCGCCTTGGAGACTATGGCCGACGGCGACGCGACCGCGCTCGCGATACGGATGCGCGAGTACTTGGCCAATGCCTATTGCGAGCCACTTCCGCCCAATGCCTCCATCAAGCAGGTGCTGCGATGGAGCGAATCCTATTTTCGCTATGCGATCGGAGCCTTCGAGCGCGGTGTGGAGCCCGACGAGTCAGTCAGCATGAGCTTCGCCTGCTGGGTCGGCTCCGAGGGCATTCGCATCCAGCAATCAGATTACGATTGGCGCAAGGCTTCCCAGGCTGTCGAGCACGAGTTGAAGCAGGGAAGGGTTGTAATCCTTTGCGTCGTCGATGCCCTTGGGGCACTCAATCGCGATCTCCTGGAGCTTGCGCTCAACGAGCACATCGATCCCGATCTGGTCGGAACAACGGGTTTCCTGTTCGCCCCGTTACCAACCATCACCGAGATCGGAAAGGTTGCGGTGATGACGGGTCGAAATGCCTGGGAGCAAAGCGGCGACTACGAGCGTGCACTGCGCGAACGTTACACCGACTACCTGGAGAACGACGACCATTTTCAGTTCGTGAGAAATTGGACCGGCGCCCGAGAACCTTTGCGGCGAAACACCCGACTGCTGGTTCACCTGGAAAATCGCATCGACGACGACCTGCACAAGTGCACGGACTTCGCCCACCACCGAGATAGGGTGCGGACCATTTGTCAACAACTAGCCCGCCAAATCAAGCGTTGGCTGCTTGAAGCCCGTGGCTTCCGCCGCGAGGTCGCCGTCTTCATCACGGCGGATCATGGTGCTACCAAGCTTGCTCGTATCGAGGAGCCTTTGCCAGGTACTACGCCGGTCGAACGGCGCATTCTGAGGATCGATGCGGATATTGATTTCTGTCCGGACGACTTCTTTCGCCAGCGGACATCGTGCGATAGCAGCGGCTATTTGATCCCGTATGCCCGTGTTGCCTACCAGGATGACCGGACCATGCTCCATGGCGGTCTGACCCCCGAAGAAGTGCTGATACCATTCGTACGCATCGGTCCCGGCAGCCGTGACACAAAGGGGGCGCTGCAATTGCGTTCGGCAGATGGTCGAGGTGACGCAGTTCGTGGCGGCTGGCACTTGGGGCTTCGGCTTGAGAACGCGTCTCCGGAGGCGTTTATCAATGTGCAGATACGTGTTCTAGCGCCATTCACGGGAAAGTATACGGTTCAGACTATTGAGCCTCTTGTCGAGTTGGACCCGTTCATCATGAAGATCGAGTCCGAGCTCGAACAGGCCGGTCGTTTGACGATCCCGTTTGAGCTGCGCTACCGGACAAGAAGCGACGATCCTTTCGAGACTGAGCGCGTCGAGCTGGATATCGAGCTGACTCCACATCTCGTCGAGCGCGACCAAGCCTCTCGCGATTTCGATGACGCCTTTGATTGAACGAGTGCCCCATTCATGACCATCGAAACAGACCTCGACCGCAAGATCGCGAGTACTTTGGGTGATCTCACCATCGACAAGGAGCAGGTTCGGCGGCTCAAGATTCGGGACAATGCTAGAACCGTTACCACTTTCGTCGAGGAGTGGCTCGTTTCCCGCTATGATCAGCCCGGCCGGGATCCCGCCGAGACCTTTGGCGACATCAGCGCGTTCATGAGCAAACATTTGCCTACGAAGAACGAGAAGGAGTCAATTAAGAATCGTTTGCTGACCGGAGAGTCAGTAGTGCTTCTAGACCATTTTTCGGTCCGGATCGACGTCAAGAAGGGAAAGCGCTTTGTCACGATTCCATGTCTGGAGGAGAGAAATGCCGAGACGAGCATAACGCTGTTGGATGAACACTCAGGGCTCATGAGTGGCGGGCAGTGGGGTGCGGGCAGGCTTAGTATTCGCGAAGAAGCAAAAGGCAATGTCATCGAGTTAATCGAGTTTCGTCCGATGCAGTCTGGACGCGTGAAACTTGACGCACTGATCGAAGCCCGTGATGCCTTTACCACCGTCGAATGGCTTTCCGTATTGCTGCGGACGATGGGCTACGAACCGGATGCGTACAAGGAGCATGAGCGGCGCAGCATTGTCTTGAGATTGCTGCCGCTCGTACATAAGAACCTGAACTTGATGGAGCTCGCGCCAAAAGGAACCGGAAAATCTTTCATTTACTCAAACTTGAGTCGCCATGTTTGGCTCGCCACGGGTTCTCTGACTCGTGCGCAACTCTTCAAGAATTTGAATACAAAAGAGGATGGACTGCTAGCCCGTTTCGACTTGCTGGTGATCGATGAGGCTCAGTCGATAGACTTCCGCGGCGAGGACGAAATCCATTCGAACTTCAAGAGCTATCTAGAGTCCGGCCACTATAGTATCGGGCAAGAAAAGATCACGAGTGAATGCGGTCTCATGATCCTCGCCAACATCGATCTCGACCACCAATCGCGTCCAGTGCGCGCCGACTATGTCATGGGGCTTCCGGAGATGTTTCACGACGACGCATTGCTCGACCGATTCCACGGCATCATACCGGGTTGGGAGATTCCCAGGATCACAGTACAGCACTACGCCCAAGGGCCCGGTATCAAGGCCGATGTTTTCGGTGAGTACGCGCATCAGATCCGCACGGCGAGTTCGGCTTCCTTTCCTTTCGGCGAGGTGCCCGCCATGAAGGGAGATAGCCGCGACGTGAACGCGGTCGAGCGCCTTGCCCGCGGTCTATCCCGTTTGTTCATGCTCAATCCCGGTCACCCCGACTACCAAGAATTCGTACTCGAGCCGGCAATGGATCTGCGCGAGCGGGTGCGCTCACAGCTTGCGGCGGTGAATCCGAGCGAGTATTCGTCGAGGGTCAATATTGAGGTTCTCGACTAAAGGGCACTTCGAAAAATTCAGTCCTCGGAAAACGCGATCTATATTTATCAACTGGTTAGGACTGCGCGATCGGCGAAAAAGGCAATTTTTCGAGGCGCCCTAAAGTTCGTCGCTTGTTCCGGCATGCTTTCGCGATTGTTCCTATCGCTCCAGATTCGGTTGTGCTGTTGACTCCAAAGAACCAAGAACGAATCCGTGTCGGCAAGGTCGTCGGACGCACGACCTATATCTACGTGGACGCTATCGGCACTGGGTTGGACATCGACACCAGCCTCGCGGACCGGCTCGCGGAAACTGAGGTGCTTGCCGGGGTTCGCCGTGGCGAAAATTTCAACCTGATGCGCGTCGATGCAGCGACCGGCGAGATAGCGCTACTCAATTATCCCGGTTTCTTCGACGAGGCTTTCCCAGAACTGGCGGCGAGCTGGCGGTTGGACCCGATAAGCGGGGTGGTGACCCATCGCACGTATGCGGGCTCACTCAATCCTCCGATCCTGCACCGCAAGGAGCTGTTGCTTCCGGAAGATGACCCTCGACGGGTAGGTTACGCAGCACTGACGGCTGCATGCGAATCGATCGGGCTGTTCAATGATCCACGGCGCATCGGCTACAAGTCCCAGTGGGAGCAGCTGGTGCGGGAGAAAGGCTACCGCATCACCGGGCATGAACTGGTGCCCATCGGAAACGACGAGTCCGGAGAGAATACGGCGGGGGAGGATCAGGGGCCATTGCACGCCGGTTGGGAGGCGGCGCGCCACCTGACTGCACTGGTTCGCTATGGGTTCTCTGCGCCTGTGCAGACGCTGGCTCGTTATGGCTTCCTGGATGGAAGCAACACCCTGTTCGACTACGGATGCGGACGCGGGAACGATGTGCGCGGACTTGTCGAAAACGGTATTACCGCCTCTGGCTGGGACCCGTATCACGCGCCGGACAACCCGATCGCCTCGGCGGACATCGTCAACCTGGGTTTCGTCGTCAATGTTATCGAGGACTTCGACGAGCGCCTCGATGCCCTGACCCGTGCTTTCTCCTTGGCGGAGCGACTTCTCGTCGTGTCCGTCATGCTCTCCAATCAGAACGACGTACCAGGCCAGCGCTTCCGCGACGGCGTGATGACTAGACGCGGAACCTTCCAGAAGTACTACACCCAGGCGGAGATCAAGGCCTTCCTCGAAGCGGCATTGGACGAGGAGCCGATCCCCGTGGCTCCCGGGGTACTCTATGTGTTCCGGGACAAGGACGCTGAGCAGTGCTTTCTGGTCGACCGATATCGCAGCCGGCGCAACCTGTTGCGCAGTCCGGCTGCTCCTGCCCGGGAGCAGGTTACGCGCCCCCGTCACGACCGGGCAGACGAGCGCTATCAAACCTATCGCGAACCGCTAGAGCGGTTGTGGGAGCGCTGGGTCACTCTTGGTCGTGCACCCGACAAGACCGAGGTTGAAGACCTTATTTCGCTGACCGAGGGATTCGGCACCCTCGGCAAGGCGTTGCGCTTCATCGAAAGGCGTGGGGACCGGGATCTTGGGGAGGTCGAGCGCTCCCGCGACGCGCGCATTGCGGACCTGGAGGTCTACTTCGCACTGAACCAGTTCGAGCGCCGCAAGCCTTACAAGCACCTGGAACGGGGCCTACAGCGGGACATCAAGGAGTTTTTTGGCGACTATCGCGGTGCACAGTCCGAGGGCTTCGCACTGCTCACTCGGATCGCGGATGTGGAGGGCATCGAGCAGGCGTGCCGACATGCTGCGGAGCACGGATTGGGCTGGCTGGAGTTGAGGGATGCTGTATCACCACCCGCCGCGGAAGTGGACCTGCAACGACAAGAACACGATGTGCCGGAGTCGGGCAAGTCGCTGCAGTTGCATGCAAGCCTGGTCGAGCAATTGCCGCCGCTGCTGCGGATCTACGTTGGCTGCGCCGCCGTACTCTACGGCGACTATCGCAACGCCGACCTTGTAAAAATCCACATTGGCTCGGGCAAGGTCAGCCTGATACGCTACGACGATTTCGAGGGCAAGGCGCTGCCGAGGATGATCGAGCGGGTGAAGATCAAACTGCGCGAGCAGGACATCGACTACTTCGCCTATGAAGAGGACTATGAGCCGCCGTTTCTCTACCACAAGTCTCGCTACATCAATGAGGAGTTTCCCAACTACCCGGAGCAGGTCGTGTTCGAGAAAGCGCTGGAGGGGCTGGGGCTGTTCGATCTTTCGGGCTACGGTCCGAGACCGGACGAACTTCTGAAGACGCTGGCGAACAACCGCTTAGCTGTCAACGGCTTCGAGCTGGTCCGCGCGAAAGACATTCCAGGTCTGGACGACCCATGCGGGCGCTATCTTACCTTTCGCCAGGTCATCGAGTGCGGCGAGACCCAGGCGCGGACCAGTATTCCCAACCTTCCCAAACAGCCGGAGAGCTACAACGCCCTCTATGATCTGGCGGTGGGAGTGCTGGACCCGGTGATCGACTACTTCGGCATGATCCGCCCGACCTACGGCTTCTGCTCTCCAGAGCTTGCCAAGGAAATCCCCGGCCGCATCGATCCCAAGCGGGACCAGCATGCCGCCCACGAGCTGAACCGTCGAGGCAACGCCGTCTGTCCGCGGCTGGGCGCGGCGGTGGACTTCGTCGTCGAGGACGAGAGCATGTTGGAGGTCGCGCAGTGGATCGTCACCAACACCCCCTTCGACCGGCTCTATTTCTACGGCGACGACAAGCCGATCCATGTGAGCTTTGGGCCGGATGACTCGCGGCAGGTAGTCAGGATGGTGGCTGGTAAGTCAAGCAAGCTCGTGCCACGCGTGACTTCCCGAGAAATGTTCCTGGCGCTTTCGTGACTGGGTCTCAACGGCGGCGTTCCGTCGTTCAGGAGCATTATGCTCGGACCCAACATTACGATTTTCGACTCGAAAAGGATGGGGTTTTCACAGAGTCGGGTTTTGCGAAAACCCATCCCCCAAGCAGCGGGTGTCCACCGTTAGGCCATCGCCGTAGAGGATCACGATCCGAGCTTCGGGAGCTTCGGGACGAGATCCTGCGGGTGAGTACGGCGCCGGAAAGATCACGATTGTAGCTAAGGCCCGCGTCGCGCAGCGGATGCGCATCAGCAGGTGAGGTGTAGGGCAGCGACGATGCGTGCGTACTCCCGCTGCAAGCGATTAAATTCCTTAACGGCATCGCTAGTCTTCCCGACCCGGATGTCAACGCCTGTGGACCGCAGCGAATCGAGTGTCTCTTCCGGAACCTGCATGCGTCCGTAGTATCCGGTACCAACTACAAGCACGTCGGGCTTCTCGGCGAGGACAGTGTCGAGGTCGTCCCGCGCCAGACGGTGTCCCTCCTGTCGCCACCAACGCTCCTGGACATGATCCGGAAAGATAATGACATCGGCATCGTAGCTATGGCTCTCGATGTCGATATGGCCAAAACGATACTGGTCGATGTGCATAGCTCGATCTCTCGGCGACTCAGCGGGTGAATGCCCGACCGGGAAAGGTCTTTGTCTTACGGGTTCATCAGGCCCTGCAGCATGAGCGCGTTTCTCTGCGCATTGTCCCGATAGCAGTTGTTGAACAGCACGTGCAACTCCTTGGCGTGCTCGCCAAGCCCGTTCACTGACCCTGCGAGCTTGCGCAACTCCTCGTCCGAGTAAAGGTAGTTGAAGCGCTCGGCCGCGGAGATGCCCTTCTTGGCCCATGTCGCACGGTTGCGGCCGTGCAGGCGCATGATCGCCAGGTCAGGCGAGGTGGCCTCCCACACCGCCGGGACGCTGGAGGGGAAACCCTGGGGCTCGTCTACCACGACGTGGATCAATCCGTGCTTGCGTTCAAAAGCGATGGTCTCGGCGAGGTGCTTCTCCGCGAACCAGGACTTGTTGCGGAACTCCACCGCGATCCGGTCCCCCGGCAGCTGCTCGACGCAGTCGGCGATCAGCTCCAGACTAGAGGGACGAAACACGAACCAGGGCGCGAACTGGAAGAGCACCTCGCCGAGCTTTCCGGCTTGCCGCAGGGGATCGAGCGCCGAGCGGAAGCGCCCCCACAGCTCGTCCAGGACCTCCGCCGGCACGTCTTTGTAGTAGAGATTCTTCTTCGTCGACATGGTCAAGCCTTCACGGATGTCCTTCGGGAGCGCATCCGGCGGCGTCTGATGCTGAGTGAACAGACGGAAGGCCTTGACGTCGAAGACGAATCCATCGGGTGTCCGCTCGACCCACAGGCCGGCGTTGCGGGAGGTGGGAAGGCCGTAGTAGGAGCTGTCGACCTCGACCACGGGAAACTGTGCCGAGTAGTACCGCAGTCGGGCCTCGGCGGTGTGCATGTCGGGCGGGTAGAAACGCCCGGATTCGACGAGCGTCTTCTCCGTCCAAGAGGTGGTGCCGACAAGGATGCGAGACATAGTTCAAGGGTAGCTTCTCAGGAGTGAACGGTCTGCAGCGTTTAACGGATCCCGACGAGAGATGCGTATTACGCAACGCCTTCTGATCCAGGGGCCGTCGCGTCTTTGCCTCCGCTGAGCGGGGGCCTCCGGACGGTACGGGGTTGGGATTAGATGGTCGGCAGAGAATCAATGTTCTGCAGATTTAGCATAACGCGAAGGTTATTCTGCTTTACTCTGCCTCTCCGTCTTCGATAGGTTAGCATTATGCATAATGTCGTCAACCCAGTCAGGTACTGGACTGAGTATGACTCTGACTGAAGAAAGAGCCCAAGCGATGGGTAACGGCTACCGAACCCTCGATCTCAACGAAGCCGCAGAATTTCTGCGCATGTCCCCTGCCGTGCTTCGGCAAAAGGCCCGAGCGGGGATCATCAAGGGAGCCAAGCCCGGAAAACGCTGGGTCTTCTTGGAATGCGATCTTGCTGACTATATGCGTTCGCTGTACGCTAAATGTGGGCAAGCGCCGCAGCGTGGCAAGGCAGAGGAAGTAAAACCATGTCACTCTTCAAACGCGGCAAGACCTGGTGGGTGCGATTCAGCACCCCGGTCGGTCAGCAGATACGCCAGTCTGCTAAAACTGCCAACAGGCAGTTAGCGCAGGAATTTCACGATCAGCTCAAGGCTAGCTATTGGCGGGTATCGCAACTCGGAGAGCGGCCTCGACGAACGTGGGAACAGGCGGTCGAACGCTGGCTGACGGAGAAGCAGGGGGAGAAAGCCTCCCTGGAGGACGATATCGGCCATTTGCGGTGGCTCCACAACCACCTCTTCGGACGGTATCTGGATGAGATCAACAGGGACGTTCTGGACAGTCTGACTCAAGCTAGGACGGACGACGGTGTCACCAATGCGACGGTGAATCGGATGCTTGAAGTGGTACGTGCCATCTTGAGGCGAGCGGAACGCGAATGGGAATGGCTGGAGCGGGCGCCGCATGTGCGCATGCTTCCGGAGCCGAAACGGCGTGTCCGGTGGCTAACGAGGGAAGAAGCCGACAAGTTGTTCGAGGAATTGCCGGAGCACCTGGAGGAGATGGCCCGATTTACCCTCGCGACAGGTTTGCGGGAGGCGAACGTGGTGGGCCTGGAATGGTCGCAGGTCGATCTAGAACGCCAATGTGCCTGGATCCACCCGGATCAGGCGAAGGCCAGGAAAGCGATTCCGGTGCCGCTGAACGTGGACGCCATGGCGGTGATCCGCCGGCAAGCGGAAAGGCACCTCACAAGGGTGTTCACGTTCAAGGGGAAGCCGGTGACCAAGGCCAACAACCACGCCTGGCGCAAGGCGTTAGCGAGGGCGGGGATCAAGGATTTCAGGTGGCACGACCTTCGCCATACCTGGGCTAGCTGGCACGTGCAGCAGGGTACACCGCTGCACGTTCTCCAGGAGCTCGGGGGTTGGTCAGACTACGAGATGGTACGGCGGTACGCTCATCTGTCCGCCGAGCACTTGGCGCACTACGCGCACAATCTGAGCCGGGGCCAGGAAACTAGCACAAATCTAGCACAGGGTCCGATCAGGCAAGAAAATAGCGGTTCGGCTAACGCCGTAACCGCTTGAAAAACATAACTTAAATGGCGCGCCCGGAGAGATTCGAACTCCCGACCACCTGGTTCGTAGCCAGGTACTCTATCCAGCTGAGCTACGGGCGCAAAGAAACGGCTTTCGTTGAGAGGGCGAAATTATCCAGGTGTCCCAAGCTGTTGTCAATTCCCGGGTGCCGCGTCGACAAGCGGCGAGTCACCAGCCCGATACAGCTCTCTGCATGGCATAGACCA
>JANQFX010000048.1 GCA_028277725.1 Thiohalocapsa sp.
AGACGCGAAGCGAAAACGCGGTTTCCGCTTCGCTTCATTTTTCAAGCGCTTGGGCGCTTGAAAAATGGCGGGGCATCCTGCCCCGCACGGGCACCTCGAGTATTTCGAGGTGCCCTGACGTCAGTACTGGCGCCTCGTCGTCAGTTGCGAACCGCCCCCCCTGTCGCGCCCGCGACGCCGTCGCTCTCCTTCGTCAGAGAAAGTCGATCTTTCCGATTGGTTTTTCGTTGGTCTCGATCGAAGGCCGCCCAAACCCTCCCGTCGGCGAGCGATAGCCGGGCGGGCCCCGATGTGCCGCACGCTCGGGCCGCTCGCGAATAGAATCAAAACGTCTGGAGGAGTGATTCCCATGCGCACGTCCACCCTCGCCAGCGTGGCTCTAGCCGCTGTGGCTGCCACCACTCTACACATCCCATCATCGATGGCCGGCGCCGGCCAATGGCGGGCCCCAGAGGACGTCCTGACCGAGTTGATCGAGACCAACGAGTCGGACTACCTGACCCAGAGCGAACAGAACATCATGATGATGCCCGACAACGCGGCCCTCTGGACCGCGGAGGATGGCGAAGCTCTGTTTCGAGAGAAGCGGGGACCGAACCAGGCGTCGCTAGAGACCTGTGACCTCGGCAAGGGGCCCGGCGTCGTCGAGGGCGCCTACGTGGAACTGCCCAGGTTCTTCGAAGACGCCGGTCGGGTCATGGACCTCGAAAGCCGGCTAGTCTACTGCATGACGACGATCCAGGGCTTTTCGCCGGATGACCCGGAGGTCTTCAAGCGCCACGGGTCCGGCTCCGACATGATGAAGCTGCAGACGTACATCGCCAGCAAGTCGAGCGGTTACGCCTGGAATCCACCCATGGAGCATCCGCTGGAAACGGCCATGCGCGATGCCGGCGAGGTGTTGTTCTATCGCCGCGCCGGCACGTCGGACTTCGCATGCGCTACCTGCCACACCAGCACCGGCAAGCGCATCCGCGCCTCCGTGCTACCGAACATCAACGCATCGCACGAATGGACCAAGGCAATCTCCTGGCCCGCCTATCGGGTCGGCCAGCAAGACGTGCGCAGTAGCAACCACCGCATCCGCGGCTGCTACTGGCAGATGCGACAGCCCCAGAGCATACCCGGCTCCGACGCGGCCATTGCGTTGATGTCGTTCTGGACCGACGCCGCACGCGGCGAGCCGGCGATCCTGCCGGACAAGAAGCGCTGATAGGCACCAACCAGAACAACGCTCTACCGACGGAGAATAGAACAATGTTCAAGCCCAAGACCATGCGCCCCCTCTTGGCTGCCTGCGCCCTGCCCTTCATCGCCGCTTCGCTGGTGAGCGCCGCACCACCCTCGCCGGAGGCCGCGTACACCTCGATGAGTCCTGAACAGCTCGCCGAGTACCTGATCTTCGAGGCCGGCGGGTTCGATCTGGACGCCGAAACCCAGGAAGGTCGCAAGGCGCGCGAGCGCATGACCCAGGACAAAATTCAGAAGGTCTGCTCGGCCATGGGTCGAAGCGGTCTGGACATGGACCGCGCGACCGCCGCAAAAATCAGCGCCCTGGCCGAGTCATCCATGGACTATCCCGAAGGCGGCATCGAACTCGGCGACTGGCGGCGTGGTGAGGAGATCGCCCGCTCCGGCTTCGGCTATCGCATCGGCCATCGAGTCGACGACCACGACAGCAGTACGCCGGGCGGAAACTGCTACGCCTGCCACCAGCTGGACCCGAATGAGATTGCCCATGGCACGCTCGGACCAAGCCTCATGGGGTACGGTCGACTGCGCGGCACCAGCGACGCGATGCTGAAGCACACCTATCAGATCCTCTACAACCCTCACATGTTCTTCCCCTGCACGAACATGCCGCGATTCGGCCACCATGGCACGCTAACCCGGGAGCAGATCAGTGACGTGATGGCCTACCTGCTCGACCCCGATTCTCCAGTGAATCATGAGCTGCTCAAGGCCGCGGACGCGCCAGATAACTGAACCCGACTCGATTGGTCGTAGAAGACCCGGCTCGGCGCATCTGTGCCGAGCCGGCGGCTGGCTCTTCTCAGCGCCGGGCGGCGGTGCGTCCGTGCCCGCGCGTGGCGTCCGGGTCCTGCATGGCCGCGGCCAGTTCGGCCAGCAGCGATTCTTCATCCGCAGCAACGGGTTCGGGCATGTCGGGCCTGAGGCGCGTCTCCGCGGTGTCGATGGCGTCGAACAGCAGGCGGCGGATCGCGGCCAGCTCGTATCCATCCTGCAACTCGACCCGGACCAGCGGCAGGCCCGCGTCGTCACACGCGGACTCGAGTTGGCTGCACTCGCGCCGACGACGGCGCGTCTCGGGTTCCGCCTGGGTGAGGACCCCACAGAGTGGATGCCCGTCGGCACTGGAACAGATCACGAAATCAAAGGCCAGTGCGCCGAGCGCCTGCTGGGCCCGCGCCCGTGTCCGGCGACCGAGTCGGCGGTCGCCTTGCAGCACCTGATTCGCCGCCACCCTTGCGAAGACCCGGAACTCCCGCCCAACCGCCTCCTCCATGGTACCCAGGCAGAGTCGCTCCTCCGTGTCCAGGAAGCCGTCTCGTCGCTCAAAGACGAGCCTGGGCCGCGGCACGATAAGCGTGTGCAGAGATTGGAAGACCAGATTGGCCGCCACCAGGCCGGCGGCGAACACCATGATATAGAACGGCTCCAAGGACGGGTCTCCACGTAGTTCGGCAAGCCGGCAACTCTGGTTTGCCGGTTGGTCATTACCATATGTTAAACCCCGCCGAGCCTAGCCTGCGATAGCCTTGGTGAGAACCTGAGGCGGGCCCGAACACGCGCCGCCGGAGACTGACTGCATGCGACGCCGTTGGGTCGCTGCCCTCTCCACGCTGCGCGTCGCCGTCGCCATCGGTTGTCGACCAGGCGCTTTGTTCTGTATCGACCCGGCGCCTCTTAAGCCACCGGCAGCCCGAGTACCAGCCCGGGACCGGACGCCACCACCAGCTCTCGCATCCACACAGCCCGCTCATGCTCGAGGTCAAGGACCTATCCTGCCGCCGCGGTGACCGACTGCTGTTCAGCGGGCTCAGCTTCTCGCTGCCCGCGAGCACGTTGATGCATGTCCGCGGTCGCAATGGCAGCGGCAAGACCACGCTGCTGCGGGCACTCTGCGGCCTATTGCACCCGGACGACGGCGACATCCTCTGGCGCGGCGAGTCCATCCGCGAGTTATCGGACGACTACAATCGCGATCTGCTCTACTTCGGCCACCTCAACGGCATCAAGGCGGACCTGACGGGCATCGAGAACCTGCGCGTCGCGGCCACCCTGGACGACGACCGCATCGACGATGAGGAGATACGCGGGGCACTCGAGCGGATCGGCCTGATGGGATTCGAGGATCTACCCACGCGCATGCTCTCCCAGGGGCAAAAGAAGCGCGTCGCCCTCGCCCGCCTGATGCTGAGCCGAGCGCCGCTGTGGATACTGGACGAGCCCTTCACGGCGCTCGATACCGATGCGGTGGCCCAGTTGGAGGCCCTGATTGCGGCTCACGTGGCCGACGGCGGCTCGGCGGTGCTGACCACCCATCAGGAGGTGGCGCTGACCCGCGGCGAGATCCGCCGCCTGGACCTCGGTGCCAGGCCGGGCACGACCACACCCGTCGGCGCAGCTGCGGCGGCCTGACGAGCGCCCTAACGAGCACTGAGTGACGCGGCACCGCGAGCATGTTCCAGGTCTTCCTATGCATCCTGAAGCGCGATCTGACACTGGCCCTGCGCCGACGCACGGATGTGCTGACGACGTTGTTCTTCTTCGTCATCGTCGTCAGTCTGTTCCCGCTCGGTGTCGGCAGCGAGCGGGAGCTGCTGCGCCTTCTGGGCCCCGGCGTGGTCTGGGTGGCCGCGCTATTGGCCTCGATGTTGGCGTTGGAGCGCTTGTTCGCGGCCGATTACGACGACGGTACGCTGGAGCAGCTTCTGCTGGCAGGTCAACCGTTGTCGCTGCTGGCACTGGCCAAGATCACCGCGCATTGGCTGCTGACGGGCCTGCCGCTGGTGTTCATTGCACCGCTGATGGCGATGCAATACGCGCTGGAACCCGTGGCCATCGGCGTCATGATGGCGTCGCTGGCCATCGGCACGCCGGTGCTGAGCCTGCTCGGCGCCATCGGCGCGGCGCTCACGCTGGGCTTGCGAGGCGGGGGCATCCTGCTCTCGTTGTTGATCCTGCCGCTGTACATCCCGGTGCTGGTATACGGCGCCGGTGCAGTCGGCGTGAGTGTCATCGAAATCGCGGACACGCAACCCTACTTCTACCTGCTAGGCGCGTTCTTGCTCGCCGGGCTCGTGTTAGCGCCGCCGGCCACCGCGGCGGCACTCAGGATATCCCTGGAGTAACGGGCCTGCCTGTGGACGGCGATAGAGGGCACCTCGAAATACTCGAGGTGCCCGTGCGGGGCAGGATGCCCCGCCATTTTCCAAGCGCCCGAGCGCCTGGAAAATGGAGCGAAGCGGAAACCGCGTTTTCGCTTCGCGTCTTGAAAAGTTGCCAGGACGGCAACTTTTCAAGGTCCCCAGACTGGCCAACTGCTTGAGACCATGACGATCAACTGGTTCAAATACGCATCCCCCGCCGCCTTCTATCCGATCGCGGGCCGCCTGGTGCCCGTGTTCTCCATCGCTGCGCTCGGGTTGGTCCTTTTTTCCCTTTACTGGGGATTCTTCGAAACGCCAGAGCGGCTCGGCGGCAGTAACCCGCAGAAAGAGTACTACCGCATCATCTTCGTCCATGTGCCCTCGGCCTGGATGTCCATGTGGCTCTATCTCGTGCTCGCGGCCTGGTCCGGCATTGGCCTTGTGTTCAATACCAGGCTCAGCTTCATGATGGCCAACGCCATTGCCCCGACCGGCGCCATTTTCACCTTCATCGCGCTCTGGACCGGTGCCTTCTGGGGTCGGCCGAGCTGGGGCACCTACTGGGACTGGGATCCGCGGCTGACCTCGGAACTGATCCTGTTCTTCATGTACATCGGCTTCATGGCCCTGCATTCCGCCATCGACGACAGCCGCCGCGCCGACCGCGCCGCGGCGCTACTCGCCATCGTCGGTTTGGTGATGCTGCCGGTGATCTACTGGTCCATCAACTGCCCGGACCCGAACAACTGTGCGGCCCTACACCAGCGCTCGTCGCTGACGCAGATCGAGAGCAACATCCTGACCGCCATGCTCACCATGACCCTCGGCTTCTGGCTGTACTCCTTCGCCACGGCCTTTGCGCGCCTGCAGGGCATCATCCTGACCCGCGAGTTGGAGAGCGCCTGGGTGCGGGACATGGTTTCGGGGCCGACACCGGCTGCATCCGGCGGTTGAGCCGTCGTCATCGAGCGAGCCGATCCCGCCAAACACTCGAGCCAGCTATTCCAGCCAACGATGATTCACACCCAGCCATGATCGAGTTCTTTAATCAGGGCGGCTACGCGTTCTTCGTCTGGGGCGCCTTCGGCATGACATTCCTGCTGTTGATCGCGGAAATCCTGTTGTTGCGCCAGAGCCGTAGAACCATTCTGACGCGAGTTGGTCGATTGGCTCGACTGCGCGCACAACAACCCCAACCGGCGGAACCGGCTTCACCACAACCGGAACACCAGACATGAAAGCACGACAGAAACGTATGCTCTTCGTCGGCGTCGCGATCCTCGGCGTCGGCGTCGCCGCCAGCCTCGCGCTGAGCGCGCTGCAGAGCAACATCGCCTACTTCTTCAGCCCGTCGCAGGTGCATGCCGGGGAGCACCCCACGGACGCGGTGTTCCGTGTCGGCGGCCTGGTGGTCGAGGACACCCTCGCCCGCCAGGAGGACGGACTGACGGTGCGCTTCGACGTCACCGACAATGCCAAGACCGTGCCGGTGAGCTATACGGGCATCCTGCCGGATCTGTTCGGCGAGGGTCAGGGCGTCGTCGCCAAGGGCCGCATCGGCACCGACGGCGTCTTCTACGCCGACGAGGTGCTGGCCAAACACGACGAGTCCTACATGCCGCCGGAGGTCCAGGACACCCTGCAGACCGCCCACGTCGAGGGCGTCATCGACGCTGCGGGCGAGGCTGGCGATACGGCCGCGCGCACCCTCAGCCAATAGCACGAGCGCCAGTTCGGGGCAGCGCCCTGTGCGCGGGCGCGCGGCCCGAGGCGATCCCCGTCGATGTGCCGTGGCACCGCCGCGGCAAGGCTCAGGCGGGCCCAAGCACGCACCGGTTCAAGCCCCTCGCCACCTGCCCACATCTGCCCCGAGGTAATCTGAATGATCCCCGAGCTCGGACACTTTGCGCTCATCCTGGCGCTGCTCCTCGCCGTGGTACAGGCGATCTTCCCCCTCGCCGGCTCTCTTGCACGGAGCGGGGCCGCGGGTGGTTCCGGGAATCGACCCTGGATGGCCATGGCCCGGCCACTCGCCTACGGCCAGCTCACCATGCTGATCGTCGCCTTCGCGGCCCTGACCCAGGCCTTCATGACCAGCGACTTCTCGGTGCTCTACGTCGCCAACCACTCCAACAGCCTGCTGCCGGACATCTACAAGGTCTCCGCCGTCTGGGGCGGTCACGAGGGATCACTGCTGCTCTGGGTGCTGATGATGGCAGCCTGGGGCGCCGCGGTGGCCGCCTTCAGCAAGAACCTTCCGCTGCCGGTGGTCGCCCGCGTCATTGCCGTCCAGGGCATGATCGCCGTCGGCTTCCTGCTCTTCATGCTGCTGACTTCCAACCCGTTCGAGCGCATTTTTCCGGTGCCGCAGGAGGGGCGTGACCTCAATCCGCTGCTGCAGGACCCGGGTCTCGCCATCCATCCGCCCATGCTCTACATGGGCTATGTCGGCTTCTCGGTGGCCTTCTCCTTCGCAGTCGCGGCGCTGCTCGGCGGCCGGCTCGACGCGGCCTGGGCACGCTGGTCGCGGCCCTGGACCACTGTCGCCTGGGTGTTCCTCACCATCGGCATCATGCTCGGCTCCTGGTGGGCCTACTACGAGCTCGGTTGGGGCGGCTGGTGGTTCTGGGACCCGGTCGAGAATGCCTCTCTGATGCCCTGGCTGATCGGTACGGCGCTGATCCACTCGCTCGCCGTCACCGAGAAACGTGCGGCGTTCAAGAGTTGGACCGTCCTACTGGCCATCTGCGCCTTCTCGCTCAGCCTGCTCGGTACCTTCCTGGTGCGCTCCGGCGTGCTGACATCGGTACACGCGTTCGCCACCGACCCAGAGCGCGGGCTGTTCATCCTGCTCTTCCTGTGTATCGTCGTCGGCGGGTCGCTCGCGCTCTACGCCTGGCGTGCGCCGGAGGTCTCGGATGGCGGCCGCTTTTCGCTGCTCTCGCGTGAAAGCGCCCTGCTCGGCAACAACCTGCTGTTCGTCGCCTTCACGGTGCTGGTGCTCTTCGGCACCCTGGCACCGCTTATCTACGAGGCCTTCAACTGGGGCAAGATCTCGGTCGGATTCCCCTGGTTCAACAAGATGTTCCTCGCGCTGGCGCCCTTCCTGGCGATCCTGCTCGGCCTCGGGCCTGCGACCCGCTGGAAGCGCGACGAACCCGCGCGCCTCATCCGCAGCCTCTGGTGGGCGCTAGCACTCAGCGTCGCCGTGCTCGCCCTGTCCGCCCTGCCGATCCTCGGCGATGGCGACCTCTGGGTGCCCGTGGGTCTCGCATTGGCCGCCTGGCTGCTGTTCAGCCACGCCGCCATCGTCCGCGAGCGCGTCAAGAACAAGGGCGGTCTGACGCACTTCGGCCGGGCCGTGCTCGCGGACCTGCGCGGCGGCGGACGCAGTTTCTACGGCATGGTCACGGCCCATATCGGCGTGGCGGTCTTCATCGTCGGCGTCACCATGGTCTCGAACTACCAGCTCGAGGAAGACGTGCGCATGTCGCCCGGCGACTCCCACGACATCGCTGCCTACCGCTTCGAGTTTCTCGGCGCGCAACAGGTGCCGGGGCCCAATTACCTGGCCCAGCGCGGCGAGTTCAAGGTCTATCGCGGTGATCGCGAGATTGCCCGCCTGTTCCCGGAGAAGCGGGCCTACCTCGGCGGCGGCATGCCCATGACCGAAGCCGCCATCGACCCCGGCCTGTTCCGCGACATCTACGTCTCCCTGGGCGAGCCCGTGGGCAACGACGGAGACTGGGCACTGCGCCTCTACTACAAACCCTTTGTGCGGTGGATCTGGCTTGGCGCCATCCTCATGGCCATCGGCGGCACCTTGGCCGTCTCTGACCCACGCTATCGCAGCGCCCGCGTGCGCGCCGGCGCCAAGGCTGGTGCGGGCGACAAGGCCCCTGCTACTGCCTGAGCAGTCGACCACCTGAGCCGTCCACCCGCATTCACCCACGGACCCCGACATGGCCAAGTCCAAAACCGTTCGCTATCTGACACCGCTGATCGTCTTCGCTGCCCTTGTCGTCCTGTTGGTCTGGGGCCTCGGGAATGACCCGCGCAAGGTGCCCTCGCCCCTGGTAGGCAAGCCGGTGCCGGCGTTCAGCCTGCCGGCCCTCGGCGACCCAAACAGCACCGTCTCGGACACGGACCTAAAGGGCAAGATCTCGCTGGTCAATGTCTGGGCGTCTTGGTGCAACTCCTGCCGCGCCGAGCACCAGGCGCTGATGGCCCTGTCCGAGCGTCCCGATTTCCAGATCGTGGGCCTCAACTGGAAGGACGAGGCCGCGGATGCCCGCCGTGTGCTCGCCATGACCGGGGACCCGTACGACCTCAACGGCTATGATCCGGACAACACCGTGGGCATCCACTGGGGGGTCTACGGCGCGCCTGAAACCTTCCTCGTCGACCGCAACGGCATCATTCGCCACAAACACATCGGCCCCATCGACGCCAAGGTCTGGGAAGAGGACCTCGAGCCCCTGATCGCCCAACTCCAGGCCGAGACCGGCGGCTGATCCCGCGTCCGTTGCCTTGTCATTGAAGACTCATGTCCACGCAGAAAGCACCGATGCCATCACCCAATCCAAGCCGACGGTACCCTTGGTTCACCGCACCCCTCGCCGCTCTGATCTTCACGGGCCTCCTGTTCGGTGCGACCGCGGCCAGCGCCTTTACGTTGGAGGAGTTCCAGTTCGACAGCCCGATCCAGGAGGCCGAGTTCCGTGAACTCATCGGCAAGTTGCGCTGCCTGGTGTGCCAGAACGAGTCCCTCGCCGGCTCCCAGGCGGAGCTGGCGCAAGACCTGCGCAACGAGGTCTACCGCATGATGCGAGAAGGCCAGAGCCAGGACGAGATCCTCACCTTCCTAGTCGATCGCTACGGCGACTTCGTGCTCTACGACCCGCCGCTCAAGCCGTCCACCTACGTGCTCTGGTTCGGCCCCTTCGTGATCATCGCCATCGCGGCCTTCTTCATGATCCGCTCCATCCTGAGCCGCAAGCCCGCCGTCGACGAGGACATTTCGGAGTCCGAGCGTGAACGCCTGCGCGCCCTGCTGGAATCCGATGCCGACACCACGCCCGAAGCTCCGACCAAGCCCTAGCCCATGACCATCTTCTGGACTCTCTCCGCCGGCCTGGCCCTCCTCGCCGCGCTGTTCGTCATCGCGCCCCTGCTCGGCAGCCGGGGTGCAGCCGAGGAGGACGCCGCGGATGCCGACATCGACCAGGCCCAGGTCAACCTGGAGCTCTTCAAGCAGCAGTTGGCCGAGCTCGACGCCGACCTCGCGTCCGGCAAGCTGGGCCAGGCCGAGTACGACGCGGCGCGGCACGATCTGGAGCGCGAGGTGCTGCGCGACACCGCGGGCCTGGCGACGGCGGACGCCGCCGACCCGGAGCAGGACCAGCAGCGCGGCAGCATCCGCGCCAAGCCCCGGCTGCCCGGCCCCGGTCTGACCGCGGCGGCGCTGCTGTTCGCGCTACCGGCCTCTGCGCTGGTGCTCTATCTGGCCCTCGGCGAGCGGGAGATCATTCCACGCCTGGAGGCCACCGCGGCCAACGCCGAGATGGCCGCCCACGCCGACGCTCCGGCGGGCATGCCGTCGCTGCAGCAGCTGGTGACCCGGCTCGAAGAACGCTTGGAGCAGGTGCCGGACGACGGCGAGGGCTGGACCATGCTCGGGCGCACCTATTTCGCCATGGGCCGGCTGGAGCAGGCGAAGCAGGCCCTCGCTCGCGCCCACGAGCTGTTGCCGGACGACCACGCCGTCACCCTTGCCTACGCCGAGTCGCTCGCCGCCAGCAACGGTAGCAACCTCAGCGGTCGTCCCGCGGAGTTGATTTCCTCGGTGCTCACCGCCGAGCCGGACAATGTCACCGCGCGCTGGCTGAGCGGTATGGTCGCCTTCCAGCAGGGCCAGTACCATGGCGCTGTCGCTGCCTGGAAGGGCGTGCTGAAGGAAATCGATCCGGCCAGCGAGGATGCCGCCGAGCTTTCGCGGCTGATCGAGGACGCCGAGCAGCGCGCCGGAGTTCCACCCGAGATGCGCCTCGCCGCCAGCGACAGCGCCATGGGTTCGACGACGGCAGGCGCGGCCGTGGAACGTCAGGCCGGTAACCTATCCTCGCCGCCCGCGACCGAGACGGCGCCACCTTCGGTCCCGCCCGCGGATACTGTGCCAGCCCAGGCATCGTCCCAACCGTCCGCGCAACAGCCCGCTGCTGCCGTTGGCGCAATGGAGGTCCAGGTCTCGTTGGCACCTGAGCTCGCCGGGCGCCTCCCGCCTCAGACCACGGTCTTCGTCTTCGCCCGCGCGGCCGCCGGGCCACCCATGCCGCTGGCGGTGCAGCGGCTCAGCCTAGCGGACCTGCCGGCGCTTGTACGATTGGATGACAGTATGGCCATGATGCCGCAGATGAGCCTGTCCAGCTTCCCGCAGGTCATCGTCGGCGCCCGTGTCTCGGCTAGTGGCCAGGCCACCCCGCAGCCCGGCGACCTGGAGGGCCAGACCGGTCCGGTTCCGGCGTCCGGGTCGGTTGCCGTCACGATCGACGGCGTGCGGCCCTGAACCGCCGGGATCGCGCTGCGTCGGGACCCGGAGTTGGCTGACGCCTATGCCCAGTAGCGAGGCCCTGCGATCGGGGAATGGTGAGCCTCGCTCGATGGGGGATCGCCTGTTGCCGCCCCACCTGCGGCCGTTGTTGCTTTGGTGCGCCCTGATTCTGGTCTTGCCCCTGCTCGGAGCAACGCTCGGCGGCCTGCCGATTGGCGAACTCCTGACACTGCCCCTGGTGCAGCGTGCCTGGGACCCGTTGCCACCGGACTCGATCTTCACTGCCGTGCTCGACGCCCTCGCGCTGCTCTTGCTGCTCCTGCCCCTGTGGCTGGCGCGCCCGACCGCAGCGCGCGGCCGGTGTATGCCAAACACTCCAGCCGGGGCGGTCCCACGGTTCGTCTGGTTCGGCGTTTTTGCGCTGTTGATCGCGGTCATGGCCGCGGAGGGTGGCGGCGTGAACGCCGCGGTGGGGCTGGTGACGCTTGCGCTCGCGACCCTGGTCAACGCCGACACCGAACGCCGCACCGGCACCTGTCTGCTCTCGCAAAGGCCAGGTTACTTCCTGCGTCTGTTCGGCCTGAGCCTCATCGCCGGCTGGCTGTTCTATTGGCTGAACCTGTTCCTCGGTCTCTGGACTTACCCCAACGCCACGGAGACCCTGCCCTTCGTCGTCGGCAAGTCCCTCGACTACTCGGTGCTGCTGCCCGCGCTGTTCAGCCTGCGCCAATGGCTCGCTTCCTTCCCCTGGGTGCTCGATGCCACGAACCGAGCCACCCCGATCGCCACCGCATCGACGCCGCAGGAGGGCTGGGTGCTCGCAGCCGTCGCGCTGCTCGCCCTCACCGGCGCCGCGCTCTGGCCCGATTGGATCTATCCGGCCACGCTCACCGCCCCGCTGCTGCTCGCCCTCGCGCTGCAACAGATCCGGGGTCGTCCAACGCCCTTGGCGGGTGTCGCCAGCGGCGACTGGAGCCGCATCCTGTTGCCGGCCCTCGCGGCGCTGCTGCTGACGGCGCTGGCGCAGGGTCTGAACGGGCTCATCGGGCCCGGGTGGATCATCGATCCCTCACAGCTCGGCGGTCCTGCACCGCTCGGTCTCCCCCTAGCTGGTTGGGCCTGGGTCGCGCTCCTCGGTCCCTTGGGCATCTGGCTGGGCGATCGACTCACCGAACCCTTCAAGCAGGACCCGCAGCACCCACCGATGCGCACGCGCTTCCCGGTGCGCGTCGAGATGGGCGGAAACGCCTGCTGACGCCAGCACGCGCGGGCGAGAGACCGCTTGCCTCGCGACCCGCTCGTGGTCTCGAGAGTGCTTTCCAGAAGAATGATGGGCCGCACACCCGCCGGCGCCGGCCGATCGATTCGGCGCCGGTGAGCGCACGACCCATGCTCGGGTCGGCGCGGCTCGCCCAGTTGCACCAGCTCGTCCCCGATGCGGGCAGTAACCAGTGCGGGGCTGCCGCGCTGCTCAATTCATATCTGCCGACGACCGGCTCGAGAGCCGGACGGACTCAGAAGTCGATGGTCACCTTCGCACCCAGTGCCCAGGCATCCGGAATCTGGCCCGTTGCCGCCGGCTTCTGGATGTATTGCAGATCGGGCTCGAAGGCGACGCCGCGGCCGAGCACGAACCTGTAGTTCAGCTCGTACACCGATTCGTCCGTCTGGTGCGGTAGCCCCTGGGCGAGACGGGCGGTGTTCTGCTCGTCGCTGATCCAGCCGCGTGTAAAGGCCAGGCCCAGGCTGTCCTTCGGTCGGGCTCGGAACGGCCCCTTGTAGACAAGCCCGACGCCGAGGTGATCGTCCAGCAGGTTGACCTTGTCCTCCAGGCTCTTGACCCAGGTCGCGAAGCCCCACAGACCGCGGTCGGTGCCAGGTTCGGCTCGAAACAGCATCTGGTCCGCCAGCAACCAGATCATGGCACTGCCGTCCACGGTACTGCCGTCGGTCTGGCTGATATTGCGGTAGTCGCCGTTCATCCAGTATCCGCCGACCTTGTAGACGCCGGGCAGCGCCGTCTCGGCACCGGGGTTCAGGTTGTAGTGGATCTCGCCCGCGAGCACGACACCGTTGTTGCCGAAGGACCAGCTATCGCCGTGCTTGTTGTGCGCTTTGGCGTTGGGGTCGCCGTGCTGCAGATTGATGTCCGCGTCATACACGGCGGCCTGGATGGTCCAGTTCGGGTCCGCGAGCAGGCGGGCGCGGAAGCCCCACTGCGCGGACGGATAGGCGCTGAAGGCGAAGGGATCCTGGAAGAAGACGCCCTTGGGGCTGCCGCAGAAGGCGTTGTTGAGGAACTGGCAGTAGAGGTCCGAGCGCAGGAAGTCGTCGTTGGCGATGATGCGCCCGTAGGCGAGTTGCAGGCGGTCATCCAGCAGGCTGGTATTGAACTGGACGTTCGCGACCTTGAACGTCTGCCCGCCGAAGATCTCCTGCACCGGGAAGATGTTGCCGCCCTCGCTCGGCGCGATGTACTCGGCGGAGACGCTGTCGCCGTCGCGCTTGGACAACTTCACCAGCAGTGTCGTCGACGGCACGCCCATGACCCGGGCGAGGTCGATGTGGAAGTCCGCCCCGACGTTGTGCAGATAGGTGCCGCCCCGCTCCTCGCCGCCGGCCACGTTCCACATGGGCTCGGTGGTGTAATTGAGGAAGAAACGGAAGCCCTGCTGCTCCAGCTCGTCGCGGACGCCGCCCCAGTCGCCGGTGAGATAGTCGGTGCCTGGGTACTCCGTAGCCAGGGCGCCGCTGGCGCTCAGCAGCATCGCCGTCGCGGCCAGCGTCGGAACCGATATCCGACGCGAGGAACGCGTGCCGAGGGGGACGTGGCCGCGCCGGTCTACGCGCTGTGTCGAGGACCCAATCATGCTCGCCTCCCTCAATGTTGCGACAATACATCGCCGAACAGTCGCATTCGATCTGACAAGTTCGGTTAGCCGAGTTGTTCTTTCTTTACAACAGTATCGGTGTCGTCTGGTCGTACGCCGTGACGGGACTGCGAGTGCCTAGATCGAACTCCTAACTCGGGACCACTGACAGATAAGAGCCGACGCTCAGGCCGCCAAACGGCACATCTGTTGTTGATTGTATACACTGTATCTCAAAATGCAACTTCTGTGGTGAGAGCATCAGTGCTCGCCCACAACTACTGGAATCCCTCAGGAACAACGTCTTCGCGGCAAAGGAGCAGCCCTTGACCGATCACGGCCTGCTGGCCATGGAATCAGCCGGGCTCGGTGGCTCATGCCGCTGAGTCGCGGCTCCTGGGACGAGTGGACTCGAGAACCGAGCCGCCCGGTTGCGACCGCAGACCCAGGTCTCGCGTGGCGCCATCAGGTGCCGGGCATGATCGCCGCGGGCTCGCGCCAGGGCAGTCCGAAGGCCTCGGCCACCGCGGCGTTGGTCAGCTCCCCGGCGAGCACGTTCGCTGCGGAACCCAGCACCGGGTGTGCCGCCGCGCCGGCGACGCCCTGCGCTTGCAGTAAGCCGGCGAGCAGTTCGACATAGGGCTTGGTGGCGTTGGTCAGCGCGAAGGTGGCAGTGCGCGGTACGGCGCCCGGGATGTTCGCCACGCAGTAGTGCACGACCCCATCGACTACGTAGGTCGGTTCCGCATGGGTGGTCGGTCGGCTGGTCTCGAAGCAGCCGCCCTGGTCGATGGCCACGTCCACGAGCACCGGGCCGTCGCTCTGCATCCGAGCCAGGTCGTCGCGGCGCAGCAGCAGCGGCGCACGAGCGCCGCTCACCAGCACGGCGCCGATGACCAGATCGGCGCTGGGCAGCTGCTCCAGCAGGGCGTGCCGGGAGCTGGCCAGAGTCGTCACATTGCGAGGCAGCACGTCGGCCAGGTAGCGCAGCCGATGCAGGTCGATGTCCATGACGAGGACCCTGGCGCCGAGGCCGGCGGCCATCCGCGCGGCCTCGGCGCCGACGCTACCGCCGCCCAGGATCAGCACCTTGGCGGGCAGCACGCCGGGCACTCCGCCCAACAGCAAGCCGCGGCCGCCGGTGTGCGCCTCCAGGTGGAAGGCCCCGGCCTGCACCGCCATTCGGCCGGCCACCTCGCTCATCGGCGCCAAGAGGGGCAAGTGCCCGTTCCGTGTCAGGGTCTCGTAGGCGAAGCAGTGGGCGCCGCTCGCGAGCATGGCGTCGGTGAGCGACCGGCTCGCCGCCAAGTGGAAATAGGTGAACAGCACCTGCCCGGGCCGCAACAGCGGGTACTCCTCCGGCAGCGGCTCCTTGACCTTGACGATTAGCTCCGCCGTGGCCCAGACCTCCGCCGCATCCGACGCGAGGCGCGCACCGGCGTCGACGAACTGCTGGTCCGAAATGCCCGCACCGAGCCCCGCCCCAGTCTGCACCAGCACCTCGTGACCCTGCTCCCCGAGGTCATGCACCAGCGACGGTACGGCACCGACGCGCCGCTCCTGTGCCTTGGTCTCCGACGGGATGCCGATGATCATGCTGGTCTCCATTGTGGGTTGCGGGATGACTCGCAGCCGTTCCGGGTTGCTTTGCGCCGGGGCCGTTCGGTCGGCTCGAATCCTCGTCGACCTGGAGGTCGACACGTCGGCCAACAATCCGTCACGACCGCCACCACGCTAACCCTCGCCGTCCCGACCTCGGGCCTTGCCTGCCGCCTCGTCGAGCTGCCGCAGACGCGCAAGCTTCTCGCCGATCTTGATCTCGAGGCCTCGATTGACGGGGGCGTAGTAGCGTCGCTCGGGCACTCCGTCCGGAAAGTAGTGCTCACCGGCCGCATAGGCATCGGGTTCGTCGTGGGCGTAGCGGTAGGCCGCGCCATGACCGAGTTCCTTCATCAGCCGGGTCGGGGCGTTGCGCAGGTGGATCGGAACCTCCGCGGAGCCGAGCTTCCGGGCGTCGTCCAGTGCTGCCTTCCACGCCGTGTACACGGCGTTACTCTTCGGCGCGCAGGCTAGATAGACCACCGCCTGCGCCAAAGCCAGTTCGCCCTCGGGGCTGCCGAGTCGCTGTTGCGCATCCCAGGCGTTCATCGCCAGCTCTAGCCCGCGCGGGTCGGCGTTGCCGATGTCCTCGGTCGACATGCGCACGATGCGCCGGGCCAGATAGAGCGGATCGCAGCCGCCGTCGATCATCCGCGCCAGCCAGTAGAGCGCCGCATCCGGCGCCGAGCCACGCACGGACTTGTGCAGCGCCGAGATCTGATCGTAGAAGGCGTCACCACTCTTGTCGAAGCGGCGCACGCCGCCCTCGATCACCTGCCGCACCGTGTCGACGTCGATGCGTCCGGCCTCGGATTCGGGCTCGGACTTGGACGGGGACGAGGACGAGGACGGGGCGACATCCTCGGCGAAGTCCGCCGCCAACTCCAGCAGGTTCAGCACGCGGCGCGCATCCCCGTCCGCACCCGCCGCCAGCAAGGCCCTGGCCTCCGGCTTGATGACCAGCCCCCGCTCGCCGAGGCCGCGTTCGGCATCCGCCAGCGCGCGGTCCACCACGCCCTCCAGATCCTCGGGCAGCAGCGCCTTCAGCACATAGACCCGCGCGCGGGACAGCAGCGCGTTGTTGAGCTCGAAGGACGGGTTCTCGGTGGTGGCACCGATGAACACCACCGTGCCATCCTCCACGTGTGGCAGAAGCGCGTCCTGTTGCGACTTGTTGAACCGGTGCACCTCGTCGATGAACAGCACGCTGCCTTGCCCATCGCGCTCGCGGGCCTCGCGCGCCTCCGCCACCGACGCGCGGATATCCTTCACCCCGGCCAGCACCGCCGAGAGTTTCAGAAAGCGCCATCCCGAGGCCCCCGCCAAGAGCCGGGCAAGGGTCGTTTTGCCGCTGCCCGGTGGCCCCCAGAAAATCATGGAATGGGGGCGCTCGGCACTCAGCGCCCGCTGCAACGGACGCCCCTCCTCCAGCAAGTGGCGCTGCCCCACCACCTCCGCCAGCGTTCGCGGGCGCATGCGCTCGGCCAGGGGCGGCGGTGGAGGCGACTGCGACGGAGACGGCATAGGTGAAGGGCAAGGTGCGAGTAGCGATTGGCGAGCGACCACCGTGCGATGCGGCTGGGCACAGGCGTACAGGACCCAAGAATAACGCTTGACGCCAACCCCGGACCAGCGCATACTTCGCTGCTCGCCGCGCCCGTAGCTCAGCTGGATAGAGTACCTGGCTACGAACCAGGTGGTCGGAGGTTCGAATCCTTCCGGGCGCGCCATAGAATCAACGGCTTAGGCGATTCCTCCCTAAGCCGTTTTTCGTTGTGCCACAGTTTTGCCACAGTTGAGCGTCGAAGTCGTGGCACGCGAGCGCTTGTCACAGCACGACAGCAAGCGGCCGCCAACCTCCTCCCAGCCGACTGACTGCGAGCACGCAACGGGCAGAACGACAGCGCCTATTCCGTCGCCGTTACGCCGTAACGATAGCTCGCCGTTCCGCGTTGCTTATGCCTATCGTGCCCTCGGTGATAGCGTTACACCGTAGCGGGCAAGGTCGGTCAATGCGTGCGTTAGGACTCACGCGGCGGCACACACCGACCCTATGCAGTCCATCGGTCACAGCTCGCCAGCAGGGGCGCGGGCCGACACCCGATGCACAGTTTGCAACCCATAGACGGATCGGACGCTTAGCAATTCCTGATCCATCCCAATGGGGCTATGGGTCACGGATCGTTAACTGGGCGCCGGGGTGCGTCGGCGCTGGCAACGGGTGAGGGTGGGTCGGTACTGGGTCGGCGTCGTCGGCGCGCTGGCGGGGCGCTGGTGGTGCGCCGGACACGAAAAAGCCCGCACGATGGCGGGCTTGGTTGCGGGATGGCAAAGGGACGGCGCCCCGGCTCGATCTCGTTCAGCAGCTCCCCGGCACGACGCACGGCGGTCTGAACAGCCCAACAGGGCGTCGACCCGCAGGTTTGTTGTCGTTGGTGAGTCGTGGTCATTGAGGCTCTCCCTCGCCCACAGCCCAGCTCGCCCAGCTCGCCACCTGGTGCAATTCGTTGATGGTCTCTGCGATGGTCGCGAGCATGGCGCCCAATGCGTGGATGTCGTGCGGGCTCAGTTCGCGCGCGGCGTCGTCGGCCATCATCATCTGGCCGACGACGGCTAGCCCGATCGACAAGCTCACGACGCTGCATTCTGCATCGCTACCCGCGCGTTTGATTAATTCCTGCGGCATTGGATAGCGCAGGGCATTGATGGTCGGGTCATAGGTGCCGTCGGGGATGGCGCGGCGCAGGATCGCGGCGAGCCCTGAGGGGAATACCTCTGCGGGCGTATCTGTGGTGGTGGTGTGGTTGGTCATTGTCGGCCTCCGAATCAGTGACGGGACCGACCGAGTAGGCAGGCGGGGCAACGGCCGGGCGCGAGAACACATTCGCCGACGCATGCATGCGGGCGAACGCTCGAACGGATAGAATTCCGGGGCCGGTGCTCATGATGACTGCTTTACTCAGTCGGATGGGCTTTGCCGTGGAGCGTTGGCGCGCTCCACGGACGGCTCTCATTCTGCACCCCGTGCTCGTCGCGTTGCAAGCGGCCCTAGCGAGCATCACGCCACCTCCCGCCACTGTAGCAACCCAGCAGCCCACGCCTTGGCTACGTCACACGGAACAGCGCGCGCTCGAAGTGAGGAAGAGGCCCGGCCGCGGTGGGCAGTACTCCACCATGCCAGCAAGCAGCGCCGAAGCGACAGATCGACTGGAGCCTTCCCCGCCTTACGACGGGCGTCCGGCCGGGCCTGGTGCGACAGTAGGGTGGCAGAATCGCGGCGTCAACTGCGACCGAGCAAGGGGCGCGGAACTTCCGGCGCTAGTATGCAACTGCCGGATGGCAACGCCGCACCGCTCAGCCGCCACCAGCAGTGTCCGAATAGCACTCATGGAGATCGATCAGCCAGTCGAGGTCGGCATCAAGCAGCCGCCGCACATCGCCCCCGGTGTCGGCCATGATGGCTGCATGGCGCTGTCGGTCAGCGGGGCTCAACGCCGCGAGCAAAGTTGCATCGTCGCTGCCGGTGCGCTGCTCCAGGGCCGACACGCGGTTTTCCAGGTTGGTGCTCATCGTCTTGCCCTCACCCGGTCTCTCGCGCGACGCAACCGCTCGCCGAGGTCGGCCGGGCCGGCGGTCGACGCTTCGCGGGTATCGCGGGGCAGTGCGGCACCACGACGGGCCGCTGTCAGCCGCGCAGCCAGGGTGTACATGCCGGGCTCGGGCGTGGCTCGATTCTCTAGGTCGTCGATTCGTCGCTCAATCTGTTTCACGGGTCAATTTCTCCTCAAGTCGCTCAATGCGCTCGCTCAGTTCGGTCGTCTCGACGATACGCGCCAGCGCGCCGATGCCTTGCATCATCCTCGCGCCTTGCTCGGGTGCCAGCCGACCCGCCCCTACAGCCTCCACGACGGCGCGGCCGGATGACGCTAGGTCTTCACCCACTGGTACCGCAACGGGCGTGTCGGTGGGCTTCAAGGCCGGCAGCACGCGGTCCAGCAGCAGCTTACAAGCCTGCACGTCGCCGCCCTTTGCCGCAGCAGTCAGGGCCTCAATGATGTCGGGGAGGTCCTTCGCGATGGCCGCTCTCAACTTCGCCTGATTCTTGATCCCCGGCGGCCGTCCGCGCGGATTGCCGCTGACGCCTGGTTGGAATTTCGGCATCCTGAAAATCCCCTGTTCGGAACAGCGATCAACCTGCCGGCGGCCGTGCCGGATGCCCGCCATAAAGCCCCATCGCGGCACGGCGGGCCGCTGCTTCGGCCTCTCGCTTCGCAACCTCCTCGGGCGACGGCTCGGGCTGCTCCTCCGCCGCTGCCACGGGCTGCACCGACACCACGTCGAGACCGAGCCAGCGAAGACGCTCGGAGAGCCTAGACGCATCTAGGGCAACGATCTGGACGACGCGCTCGTCGCCCACTTCGTATCGACGGGACACGCAGGTCCGGGGAAGTTGCTCGCGGGTCTGGTCGGATACGCGGATGGTGGCGTCGTACAGCCGTCCGTTTTCTCGCGCTTCGGCCATCAGTCGCTCGAACGCGGCCGTGCTCCCGTCATCGCGCACCGCGCCTACGCCGCGTTCAGGCCATAGAGAAGGGCGCAATGCGCGCGCAATCGTGAGGTCCATGATCGCAAATCCGGCAGCCGCCAGTTGCTGCTCGTGATATTGGCTCCAACAATTTGTTTCACTCATCGCTCTTTCTCCTTCTCATTGGAATTGTAGAAGTTCTGTCGTGCTTCCGCCGTCGGCATGTAGAAGCTCAGCTCAGCGGCCAGGCGGGCGGCGCTTCATTGTGCGTTTCATTCGCGTACTCGCATTTGCCGTTGATGTAATCGATTTGTCTGCGCAGCAGGTAGGCGCCAACCAGGTGCAGCAGATCGTCGTCGGTGAGATTTGCCAGGTCCGCCCCGTCGTCCCGGTAGTAGCTGACCGCCTCCCATAAGACGCGCGTAGCGGCCTTCCTGAGCCGCGCCACAAGTTCAGGCGCCAGCGGTGCGGGGTCAGATTGCGGGGCGAGCGGGGGCGACTCGCCGCTTGTGGCGCGGCCTCCCTGGGGGGCGACAAGAGCAACCAGCGCCAGCTTGTTCTCGCGAATCAGGTCGCGATACTCGTCGGTCAGGACGGAGCGCGGGCCAGCTGTCAGGGTGCCGCTCCGGACCTCAAGGCGGATGCCGGCGGCGGTCAGGTCGGACAGGATGGCGTCGGCGCCCATGTCAAAACGCCTCCATGTCGTCGTCGTAGGGCGCGGCCTGGTCGCTGAAGGTGCTCACGTCCTCCTGAAGATGTTCACCATTTTTGATGGGCACCTTGTGAGTTTCTTGAGCGCCTTCAGCCGTTGTCGCCCCCCCATAGGCGTCCAAAGATCCCCATAGTTGCCCATCATTTTTTGTGGACACCTTTGGGAAATCTTGGCCATCTATGGACACCTTAGCGTCGGCGGTCTGATCCGCTAGACGCCACCTCCATTTCCCCCCGCGACCAAATCCGGAACGCTCGGCAACAACGCCTAGCGCATCCCTCGCACGTCGGAGCGTCCGCTCAGCAATGCCAGCTTCGCGTGCGGCCTTCTGGATTTCCTTGCTTGATACCGGGCCGGCGGAAAGTTCCTCAAGCAGGAACTCCCGCGCTTCACTGGCGGCGCTGCGCTCGTCGTCGTCGGTGACGCTCTCGGCGTTGGCGAGCAGCTCGCGGGCGTTTCCTTCCAGGGCCTCGCCCCAAAGCACCCTGGTCGTCTCGATGCCGGGGATCGGCTCGCAGGGCTCAAGGTCGTAAATGAACCCGCCAACGTCGGAACCTAAGTTGGACTTGGCCTTGGCCAGCAATCGGCCTCCCCCGTCCTCGTCGCTCCGCTTGGCGGTTGCCATGACCACGCGCGCCAGGGCGCCGAACCCGAGGGAACCCGTTACTCTCTCAACAGGGTCGCGTCCGGCGGTTCCCTTTGAGAAATGCGAAATACCGAGCACGGCGCAGCGGTGCCGCTGTGCCAGGTCCACCAGCGGCTGCAGGGCTCTGCGGACTTCGGCGTTTTTGTGGCTGTCACCGGAGACGGCAGACACAACCGGGTCCACAATCAGCAGCGCCGGGGGCTGCTCCAGGCTGTTCATTGCCTCGGACAGCAGCAACATATCAGCAGCGGGCGAGAACGGACGCCGGCCTTCTCGGTCGCTCACTTCGCCGATAAAGTGAACGCAGGCAGGGTCGCCACCAGCGGCGAGCAGTCGCGGCAACAAGGTGTCTGCGGGGTCGTCCTCTCCGCTCCAGACAACCACGTCACCGGACTCTGCGCGGGCGCCATCGGGCCAACGTCCGCCGATGGTCAGGGTCGCGCCAAGGGCCAACGAGAGTGTCGTCTTGCCAGTGCCGGGGGCTCCCGCGACGATGTGCAACTTCCCCTTTGCGAGCCAGCCGTGCCACAGCCATTGAACGCGCTCCGGGCGGATGTCAGCACCATTGAGCAGGGCCAGGGCCGCGCTGCGCGGTGCTTCAACCTCCACCTCGAAGTCCGGCGGATTTGGAAGCGGGATAACCTGCGGGGCGCGTTCATGCGGCATACTGCACCTCCCGCGGGCGGTATGCCAGCAGCGGGCAATCCGGGTCGCCGGCGGTCTCTGTGACCAGCACCAGATCGGCGCCGGCCTGGACCATCGCCACCGACAGCCGGTGAACGATGTCCGGGGTGGTCTCGTGCGCACGCCAACGCAGCCATACATCCGCGCAGTGACAGCAGCTCCAATCGAAAGCGGCAGGGTCGGCGCCGGGCGGCAGCAGCACGACCGCACGGCCGGCTTTGGCGGACGCGGCGGCGTCCTCCCAGTTGATGAAGGCGCGCACGTCGCGCGTGCCGGGGCGGATGGAGCGGGAATAAGGCGGCCGGCGGCTGGTACTCTGGGCGGGGCGGTTGCCTGCCGATGCTCTTTGCGCCTCGATCCGCTCGCCCCGGATCGGGGCATTTTCGTGTGTGTTTCCCATGACGGCATCTCCCTATGCCGCGTCACGGTCGCGAGCGGCCGGCCGTTCGCCTGATTCTAGCCATTGCCGCGAGGATGATTTCAGGTAGCAGGGCGTGCGGCCGACGTAGGTGCGCGGCGGACCTTTCCTTTCGGCCCACCAACGGTCCAAGGTCCTCGGCGTGACGCCAAGTTCCTCGGCCATCTCTTCTTTGGAGAAGTACAGCTCTCGGAGGTACATAGTGACTCCCGGTTGACGGTGAATTTCTGCACGGGAGTCATTGGAGCGCGGGCTTTCCGCAGAAAAAACGCCGGGTTCTATCTGCGGATGCGGTATGACTTGATGGACTTGCGCGTGGATTGCAGGTCTTTGGTTGCAATGTTCGCCCAGTACCACGTCGGGCACTCGCTCAGCGCTTGTTCAATGCGACGTATGCCGCAACCGAATAGCTGGGCGACGCGCTTCTTTGCGCGTTCTCGGTGCCCGTCATCGGCATCCGTCCGCTCATGCAACGCAACACACATCGACATCTCGATGCTTCGCTCAGTTCGAACGAAAGCCGGCTCAGCGGATCGCCCACGCGGCTTCGCCCATCCGAACGCCACGTCTGGACGAACAATCTGCTCGGGTTTGAGCGGTGGCTCCTCGGTATTTCCGTCTTGCCCAGTCATGCGCAATGCGACAACGCGCGTGAATAACGCGGAGTATTGGGCAAGCGGAATCGCTTCACTGGTGTCGCGACAAGGAACCGCGTCAGTGCTTCGGCGCGCAGCCAAAGCGAAGAACTCGCAGAGCCGGCCGAATACGGCCCTAACGGCCTCGGGCTCGTCGCTGTACTCGAAGACCCGCAGAAGGTTAAGCAGGTCCTCGCAGCACAGCTCAGGCTCGCTCATCCCGCGGCCCTCGCGAGCGACACCACGTTGTCCTCGGGCGGATCGATGATCGCCAGTAGGCGCCGCTCCCAGGCTTCCAGGGCCGCGCGGATCTCAACGGCGTATTTGTGCGCGTTGTAGACGGCGACAACTCCCTGTTGCTTGTGTCCGATGACTCGCTCGGCGACCTCCTGACTGATGCCGATCTCGGCCAGCCGGGTGCGGCAGGTGCGGCGTAGGTCGTGAGGATGCCAGCGCCCAAAGTCTGCGTGCTCTTTAATCCCAAGAGCGTCAGCGTAGCGGTAGAGGGCCTTCGACAATCCCGCTCTCGTCGCCGGCTGACCCTCCCTGTGCTCGAAGACATAACCGCTCGGCTTCCAGCCGCGACGCTCCGACAACCGCTGAACCTCGGCCTCGGCCTTGCGCAGCAGGTCGAGAGCGACAGCCGTCAGGTGGACCGTATGCCCATCCTCGGTCTTGCGCCGCGCGGCCGGGATCGTCCAGACGGCGGCTTTCTCGTCGATCTCCTCCCAGCGCATACCGACAACCTCGCCTGGCCGCTGTCCAGTGAGGAGGATCAGCTTCAGGGCGATGGCCGTCAGGCGGTGAATCCCGCAGGTATCGGCGCCAGCCCAGAACGCGCGGATCTCGGCATCGTCCAAGGTCCGCCCGCGCTTCACGGGCTTCAGGGCCTTGCTGACCCGCGCGGGCTTGATACCCGTTGCCGGTGACAGTTCGATCAGCTCGCGGTCCTCGGCATAGGAGAACAGCAACTTGGTGTAGGTCAGCAGCAGGGCTGCGGCGCGCGGTGCCGTGCGGGCCTTCTCCTCGATCAGTCCGATGATGTCGCGGCGCCGGATGGTCTTGATCTTGCGCTTGCCGAGCGCGGGCAGAAGGTCGCGAGCAAAGTACCGGGCAATCTCGGCGCCGCTGTCCAACTCGCCGAGCCGGGCCTTGGTGAAACGGTCAACAAGGTCGGCAACGGTCAGCTCGGCGCGCTCATCGCGTCGCTTCTGTAGCGGGTCGGCGCCGGAATCGACGGACGCGCGGACCTTCGTGGCCTCGATGCGGGCCGCCGTCAGGCTCCAGGTCGGATACTCGCCGATGCTTTGGATACGCGCCTGCCCGCTCTTCGCCCTATAGCGCAACACGAAGGTCTTTGTGCCGCTCGCCATGACGCGCAGGCCGAACCCTCGCGGCGCGTCCCGGTGATCGTCGAAGTACAAGCGCTTGCCCTTCTCGGGCGGCTCGATGGCCTTGATGAAGCGGTCGGTCAGGGTAGTCGGCATCGCCAGGTCTCCGCGTCGGCCAGGTGTGGCACGGTATCTGTGCCACAGTTTTGCCACAGTTCAGAACCGATCCCGATGGGTATCGGGTGTCTCTGAGTGTCAGTTTACTGCGCGGATTATCTTAGTCAAGACAGAGGCTTGGTTGGTGTGGCACAGGCAGGACGCGGGATAACGGGAGGGCTTGGAAACTGCCTACGAACCAGGTGGTCGGAGGTTCGAATCCTTCCGGGCGCGCCATCCTCACCCAAAGCCCCTCGCTGCCGCGCAGCGCGGGGCTTTTCTTTTGTCTGTCCCCGCAAACTCCCCGACGGGCACCGAGCGTCCAATAGGGGATCCTACTGGTTCGTTCGTGGGCGCAGCTCTGCGGAGCGTCCGCTGATGCGCTCGTAGGGTCCGCTCTGCAGTCCGTCGGTGCTGCACCCCGCCCAGTCATAGATCGCGTAAGCTTGGAGCTTCCCCTTCAGGAGGCTCCCATTATGGATGACAACGCCGGCAGTCGGTTTGTGGAGGACTGGCTCGACAAAGCGCTAGAGGGTCTTGGTATCGGCGTGTCGATCGTCGACAAGCACACTGGCACCAGCAGCCACAACGCGCTGTTCCGGCAACTGCTGAACATACCGCCCAGGGTCACCGACAGCGGCGACGACAAGGCGCTCCTCAATCATCTGTCCCACTACGCACTCGACCCCGGAGCCTCGCTCGACAGCCTTGGGGCCTTGGCCGATCATCCGGAGCTGCGGCTATCGACGAAGTTGACATGTGACGACGGTAGGGTCCTGGCGCTGGTGTCGCTGCCGATCATGGAGGGCGACCAGGCCATCGGCAGCATCTGGTGCTTCCAAGACGTCACCGAAGCCGAACGCCTCAAGCAAAGCCTGAGGATCGAGGTCGGCTTCCGTAACGCGATCGTACAGGCCCTGCCCGACCTGGCTTGGCTAAAGGACTCCGATGGCGTCTATCTTGCCTGCAACGGCCGGTTCCAGGAGTTCTTCGGCGCACCGGAGGCCGAGATCCTGGGAAAGACGGACTACGACTTCGTCGATCGGGAGTTGGCCGACTTCTGCCGTGAAAACCACCGAAACGGCATCGAAAAAGGTGCGCCATCGGTCAATGACGAGTGGATACGCTGTGCAAGCGACAGCCATCCTGAGCTCCTGGAGACCAGCAAGACCCCGATGTTCGACGAGCAGGGTACGCTGATCGGCGTGCTCGGCATCGGTCGAGACACCACCGAGCGACGAGCGGCCGAGGATTTCGCGAAAAGGAACACAGAGATCCTGGAGATGATCGCCAGCGGAGAGCCGGCGGCACGGATCTACGACGAGATCGCCCTGATGTACGAGGCACGCCACCCAGGAATGCGATGCTCGATGCTGGAGCTCGACAACGGCACACTGCTGCACGGCGGTGCCCCGAGCCTGCCGAAGGCCTATCGCGACGCGGTCCACGGCCTGAAGAACGGACCCAACGTTGGATCCTGCGGGACCTCCACCTTCACCGGCCGGCGTGTCCTGGTTGAGGATATCGCGACCGATCCGAAGTGGGCAAAACTCAAGGACGTTGCCCTTGCCCACGGCCTGCGGTGCTGCTGGTCGGAGCCCATCAAGAATTCCTCCGGCGATGTACTCGGCGCCTTCGGCATGTACTACGGGTACCCCGCCTTGCCTACGGAGGAGGAATCCAACGACCTTCGCTCGGCGGCGCGTTTGGCCGGCATTGTCATGGAGCGAGATCAGAGCCAGAAGCGCATTCGGCAGCTGGCGTTCTTCGACAACCTGACGGGATTGGCCAGTCGAGCAAATCTATACCAACATCTCGAGGCATTGGTTGAAGGGTCGAATCGCGCAAAGGGCGCGTTCGGGGTCTTGTATGTGGATTTGGACGACTTCAAGGACATCAACGACAGCTTGGGTCACGACGCCGGCGATGCGCTGCTGCGCGAAATCGGCGACAGACTGAGGAAGGTCAGCCGCGCCTCAGACCTCGTCGCAAGACTCGGCGGGGACGAGTTCTGCGTGGTGGTCGAGGACATCGATGACGACTTCTCCGTCGGCGCGGTGGCACTACGCTGCCTGGATGTGATCAAGCAACCGTTCGAACTGTCGGGTAGGAAGATCAGCCCGGCATGCAGTATCGGGATTGCGCTCTTTCCCAATGACAGTGGCGACGTGGCCGGCCTGCTGAAGGCGGCAGATACCTCGTTGTACTCTGCGAAGGAAAGCGGCAAGAATCGATATGCCTTTTACATGCCCGAGTTCACGGAGAAGGCGGAGCAGCGGTTCCGCGTCGAACACCACCTCAGAAGCTCGCTCGTCGACCAACAGCTTCATCTGGTCTATCAGCCGCAGGTCGATCTCACCACCAACCGAATCGTCGGCGTCGAGGCCTTGGCCAGGTGGCACCATGCGCAACTGGGTAAGGTACCACCGTCGGAGTTCATCCCGATCTCGGAACGGATCGGAGAGATCGAGGCAGTCACTCGATGGGTGCTGGGGACGGCGTGCCGTCAAGCGGTTGCATGGAGCGCGTCGGGCATCGAGCCGATGCGCATGGCAGTCAATGTCTCTCCCATGCTGTTCCTCGACACCACCCTGGTCGACATGGTCGAGCAAGTCATCGACGAGACAGGTATGGACCCCTCCAGGCTGCAATTGGAGGTCACCGACAACGTGGTGCAGACAGATCCGGACAACCTACACACCTTTCGAAGAATCAAAGACATCGGTGTGCTGATTGCGCTGGATGACTTCGGCGCCGGGTACTCGTCGTTCAAGTCCCTCAAACACCTCGCCATCGACTGCCTCAAGATCGACCGCTACTTCATCAACGACATGGTCTTGGATCATGGGTCGCAACTGCTTGCGCGTTCGATGATCGAGCTCGGCGAACGGCTGGGCCACGAGGTGGTCGCAGAAGGCGTGGAAACGGACGAGCAACTGACGGCATTGAGGCGTTTCGGATGCGCGACGGCGCAGGGCTACCTCTTCAGCGGGCCCTTGGATGCGGCCAAGGCCACTGAGCTCTTGGCGCAAGCCACGCACCTCTACGGCAGCACCGAGAGCTGACGCCCCATACGGCCCTCAAGATGGCATCCGCTCGTCTCGCCCGGCGCCTCATCGCCGATCCTGTCTTATACCTCTGCTCCAGTTGCGGGCGTAGGTGCGAAGCTCCTCAAGATTCGGGTCCGAGAGACGGCACGATCTGGCCGACGAAGCCGTCGAGATTCTGAAGAGCGATCGGCTTGTCGCGAGAGGATGTCGCCTCGCTCACGCGGGATCGCCATCAACCGGCGCTGGAGGGCAATCAGCCTTCCAACACCAGACCATCCACCCGCCGAAACCCGCGCAGGACGACCGCCGAGATCGACAGATTGCCGTGCCCCGCGGCGCGGTTCATCCAGGGGCCGGCCACCCGAGCCGCTCGGCCAGGGCCGAACCGCGGCGCACGCGGGCACGGCAGGCGTGGCGCAGGACATTGTCGGTGGCGTGCAAGGTCACCTGTCGACGCGCGCGGGTAACGCCGGTGTAGACCAGCTCGCGGCTCACCAGCGGGTGCGGTTCCGGCGGAAGCACCAGCAGCACCTGGTCGAACTCGGAACCCTGGCTCTTGTGGACCGTGAGGGCGTAGGCGCTGACATGGGTCGGCAGTTGCCGCACCGAGAGGGCGCGCAGACTCCCGTCCGAGGCGCGGAAGTAGGCGCGCAGCCGACCGTCGTCGGCGCGCCAGAGCAGGCCGACGTCGCCGTTGTAGAGGTCCACCTCGTAGTCGTTGGCGGTGACCATGACCGGCATGCCGTGGTAGACCTCGCCGGGCTCGGCGCGGCCGAGTTCCCGCAGCCGCGCGGCGATACGGGCGTTGAGGGCCTCGACACCGAAGGGGCCGCGGTGCAGGGCCGCCAGCACCCGCGCTCCCTCCAGCCGATCCAGCGCTCCGCCGGGCTCGACCGCGTCGAGCACCGGTGCGAAGCGCTCGATGGCCCAGTCGATGCAATCCGGGTGCAGGCTGTGGGGATGGGGCTGGATTCGGGCGAGATCGGCGTGTCGACCGGGCACCAGCAGGTCCACGGCGGACTCGGCGTCGCCGCTGTTCAGGGCACACGCCAGGGCGCCGATGCCGCTGTCCTCACCGAACCGCCAGCTGCGCCGCAGCAGGGCCACCGCGGCCGCGGGGGGGGCGGCGGCCGGGGCAGGTGCAGGGGAAGGCACAGGCGCTGATGCCTGCGCCGCCGCGCCGACGGCGGTCAACGCCTCGGCGGATGCCGCGCCCAGCGTCGACAGCAGCTCGATCTGCGCCATGCCGTAGCGAATGGGCTGGCCGCGGCCGGTGATGTCGCCGAGGACGTTGCCCGCCTCCACGGACGCGAGCTGATCGCGGTCGCCCAGCAACACCAGCCGCGCCGCCTCGGGCAGCGCCGCCAGCAGCCGAGCCATGAGCGGCAGGTCGACCATGGACGCCTCGTCCACCACCAGGCAGTCCAGGGGCAACGGGTTGGTCGCATCGTGGCGGAAGGCGCCGCCTGCCCCACCCCCGCTGCCGCCAGCTCCCCGGAACCCGAATCCCAGCAACCGGTGGATGGTCTGCGCCTGCTCCGGGATGCGGTCGACGAGGTCCGCCCCGATGGCCTCGGCGCCGATGCGCTGCTTGCCGGCACCGACGGACTCGGTGAGCCGGGCCGCCGCCTTGCCCGTGGGCGCGGCCAGGGCGATGCGCAGGCCGGGTTGCTGTGCCAGCAGCAGTGCCAACACCTTGACCACGGTGGTGGTCTTGCCGGTGCCCGGACCGCCGGAAATGACGGTACAACGGCGGGTGACGGCGACGGCCGCCGCAACACGCTGCCAGTTCGGCCCTGCCGGTTGCGTATCCGCCCATGGCGGATGCCGTGCCGGGAGCTGCTCCGGAAACAGGGCCGCGAGCCCGGCCGCGAGGCGGTCCCGATCCAGGTCCGTTACGGGCTGCATCCGCGCGGTGAGCGCCGCGGCGACGTCGGACTCGAAGTGCCAATACTTGCCCAGGTAGAGCCGCTCGGCGTCCAGGATCAACGGCCTGTCGTCGCCGGGACCGCCGACCCAGGAACAGGCGTGCAGGGCATTCAGCCAGTCCGCCAGCTCGGGCGCGACCGGCCCACCCTCGCCTGCGTGCTCTGCGCCGCCATCCCCAACCGTTTCGACACTCGATCCGGCAGCCGGATTGGCAGCCCCTCCCGTATCGGCATCGGCAGGAAAGAGCGGCAGGCCCGAGTGCTCCGCCAGTGCGATACAGACATCGCCGTCGAGGTTGCGGGCGCTCACCAGCGCCGCGGCCAGGGCCGCCGGGCCGTCCTCGGCGACGCCGCAGCCGCGGGCCAGGAAACGCGCGAAGTAGTAGGCCAGCGGCGGCAGCCGACCGGCCTCCATCAGCGCTTGCAGTGCGGTCTTCATCGCGGGCTCCCCTCCCAGGCGAAGATCGCCTCATCCAGCTCATCGATGAGCGCAGCATCCGGCCGGGTAAAGAAGACGCCCCGCGCAGGCCCGGTCTCCGGGCGCATGCCGCGCAGGAACAGGTAGAAGACCCCGCCCAGGTGCTGCCGGTAGTCGTAGCCCGAGATGCGGGTGCGCAGGTAGCGGTGCAGGGCCAGGGTGTAGAGCAGGTATTGCAGGTCGTAGCGGTGCTCGCCCACGGCCCGGACCAGCCCCGGAGGCGCGTAGTCGTCGAAGCGACGGCCGAGCAGATTGCTCTTGTAGTCGGCGACGAAGAAGCGCCCGTCGTGCTGGAACACCAGGTCGATCACGCCGGTGACCATGCCGGAGAAGTCGGCCGCGGCCAGCGGTGTCGGCGGTTTCGCCAGTGGTTCCGCCGGTGGGTCTACGGGCCCCGCCGATTCCGGCTGCTGCGCCGACGCCCGCGCATGGCGGACGAGCAGCCCGTTCAGCGCCGCGATGTCGGTATGGCGGGTGGAGAGGTCGAAGGCCAACTCGTTCAGGCGGCATTCGGCGGGCAGGTCCGCGAGCCGCAGGCCCGCCTCGGTCAGCGGCGTTCGCACCGCCCGCGCCAGCAGCAGCGCGGTGTCGGCGCCGTGACGTCGGTGGTCGAGCCCGAAGCGGGCCGAGTAGCGCTCGGACAGGGGCTCGATCTGCGCCGGCAGGTCGCCGGTGAAGTCCAGGTGCTCCAGCAACAGGTGCAGGAAGGTGCCGACGTCACTGCCCGCGGGATAGCGCAGCGCCGGGTCGTCGTCCGCCGGCAAGCTGGCGATGGGCTCCGCGACGGGCTCGGCTGTCGATCCAGCGACGGATTGTGCGGCAGCAGCCAGACCGGCGCCCAGCGCGTCCACGCCGCTCTCCGCCGACGCCTGCGGGGCCGGCTCGTCATCCACGCGCTGACCGGCCCCGGCCACCGCCACCGAGTCCGGCTGGGTCATGGACCTGGCGCGCATCAGGGACGAGAAGCTCGCAATGCGCCAGTCCGTGACCAGCCGGCCGGTGAACCGGGCCGGCTCGAGCCGCGGCGCGGAGACCTCGGCGGGCAGCAAGGCGACGCGCTCGAGGGGGTCCGGCGGCTGCAGGGATTCCAGCAGGATGTGGCCTTGCCCGGGCTCTGCCAATTCAGTCCCGAGGGGCAAAACCGTCGCCCGGGCAGACTGAACCAGGGCCTCGAGGTCCGCGTCCAGATCGGCCGATTCGGCGGCGAAGGCATTGGGCAACTCGGTGGTCAGCACGTCGGCGGCCTGGTGCGGGTGCAGCAGCCAGCCGAGGGCAGCGGCGCCGGCGTGACCGTCGCGCCGGCCGGCCCGACCCCACACCAGGTATTGCGCGGATTGCGCGCGGGTGAGGGCCACGTAAGCCAGGCGCACGTCCTCCGCCAGCCGCTCGCGCTCGGCCAAGCACAGGTGCCGATCGCGCTCATCGGAGCCGATATCGAGCAGGGGCGCCAGGTCGCCGGCGGTGTCGTGGAACCCGATGGGCTGGTCCTTCTTGGTGATCTTCGGGTCCCACTGATCCGGCAGGAAGACCACCGGGTACTGCAACCCCTTGGCCGCGTGCACGGTAACGATCTGCACCAGCCCGGCATCGCTCTCCAGGCGCAGCAGCTGTTCGTCACCGGCCTGGTCGCCGCCCGACTCCAGGCGCTGGACCCGAAACCAGTTGAGCAGCGCGTCCATGCCGGCCTGCTCGCGGGCCGCCTGCTGCACAAGCTCGCCCAGGTGCAACAGGTTGGTGAGCCGACGTTCCGCATCGGCGCCGGCGGCGATGACCTCGGCCACCGGCCGGCCGCCCGGAGTCAGGTCCCAGAGCAGCCGCTGGAACATGGCCATGAAGCCGCGCCGCTGCCAGGCCTCGCGCAACGCCACCAGGCCGTCTACCCAGTCGGCCCAGGCCATTTCGTCGGCGGCGATGCGCTCCATCTCGGCATAGGTGAGCCCGAGCAGGGTCGAGGCCAGGGCGAGCCGCGGCGCGCCGCGCTCGCGCGGGTCGAGCGCGGCCTGCATCAGGGTCTCCAGTGCCCGCGCCTCCTCGCTGTCGTAGACGCTGGCGCGCTCGACCGAGACGGCCGCGACACCGCGCGCCGCCAGCGCCCGGCGCAGCTCGGCCCCCGCGCGACGGGTGCGGACCAGGATGGCGATGTCCTTAGGCGACAGCGGACGGGACTCCTGCTCGCGTTGTCCAGACTGATCGGCCTGGCCTGACGCGCGCTCCACGAGCCTGACCCGCCCCGCCCGCGCGCCGTTGATTAGGCGCACGATCTCGTCGGCGACGGCCCGATTCGCCAGGGCGCGGGCGTCGTCCTTGTTCAGCGGCTTGCCGTTGTCGCCGACCGGCAGGCGCCAGAGGGTGAGCGCCGGGCGGTCCGTGCCCTCCTCCACCAGAATCCAGTGCGCCTTGGCCGCCGCGGTGCTCGGCTGGAAGCCGATGGCGTCGACGAAGACGAAGGCGTCCGTTCGACGCGAGAAGACGGCGTTGACCGAGCCCACCACCTCCGGCGTGGAGCGCCAGTTGGTGAGCAGGGTCGCGCGGTTCTGCGGGGCGACGCTGCGTTGGGCGGCCATGTAGGTGAAGATGTCGCCGCCGCGGAAACTGTAGATGGCCTGCTTGGGGTCGCCGATGAGCAACAGCCCGGTGCCGGGTGCGCCCGAATCCGAGTCGGAGTCCGAACCCGGGCCCGACAGGCCGACGTAGAGCCGGCGGAAGATCTCCCATTGCAGGGCGTCGGTGTCCTGGAACTCGTCGATCATCGCCACCGGGAAGCGGCGGGCGATGGCCGCGGCCAGCTCCACACCACCATCGCCGGCCAGGGCGTCGCGGAGGGTCGTCAGCAGCTCGTCGAAGGACAGCTGGCGGCCGTCGCGATTGATGCGCGTCAGCTCCTCGCGGACGAAGCTGGCCGCGTCGGTGAGGGCGGCGGCGCGCAGGTCGTTTCGCAAGTCGTCCAGCGCCGACTGCACCTCGCCGCAGCGGGCGAAGAAGGGGTCGTCCAACGCGGGGTCTGGCTTCTTCAGCCGGAAACAGTCCATGGTCGCCGGGCTCAAGGACGCGAAGGCCTCCGGAGGCAGCGCGGCCGCCCCCTCGGCAAAGTAGGCATCGAGGTCCGCGAATGCGGCCGGAAGGACATCCTTGCGGTAGGGGCTCTTCCGCGCCTGGCTCAGGGCCTTGGTGCCGGTCAGGATCGTCTTGATCCGCGCCCCGTCGGCAGGCCAGTCCGCACCGATCTTGCGCAGCCTGGCCAGCAGCGCATCCAGGCGCCCCAGCACTTCGGCGACGTCGTCCACCGCCGGCAGCAGGCGCCTGGGCTCGGGCTTGAGCAGGGGTTGCAGCTGGCCGCGAAACTGCTCCAGATCGCCGACGGCCTGTTCCAACAGCGCGGCCTTGGCGGCGTCCAGCGGATAGGCGCGGCGGCGCCACCAGTCCTGCAGCGCGATGCGCCGGAGCTCCGCGTCGTCGGTGAGCACCTCGACACCGAAGCCCTGCCCGCTGTTGAAGGCGAACTCCGACAGGGCCCGGTGGCAGAAGCCATGGATGCTGAACACCGCCGCCTCGTCCATGGCCCGTACCGCGAGCCGCAGCCGGCGCATGGCCTGCTCCGCCTCGCCGTCGGCGCGGATGCGCTCGGCGAGCTGGTTCAGAAAGGCGTCCTTGCCATCCCTGCCCTGCTCCAGCCGTTCCAGGGCGTCGAACAGCCTTGCCCGCAGCCGCCCGCGCAGCTCGTCGGTGGCGGCGTTGGTGAAGGTCACCACCAGGACCTCGCCGACCTCACGGCCAGCGAGGATCTGGCGCAGATAGAGGTTGGCGATGCTGTAGGTCTTGCCGGTGCCGGCGCTGGCCTCGATCAGGTGCACGCCGGTGAGCGGGAAGTCCAGCACCGCCGCGTCGTCCAGCACCCGGCCGCGTTGCCGTTGCTTGCTCATCGTCCTTCTCCCGCCGCCAGCAGCGGTGCGTAGAGCGCGAGGGCGAGGCGCTGGAACTCGGCCGCGGTGGCGGCGTGTGCAAACGGGTCCGCCAGGAGCTCGTCGCCCGCGCCGCGCAGCGCCAGGCGCACATAGGCATCATCACCATCGCCGCCGTAGCCTTGGAAGCTGTTGCCGGTCCATGCCCGGCGCGCCGCATTCCAGGCCCTCTGTTGCGCGGCTTCGTCCCTGTCGTCCCAGACCTCGGCGAAGACCCAGCTCGCCCGAGGCAGGATCGGCAGCGGGCGATGCAGCCCCTGCCAGTAGAGCGCCAACAGGCCGGCGAGGTGCCGGCGCGCCTGCTCCGGCGCCAGCCGCCGCGGCAGCACGAAGCCACCGTCCTCGGCATGCATGACCGCCGACTGCCACTCCGAGTCCGTGTCTGCATCCACGGACTCGGCCGGATCGGAGACCGCCCAGCGCGCCAGGTGCGCGAGCCAGAGCCGCAGCCGGTCTTCGCCGCGCAGCGTGCCCGCGCGCCAGCGCAGCAGGCCGAGGTCCTGGTAAATGCCGGTGACCTGCCCGGAGAGCCGCGTCGGACCACCGGCCTCCCCGCCGAAGGCCAGGTCGACGTCCATCTGTTCCGGTTGCAGCGCGCGGTAGCGCGCCAGGGCGTCGCGCAGGGGCTCGATGCGCACCTGCTGCCGGGCGAGGCCCAGCTCGCCGAGGGCGCCGTGGGGCAGCAGGCCCTCCGCCGACAGCCGGGCGACCACGGCCGCCCCGCCCTGCGGCTCATCGCGCAGCTCGTCGCGCAGCAGGCGGTCGCGCAGTTGCCAGCCGTCCAGGTGGCCGAGGGCGAAGGTCTCCTCGTCCGGCTCGGGCGCTTCCTCGCTTAGGAACACCTTCAGCCGCGTCTGCGCGAACCAGCGCAGCGGGTGCGCCAGGAAGCGCTCCAGCTGGGTCAGCGTCACCTCGCGCAGGCCGTCCGACGCCGTCGGCAACGGCTCATTGGGCCAGCCCGTGGCACGCGGCGCCTGCGGCACCTGCTGCACGGCCCGGGCAACGCGGCACCAATCGGGGTCGAAGCTGCGCGGGTCCTCGGTGCCCATCTGCTCGGGAGCGGTGAAGCGTGCCCCGCTGAAGGGTTGCAGCGCGTGGACACGGGTGATGGCCTCGCTCAGCTTGCCGCCGTCCGGCCTCACGCAGTAGCGGTCGATGTGGTCCAGCAGCTCGCGCAGCAGCACCGAGGGTTGGCGCGGCTCGTTGCTGCGGATGTTGCGTCCGACACAGCTCAGGTGCAGCCGCCGGCGGGCGCCCAGGAGGGTTTCGAGGAACAGGTAGCGGTCTTCGTCGCCCTTGCGCGGGTCGCCCGGGCGCCAGCTCGGGCGCATGGGGTCGAACTCCACCGGGCGGTCGCGGCGGGGAAAGGCATCGTCGTCCAGGCCGAGCACGCAGATCACCTGGAACGGTAGGCTGCGCATGGGCCGCATGCCGCAGAAGGTGACACCGCCACTGAAGTAGCGACCGCCGCGGCGCTCGGCGTCGTTGCCGGCGAGGCGCCCCTCCAGCCACTGCCGCACCAGCGCCAGGCTCAGTGGTTGCGGCACCTCAGATGCCTGGTCCGCCAGCTCGGCCACGGCGTCGCGGATGCGCTGCAGGCGCCCGTCCGGGTCGTCCCGTTCGCCGAGCAGCTCGGCGGTCATCCGGCCCAGGTCGCGCTGCCAGTCGGCGGCCGACCGGTCCGCGTCGAGCCGCGTGGCCCAGTCGCGCAGGCGCTCCAGCAGGTGCCAGAAGCCGCCCAGGGCCGCGGCCGCCTTGCCCTCCACGCCGGCCACCGGTGCGATGCCGCCGAACTCGGCGCCCTCGCGCAGGGCATAGCCGCCGAACAGCCGCTGCTCGGCCTGCGCCCAGGTGTTCTCGGCCGTCTCCGGCAGGCCGAGCCTGGCCTTGTGTGCGCCGTCGAGCCCCCAGCGGAGGTTCGCGGCGGAGAGCCAGCCGCGGACCTGATCCGCCCCGTCGGTGCCGAGGCCGAAGCGCGCCGCCAGCTCCGGCACGTCGAGCAGGGCCAGCACCTCGGACTGGGCAAAGCGGCTCTCCGGCAACGACAACAGGCGCAGGAACACGCGCACCAGCGGGTGCTCGTCGGCCACGGCGATGTCCGAGAGGTTCCAGGGGATGAAGGGCACCCCCGGACTGGGCTCATCGCCGGAGGGCGAGGCCTCGGTGACCGTCGGGGCCGGTCGATGGCGGTCGAACACCGCCTCGATGTCCGGCGCATAGCGGCCGATCTCTGGCACCATCACCAGCACGTCCTCGGGGCGAAGGTCCGGCTGCGCCTGGAACAGCGCCAGCAGCGCATCATGCAGCGCCTGGCACTCGCGTGTTGGGCTGTGGCAGAGGTGCACCTGGACCGAGTCGTCCGCCTCGACCCTGGCGCGCTGGTCGAGGTCGGGCACGGCCGTGAGCTCGAACAGGTCGCGTTGCAGGCGCCCGAGCAGCGTCGGCGGCCAGCGTTCGATGTGGGCGTCGGCCTCCGCCGGGTCACTGTCCTGATCCAGCAGCAGGTCCTGCAGCGCCTGCCCCTGGCGCCCCCAGGAGCCGAGCAGCGGGTTGCGGACTTCCCAGAGCTCGGCGTCCTCCGGGGCCTGGATGCGCTTGCGGGCGCGGGCCTTCTCGGACACCAGATCGGACCAGAACTCTTTGGTCGGCGTGTGCAGGTAGATCTCGACCGGCAGGTGGCGGGCGAGCCCGTGGAACACCTGCACCAGGATGGGCGGCAGGCCGGAGACGGCGAACAGCGCCACCCGCTCCGGCAGCGTAGCCAGGTTGGCAACGGCCGATGCCGATACCGCAGCCGATGCCGACTCGGATAGGGGTGGTGGATCGAGCATACCGAGCAGCCGGTCCAGCACCGCCACCCGATGCCGCCCCTCATGACCCGTGACCAGTCGCTGCCACAGGACCGCCTGCCAGAGCTCATGAGGACTGCGACCGCCGTCCGCCGACCCCTCGCCCGCCGTCCAGGCGCGGATCAATTCCGGGCGGTAGAGCTGGCAGCGGTCGAAGACGTCGGCGATGCGGACGCCGAGCTCCCAGCGCCTGCGGCCGTCCGCGTCGTCGCGGAGGTAACGCCGCAGCGGCTGGAAGCCCGGCTCGTCGAGGAGCGACGGCAGCAGCGCGAAGACCTGCCAGCTCATGTGATCCAACGACAGCGGATCGGCGTCCGGCGCATCGTCCAGCAACGCCCGCGCCAGTCGCCAGACGAAGCCCGCCGGCAGCGGGTAGTCGATGTTGGCGGCCATGCCGCAAACGGCCGCGATCCGCAGATTGATCCAGCGCGCCATGGCCGGGCTCGCGGCCACCACGGTCGCCGGGGTGAAGACGGAGGCCGGCGGCTCCGTGACCAGACGCCTTGCCAACTCGGCAAGCAGCTGTTCGACGCGGTTCGAGCGGATGACGGTGAGCATACGGCGGGTGCGGCGGCTGATCCTTGGGCGTTGCGCAGTCTAGCGCGGGCGCTGGCTCAGGGGCTGAGCCCGTCGCGGAACCTCACACCAGGCCGCGATCGCCTGGCCCGATCCCCGCCTGGCGTTCTCGGGCTCAGCTTGCCCGCGATGGCTCATCCCCGACCGAGGGGCGCGTCTCACGCCCGCAAGCCGCCGTTGGACACCATAAAGGGTCAGGAAGCTGCCTCCCGGCGCTGGATCGCCGGCGAGCGCCTTGACGGCCTTCTGCGGCTGGTGTTTTAGAGGACGCGGGTGCGTGCTAGCCTCCCGGACTCTTACCGCGTAAGAGGCTCGGTCTGGATCACCATGTCGACAGTAACGGTTTCCGATAAGAGTCAAGTCGTCATCCCTGTCGCCATCCGCCGCCGGCTGGGTCTTGTTGCCGGCAGCAAGTTGGACTTCGAGCTGGAGGGCGACAGTATCCGGGTGCGCCCGCTGAAGTCGATCCCGGCCTCGCGCGCCGAGGACGGCTACGGCATGCTGCGCTGCGAGCTTTCGGGCGAGCGCCGCCTGGCGGAGTTCGACGTGGCCGAGGCGATGCGGGCCGAGGCCGATGATCGCGATTGATACCAACGTCCTCGCATGCTTCTACGTCGATGACCCGAACGACCCCGAGGCCGTCAAGGAGCGTCCCGTCGCACGAGCGGTCATGACGGACAGCCCTAGTCTGTTCGTACCCCTGACGGTGGTGCTGGAGTTGGAATGGCTACTGCGGGCCTTCTACCGTTTTCAGCCCGCACAGATCGTCGGCGTGTTGGAGCACCTGCTCGGGCTCGGCCACGTCAACACCGAGGAATCCGAGCGCATCGCAGCCGCCCTGCCGCTCGCCACCGAGGGCATGGACTTCGCCGACGCCTTGCACTTGGCCGGCAGCCAACACTGCGAGGCGCTATACACCTTCGATGATCGGCGCTTCGCCCGCCGCGCTGCGCGGCTCGACTGTAGCCCACCGGTTCGGTTGCCGCCCGATGGGGTAGAAGCGGCCCCCGACGATCGCCAGCCATGATCGACGGGCAGACAGGAGACGCACAGCGGTCGCTGACAGGCACCAGGGCGACACCGAATCGGACACGTCACATGGTTGCCGTGCGCGCCAATCATGATCCTAGATGGAGTAGTTGAATGGTCGTCAGGGTGCGTCCCGCGGGGTGCTGAGCAAGGCACAACGAGGCGGAATAGTCATTTCATTCCAACGCGTTGTAACGCAGCTCAGCGGCGCGCGGGGCGTGCCCTGGCGGCCGTAGCGGCCTTCACCCGGCGGGTGACTTGCGAAGGACGCATGAATTCCAGGCGGCACAGGCATTTGCGCACGGTACTGAGCGGTCAACTGCTTCATCTAGGATGATAGTCGCCCGGTCGAGATGCCCGAGGGCGCCGATGCGCTTCGAACGCTGCTCGAGCAGGACCGCTGATCTCGATCGCAGGAGCGGTGAGGGCTGCGTTACGGCGCTGGGGGCCGTGACAACGAGCAAACGCAAAACCCGGCGGGTTGCTGGAAAAACGCCTCCAGGACCAGAGACACGACACCGGCCAGCATCAACCCAAGCATCCATCAGTTCAGGCGCAGCTCGCCGTCCACCCGCTCGAAACGGGCGTCTTGCTGTGCTTCGAGGCGTTCGAGATCGCGCTTGGTCGCGACCTCTGCCTCGCCTTGTGCCTCGCGGAACGCGTCGGCCACCGCTTCCGCCTGGCGACAAATCCGCCGGCGCCCTTCCGTTAGCGCGAACAGGGTGACGTTTCCCAGGGGGCCGCTCACCCTGATGTGCCGCTTACGACGCAGGGGTGGGGAGCATCTGCCGGAACGACGATCAACGCCTGTGGGTCGGCCCGCCGGGATCTGGATGCTCGACCGCAGAACCCGACCCTGAGCCCTCATCGCTCTGTGGGTGCTCAATAGCGATTCCGGACGTCGACAACCTCGATTAGCGGCAAGGGAGCGGAGGCGAAAGCGGTCCTCCGCTCTCATCCTTCGCGCGATAATCTAGACTTGCGTTCGGTTTCAACACCTGACCCTATCCCCCCGATTCCAACCCCGACCGTGCACGCCTCGAACTTCCTGCCTCGGCTCCGAGCGCCGCCGCCGCATAGGCCACCTGAGCCAAAGTCAACGGACGGCTCTGCAACCCGTTGACCGATCGAGCGCCAACGAGCAATACACACGCAACTGCGCCGGCTACTTATGCGGCCAAAAGCCACAGCCAGCGCGCTTAGACGGTCAAACGACCGCCTAAGCCCCTAAACGTGACGCTCATGGACACGCGCAAGTCACTAGACAGCGGGCACAATTTGTGATTTCCTCAGCCCCCGAAGGGCGGCTTAGCAGGAACATTGGGCCGTCCAATAACCGTTGAACTGACGCGCTTCGCGGGGGCTTCCATACCGGCCCCTGACGCCTGACTTATTCCCAATGAGCGGCGCTTTTGATTGACGCAGCAATCATCTAGCGGCGGGGAACTCCGGGGTCTTGATCGTCGTACCGGCCAGTAGGGTGGACAAGCGAAGCGCCGTCCACCGTGCGCGGGCCTTGGTGGACGGCGCTTCGCTTGTCCACCCTACGAATCCCACCGAGGTTGGTGGCCGGAACGATGGTCAAGGCCAACTCCGGTGACTTTCGGCGCATCACTCACACTCAAAGGCGGCCCGATCCGGGTCGTTCTGAAGAGGCATCGAGCGATGACACCGCTACGCGCAAAGATGATCGAGGCCATGCAGATGCATGGCTATTCGCCGCGCACGCACGAGCGCTATCTTGCCGCGGTCAGAGGCTTGGCGAAGTACACCTGCCGCGCACCGGATACGCTGGCGGCGGCGGACTTACAGCGCTACTTCGTGCACCTGGTGGTGGAGCGCAAGCTGGCGCCGGCGAGCGTGCGTCTGGCGTCCAACGGCATCCGCTTCTTGTATCTGAAGGTGTTGGCCTGGCCGGCACTGGATCTGGAGCTGACGCTGCCGAAGAAGCCACAGACGATCCCGGAGTTGTTGACACGCCAGGAGGTGGCGCGGATCGTCGCGGCCTGCCGAGATCTGCGCTACTGGACGATGCTGGTGCTGTGCTACGGCTGCGGGCTGCGCTTATCGGAGCTGGTGGCGGTGAAGGTCGCCGATATCGACGGCGAGCGCTCGCTGCTTCGCATCGAGCAGGGCAAGGGGTCGAAGGACCGCCTGGTGCCGCTCTCACCGACGTTGCTCGGGGAATTGCGCGGATATTGGCGCAGGTACCGCCCGCGCGGGTACCTGTTCCCCGGTCAGCAGGCGGGGCAGCCGCTGAGCCCGACGGCCATTCAGCGCGTGTTCAAGCGCGCGAAGGCGGTGGCGAGCTGGATCTCATCGCCCGCTTGG
>JANQFX010000001.1 GCA_028277725.1 Thiohalocapsa sp.
CGGCTTCCCAGGACTCTTCATCAAATCCGTTTATCTCTCCTCCCTGTCAATCCCTGGGAACAGAACATACAAGGGTGGAACAAGCGCAGCGGTTCCACCGGACCACGGACCACGGGTCGGGCTGAGGGACGAAGCCCAACAGGCCAAGTGACGTCGGCGCCCGATCGTCCGGCCTCCTGGCGTCGGCCCGACCTCCGCCCTTCCCACTTCAAACTTCGAACTCCTCTTCCTCCGTGTCCTTCGATCCCCGCGCCGTACTTCAGCAGATCCCCTCCCAGCCCGGTGTCTATCGCATGCTCGACGCGGCGGGCACCGTGCTCTATGTGGGCAAGGCCAAGGACCTGAAGCGGCGGGTGTCGAGTTACTTTGGCCGGGCGCTGAACCGCCGCCTGGTGGTGATGGTCAGCCAGATCGCCGATATCCAGGTGACGGTGACCCGCACCGAGGGCGAGGCGCTGCTGCTCGAGAACAATCTCATCAAGGAGCACAAGCCGCGCTTCAACGTCCTGCTGCGCGACGACAAGAGCTACCCCTACATTCGACTCACCGCCGGGGCCAGCTTCCCGGGGCTCTATTTCTACCGCGGTCCGCGCCGCGGGCGGGACAAGTACTTCGGCCCCTATCCCAGCGCCTGGGCGACCCGCGAGACGCTGCAACTGCTGCAGAAGCTGTTTCCGGTGCGCCAGTGCGAGGACACCTTCTACAGCACCCGCACCCGGCCCTGTCTCCAGTACCAGATCAAGCGCTGCACGGCACCCTGCGTCGGCTACGTTTCGCCGAGGGACTACGCCGTCGACGTGGAACACAGCATCAAGTTCCTGGAGGGCCGGACCGACGAGGTCATCGGCGAACTGGGGCAGCGCATGGAGGAGGCCGCCGAGGCGCTCGAGTTCGAGCGTGCGGCGCGGCTGCGGGATCAGATTTCCACCCTACGGCGCATCCAGCAGCGTCAGTACGTCTCGGGCGACGGCGGCGACCTCGACATCGTTGCCGCGGCGGAGGCGGGCGGCACGGTCTGCGTCCAGGTCTTCTTCATCCGCGCCGGGCGCAACCTGGGCAACAAGGCCTTCTTTCCGCAGGTGCCGGACGCGTCGGGCATGGAATCGGTGCTATCGGCCTTCCTGGCGCAGTTCTACGCCGACAAGGAGGTCCCGCCCGAGGTCCTGACCAGCGTCGAGCCCGACGAGCGCGAGTTCCTCGAGTCGGCCTTCTCCGAACAGGCCGGGCGGCGCGTCGCCATCAAGCACCGGCTGCGCGGGGACCGCGCCCGCTGGCTCGACATGGCGCGCGACAACGCCGAGCTGGCGCTGAAGACCCGGCTCGGCAGTCGCGCAGGCTATGCCCGTCGGCTGGAGGCCCTGCGCGACCTGCTCGACCTCGCGGAGTTGCCGAGCCGCATGGAGTGCTTCGATATCAGCCACACCCGCGGCGAGCTCACCGTGGCCTCCTGCGCGGTGTTCGACGGCGACGGGGCGCGAAAGCCCGACTATCGCCGCTTCAACATCGAGGGCATCACCCCGGGCGATGACTACGCCGCGATGGATCAGGCACTCGGCCGGCGCTACCGCCGAGTGCAACAGGGCGAGGTCCCCATGCCGGACCTGCTCTTCATCGACGGCGGCAAGGGCCAGCTCGGCGCCGCGCGGGCGGTACTGGAGGAACTCGGCATCCACGGCTTGCAGCTGGTGGGCGTCGCTAAGGGCCCGGATCGCAAGGCCGGCGCCGAGCAACTCTGGCTGCCGGAGCGCGAGACCCCCATCATTGCCGGCGCCGACTCGCCGGCCCTGCACCTGGTGCAGCAGATCCGCGACGAGGCGCACCGCTTCGCCATCACCGGCCACCGCCAGCGGCGCGAGAAGGCGCGGCGCACCTCGGTGCTGGAGGGGATCCCCGGCGTTGGCCCAAAGCGCCGGCAGAGCCTGCTGAAGGCCTTCGGCGGCCTGCGCGGGTTGACCCGCGCGGCGCCGGAAGATATCGCCCGCGTCGACGGCATCAGCGACGAACTCGCCCGGCGCATACACGACGCGGTACGAGCGGATCATGGATAGGACTCATGCGCAGTGCCGAGCCGGACCGTCGGACGGAGTTCCGGCCTCCAGGCCGACATGGCGGCGACGGTCAGCAGGTGTCCGGGCTCGCCCGCGGCGGCGCAATCCCCCGTCGGCCGATGCCACATCCCGATAGAATGTCGATGTCCGCCGCCCGCGCCGCGTGCAGCATGAGCCCGCCCTCGCCGAAGGATACGCCCGTGACCTGGAACATCCCGAACGCCCTGACCCTACTGCGCATCGCGCTGATCCCGGTGTTCGTCGTCATCTTTTATCTACCCGTGCCCTGGGCGCGGACCCTGTGTGCGCTGGTGTTCGGCCTCGCCAGTCTCACCGATTGGCTCGATGGCTGGCTCGCCCGACGGTGGGGGCAGACCTCGCCGCTCGGTGCCTTCCTGGATCCGGTGGCGGACAAGCTCATGGTGGCCATCGTGCTGGTGCTGTTGGTGCAGGCGGAGCCGCACGTGTTGCTGGCCTTGCCCGCGGCGGTGATCATCGGTCGCGAGATCACGGTCTCGGCGCTGCGCGAGTGGATGGCCGAGATCGGTGCACGCGGCAAGGTGGCCGTGAGCATGGCGGGCAAGCTCAAGACGACGACTCAGATGATCGCGATGGTGTTGTTGGTGCTCGGTGGCGAGCTCTGGGGGCTGCCGATCGATACCATCGGGCTGGTGTTGCTGTACGTCGCGGCACTGCTCACACTTTGGTCGATGCTCTTGTACCTGCGCGCAGCTTGGCCGAGCCTCACGGCTCCCGCACCCGGCGCCTCCGGCGACGAGGCGCCGTGAGCGCAACGACAGGGCCCGATCAGGGCGTCGTTACCGAGGCGTGAAGGAATACGAACACGCAGTTGACAGGTGAATCTCCTCAGCTATAATAGCTCGCTCTCAAGCGGGAATAGCTCAGTTGGTAGAGCACAACCTTGCCAAGGTTGGGGTCGCGAGTTCGAGTCTCGTTTCCCGCTCCAGACACCAGAAACGGCGGCCAATCGGCCGCCGTTTTTCGTTTCCGGGACGGTAACGCCTCTGCCGTCACGGCTCAGCGTGTCGCGAAGCGCACGCGGCTCTTGTGCATGTAGCCCAACTCGCCGCTGCCGGTGAGGATCTGCCACCAGTGCTTGTCGGGCCGACCCTTGGGCAGGGGGTCGGGCGTCTCGGCCTTGCGTTCGGGGTCGCTCACGGGCCACTCCTCCGGCTGGTCGATGCCGGTGCCGATCCTTCGTGGGTACGCCCCGCGAGCAACCGCCGCGGGCCTGTTTGGTCTGGGTCTTCAGGTCAGTTCTGTTGCTCCCGCAGGGCCGCGACGGCCTCGGTCAGTTCCTTAACCTGTTCTTCCAGACGCGTTACCCGCGTCGTCAGGGCGCTGTCGCTCGTTGCGCTGGCCTGCGCCGGCGGGGTCTCGGGCTCGGGCTCCCCGCAGAGCAGGTGTGCGAAGCGTTGTTCCCGAGCCCCGGACTGCCTCGGCAGCTCGCATACCAGCTGCGGGGTGTGACTGGCCAGGCTATCGAGCGCCTCGTGGACGATGCTCAGGTCCGGCAGGTCCGCAAGCCGCGCGGCGTTGGTGCGGAGTTCGCCTGGGGTCTGCGGACCGCGTAGCATCAGTGCGCAGAGAATGCCGAGCTGGCGCCGGTCGAGCAGATAGGCGCCGGCGAGCTTGTGGTCGTAGCGCTCGGTGCGGCCGCTGAAGCTGGCGTGGATCAGACCCCGGTCGCGCAAGGCGTTCACGGCATGGCCGACGTCCCCCGGCGTCAAGCGCATGACCGGGTGACGGCTGGTCTTCTGGTTGCACGCCGTCACCAGGGCGTTGAGTGTTAGCGGGTATTGCTCAGGAGTGGTGCGCTGTTTCTCCATCAGGCTGCCGATGATGCGGGCCTCAAGGGGGCTCAGCAGTGGTTCGGTGGCGTTGTTGTCGTGCATGGTGGTGGGCAGTCTCGGTTTTGCGGCGGCGATGACGTCGTCATGCGGACTCAGCCGTCGATGTGGGACCAGAACTCCAGGGTCTGTGGCAGGTAGTGCGCAATGCCCTCCAGGATGCCGCTGGCGTAGTAGCCGTTCATGCCGTGGAAGCCACCCTTGGCCTGGTAGAGCCGATCGCTGAGCCCGGCCGCGTCGGCGAGGCTGGCGGCGTCTGCACGGACGTCTGCGGTGGCGTTGGCGACCAGCACAGCGTTGATGGGTCCAGTCAGCATGGCGAGATCGTTGCCGCTGTCGCCCGAGCAGACGGTGTGGTCGGCCGAGAGTCCAACGCGCTCGATCAGCCACTGCACCGCCGTGAGCTTGCTGGCGGCGGCGGGCAGGACGTCCAGCAGCCCACTGCCGGCGTGTTCGTCCAGGCTCCAGACCAGATTCGCGGCGATGTCGTTGGCCTCGAAGCGGGCCTCGATTTCTGCCAATCGGGCGTCGCGTTCCCAATCCTGCGGGGTGTAATAGCTGAGCTTGCAGGGGCCCTGCTTGGCGGGCTCCTGCAATAGTAGCCCGTCGATGTCCTCGATGAGCGCGTGCAGCGCGGCACCGTCTCGGCCGCCCCAGCTCGCGGATATCTCCTCCTGCCAGCCCCGTTGCGGCTGCCAGTCGCCGTCCTGGACATGGTAGATGCTGGTGCCGACGTCGCCGATGAGATAGTCGGGGACGGGGATGCCGTATTCGGCAATCGCCTCGTCCACCAGGGCTTGGTGGCGGCCGGTGACATAGGCGATGCGCACGTCGGGGTGCGCCGCGAGGACGCCGAACCTTGGGCGGGCGCTTGCGGACTCCGGCTGCGAGCCGTTCGGGAGCAGGGTCCGGTCGAGATCGGTGCAGATCAGAATGGTGTCTTCGGCAGCGGACATCTTGGCCCCTCGGTGTGTGCGGCGGGTGCAAACTTGACGCATCTGTCAGCGTGTTGCGCCTTCTAGCAAACTAATCATCCGCCCTAGGCACTTGGCAGGCATCGAAGAAGTGGTAGTGCTCGATGGCCTCCATGATGCCGGCGGCGTAGGGCGCCTTGGCGAAGTAGATACCCTCGGTGTCGGTCAGCTGGGAGAGCTCCTCGTTGTGACGGTTGGCGACGACCACGGCGAGGGTGTTTCCTCGCATCATGTCCTCGTCGGCGCCGCTACCGCCGGCCGCCAAGCAATGCTCCAGCGGAATGCCCCACTGGTCGGCAACGTAGCGGAGCGCCAGGCCCTTGGATGCACGCGCCGGAACCACGTCCAGGAACTGGCCGAAGGACAGGTTGAGTTGCACATGCAGATCCGCCTGGTGCAGCAGGCTGGCGATCTCTTCCAGGCCGGGGGCGTGCTCCGGATCGATGTAGAAGCTCACCTTGAATCGGCTCTGCTCGGTGCGCGGCTGGCGCTTGATGCCGGGCAGGTCAGTGAGGGCGTCGCGTACCCGGCGCGGGTACCAGAGGTGGTCGAGGTAGCGCGCCCAGGCGTGGTCGCGCGTGAGCTGCGGCGCGTAGAAGATCTCGGTGCCGAGGCCGGTGATCAGTACGTCCGGGCGCGGGATGCCGTAGCGGCGCATGGTCGTCAGCGCCGAGTCCAACCGCCGGCCGGTGGCGATACCGAAGCTGGTGCACTTGCGGTTCTCGCGGATGACACGGATGAAGTCCGCCAGCGCCTCGGGATCGCCGAGTAGGTTCTGGTCCAGGTCCGAGAAGATGGCTCGGTCGTGGTAGAGCAAGGGGCGTCGTGTCACCGGTGCCCGCGGCGGCGGCTCGACCTGCTCCAGCAGAGGCGCGACGGCCTGCATGTAGCTCTCCGCATGGGCGGGCCAGGAGTAGTGCTGCTTGACGCCGTCCACGCCGTTGTGGGCGTACTGCCGCCAGCGACCGCGGTCGCTCAGGACCTTGAGCAGGGCCTTGGTGATGTCCTTGGTGTCCAGCGGGTCGATCAGGATGCCGTTATTGCAGTGCTTGACGATGTCGATGGGACCACCGTCCTCGGTGGCGACGATGGGTAGCCCGCTGGCTGCCGCCTCGATGAGCGTGAGTCCAAAGGGTTCGGTCAGCGCCGGGTTGATGAACACGCCGCGGGAGGCCGCCGTGAGCTGATACAGGATCGGCACCTCGGCCGCGCTGTGGTGCTTGGGGTAGGCCACGCGCCCGTAGAGGTCGTAGAGGTCGATCAGGATGAGGATGTCTGTCAACACCTGCTGGGCGCCGGCGTCCAGCTCGCGGATGTCGTCGCGGTTGCCGGCGACGATCACCAGGTTGGCCACCCGCTGCAACTCCTCGGACTCGCCATAGGCCTCGATCAGGGTGGCGATGTTCTTGCGCTCGTCCGGGCGCGACAGGGCCAGGATCATCGGCTTGCTGGGCTGGTGCAGGAAGCGGCCGATTTGCTGGTTCATCGGGGTGCGCTGCTCGGCGCCGTCCGGCGGGCGGAATCGCTGCAGGTCGGTGCCCGGCGGGATGACGCTCATCCGCTCAGGCTGGTAGTGGTCGTAGAGCCCGTACTGCTCCTCGATCTCCTGCGTGGTGCTGGTGATGACCAGGGCCGCAGCGGCGAGGGTCTCCTCCTCGGCGTTGATGCGGCGGTCCATGTTGTAGCGCGCGTCGATGGCCTCTTGCTTGACGCCCGAGGCGAGCAGTCGCTGGCGCTTGACCCGGCCCAGGGAATGGCCCGTGTGCACCAGGGGCACGCCGAGCTGCGCGGTCAGCCTCGCGCCGACATAGCCCGCGTCCGCGTAGTGACTGTGGATGAGCTGCGGACGCTCGTCCTGATCGCGCAGGAAGCCCAGCATGTTGTCGGCGAAGGCGTCCAGGTGGTCCCAGAGCTGTTCCTTCGGCAGATAGCCGGGCGGTCCGGCCTCGACGCGCACGATGCGCGCTCCGTTGCCCAGATTCTCGATGGGTCGGGCATAGTCGCTACTGACGCCGGGGTCCTCCACGAGGCGCGTGAACAGGTCGACGCGCGCCACGTCGTCCCGCGCGGCCAGGGCATGCGCCAGCTCCACGACGTAGAGCGTCTGTCCGCCGGTGTCAGCGTCGCGTCCGAGTTCCAGATTCTCGCCGCGGATCAGGCCATGGACGCTGATCAGGGCGATGTAGATGGAGGCGTCTTGGTGCTGCATGGGGGTGTCGATTCGGCTTGGATGCCGCAGAGACTAACAGCCACTTGGCATCGGGCTCTACCGGGATGCCGGGCGAACTGCGGCCGGGCGCTCGGAGATCGGTCCGTAGACGCCCGGTCAGTCGGCCGTTCCGCCGGTCAGTTGCTTGAGGTAGACCTTGGAGTTGCGTCGCCGATTGTACTCGGCGCGGCGGGAGGGCGGCAGATCGTCGACACCGGCGGGCTCGAAGCCCCGCTCGCGGAACCAATGCGAGGTCTGGGTCGTCAGCACGAACAGCCCCGCCAGGCCACGCTCGCGCGCCAGGGCCTCCATACGGGCCAGCAGCCGATCGCCGCGGCCGCGCTCGCGGTACTCCGGATGCACGGCGACGCAGGCGAGCTCGCCGATGCGCGCATCGGGCCAGCAGAACAACGCAGCGCAGGAGATCACGGTGCCGTCGCGCTCGGTGATCCAGAAGCGGTCGATGATCTGCTCCAGGTCCTCGCGCGGGCGCGGCACCAGCACGCCGGCGCGTTCCATCGGGCTGAGTAGCTCGCGGATGCCGGGGATGTCGTCGATGCGCGCCGGGCGCAGTTCCTCGAAGGGCCGGTCCGAGATCAAGGTGCCGGCGCCGTCGCGGGTGAACAACTCCTGCAGCAGTGCCCCGTCACGGTTGCGGGGGATCAGATGGACGCGGCGGATGCCGCTGCGGCAGGCGTCGGCGGCGGCGCGCAGGGCTTGGGTCAGCTCCTCGGGAAGCCTGGGGTCCTTGTCCAGCAGTGCGTCCACGTCGGCTGCGAGCAGATTCGACGCCGGCGGTGCCTGCTCGTTGCCGATGTCGCCCTCCAGCAGGTAGATCAGCTTGTCCGCGGCGAGGGCGACGGCAGCCGCGCGTGCCACGTCCGCGGCGGACAGGTTGAACACCTCGCCGGTGGGCGAGTAGCCGATGGGCGGCATCAGCGCCACGGCGCCGGCGTCGAGGGCCGAGCGCAGCGCCTGCCGGTCCACTCGCCGCACCCTGCCGGTGTGCTGATAGTCGACGCCGTCGAGCACGCCGATGGGCCGCGCCGTGACGAAGTTGCCCGAGGCCACCGGGATGCGCACCCCCGCCATGGGCGAATTGGCGAGACCCATGGATAATAGGGCCTCGATCTCGACCCGCGCGCTGCCGGCCGCCTCTTTGACGCAGCGCAGGGCCGTATCGTCGGTGATGCGTAGGCCACCGACGTAGCGCAGCGCCGAGCCCAATTCCGACAGGCGCCGCTCGATCTGCGGCCGGGCGCCGTGGACCAGCACCAGCCGGATGCCGAGGCCGTGCAGCAGGGCGATGTCGTGGATCAGCGCCGGCAGGGTGGGCGCATCCAGGGCCTCGCCGCCGAAGGCGATGACGAAGGTGCGCTCGCGATGGGCATGGATGTAGGGCGTGCACTGGCGGAACCAGTGTGCGAAGGGGTCTGGGGCCTGATTGGACACGTGCGTTCGCTGCGGCTATACCGATCGGTGGATTGGGGCTCGGCCGTGCCGGTCGCATGCGGCCGCGGACGGGGTGTCGGCGTCAGTCCAGCCCGAGCTTGCTCAGCCGGTATCTTAGCGAGCGTGGCGTCATTCCCAACAGCTTGGCCGCGGCGGTGCGGTTCCAGTGTGTGCTGTCCAGGGCCTTGAGGATGGCCTTTTTCTCGATCTCGTCGAGCGCCGCCTCCAGGGGGCGGGCGCCGATGTCGATGTCCGGCTCACCGGGCTCGGACGCCGGTTCTCCAGCGGATACCTGCCCTGCGACTGCTGGTGGGGACTGCGCCGGATCGGCCCCGGCCCGCGGCGTGTTCGACGCCGGCAGGCGCAGGTCCGCCACCTCCAGCACCGGCGCATCGGACAGCGCCGTCGCGCGCTCCAGGATGTTCTCCAACTCTCGGACATTGCCGGGGAAGGGATAGGCCAACAGTGTTGCTCGGGCGGCGCCGGAGAGCCGTTGCGGCTCACGCGCGGCCTCGGCGGCGATGCGCGCGAGCAGGTGGGTCGCCAGCAGGTCGACGTCCTCCGGGCGTTCGCGCAGGGGCGGGATGCAGAGCTCGATGACGTTGATGCGGTAGAACAGGTCCTGTCGGAAGGTGCTTCGTTCCACGGCTCGTTTCAGGTCGTGGTGGCTCGCGCTGATGATGCGCACGTCCACCGCGATCTCGTGTTCGGCGCCCACGGGGCGGATGCTCTTCTGTTGTATGGCCCGCAGCAGCTTCACTTGCGTCGGCAGCGGCAGGTCAGCGATTTCATCCAGGAACAGCGTACCGCCGTGCGCCGCCTGGAACAGGCCCTGTTTGTCCGCCACGGCGCCGGTGAAGCTGCCCTTGCGATGGCCGAAGAGCTCGCTTTCCACCAGATCGCCGGGGATGGCGCCGCAGTTGACCGGCACGAAAGGGGCGTCTGCACGCGGGCCCATCCGATGTACCAGCCGGGCCGCCAGCTCTTTGCCCGTGCCGCTTTCGCCGGTGACGAAGATCGGCGCTTGGTTGCGCGCGAGCTTGGCGATGAGGGCGCGGATCTCGCGCATTTGCGCCGAGGTGCCGAGCAGGCCGCAATCGCTGCCGTCGGCGGCGCTTTGGGTGGGTTCCGTCGGATCACGCAGCTTCAGAGCGGCGTTGATCAGACCGCGCAGGGCGTTCAGGTCCAGCGGTTTCGGTACGAAGTCGAAGGCGCCGGCCTTCATGGCGGCGACGGCGGTTTCCATGTTGCCGTGGGCGGTGATCATGGCCGTTGGCGTCTGCGGCGCTCGCTCGTTGATGTGGCGGACCAGCTCGATGCCGTCGCCGTCGGGCAGGCGCATGTCGGTGAGACAGAAATCGAACTCTCGCTGCTGCAGCAGCGCCTGCGCCTCGGCGAGGCAGCCGGCGGTGGCTGCGACGACGCCCATGCCTTCGCAGGTGATGCCCACCAGCTCCAGAATGTCCAGTTCATCATCGACGATCAGGGCGGTGGGTCTTGCCATGGGGCGGTTCCTGGCTTGAGCCGGCCTCGAGTCGGATCTGTGCCGTATTCTCGCAGGGGCGAATGGTGCGGTCGGGGGTGGTCAAGCCGCGGGAACGGGCCTCGGCGCGGTGCTGGACGCGCCGAACGTGAGCCTGAATCGGCCATCGGCAAAATCACCTCCAATATACTCCAAGCGAAGCGCGTTGGCGGAGGCAAGCTCCGAGGCGATGTATAGCCCGAGTCCTGTGCCCGTGGATGACGTTGTATAGAAGGGCTCGAAGATCTGGCGTCGATTGGCCTCGGGGATGCCCGGGCCGGAGTCGATGACTTCGAGCAGGGCACCGCCGGTGCGGGGATCGGGGGCTGCCCGCAGACGGACCCTGGGCATCTCTCCAAGCTGTCGGCCATGCTTGAATGCGTTGTCGCAGAGGTTGCGCACGATTTGCCCCAGATGGCGTGGGTCCACAGTCACCGCGAGTCCCAGATCCGGGTTTTCGAGGGTCAGGCGTTCGGCGGACTCGGGATGGCTTTCGCGGTATTCGGCATCGAACTCCCGTAGCCATAGGTTCAGGTCCAGGTCGACGCGCTCCGCCGGCTGTCGCCGCGAGAGTTCCAACACGCTGGTGACGATCTCGTCGATGCGCAGTGCATTGCGGCGCAGGATACCGAGCAGATTGCGGTCGGCTTCGTCCGTGTCCTCGGATTCCTCCAACAGTTGCGCCGCATGCAGCACGGAGGACAGGGGGTTGCGGATGTTGTGGGCGATGCTCGCCGTCAGCCGGCCCAGCGCGGCGAGCTTCATGTCCTGTGCCTGACGCTCGAGTTCGCGGTTATCGCGCAGGTAGATCAGCGCACCGTTGGTGCGCTCGATGCCGAGCAGGTTCAGGCTGGGGCGGACTTCGGTATCACCCATGTAGAGCAGCCTGTCGCGTTGCATGCCAGGACCGAGGCGCAGCTCCGAGGCGAACCAATCGCGCAGACTCGGTGCCAGCCGGAACAGGTGATCGCCGCGGCGCGCTCCGGGCGCGCCGAGCAGGCGCCGAGCGGCATTGTTCAGCAGCATGAGCTTGCGCTCGCCGTCTACGGCGACGATGCCCGTGGACATTTCCTGGATGATGTAGTCGTTGAGTGTCGATAGATCGGCGATGTCCACCTGACGCCGCGCGGCGAGGCGTTCGCTCTCGCGCAGGCGTCCGGTCATGACGTGCGCCAGCAGCGCCACCGCGAAGAAGGTCAGGCCGAGCAGCCCCGCCTGGGTGTAGGTGCCCGAGGCGGTATCGACATGGAATTGCGAGTAGAACTGCTGTGCAATCACCGCCAGGGTCGCCAGGGACGCGAACAGCAGCGACAGCCGGCCCTCCAGCAGGATAGCGCCGACCACGACCGCGATGGCCGGCAGCAACCCGAGGCCGCTCGCCAGGCCGCCGGCCACGTGCATGAGCAGCGTATACAGCATGATGTCCAGAAAGATCGCAATCTGGATCTGCTGCTCCTTGGTGGGCCAGTGCAAGATCATGGCCAGCCCGCCGACCAGGATGGTCAGGGCCTGCAGTCCGAGCATGGTCCGGGCCAGCGACGCGCTGGCCTGGTCGCCGAGCCAGGGGGTCTCTGGTGGATAGGAGAACAGAACGAGCAGCAGGGCGGTCAGCAGCAGCCGATACAAGAACAGCCAGGTCAGCGCGCTGTCGGCGCGGAAGACCGACCCGGGCTCCACCGCGACGCGCCGGCGGCGGTCTCGTTGGGCTTGTGCTGGCGGAGGGGCGTCGATCACGCGGGGCTGGGTTTTGCCTGTTTTGCGAGGTTGGCACAGAATACCCGGATGCCATGCCGTGCCACAGCCCGTCGACCATCCGCCGCGCTGCTCTGGTGCCGAGTGCCCCGCAGGAGGCTACCGCGTTGAATCTGCATGAGTATCAAGCCAAGGGCCTGTTCGCCCAGCACGGTCTGTCCGTGCCCGCGGGTCGGGTCGCCGAGACCGCGGATGCCGCCGCCGCCGCCGCGCGGGAGCTGGGCGGGGACGCCTGGGTGGTCAAGGCGCAGGTGCATGCCGGCGGCCGCGGCAAGGCCGGCGGTATCCGCCGTTGCACCAGCCTGGACGCCGTCGCAGAGGCCGCCGGCGCTTTGCTTGGCAGCCGGCTCGTGACCCACCAGACCGACGCGTCGGGTCTGCCGGTGGGGCGCGTGTTGGTGGAGGCGGTCACGAGCATTGAGCGGGAGCTCTATCTCGCGGCTCTGGTGGACCGCGCCGCTCGGCGGGTCGCGATCATGGCCTCGGCATCCGGTGGTATGGACATCGAGTCGGTGGCGCGGCAGACGCCGGAAGCCATCCTGGTGACACAGGTGCAGCCCGCCATCGGACTCATGCCCTGGCAGGCGCGTCGGCTCGGCTATGCGCTGGGGCTGGATAAGGCACAGGTCGGCGAACTCGGCAAGCTCATGCAGGGCCTTTTGCGCCTGCTGGAGACGGCCGATGCGAGCCTGGTGGAGATCAATCCGCTGGTCTTGACCGACTCGGGCGCACTGCTTGCGCTGGATGCCAAGGTCAATCTGGATGACAACGCCGTCTACCGGCAAGCCGCGCTGGCTAAGCTGCGTGACCCTACCCAGGAAGACCCGCGCGAACTCGCCGCGGCCGAGCATCAGCTGAATTACATCGCCCTCAACGGCGACATCGGCTGCATGGTCAACGGTGCCGGCCTGGCGATGGCGACCATGGATCTGGTGCAGCTGCAAGGCGGCGCGCCGGCCAACTTTCTCGACGTCGGCGGTGGTACGAGCGCGGAGCGCGTGGCCGAGGCGTTCAAGCTCATCCTGAGCGACGGGCGTGTGCGCGCCGTCTTGGTCAACATCTTTGGCGGTATCGTGCGCTGCGACCTGATCGCCGAGGGCGTGATCGCCGCGGCCCGCGAGGTAGCGCTGGACGTGCCGCTGGTGGTGCGGCTCGAGGGTACCCGCGCCGAGGAGGGGCGGGCGCTGTTGGCCAAGAGTGGGCTCGCGCTGCGCACCGCCGAGAGCCTCACCGAGGCCGCGCGGCTCGTGGTCGATGCGGCGCGCGGCTGAGCGCGGCCGTAATCAGAATTGGAGGTATGCATGGGCGTTCTCGTCGACGGCGACACGCGGGTCATCTGCCAGGGCTTCACGGGCCGGCAGGGCACCTTCCACAGCGAGCAGGCCATCGCCTATGGCACGCGCATGGTCGGCGGCGTGACGCCAGGCAAGGGCGGGCAGAGGCATCTGGACCTGCCGGTATTCGACACCGTGCACGACGCGGTGGCCGAGACCGGCGCCGATGCGACCATGATCTACGTGCCAGCGCCCTTCGCCGCGGACGCGATCCTCGAAGCGGCGGACGCGGGCATTCGCGTCATCGTCTGCATCACCGAGGGCATCCCGGTGCTCGACATGCTGCGGGTGTGCGCCGCGCTCGACGGGCGCGACTGCGTATTGATAGGCCCTAACTGCCCGGGCATCATCACGCCCGGCGGCTGCAAGATCGGCATCATGCCGGGTGCCATCCATAGCCCCGGACGCGTCGGAATCGTGTCGCGGTCCGGCACCTTGACCTACGAGGCCGTGCACCAGACCACCGCCGCCGGGCTCGGACAGAGCACCTGCATCGGCATCGGCGGCGATCCCATCCACGGGCTGGACTTCATCGACTGCCTGGACCTATTCGAGCAGGATCCGCAGACCGACGCGGTGCTGATGGTCGGGGAGATCGGGGGCGATGCGGAGGAACGCGCAGCCGCGTACATCGCCGCGCAGGTCAGCAAGCCCGTGGTCGCCTACATCGCCGGCGTCACCGCGCCCGAGGGCAAGCGCATGGGGCACGCGGGCGCCATCGTCAGCGGCGGGGCCGGCACGGCTGAGGGGAAGTACCGGGCGTTGGAGGATGCCCGGGTCGCGACGGTCCGATCACCGGCCGAACTGGGTATGCGGATTGCCGATGTACTCTCGGCCGGAAGCTGAACCAAGGCACCAGCTACGGCGCCACCAACTACGGCTCGCCGACCACCATCCCGCCGATCTGGTCCGCCTCCTTTTCGCGCCCCGGTCGTGCACCTGACTGGTGACTTTGCGGGCGGGCTCTTATACTCGCCCGCAGCGTCTACCCAAATTCCCAGCTGGAGAACCAGATGAAGAAGGTCGAAGCCATTATCAAACCCTTCAAGCTCGACGACGTCCGCGAGGCCCTGTCACAGGCGGGTATTACTGGTATGACCGCCATCGAGGTCAAGGGCTTCGGCCGGCAAAAGGGCCACACCGAGCTCTATCGCGGCGCAGAATATGTCGTCGACTTCCTGCCGAAGGTCAAGATCGAGATCGTCATCGCCGACGAGCAGCAGGAGCTGTGCGTGGAAGCCATCACCAAGTCCGCGCGTACCGGTAAGATCGGCGACGGCAAGATCTTCATCAGCGATGTCGCGCGCGTCGTGCGCATCCGCACGGGCGAAGAGGACGAGGCGGCCGTCTGAATCCACGGACGCTGCGAGCGCCCTCTGAGGTGCCCATCGGCGGCCCGCAATGGCCGCCGGATCGTCGGTTGTCGTCCGGTGGTCCGGACCAACCTGGCGCGGCGGCTCGGAGTGCGCAGGGCAAGGTCGGTGCCGTCTGTCACGGGGCGTGCAGACGGCTGCACCGATTCCGATCTCCGAAGGTGGTGCGCCAGCGCCAGGATCAGTTTCGGTCGAATCCCAGGTAGTCCCAGATCTTGCGCCCGAGGCTGATCTCCTCTGGCGGCGGCGTGTCGTCGATGAAGCGACCCTCGCGACGATTCAGATCCAGCACCCGGCGGGCGTCGGCGGCCAGCTGTTCCTTGCCCAGGCGCTCGTAGGCCTCGATCAGCACTTCCATGGCCTCTTCCACGGCGGAGGTGCGCTGGAATCGTTCGATGACGTACTGCGCGCGGTTGGCTGCCGCCAGGTAGGCACCGCGCTTCATGTAGTAGCGCGCGACGTGCACCTCGTTCTTGGCGAGATTGCTGCGCAGGTAGAGCATGCGTTGGCGTGCATCCGCAGCATACTTGCTCTCCGGGAAACGCCGGACCAACTCGCCGAAGTCCTCGAAGGCATCCAGCGCCGAGCCCGGATCGCGCTGCGACTGATCGGTCGGGACGAAGCGGTCGATGAAGCCGACGCTGCGGTTGTAGTTGACAATGCCCTTCATGTAGTAGGCATAGTCGACGTACGGATTCTGAGGGTACAGCTTGATGAAGCGATCCGCGGCCGCGATGGCCTGCTCCGGCTCTTCCGCACGGTAGTAGGCGTAGGCAATATCGAGCTGACCCTGCATGGCGTAGCGGCCGAAGGGGTAGCGGGTCTCGAGCTTGCGGTAGAGTTCGATGGCCCGCTTCCAGTTGGCGCTGTCCATCTCGCCCGCGGCCTTGTTGTAGAGCTCCGCAGCGCTCCAGCCCTCGGTCTGGTCGAACTCTTTGCCGATAATGCCGCAGCCGCTGACCGTCGCGGCCAGCAGGAGCACCACAAGGACTAAGCGCATAGTGTTTGGTCGATAGGTTGCGAATCAGCCCGACATTGTAACGAAACTCATGCTGCCGGACCCAGAATCCCTCGCTGCCTTCGACGAGGCTGCCGACTGCGCCGACGAGCCCGCGGAGTCGGGTGCAGACGATCTGATTCGACGCGAACTCCGGATCGACATGGACGACGTGGGCAGTCGGCTCGATGTCGCCTTGGCTCGGCGGCTGCCCGACTTCTCCCGGTCCCGACTGCAGGCCTGGATCGACGAGGGCTGGGTCTGGCTGGACGGGCGCCCGGCGCAGCGCAAGGAACGCTTGCGCGGCGGCGAGTTGGTGCGACTCGAGGCCCGCCTGCCGCGCAGCGACCAATTCCTGCCCGAGCCCATTGCGCTGCAGGTCGTGTTCGCGGACGAGCATCTGCTGGTCATCGACAAGCCCCCTGGGCTGGTCGTGCATCCGGCCGCCGGCAATTGGTCCGGGACCCTGTTGAACGGGTTGTTGCACCGGTCTCCGGCACTCGCGACGCTGCCGCGCTGCGGCATCGTCCACCGCCTTGACAAGGACACCAGCGGGCTGCTGGTCGTGGCACGCACGCCGCTGGCACACACCTCGCTGGTGCAACAGTTGCGGGAGCGGACCGTGACCCGCGAGTATCGGGCGCTGGTGGTCGGCGAGCCCATCGCCGGAGGTAGCGTCGACGCGCCTATCGGCCGGCACCCGGTGCGGCGTACCGCAATGGCGGTGACCCGCTCCGGACGCCCCGCGCGCACGGACTACCGCATCCTCGCCCGCTATCCGGGCCACACATTGCTCGGTGTCCGTTTGCACACGGGGCGGACGCATCAGATCCGCGTGCACATGGCGCATATCGGCTTTCCGCTCGTCGGCGACCCGACCTATGGCGCGCGGCGCGGCCCGAGGACCGGGATGGGCGTGGAGGCGGACGCGGCGGTGCGTGCCTTCCCTCGTCAGGCGTTGCACGCCATCAAGCTCGGGTTGGTGCATCCGGCGAACGCCGAGGTCATGACCTGGGAAACGCCCATTGCACCGGACTTCGCGGCGCTGCTCGGCCGGCTGGACGGTGAGGGCGATGGCTGACCCGGAACTGGTCCTACCCGATTGGCACGCACCGCCCGCGGTGCGCGCGTGCGCGACGACACGCCGCGGCGGTGTCGGCGTGCCGCCCTTCGACGACCTGAATCTCGCACTGCACGTAGGTGACGAGCCGGAGGCGGTGCTGCGTAACCGTGCGCTGCTCAGTGCGCGGTTGCCGCTGCCCCGCGAACCGGTCTGGCTGGAACAGGTCCATGGCCGCGAGGTCGCCGACGCAGATCAGGATCACAGCACGCCGCCCGTCGCTGACGCCGCCGTCGCGACCCGCCCCGGCCGCGTGTGCGCGGTGCTCACCGCGGATTGCCTGCCTGTGCTCTTCTGTGATCGGGCTGCGACGGTCTGCGCGGCAGCCCATGCCGGCTGGCGCGGTCTGCATGCAGGCGTCTTGGAGGCGACCGTGGCAAGGCTTGGCGTCGAGCCCGGCGAGCTACTCGTCTGGCTCGGGCCGGCTATTGGTCCGGCGCGTTTCGAGGTCGGCCCGGAGGTGCGCGCGGCCTTCCTCGAACGGGACGTGGACGCGGCGGGTGCGTTTCGCCCCGGGCAGGGCGACCGCTGGCTGGGCGATCTCTACGCGCTTGCGCGGCTGCAGCTCGCCGGTTTGGGTGTTGCGGACGTGAGTGGCGGCGAGTATTGCACCGCCGGTGATCCTGCGCGTTTCTTCTCCTATCGCCGGGAGGGTCGCACCGGCAGGATGGCCTCGCTGATCTGGCTGGAACGGGGTTGAGGTCCGCTCGCCGCTGTCCGCTGGCCGGTTCAGGGCGTCGGCGTTGTTGAGGGTTCCGTCCGGTTCCGCGGGGATATGGATTTGGGACCAGTCGTTGAAGTCGACGTGTAAGATCGATACTTTCATGGCCTGGCGGGACCGACTCGCTCTTCGCCTCGACCAGACTCGAAAGGCTGGCCGAGCTCGATCCGCCCATAAACGACCGGACCCGGCTGGACCCGCCTCGACCCGATCTGATTCGGCCATGCGACGCACCAGGTCGAGCGGGTGATCCGACAGAGGCCGCCGCGCCGCAAGATGGCTGACAAGACCATGACTCGATTCCCATTTCGCTTCGGCAGCGCCGATCCTAGCCCCACCAAAGCTCGGCGACTTCACACCCGTGCGCCTCGCCTGCCCGTGGTGCTGGCCGTGGCCCTCACGGCGACCCTGGGTGCCGGCGTCGCGATTGCCGAATTCACGTTGGTGGGCCTGTCCGAGCTGTTCCCGTCCGACCGACAAAGCAAGACGACCTTGGTCATCAACAAGGTTCTGGAGCGATTCCATTATCGGAATTTCCGGCTCGACGACGAGTTCGCACAGCAGACCCTGCTCAATTACTTCGAGGACCTGGACCCCAACCGGTCCTTCTTCCACGCGCGCGACATCGAGCGCTTCACCCGCGGCGCCAATCGGCTGGACAACGACCTGGACGCCGGCAAACTGGACGTCGCTTTCGACATCTTCCGCGTCTATCGGATGCGGGTCGATACCCGTGTCGACTACGCCCTGTCGCTGCTGGAGGGTCGGTTCGACTTCGATCGCGACGAGACCTATCGCTTCGACCGCGAGGATGCCGAGTGGGCGAAGGGAGACACGGAACTCGATGCCATCTGGCGTCAGCGGGTCAAGTACGACTACCTCACGCTGAAGCTCGCCGAGGAGCCGGACGAGGAAATCCGCAAGCAGCTGCGTCAGCGCTACGAGGGGATCGCCCGGCGCATTCACCAGTTCACCGCCGACGACGTCTACCAGGCCTTCGTCAACGCCTACACCCGCACGCTCGAGCCGCATACCAGCTATATGTCGCCGAGCACGTCGGAGAACTTCGACATCAGCATGCGGCTGAAGCTCGAAGGCATCGGCGCCGTGCTGCGCTCCGAGAACGAATACACCGTGATTCAGCGCACCATCCCCGGTGGTCCGGCGCGTCAGTCCGGCCAGGTGCAGGGCGGCGATCGCATTATCGGTGTTGCGCAGGGCAATGACGGAGAGATGCTCGACATTGTCGGCTGGCGCCTGCAGGACGTCGTCGACAAGATCCGCGGCGCCAAGGGCTCGGTGGTCCGGCTCGAGATCCTGCCCAAGGCGTCGGGCTCCGGTGGACGGACCCGCGAGGTTTCGCTGGTGCGCAACGAGATCCAGCTCGAGGACCAGGCCGCCAAGTCCTATGTCATCGATGGGCCGGACAACGCACCGTCCATGCGAATCGGCGTCATCGAGGTGCCGGCCTTCTATCGGGATTTCCGCGCCGAGTCCGAGGGCAGCCGAGACTTCACCAGTACCACACGCGACGTGAGCCGCCTGGTGGACGAGTTGAAACGCGACGGGATCGACGGCCTGGTCATCGACCTGCGCGGCAACGGCGGCGGTTCGCTCACCGAGGCGACCTTGCTGACCGGTCTGTTCATCGACCAGGGGCCGGTGGTACAGGTCAAGGACGCGCTGGGCAAGGTCGACGTCGAGGCGGATACCGATCGCGGCGTCGCCTACTCCGGGCCGCTCGCGGTGCTGGTGGACCGCAACAGCGCTTCCGCGTCCGAGATCTTCGCTGGTGCCATCCAGGATTACGGCCGAGGCGTCATCATCGGCGAGCCGACCTTCGGCAAGGGCACGGTGCAGACGCTGATCGACCTAGACCGCTACATGCCGGGCGATGGCTCCGACCTCGGGCGTCTGCGGCTGACCATGGCCGAGTTCTTCCGTGTCAGCGGTGGCAGCACCCAGCTCAAGGGGATCGAGCCGGACATCCATTTCGATCTGGGGCCGGACCCGGACGACCACGGTGAGCGCTCGCTGGAGAATGCGCTGCCCTGGGACCGAATCCGACCCGCACGCTACAACCGCTACACGCCCGTCGACGTCGAGCAGCTACGCGTGCGATCGGCTCAACGGATTCGCAAGGACGACGGCTTTCGCATGCTGATGTCCCGCGGTCGCATACTCGATGAGATCAGCAACCAGCAGGAGGCCTCGCTGCGCGAATCCGAGCGCCGTCGCGAGTCGGAGCGCCGCGACCGCATTCTCAAGGAAGAGCGCGACCGCTTCCTCACCGCCCGCGGCATCGAGCCCGTGGACGAGGATGCCGACGACGTCGATGAAGATGCGCTGGAGCGTCAGCAGGAGGTCATCGACCGCATCCAAGCGGAAGAGGCGGCACGCATCCTCGCCGACCTGGTCGCCATGCAGGACAGTAGCCAACGGCCGCGGGCGGCTATGCGCGACTGATCCCACCGCTTCGACCACACCACTTGGCGTTGCCCGCCCGCGCCGCCCGGACCGCCCAACCCTCAGGCGGCCGGGCGGTTTCTCGTCATGGACCCATCGAATCCGCCGTCCTTCGTGCGCGCGAGGGATACCACACGACGTCGCCCATCCACCTCGCCCAGAACCCCTGTCCAGAGTCGCTTTCCTGTCATGAGTCCTTCGTCCGCACCGGTCCTGTCGCCGGCATCCATCGCCCGCTTCGATGATTCGCTGGGCAGGGCCGCCCTACGTGGCGGTCTTGTCGGTCTGGAGAAGGAGGCGTTGCGCGTGGGGCCGGACGGCCTCGTGGCCGCAACCGCGCACCCGCCGGAGCTTGGCTCGGCACTGACCCATCCGGCGATCACCACGGATTTCTCCGAGGCCCTGCTGGAGCTGGTGACGCCTGCGCTGGCATCGCCCGACGAGGTACTCGGCGTACTCGATGATCTGCACCGCTTCGTCTATCGGCACATCGGCGAGGAGCGACTCTGGGCGGCGAGCATGCCCTGCGTCCTCCGTGGCGGTGGCCATATCCCGCTGGCAAGGTACGGCTCGTCCAATGCGGCACGGATGAAGACCGTGTATCGCCGCGGACTCGGCAACCGCTATGGACGGGTGATGCAGATCATCGCCGGCGTGCATTTCAACTACTCGGTCGATGACGCACTCTGGCCGCGGCTCGCCGGTCGGCGCGTTGCCGATGGGACCGAGTCGGAGCAGCACTTCCGCTCCGAGCAGTACATGGGCATGGTGCGCAACCTGCAGCGCTTCGGCTGGCTGGTGCCGTACCTGTTCGGCGCCTCGCCCGCCGTGTGTCGGAGCTTCGTGCAGGATGCGGCGACGGACCTGCAGGATTTCGACGCCAAGACCCTCTACTATCCCTATGCAACCTCCCTGCGCATGGGCGACATCGGCTATCAGAACCGACAGGAGGAGGGCACGGGCATGAAGGCCTGCTACGACAGCCTGGATGCCTACATACGCAGCCTCACCTGGGCCATCGAAACGCCCTGTCCTCAGTACGAGAGTATCGGTATCAAGGTCGGCGGTCGCTACGAACAGCTCAACGACCGCGTGCTGCAGATCGAGAACGAGTACTACAGCAGCGTGCGGCCGAAGCAGGTCACGGACTGGATGGAACGCCCGACCCTGGCGCTGCGCCGGCGTGGTGTGCGCTACGTCGAACTGCGTTCCGTGGACGTCAACGCCTACCACCCGCTCGGTATCGAGCCGGGGCAGATGAGCTTCCTCAAGCTCTTGATGCTCTATGCCCTGCTCGTCGACAGTCCGCGTATCGACGCCACCGAACGGCGCGCCATCGATGCCAATCTGGTGCTGGCCGCGCATCGTGGCCGCGAACCCGGCCTGAGTCTGCGCCGGGGTGGCACGGAAATTCGCCTGCGCGACTGGGCGCTGCACCTGCTCGACGGCGTGGCCCCGCTGGCCGAGCTGCTGGATGCGGACGGCGGCGATCGCTATGTGCGGAGTCTTGAGGCCCAGCGCTACAAGGTGCTGACCCCCGACGCCACGCCCTCGGCGCGCATGCTCGAGGAAATGCGCACGAAGGGGGAGGGGTTCGCCGAGTTCTCCCGTCGGCTGACGGAGCAGCATCGGGACGAGTTTCTGACCCGGCCCCCAGCCGCGGAGCGCGAGTCCTGGCTGACGGCGTTGGTAGAACAATCCCGACAGCAGACCCGCGCCATCGAGGCCGCGGACGACATCGACTTCGACGAATTCCTGCGCCGATACTTCGCCCAAAGCGAGTCTCACCCCGTCGATCTGCCGGCGCCCGTCTAAGTCCGCCGCAGGTGCGGGGAGGGGCGGGTTTCAGTGTCGCCGCCACGGGGACTGCGTGAACTGGCGGCGGCGGAATCAGCGTTGCCGTCCGATGCGAGTCGGTGTGATTAGCATGGGGGTAGCAGGGCGGGTGCCTCAACGAGTTCGATCAGGTCGTGCTGCGGCGTCAGCATGAAGACGATGCGTCGGTTGTCAAAGGCGGCAGCGGGCGCTGGTCTTGCCAGCGGCATGCAGCGCATGGACCTTAGGCGGCTCAGTTCGACATCGAGGTCGTCGACCTCGTAGCAGAGGTGATAGAGGCCGCCGCGGCGGCTACCGACAATCGATCGAAGCGGGCTGTCGTCGTCCAGTGGCTCGACCAGTTCGATGAGACCACCGAAGCTGCCAGTCTCAGGGCGATCTTGAGAGAGAGCGGCCGGGCCGCCAAAGGGACTGAAAGAGCCGGGCCGCATCTCTGCGAAGCAGACGCGTACCCGCTGGATGGGATCCGCCACCGGCTGGCTGACACGCACTGGTGAGAACGCCTGCAAGAAGAAACCGTGCAGGTAGTCCGAGATGCTGTCGACGGCGTAGCCGATGTGATGGAGCCGCATGTGCCTATGTCTCCCCGGAGCTGGCGTAGATGGTCTCGCCACGCTTTGCGGCCGCAATCAATGCGTCCGAAACGTCCCTGGCCCGCACGGCGAACATTGGCGTGCCACGGAAGCGCCACTCCTGCAGCTGCCCGGCGGGCATCAGCCTACGCACGCGCTGCATGTTCCGCCGTCCACTCGACACACTGCCGGGCAGGCGATACGGAACGACCTCCTTGCCGTCCCTGATCCGGATCTCCGGCGCGTCGCTGCCCTTCGAGCGCGGTATTGGGAAGGCGTCTCCCAGAACGTCCTCGGCGTGGTGCACCTGGGTCAGAATCTCGATGGTCGCGCCGACGCCGATGATCCAGGTCCGGTGACGGGTCATTTCGTCGAAGGGCGTACCGGGGCCGCAATTGGTGCCTGCCTGCTCGTGGCCCTGGGTCAGTGCCTCCGCCAGCGGCCCGAGAGCGCAGACGCGATAGATCGGGTGACGGCTGCAGCGCACGCCGGGCATACGCCGAAACAGCTCCGTGGCGATGCCGACCTGCGACGGCGTGCGGCGCATGTCGAACTCTGGACGTGCGGTCAGGGTGTCGACCAGGCCGCCGATCTTCGGGTCGCCGAAGTAGAAGGCCGGCATGGCCAGGGTGCGCTCTGGACCTGCCAGTTCCGTCAGTGCTCGCACCAGCTCCAGCGGTCCCTCGGTGTACATGGGCGCGAGCTTGTTGACCGAGCTGTGCACCATCAGGCAGTCGTAGTCGGTGCCGATGTGTGCCTCGACCTCATGACAAAGCGCCCGTGCATCGAAGGTGCCGTACGCCAGCCTGAGCAGCGGTGCGGCACGTCTACGGGCGCTGAGATAGGCGTTGCGCAACGCCAGATGCTGTTCCGACGACAGCAGCCTGTGGGTCACGCTGGAGATGGAGTCGACGAGGGACATGATCGATGTGGGCGACTCAGCTGACGCCTTGTTGCTGGAGGTGCGCCAGAATTGCGTCGACGGATGTGAGCTTCGGAAAGTCCTCTACCTCCAGATAGATGTCGAAGGTCTGCTCGATGGCCATCATCAGGTTCACGTGGCCGAGCGAGTCCCATTCGGTCAGGTTGTCGGCGGAGGTCTGCTCGGTGATCTTTGCCGGCTCGACGTTCAGCGTTGTGGCCATTGCGTCTTGCAGTTGCGCGAATACGGACATGGGTGCTTCTCGATGTCTGCCGGGGGCGCGCCTGGAGCGGCTCGCCGGTTGGGGTTTCGACTAGTTGGCTGTGGCCGCCGCGCGTCGATGTCGGCCGTTGCCGGAGCGCTTCAGTGTCCGCGGCTGGGCTCGCGGTCGGGCGCACCATCGGACTCGGTCACCTGAATCGGTGGCGCCGGTCTCGCGGACTGCGCTCCCGACGGGTCGGCGTGCCGGGCGAGCGTCCGCTCATAACGGCCGTCCGTCCGCGGACTGAAGCCGTTTTGCGCCAGGAAGTCCTTCACTAGGGCATTCTTGGCCGTCGGGACGAAGTCCGCAAGCAGTGCGCGCACGCCATCGCGTTCGAGCCTGCCCAGCAGCGTTTCAAGGAAGGCCCGTTCGGCCTCGCGGCCGATGACTCGGCAGGACATCAGAAAGACGTCCAACTCTGCCGTGCCCGCATCCAGCAGACGCACCATGGCCAACCCGACGATGCCACTGTCGCCGAAGACGTCGGCCAGGGAGAAGTGCGCGACCCGCCAGTCGTCGGCGGCGATGAATTCTGCCATCTGCCGGTCGTCGTAGCGACGCGTGGTCAGGTTGAACTGGTTCGTCTTCTGCGTCAGCTGTGCCAGGCGTGCGACCTGCGCCGCGCCGTCGTAGACCACGTCCATGCGCATCTCGAGTGAGGCGAGGTAGTCGCCGAGATCGCTGCTGCGGCCCCCGAAGTGCGCCTTGTGGGTTCGGCGTTGCCGTTCGGCCAGGTACAGCCCGGTCTTGGTCCGGTCTTCGTCGGTGAGCGACAGCACCTGGAGCCGGGCGACGCACTCCAGCACGCTGGGTACCTGGAGCGGGTCCGTCGGCATTTGCACGGTCTCCACCTCCGGCAGCAAACGCCGTACCGCGGCGATTTCGTGGGCGCTGTCGTCGACGAAGACGAAGGAGTTGAGCCCGACGTTGATCTCCTTCGCCAGTTCGCGCAGGTTGGCCGCCTTGTCGACCCAGTTAACGCGCTTGGCGACCAGGTGGTGGTCTTTGATGAGCTGGTGCGGATGGGCGTCGAGCACCTGCTCCACGTCCGCGGCGTTGTTCTTGCTGCACAGCGCCAGCACGAAGCCGCGCTGTTGCAGGTCGAGCAGCCGGCGCTGGAAGTCCAGATAGCAGTTGCCGGGGTAGTCCGGCCCGAGCGCGATGCCCCCCACGCCGTCCTCGCCGATGATGCCGCCCCAGAGGGTATTGTCCGCATCCAACGCGATCACCTTCGCCTTCGGCTGCTTGAGCAGGACGCCCTGTTCCACGACCCGGCTCGCGACCTCGAAGGCCGCGCGCGCGGTGAACGGGAAGCGCGCCGAGTACCAGAGCCGGTTGTCGAAGAAGTGGTCACGGCCGATGTCCAGCAGCGCTTCGTCGAGGTCGAGGAGGGCGGCTGCCGGCATCGAGTCGTTTAGACAGCCGGCGATACGGCCCTTGAGTGCGCTCCACCAGCGCGCCTCGGAGCGGTCGGACTGGGTGTCATGGGCGCCGAGCGCCGGGCCGACGCGCGCCGGCAGGAGGGTCAGCAGCATCCGGCCGATGGGCTGCGCGCGGAACCGCTGCAGGATGGAGCAGAGCCGATCCAGCACTTCGTCGGCGATGCGCTGTTGTGTGTGCTGATCGTGCTGAGCCAGCGGCGCACCGAAGGTCGGATGTATGGCCTCGCGCTCGAGCAAGAACAGGGTTAGGTCCGGGGCGTGGGCGACCAGCGCCGAGCCCGCGTCGGCCTCCTGCAGGCCAAGGCCGTAGGGTGCGTGATAGACCTCCAGGTCCAGGCCCTGCACGGCGGTGGCGAGACTCAGCCAGGGGTTCAGGAGCTCGCTGGTGTAGCTATGGACGATCGCGATGCGCAGCGCCCCGGTCGTGGGCTCGAGGATGGCGCAGTGCCGGATCAGCTTCTGCGCCCAAACGACATTGAGCTGATCCGCCGCGTGCGGCAGCAGGCCGCGCAACTCCGGGCGCGACTGGGCCTCGAGGGTGCGGTCGATGGGGAGTGGCTTTGTCAAGGGACCAGGTCCATGGGAGGCGGCGACATGGGTCGGGGCAGAAGCGAATGCCCATGGTGGAGGGCCGGCTGGCGCCCCCCAGGCTGGACAGGGGGCACCTCTCTGAACCGACATCACACCATTATCCGACATGGCGCCGCGCAACGCGAACAGGGGACTCCCGCGGTCGCGTGGGGCGATGTCAGAGCAACGCCGTCGCCTTGATCTGAATCCACACCTCCTTCCCCGGGACCAGGCCCAGCTGCTCCGCGGAGCGCCGTGTGAGGCGCGCTAGCACGGGCTGACCGGAGACCTCAAGCTTCACCAGCGACAGCGCCGGGTGGGCATCGGCGCCCAGCGACAGTACGCGGGCGGGCAGGGTATTGAGGATACTGGTGCCTGAGGTCGGGGCATCGGCGATGCTCACATCCCGCGCCAGGATACGGATGCGGACATGGGAGTCGATGGCCGCGCCGCTGTCGCGCACCCAGAGGCCGGCGTTGCAGCAGGCAACCCGCAGCAGGTGCCATTGCTCGTCGCGCTCCGCGACCCGGCCCTCGAGCACCACGCCCGCGTCCTCGCCGAGGCGGATAGGCAGGTCGAGCCGGGCCAGGGTCTCGTTGAGCGGGCCGCTTGCGACCACCCGCCCCGCGTCCATGACCACCAGCGTATCGGCGAGCCGCGCCACCTCGTCCGGGGAATGGCTGACGTAGAGCACCGGGATTTCCAGGTCGTCGTGCAGGCGTTCCAGGTAGGGCAGGATCTCCTGCTTGCGTGCCAGATCCAGCGCGGCCAGCGGCTCGTCCATGAGCAGCAGCCGCGGATTGACCGCCAGGGCACGGGCGATGCCGACGCGCTGCCGCTCCCCGCCGGAAAGGGCCGCGGGCTTGCGTTTCAGTAGATGGCCGATGCCGAGCAATTCGATGGCATGTTCCAGGCTGAACCGCGTGCGACACGGGTCGTCGCGCTTGCTCCGGCGCTGGCCCCGCCGTTGACCGTAGCGCAGATTGCCGAGCACGCTCAGGTGCGGGAACAGGCTTGCCTCTTGGAACACGTAGCCGATCGGGCGGCGGTGTGTCGGTACCCAAGTCCGCGCGTCCTGCCAGACGCTGCCGTTGAAGCTGAGCTGCCCCTCGGCCGCGTGTTCCAGGCCGGCGATGCAGCGCAGTAGGGTGGTCTTGCCCGAGCCGGAGTGCCCGAACAGGGCCGTGACGCCGCGCGGCGGCAGACACTCGTCCACATCCAGCGAGAACCCGGGCCAGTCGATGCGGATGCGCGCGTGGATGCCCTGCGCGATGCTGGTGTTCGTGTCCATGGTCTAAGGCGATTGTCGGAATGTAACCTACCGCACGGCGCCGGATTCTCGTTCGCCTCCGCGAAGTGCCGACCCCCGCATAGTCGTTCTTATGTGGGGGTCGGCGCGACAAAGGAGGCGGGCGAGAAGACAAGCCGGGTGGGATGTTTCATGACAGAAATCGCCTAAAGCCTTGGTTGGCTCGGTCTCCAGGAATATAGCGCCAGCAGCACGAGGAACGAGAACACCAGCAGGATGGCCGCGAGCCGATGCGCGTCGCCGTACGCCAGGGCCTCGACGTGGTCGTAGATCTGCACCGAGGCGACCCGGGTGACGCCCGGAATGTTGCCGCCGATCATCAATACCACGCCGAACTCGCCGACGGTGTGCGCGAAGGTCAGGATGCCGGCGGTGACGAAGCCCGGTAGCGACAAGGGTAGGGCCACGGTGAAGAACCGGTCCAGCGGCGAGGCGCGCAGCGTCGCCGCCGCCTCTAGCGGCCGTTCGCCGATGGCCGCGAAGGCGTTCTGAACCGGCTGCACCATGAAGGGCAGCGAGTAGAACACCGAGCCCACCACGAGTCCCCAGAAGGTGAAGGGCAGCAGCCCGATGCCGAGCGCCTGGGTGAGCTGCCCCACCGGGCCGTTCGGCCCCATGGACACCAGCAGGTAGAAGCCCAGCACCGACGGCGGTAGCACCAGCGGCAGGGCGACGACGGCACCCACCGGCCCCTTCCAGCGGGAGCGCGTCCGCGCCAGCCACCAGGCGATGGGGGTACCGACCAGGAACAGGATCAGGGTCGTGACCGTCGCCAGGCGCAACGTCAGCAGGACGGCTTGGATGTCGCTGTCGGTCAGGAACATGCTTGGAGTTCGGCGGGTGTCGTGTGGAGCATTGAGGCGGGCGGCTTACTCGGTCTCGTAACCGAAGTCGTGGATCACGGCCCTGGCCTGATCGGACCTCAGATAGTCGAACAGGTCCGCGACCGCGGGATTGTCCGCGCCACGCTGCAGGATCACGGCGTCTTGGCTGATGGGGTCGTGCAGGTCGCCCGGCACCACCCAGCCGGAGCCTTCGGCGATCTCACCGTCCTGCATGACCTGGGACAGCGCGACGAAGCCGACGGCCGCGTTGCCGGTGTCGACGAACTGGTAGGTCTGGGCGATGTTCTCGCCCATCACCAGCTTCGGCTCGATGGCGTCCTTCACACCCAGTGCCATCATGGTCTGCACGGAGGCCTTGCCATAGGGGGCGAGCCGAGGGTTGGCGATGGCGACCTTCCCGAAGTCACCGTGCTTCAACAGCTCGACCCCGTCCTCGACCGCATCCGGCGCCGCTGACCAGAGCACCAACTGGCCGATGGCGTAGGTGAACCGTGATCCGGCGATGGCGACTCCTTCCTGTTCCAGTAGCTGCGGGCGTGCCTGGTCGGCGGACAGCAGGGCCTGAAAGGGGGCACCGTTCCTGATCTGGGCGTAGAGCTTACCGGTGGAGCCGTAGGAGGCCCGGACCCTGTGGTCGGTGTCCGCTTCGAACATCCGGATGATGGTCTTCATGGGGGCGGTGAAGTTGGAGGCGACGGCGATCTGCGCCTCGCCTCCGGCGGCATCGGCGAGCGGGCAGCACGCAAGGATGCCCGCGATCATGCGGAGCGGACGGAAACTGGGCATGGGTTCGACTCCAAGGGATAACGTCGCGGCCGGGATTGGTCCGGCCGACCGCTGCGCGAATGGTCCGGGCGCGCCGCGGTCCGTCGGCTGAAGGTCCTGGATCCGGACTCGGCGCCGAGTGGACTGCGGTGGCCTCGATGGCGAACGGGTTTATGCTATGCAGAATGCGTGCCGCCCCTTCGCTTCCTTGCGGGGTCTGCGTCTGCGGGTTTGCGTGCAGGCCCCCGCAAGTACACTGAAGGCAACGCCGTCGTCGCCGAGCGCGTCTCGCGGGGGCTTCTCCTATTCAGCGAGGCAATGGCCTATTCAGCGAGGCAATGGCGGCCCAAACAGCAGCCGCCGCCATTGTCGCATTTCCGACAATCGATATGCCCCCATTCCCGGGGCGGCAGAACCGACCCATGTCGCCACGTCTGGCGTCGGTGCGGGGCGACCACACCGGCTGACGGATCCGCCGGACTCTACGTCAAGTCCAGCTGATCTGCCGGCCCTGCCTTGCGCACTGCTTGCCGCCGTGTTTCGATCAGCGCCCCGAGTCCCCGACGGCCCTGTCTTGTCATGCGTGTCACCGCCATCTTCTTCGCCTACCTGCTCTGCTGCCTGGTGCTCGGCGCACTGACGGCCGTGCCCCTGCTCGAGACAGGGCTTATCGACGAGCCGCCGAGGCGGGTGATGGGCAGGCTGGCACAGCTCTATATCCTGCTTGGACTCTGGCCCTTCCTGAAACTGTTACGCCTCAACAGCGCCGAGGCCCTGGGCTTCGGCCTGCCTCGACGGCGCTTCCTGCAGGACATCGTGCTGGGCTGGTTCCTGGGCGTGGCCATTCTGCTCGGGCTGGTCTGGGCGCTGCTGGCCCTTGGCGTGCGGGTGCCGGACATCCCCGAGGACGGCCTCGTCTGGTTCGTCCTGGAGAAGGCGATCACCGCTCTGATCGGCGGTCTGCTGATTGGCCTGTTGGAGGAGCTGTTCTTCCGCGGCGCCCTCTTTGGGGCCATTCGTCGACGCAGCGGTGTCGAGTCCGCGGTGGTCTGGTCAGCGGTGCTCTATGCGCTGCTGCACTTCATGAAGCCGCATGACCTGCCGCCCGGTGTGCCCTTCGACTGGGATGGCGCCTGGATCATGTTCACCGGGGTGTTCACGGGCCTGGCGGACTGGCGGCAGCTGGATTCGCTACTGGCGCTGTTCTGGGTCGGCGTGTTCCTGGCGCTAGTGCGCGAGCGCACGGGGCACATCGCCTGGGGCATCGGTCTGCACGCGGGTTGGGTGTTCGTCATCCAGGTGAGCCGCCGATTGACGGACTCCGACCCGGACGCGGGATTCGCCTTCCTGATCGGCGGCTACGACGGCGTCATCGGCCTGCTGGCAGCGGCCTGGATCGGGCTCTTGGCCTGGGTGTTCTGGGGGCTATCCGAGGGCTCTTGGCGTCGCTCAGCGGCGGCTGAGGCGGACGCTTGAGCGCCGGCCCAAGCCATCGGCGTATCGGACGTGGGTGGCTGCCCTCGAGAATGGGCCGCGTGCGCCGTCTGCCGGGCTAGTCGATGACGCCGTAGCGCCGCAGCAGGTCGGACATCAACGGGTCGCTTAGCAAGTCGGCATCGACAGGGCCGTCGTCGGTGGCAAGCGGCGCGCCGCGCTCCAGCAGCAGCTTGGCGATATTGATGTCGTCCTGCATCACCGCGAGGGCCAGCGGCGTGTTGCCGTCGGCGTCTTGGGCGCCGAGTCTGGCGCCGCGGCGCAACAACAGGCCGAGGGTATCGCGGTCCAGGCGCTGCGCCTTGGTGAGGGACAGCAGCAGTGCCTCGGGATCATCCTCGGCGCCGTTCTTGAGTAGAAGCTCCGCTGCCTGTACACGGCCGTTGCGCAGAGCGAACTCCAACGCCGTGCGGCCCTGCGGGCCAGTGAGGGATGGGTCCGCACCGTGCTTGAGCAACTCCTTGGCAATGGCCACGTCGCCCTTGCCGACGGCGATCGCCAACGGCAGCTCGCCGCCGGGACCGGGCTGGTTCGGATCCGTGCCCCAGTAAAGGTGGCGCTTGATCTGCACCAGATTCGCCGTCCGGACGGCCCCATGGAAGCTACCGCTGGGCTCTGGTGGCGTGTCGCAGCCTTGCAGCAGGAGTAGGCAGCCGAGTATGGTCGCGAGTCGTCGTATGGTCCGCATGGCGTATTGGCAGCGCTGGCTTCGTCCGCGTATCACCCGGGTGCGTTGCTCGTGCCTCGGCTCTGCACCCGCCGGAAGAGACCTGGCACCGTAACGCCCGCAAGGTCCGCGGGCAAGCCGCGAGACACCATCCGCATGCTCGGGAAGTTCCTGCTGACCTTGGCCGTCGTCGTACTGGCCTTCTATGCCGTCCGCCAGCGTTTCCTGGCCGATGCGGCGCCCGCACGTGCGAGTGAACAGGCAGAGGGCCCGCTGACACGCCACGGGCTGATTCGGATCGCCGCCGCCGCGGTGGTGGCGATCATGCTCATCGGCAGCGGCTGGGCGTTGCTCAGCGGCATCGAGCGCGGCGATGACGTCGTCACCCTGGAGGTGGTGAACCCGATGAGCGGCACCACCGACCGCTTCCAGGCGCGCCGCAGCGACGTCGGCGAGCGCAGCATCCTCACCTTGGACGGGCGTCGCATCCGGTTCTCCGAGGTGGATAGGCTGGTGATCCTGGAGGGGGCAGCAGACTAGGGCCGCACCCGCATGCGATGATCAGACCGCGTCCCCGTCCCGCGGACCCAGATTGAACGCCACCGAGAGCCTGAGCCCTTCCCCTCGGTGCGGCTCCACCCAATGCACCAAAGACGGTGGAAACAGCAGCAGCATGCCGGCGCTTGGCCGGACCTGGGTACGAAATGGCCCGTCCTGGAAGCCGATGTCGCCGCTGTGCTCGGGCACGGCGACGTAGTAGACCCCCGATAGGAGCTCGTCGTTCTCCTCGTGGCTGTGGCGGCTGGTGCCGCTGCCCGGCGGCATGGCGTTGAGCCAGAAGCCGCAGCGCAGCGGCGGGCAGTCCGGCCCGAGGGTTCTGGCGCCGACCGCCGTGGCGAAGGCGAGCAGGGCATCCAGCCCCGGCAGCCGGTCGCGGCCGACGTAGAGGTTCTCGAAGCGGCCGTCGATGAAGTGGCTGCGGCGCTCGAAATCCTGCTCGCCCAGCGCGCCGAAGGACTCCGCGAGCGGGCCGTTGATGGCATCCGCATCCGGGTAGCGCAGCGTCGCGAGCGGTGCGATGCGTTTGGGTGAGGGGATGTCGCGCGTCATGGGTCGACAAAGCGATCGTCGTCGTTGTCGTGATCGTTGTCGTGAGCGAGCATCCGACGACGACAACGAAAGGGACTGTTGGTCAGGGGACTCCGCGCATGCCGCCAGTCGTTCCGCTTGTTCCTGAGCAGAGTTCCTAGACGGCGTCCGTCGGCAGCGCACCGAAGCGGCGTTCGTGCTCCGTGCGGCTGCGGGTCACGCAGTCCTCGATGGAGACGCCGAGGAACCAGTTGCCGGTGACGCCGACCTTGCCGCCGGCCAACGCCCTGTCCAGGGCCTCGACGACATCCATGTGCCCCTTTCGCAGCGCCGGCAACCGGTTGCGCATGCTGGTTCCGGCGCGGACCTGCTCCGGGCGTGTTGCCAGCGCCTCGCAGGCGGCCTGGATGCGGGCCGTCTCATCCAACGCGTCACCCGGGAAGTGGAAGGCGAAGCCGCGCAGCTGGTCGTCGGCGAGGAAATCCCGGGATACGGCGGATAGGAAACTACCGTCGACGCTGATGAAGCCCGCCAACTCGTCGACACCGACATCGGCCTTGTCGAAGACGAGCACCTGGGTGTCGATCTCCGCCATGCCGATGCCGCCGACGATACGCGCCGCCTCGGGCACAGCGGTGGCCAGCAGCCCGGTGGCGATGTCCGGCGGTACCGCGAGGGTCAGCCAGTCGCAGCGGAACTCACCGCCGTCGGCGCAGCGCAGCCGATAGCCGCCGTCTTCCCCTTGCACCTCCGTCACGGCGCAGCCCGTGCGCAGCTCAACGCCGGGGCCGGCGGCCAGCGCGCGCGGGATCTCGCGCAGGCCCTCGGGCATGCTGAAGCTGCGCAGCACGTCCTTGCGCCGCGGCTTCTTGCGGAACAGGGCCTCGGCGGGGAAGTCGTCCGCCGGCTGGCAGATAACGGAGCGGAAGGCCGGGCCGAACAGGTCGCGATAGTTCTTCTCGCCGAGGCCTCGGCCGTAGAACTCCCGCACGCTGGCGCCTGACTTGTCGCCGCCGAACAGCCTCGGCAGCGAGCGTGCCAGTTCGAAGAAGTGCATGGCGGACAGGATGGATTTTCGTTTTCCGCCGCGCCAGAGCTTGTAGCTCTGCTTGGCCTTCGCAGTTGCGCGATCGAGTACGCCGAGGCGCTCCATGATGCCGAGCAGGTTGCCGTAGCTGTTGAAACAGCTGTGGCTGCCCGCCTCGACCCAGTAGTCATCCAGCTCCGGGAATGTGCGGGTGCACATGCAGCCGCCGGGTTGCTCCGCGGACTCCAGGACCAGGGTGTCCTGTCCGGTACGCGCGGCGTAATGGGCGGCGCTCAGCCCGCTGATGCCGGCGCCGATGACGATGTGGGGAAAGGCTTGTGGACTCATGCTCGGGCTCTGTCGCTGGCGGGCGCGGCGCCCGACCTTCTGCCCGCCTATTGTCCGTCGCCGGACGGTCGATCGTCGAGGGGTGCGAGGCTGAAGGCGTCCAGATCGAACATCGGCGAGGCCGCCGGCGGAGGCGCGCAGTCGCTCAGGTCCCAGGCATAACCGGGGACCAGGCTCAGACCGCTGGTGTCGGGTTGCCGAGGCGGGCCGCGATCATCGATCTCGTCGAGCGGCGCACCCGGGGGGGCCAGGCTGAGTGCTCCATCGGTCCGTGTCGCTGCGGCGTTCGCCATCCCGCCGGTGTCATCGCCTCGGTCGACGGCCGACTCCGCCGCGGGGCCGGCATCCGATGGCGGTGGTGAGAACGCGTCGGGGTCGGCGGCTGGTGTCGAGGAGGAGACGGGCGGTGGGATGACTGCCTCGATCTCCGCCCGGGCGCCGGCGTTGAGGAACGCCTGCTGGAAACGGGTCGCGGTGATTAGATCCACTCCGCGCTTCACGACCGCGTTCTGGCCACTGAAGAGGACCTGCAGACGCTCACCGCCGACCCTGAAGGTTTCACCGACCTTCTCTTGGACCTCGTCCGCGTCCATGCCATCCAAGATCTCACCGGCAAAGACGATGTTGTACAGGTCCTCGGACATTGCGCCGCACCTCCGTTGGATCGATGACGCCGAGGCCTGGCTTGCGGGGGCAGCCTGCCCCGCCTTGGGCCCGACGCTACATGGGCTTCGAGAGCGTGAAGGCGCCGCGGATGTCGCCCGCCTTGTACCCGCGTGCCTGATCCTCAGGATAGGCCGCATCGATGGCCTCGGCCAGTTCCGGCGCGATGCGGGCGCCGTGGCAGGCGACGCAGACCTGGCCCGTTGGGATGGCCTGCATGTGCCGGTAGACCTTGCCGTCGTCCATGGTGACGACTTCGGCGTAAGTCATGCCTTTGGGCGACTCGCCGTTGCGCTGGCGGGACTCGAATTGCTCGAGCACGTTGGTCTCCCAGGCATCCGGGGCATTCCTGGCGCCGTTGCGGGTCTTGAGGCTGGTGCGGCCGATCTGCCACTCGGACCGCTGCGACAGGTCCGCGGCGATGGCGGGGGCCTCCTCCTTGCACACCTGGATGGCGCACACCGGTCCGCCCTCCGCCATGGCGCCCTTCAGCTCGCCCTGCAGGCTGGTGGCGAACGCCTTGATCAGGGCGCGTGCCTCCCAGGGCTCGTCGATGGTGTCCTCGGCATGCGACACGGCGGCGCCGACGGCGAGTGCCAGCGTGGCGGCGGTGAGCAGGGGTTTGGTCATGGTCTGTTTCCGTTCTAAGGCGTTGGCTTGGACGAAGACAATGGTCGGCCGGATTCGCGCCGAGGGTTGGTTCCGGCGAAGCGGTTGCAACCATGGACGCAACTGGGTCTCCGACTCGGATGCTTCTTGGCGGGAAGCATGCCCGTCGGGCGCGGACCCGAGCCATGGCAATCCGCAACCGGGCAGCGGTCGGGCCGTTTGGTCATCCGAGCATGGCCACGCCTGGCCTTGGGCTGTCGGTGCGGGCTCGGCAAGACTATGGTTCGCGTATACTGCCGGCGCAGCCAGGTGGGAGGCTTACATGAAGGGTGTTTTCGGGCTCATCGGCAGCCTGTCGGCTTCGGCGTCCGTGGACCAGTGGTTGGCGACCATGTCCGGCGGCGCCGGTGATCCGGTCGAGTGTCCGGCGCTGCGCGACGGGGGGCTGCTCGGCGGTGTCTATGGTGGGCCGATGGCGGCGAGTAGTGCGTGCTGCCATGTCGATAACGACTGCGTGATATTGCTGTCGGACGTTCGCCCGGGGTTCGATGCGCGGGCGCTGGCGGACGCCTACCGTGCCAGCGGAGAAGACGCCCTGGCGGGGTTGAGCGGGTCCTTCGCCGTTGCGTTGCTCGACCGCAACGATGGTCGCCTGCGGCTCGCCGTGGACCGAGTGGGAGCGCGCTCCCTGTATGTCTTGCGCCGACCCGGCCTCATCGCCTTCGCGAGCCGATTGGAGGGACTGCGCGGGCTGCCAGGCACGGCGCTCCAGGTCAGCGATCATGCGCTGTTCGACTACCTCTATCTGCACATGATCCCGAGCCCCGGCAGCATCTACGACGGGGTCTCCAAGCTCCTGCCGGCGCAGGTGTTGTGCTTTGACGGCGCCGCGGGCGAGTCGCCACCCGCTGCCCGTTTCTATTGGCACATGCCCTATGAATCCGGCGACGCAGGCGGGCGCGACTTCGATACCCTGCGTGCCGAGTTCCGCGACCTCATGCCGCGCGTGGTCGGCGACGCGGGCGGTCAGGGTGGAGCTGGCCCGGATTCCCGCACCGGCTGCTTCCTGAGTGGCGGTACCGACAGCTCCACGGTTGCCGGCACCTGGCGACAGTTCAGCGGCGCGGCGGTGCCCACCTATTCCATCGGCTTCGACGCCGAGGGCTTCGACGAGATGGCGTTCGCGCGCATCGCCTCGCGCCACTTCGGCACCACGGCGCGTGAGTACTACGTGACGGCACAGGATGTGGTCGACGCGGTGCCCCAGGTCGCGGCCTACTGCGACGAGCCCTTCGGCAACGCCTCCATCGTACCCGCCTATCTATGCGCACGTTTCGCCAAGGCCGACGGCGTCGACGTCATGCTCGCGGGGGACGGCGGTGATGAGATCTTCGGCGGCAACGAGCGCTACGCGAACCAATGGCTGTTCGAGCAGTACGGCCGGGTGCCGGGCCCGCTCCGGGCGCTGCTCGAGGGTGTGGTCTCGATGCCCGGGCTCGCCGCGCTGCCGCCGATGCGCAAGGCCAGGAGCTATATCGCCCAGGCCAAGGTGCCGCTGCCGGACCGGTTCGAGACCTACAACTTCCTGCACCGGACCGCACTCGCGGAGATCTTCGAGCCCGACTTCCTCGCGCGTGTCGATACCGAGGCGCCGCTTGAGAACCTGCGCGAGGTCTACGGCCGCACCGATTCGCGTGCGGCCGTCAACCGCATGATGCACCTGGACTTGAAGATCACGCTGGCGGACAACGACCTGCGCAAGGTCAACCAGGCCTGCTTCCTGGCCGGCGTCGAGCCGCGCTATCCGCTGCTCGACGACCGCATGTTGGCCTTCGCAGCCTCGGTGCCGCCGGATATGCAGCTCAGGCGCACCAGATTGCGTTGGTTCTTCAAACGCGCCTTGGCGGATTTCCTGCCGCCGGAGATCATCGGCAAGCGCAAGCAGGGCTTCGGCCTGCCCGTGGGGCTCTGGATGCGGGAGTATCCGCCTCTGAAGGCCCTCACCGATGAGAGCATCGCGGCCATCAAGCAGCGCGGCATCGTGCGCGCGGACTACATCGACTGGGTGGAGCGTCAGCACCAGAGCAGCCACGCCTCCTACTACGGCGTCATGCTCTGGATTCTGGTCATGCTGGAGCAGTGGCTGCGAAGCCACGAGGCCTGACGGGGATGCCGCAAGCTGAAACCCGGGCTATGCGTCTATGCCGAGACTCGCCCCGGCGTGAGCGCCCCGTCGAAGGGAGCCGGTCGTCCAGTCGTCGGATCAGACCGGTCGCGGCGCCGATGATCCGGATGGTCGGACGATGCAGGGTCTGATGCTCAGTCGCCCTGGGTTGTGACCAGCACGCGTCGGCGCTGCGCGCCGGTGCGGTGTTCGTAGAGGAACACGCCCTGCCAGGTGCCGAGGGCACAGCGCCCGGCAGCGACCGGCAGCGTCAGGTCCATGTTGGTCAGGATAGAGCGCACGTGCGCGGACATGTCGTCCGGCCCTTCGTCCGTGTGCTGGAACAGCAGGTCGCCGTCGGGCACCAGGCGCGCCAGGAAGGCCTCCAGATCCCGGCGTACCGTCGGGTCCGCGTTCTCGCAGAGCATCAGCGAGGCACTGGTGTGCTGGACGAAGACGTGACAGAGTCCCGTTGCGATGCCGCTCTCGCGCACCACCCGCTGCACCTCCTCGGTGATGTTGGTGGTGCCGCGCCCGCGCGTGGCCACCACGATTTGTCCCTGACTCGTCCGCATGCCTAGTCCTCCGCCTGTCGAGAATACCGCACCCGATCCCGTGGCCAAGCCAAACGGGGATCGAGACTCGGTGCAGTCCATCCGAGGATTGGACCAGATCCCGGTTACCGGTCTCAAGCGGGTCGGCCCCAAGCTCGCCGAACGGCTGCGCAAGCTGCGCATCGAGACCGTCGCGGACCTGTTGTTTCACTTGCCGTCGCGCTATCAGGATCGTTCCCGGCTGCGGCCGTTGCACGAGCTGCGCGACGGCGACGAGGCCCTGGTGGAGGGCGTGGTCGAGGCCAGCCAGATCGCCGTGGGCCGTCGCCGCTCGCTCAAGGTCTGGCTGCGGGAGGGGCGCGATGGTCTCGGCGGCGGGCTCATGCTCCGCTTCTTCCATTTCTCGCGGGCCCAGATCGAAGCCATGGGCCGCCGGGGCACGCGGCTGCGCTGTTTCGGCGAGGTGCGCCAGGGGCCGCAGTCGCTGGAGATGGTCCATCCGGAGGTCCAGTACCGCACCGACGATCTGCGGACGGGGACCGCCGTCGATCAACCGCTGACGCCCATCTACCCCTCCACCGAGGGCATGCAGCAGATCACCTGGCGCGCGCTCACGGACCAGGCACTGGCGCTGCTGGCCGCGCATCCGCGGTCGCTCGCCGATCTGGTGCCGGTGGAGATCACGACGCCGCTTCGGTTGCCCGCGCTCGACGAGGCCCTGCGCACCGTGCATCGCCCGCCGGTGGAGACGCCCGTTCAGCAACTCGTCGAGCGCAGCCACCCCGCCTGCCTGCGGCTCGCCTTCGATGAAATGCTGGCCCACCAGCTCGCGCTGCGTCGCCTGCGCCAGGAACGCCGACACCTCAGCGCCGATCCCATGCTCGGCGACGACAGGTTGCGCGGCCGGCTGCTGGCGGGGCTGCCGTTCCAGCTCACCGCTGCGCAGCGGCGCGTGGTGGACGAGATCGCCGCGGACCTGGGGCGGCCGCGGCCCATGATGCGCCTACTCCAGGGAGATGTCGGCTCCGGCAAGACCGTGGTCGCCGCCCTGGCGGCCCTGCAGGCCGTCGAGTGCGGCCGGCAGGTGGCGCTGATGGCACCGACGGAACTGCTCGCGGAGCAGCATCGCAAGAGCCTCGACGGCTGGCTTGCACCGCTGGGCATCGAGGTCGCCTGGTTGTCCGGCCGGCACAAGGGCGCCGAGCGCGCGCAGGTGCTGGCTCGGCTGGCGGACGGCGGCGCCCCGGTGGTGGTCGGAACCCATGCGCTGTTCCAGCAGGACGTGCGCTTCGCCGAGCCGCCGGGCGGCCTCGGGCTGGCCATCATCGACGAGCAGCACCGCTTCGGTGTGCACCAGCGCATGGCCCTGCGCGAGAAGGGCGCCGGCGCCGGCCGTCTGCCGCACCAGCTCATCATGACCGCCACCCCGATCCCACGCTCCCTGGCCATGGCCGTCTACGCGGATCTGGACCTGTCCGTCATCGACGAGCTGCCGCCGGGGCGCACGCCCATCACCACCGTTGCCGTGCCGGATAGCCGCCGGGACGAGGTCATCGAGCGGGTCCGCAGCGCCTGCGCATCGGGGCGCCAGGCCTACTGGGTCTGCACCCTGGTGGAGGAGTCCGAGGCCCTCCAGGCCCAGGCCGCCGAGGACGCCGCCGCCGACCTGCGCGAGCGCCTCGGGGGCTTGCGTATCGGCCTGGTGCACGGGCGCGTCAAGGCCGCGGAGCGTGAGCCAGTCATGGCCGCCTTCGCCGCCGGTGAGCTGGATCTGTTGGTGGCGACCACGGTCATCGAGGTCGGCGTGGATGTGCCCAACGCCAGCCTGATGATCATCGAGAACCCGGAGCGCCTCGGCCTCGCCCAGCTGCATCAGCTGCGTGGCCGCGTCGGCCGGGGCCAGGTGGAGAGCTACTGCGTGCTGCTCTTCCACGCGCCGCTGTCCGCCAATGCACGGGAGCGGCTGGACATCCTGCGCCGCGAGACCAGCGGCTTCGCCATCGCCGATGCCGACCTTCGCATGCGCGGCGCCGGCGAGGTGCTGGGCACCCGTCAGGCGGGCATGGCGTCGTTTCGGCTCGCCGACCCGCTCAGAGACAAGGATCTGGTGCGCTCGGCCCAGCAGGGTTCGGACCTGTTGCTGGAGGACGGGTCCGTCGAAGGCGCCGGGCGAGTCGCCGGACTGATTCGACGCTGGCTCGGCGATCGGGAGGACTATGGTCGGGTATGAGGCGCCCATATCGGCGTCTCGACCGAGGCGTTCCGTCGCGCGTTGCGAGGCGTGATGCCGCTCGATCGACCGTGCGATCCATCCAGCCCTGCATGAGACGGCTCATCGGGGCTCGTCGGGGTGCGCGCGCGAGCGTTCCATGAAGGCGCGCAGGTAGTCGATGTCGCGCTCGCGCTCGCGGATGCCGATGAAGATCTGCTTGGCGATGCCCTCCGGACCCAGCCGCACTGCCGTGAGGTCGAGCGCGCCGGTGTATTCCTGCATCAGCCAGCGGGGAAGGGCGGCGACACCGCGCCCGCTCGCGACCATCTGCAGCATGATGTCCGTGGTCTCGATGGGCTTGTGGCGCTTGGGCCGGATGCCCGCCGGCAGCAGGAATCGGGTGTAGATGTCGAGCCGGTCGATCGCCACGGGGTAGGTGATGAGCGTCTCCTCGGCCAGTTGCCTCGGTTGCACGAACGGGGCGCCGCGCAGGCGGTGTCGCGGACCCACCACCAGCACCTGTTCGTAGTCGAGCACCGGCTCGAATGCGAGACCCGCCGTGAAGAGCGGATCGGGCGTCACCAGCAGGTCGATGTCGTGCCCGAAGAGGGCGCCGATGCCGCCGAACTGGAACTCCTGTCGCACATCCACATCCACGTCCGGCCACTCGGCCAGATAGGGAGAGACGACCTTCAGCAGCCATCGATAGCAGGGGTGGCACTCGATGCCGATACGCAGGGTGCCACGCTCACCATCGGCGAACTGGCGCAGACGCGCCTCGGCGTCGGCGAGCTGCGGCAACAGCCGATTGGCCACCGCCAGCAGGTACTCGCCCGCCTGCGTCGGACGCAGGCGGCGGCCATCGCGGGTCCACAACGCGACGCCGAGTTGATGCTCCAGCTTGCGCACCGCGTGGCTGAGCGCCGACTGGGTCAGGTGCAGGTGCTCCGCGGCGGCGGTCAGGGTGCCGTGCTGATCCACGGCGCGGACGATGGCCAGGTGGGCGCGATCCAGGTGGGTCATGGATGACAGATGTTCATGGTTTGATGAGGAAATACCATTTTCGTTCATGTTTGGTGCCCGCGACACTATGCGGACGTTCCACCTCATAGGGCACTCGACATGGCCATGACGCACAATCTCGGTTTTCCCCGCATCGGCGCCAAGCGGGAATTGAAGTTCGCACTGGAGTCGTACTGGAAGGGGCAATCCTCCATCGACGACCTCAAGTCCGTCGGCGCCGAACTGCGCGCGGTGCATTGGCGCGATCAGGCCGGGCTCGATCTGGTGCCCGTGGGTGACTTCTCCTTCTACGATCAGATGCTGGACATGAGCTTCATGCTCGGCAACCTGCCCGAGCGCGCGCGCGGCTTCGTCGGGGACGCGCTGGATTGCTACTTCCGTGTGGCGCGCGGTCGCTCCGCGCCCGCGGCCGAGCAGGGCGGGCATGGCGGCATCGCGGCCGGCGAGATGACCAAGTGGTTCGACACCAATTACCACTACATCGTCCCCGAGGTGACCGCGGCCACCGAGTTCAGGCTCGATGCCTCACGCCTGCTCGATGAGCTGGGCGAGGCCAGGGCGCTGGGTATTGCGGCCAAGCCGGTCATCATCGGCCCCGTGACCTATCTGGCGCTCGCCAAGAGCAAGGACACTATCGACCGGCTCGACCTCCTGGAGCGGCTGCTGCCCGTCTACGCCGAACTACTCGACGCCCTGGGCGCGGCGGGAGCGGAATGGGTGCAGATCGACGAGCCGATCCTGGTCACGGACCTCGATACGCCTTGGCGCCATGCCTTCGAGGTGGCCTATCACACGCTCAAGGGCGCACCGGTCAAGCTGCTGCTCGCGACCTACTTCGGCGAGCTGCGCGAGCACCGCTACCTGGTCGCCAACCTGCCCGTGGCCGGCCTGCACCTCGACGCCATCCGCGGACGCGAGGACCTGATGCCCTTGCTGAACCTGCTGCCGTCTCCCAAGGTCCTGTCCCTCGGCGTGGTCGACGGGCGCAACATCTGGAAGACGGACCTGGAGGCACTGCTGGACTGGCTGGAGCCCATTGCGTCGCAGCTCGGCGAGCGGCTCTGGATCGCGCCCTCCTGTTCGCTACTGCACGTACCGGTGGACCTCGACAGCGAGCGAGAGCTGGACGCGGAGATCAGGTCCTGGCTCGCCTTCGCCAGGCAGAAACTGGAGGAGTTGCGTATTCTGGCATCGGCCCTGAACGGGGGCCGGCATAGCGTACAGGCGGAACTCGCCGCCAACCGCGCCGCCGTCGCGGCACGTCGCAACTCCTCCCGCGTGCACGACCCCAAGGTCAAGGCCGCGGTCGCCGCCATCGAGCCTCGACTCGGGCAGCGGCAAAGCCCCTACACCGATCGCGCGGCCCGGCAGTCCGCGGCGCTGGGGCTGCCACGGTTCCCCACCACCACCATCGGCTCCTTCCCTCAGACCCCCGAGATCCGCCGCACACGCCGCCGACTCAAGGCGGGCGAGATCGACGCGGCGGCCTACACCGGGGTCATGCGAGAGGAGATCGCGCGCTGTGTTCGCGAGCAGGAGTCGCTTGGGCTTGACGTGCTGGTGCACGGCGAGCCCGAGCGCAACGACATGGTGGAGTACTTCGGCGAGCAGCTCGACGGCTACGCGTTCAGCCGGTTCGGCTGGGTCCAGTCCTATGGCTCACGCTGCGTCAAGCCGCCGATCCTGTTCGGCGATATCGGCCGACCCAAGGCCATGACCGTCGATTGGATCACTTACGCCCAGTCCCTGACCGACAAGCCCATGAAGGGCATGCTCACCGGCCCGGTGACCATCCTCAACTGGTCCTTCGTGCGCGACGATCAGCCGCGCTCGGCGTCCTGCAAGCAACTCGCCTTGGCCATGCGCGAGGAGGTGCTGGACCTGGAGCGCGCCGGCGTCGGCGTGATCCAGATCGACGAGGCCGCCCTGCGCGAGGGCCTGCCACTGCGGCGCTCGCAGTGGCCGGACTACCTGAGCTGGGCCGTGGAGTGTTTCCGCATCACCGCCAACGGCGTCGCGGACGCCACCCAGATCCACACCCACATGTGCTACTCGGAGTTCAACGACATTATCGAGTCCATCGCCGCCATGGACGCCGACGTCATCACCATCGAGACCTCACGCTCGGACATGGAACTGCTCGACGCCTTCGACGACTTCGCCTACCCCAACGAGATCGGCCCCGGCGTCTACGACATCCACTCGCCGAACATTCCGAGCGATGAACATATGGTGGCGCTGATGCAGAAGGCCGCCGAGCGCATCCCCGCCGAACGCCTTTGGGTGAACCCGGACTGCGGCCTCAAGACCCGGCAATGGGACGAGGTCATCCCGGCCCTGACCGAGATGGTCGCGGCCGCGAAGAGGCTGCGTGCGACCGTCGACGGCTAGGCAATCCAGGCGCCGGCGCACGCCCGACGGCGGCGTCTGGACGAGCGAGCATCGCAGGGCAGGTCGAGGCGTTGTGTCGCACTGCATCTGTCGGGAGATCGATCGCGGCGGGGCGGGTCGCAATACCGTCATGATCGGCTGCTAGGCTCTTTGGCTCGTCTTGGTAGAGATCACCCGACGACCTACCCAACCGAGCCTCGGACCCACCATGCTCGATCGCGTCCAAACGCCCGCCGCCGTCACATCAACCGAGACCCCCGATGCCGCACGGAGGTCGAGTCCCGTTGCTCGCCGCTCGGTGAAACGCGCACCGCTGCCGACGGTGCTGATGCATTGGGCGATGGTCCTGGCCTTCGCGGTGAGCCTCGTCACCGGGCTGCGCATCGCGGCGGATGCGCCGGACTCCCGCGTTGCAGCGGCATTGGCGCCGGCGCTGCCGCAGGGGGCGGTGCTGCTCTGGCACTTGGCCGGCGGCGCGCTGGTGCTGGGCCTGATGCTGGCCTATGCGCTGCATCAGGCCGGGACCGGGCTCGGGCGGCGCTGGCTGCGACCACCTCGGTCGTCCGCCACGGCAGCGGGGCGGGTGCGATGGCGACGCCTGCATTGGCTGTTGTCTTGGATCGCGTTCGGGCTGCTTGGCCTCGCCGCCTTCACCGGCATACTGCAGTATCTGGGCAAGGCGCCGTTACCCGGCGCGGGCCTGGCCGCGGTGCACCGCGCGGTCGCCTGGGGTCTACTGATCTACGCCGTGGTGCACACGGCCTTGCACCTGTCCGGCGGTCTGCCCCGTCTGCAGGGCATGCTCTGGCCGCGGGCGGTCCATACCCGCGCCGGTGCACTCGCTGCACTGGTCGCGCTGGCCCTGATGATGGCCGCGGTGGCGGCGGACCGGCTGCTGCCGCAGCAGTTGGTGCTGGAACACACCGATGTACCGCCGCAGCTCGACGGCGTCGGCGATGATCCAGCCTGGCAGCGGACGCAGCCGGTGCGGTTGCGCCTGGCCCGGGGCGCGAACCTGCCGGGCGGCGCCAGTGAGCTGGCGCTGCGGGGGCTGCACGACGGCGAGCGGGTCTGGTTCCTCTGCGAGTGGACCGACCCGACCCTCAGCAGCAAGCATGTGCCCTTGGTGAAGACGGCGCAGGGCTGGCGCATCCTGCAGAGCGCCTATCGGGATGCCGATGAGAACCGCTACTACGAGGACAAACTGGCGCTGATGCTGGCGCCGGCCAAGCCCTGGGCGGCGCTGGCGTCGGTGCATCTCGGCACACGGCCGTTGAGAGGGGAGCCCGGGTCCCCCGGAGGCCGCGGGCTGCACTACACCACCGACGGCGGGATCCTGGACCTGTGGCACTGGAAATCGGTGCGTAACGCCGCCGAGCACCAGGCGGACGACAACTTCTTCGGCCCACCGCTGCCGGCGCCGGAGGAAACCGCGCGGGTGCGCGACCCGGACAGCGGTGCCTGGCTGCCGCGCTATACGGCCGGCTATCGCAAGGACCCGCCCGGCACCTACAGCGGCTACGAGATGAACTGGGAGTTCTTCGACGAGGGTCGGGTGTTGCCGCTACGGCTGCCGGACGACCCGCGGGACCTGCCGCCGGCGCAGCGGCTGGACCTGCGGCCGGACGCCTCGGACGCCGGCGTGCCGCGCATGACCGGCTGGATCGAATACAACGACACCCGCCCCTATGCCGACGGCCCCGACGATCTGCCGCTCGGCACGCTGCTGCCGAGCGTGCTGCCCACCGGCCCCCTCGGCGGCGATCGCGGCGACATCCGCGCCCGAGGGCGCTGGTCCGACGGCCGCTGGCACCTGGAGTTGACCCGGCGGCTGGATACCGGGTCCGACAAGGACGTGGTCATCGCCGATGGCGTGCTGCTCTGGGCGGCGGTGTTCGATCACACCCAGACCCGCCATGCCTACCATTTGCGGCCGGTGCGATTGCGGTTGCGCTGACGGCGATCCGCAACGGTTCGAACGGACACGCGTCTGCAACCGCGGATCGGCGCAGATCGACCAGTCGGTCATCTCGCGCCGATGTCGTACCGGTGGTGTGGGCTTGAGGATCAGGAGGGGGCTTCGATCGTGCTCGACAGCGGACTGACGTCCGCGGGCCCCGGGCGCGACTGAAGTCGGCGCAGTCAGGGGCGGCCTCGTAGCCGGCGTGGCCGTGCTGTCGGTCACGCCGCCGCAACCAAATCGCCGTCGAACCGCCATCGAATCGTCCCTCTGTCGTCACCTCGGCCCGGTAGTCTGCACGCCTGATTCGCTTGTCCCGGCCGGGGCGCTCTTCGGCGCTAGGAGTGCCGCGCCCTTCCCCCGGCACACCTGTCCGTTTGCCCATTGCCCTAGGGGATGATCCGATGTATCCGTCCGTCTGTCGTCGCCCGTTGCCGCTGGTGGCCGGCGCCTGTGTCTTGCTGCTCGGCCTGTCGGTCGTGTCGCCCGCGACCCTGGCCAACCAGAGCCTGCGCTACCAGATCACCGCCGAAGCCGACGACGCCGAAGAGAACCTGTCCTCCGGTGAAGTGGACCTGACCAGCTCCGACCTGGAAATCACCGAAGACGGCGACGACAACCAGCTCGTCGGCCTGCGCTTTACCGACATCGATCTGCCCCGAGGCCTGCCGATCCTGGGCGCCTACATCCAGTTCACGACCGATGAGGACGACAAGAGTTCGCCGGGCTTCGAGGTCCTGATCGAGGGCGAGGCCGCCGGCAACGCTACCAGCTTCACCGAGGCGTCGCAGGACATCAGCCTGCGTATGCGTACCATCGAGCGGGTCGCCTGGTCGGTCGCCCCGGCCTGGACGGTCGAGCACGAGGCGGGCGAGGCCCAACGCACGCCGGACTTCGCCGCCATCGTGCAGGAGATCATCGACCGGCCCGACTGGGAGGCCGGCAACGCCATGGCCTTCATCTTGAGCGGCAGCGGAACCCGCTCCGCCGAGTCCCACGAGGGCTCGATGTATCACGTCGAGGTCGCCGATCTGGCCCCGCAGCTGGTCCTGCGCGTCCCGTCCACCGAGACCTACCGGGTCGCCGCCTCCGACGACGACGCCGAAGAGGGCGACGATGGTCCAGGCTCCATGGACATCGACAGCTCCGACCTGGAACTGGTGGAGGACCACGCAGGGGATGCGGATCGCCGCCAGACCATCGGCATTCGGCTCACCGATGTGGCCATCCCGACCGGGGCAGAGATCCTGTCCGCGCACCTGCAGTTCGCCGTCGACGAGGGTGACAAGAACACCGACCCCTTCGACCTGACCATCTGGGGCGAGGCGGCCGACAACCCGGCGGCCTATGCCAACGTCGCCTACGACATCAGCAGCCGCGACAAGACGACGGCCTCGGTGCGCTGGAACGGTATCCCGTTTTGGGCCGAGGACGGCGAGGGTCAGCCCGGCGGGCTCGATCAGCGCACGCCGGACCTGACCGCCATCGTGCAGGAGATCGTCGACCGCGACGGCTGGCGGGAAGGCAACGCCATGGCCTTCATTATCCAGGGCGAGGGCCAGCGCACCGCCGAGTCCTTCGACGGCGACAGCGCCTTGTCACCGGCCCTGGTGGTCACCTTCATCGGCGAGCAGAGCACCCCCTCGAGCTACCGGGTACGCCTGACCTGGGGCGCCGGCGATGACCCGGCCACGCAGATGAACGTGCTCTGGGATCAGGTGCGCAGCGGCAATGCCCGGGTCCTCTACGACTTCTACGATCCTATCGAGGGCTGCCCGAGCGACCCCGCCCTGTATGCCGAGGAGGAGTTCCCCCAGCGCGTCGTCCTGTACCGCGGCATGAACAACCACATCGCCACCCTCAACGACCTGGCCCCTGACGCTGCCTATCGGTTCCTGATCGCAGACGACAACGGCGCCGGGGATTGCATGTGGTTCCGCACGGCCCCGGCCGTACCGCAGGCGTTCACCTATGTCACCGGCGGCGATACCAAGTCCTCCGGCAACGCCCTGCGGGCCGGGCGCTGGTCGAACCAGATGGTCGCCAAGCTGCGCCCGCTGTTCGTGCTCTTCACCGGCGACTTCAACTCCGGTGACGGCACCAACGACGCCAGCTGGCAGCAATGGCTTTCGGACTGGTCCGAGTTGACCCGCGCCGCCGACGGGCGCATGACGCCGATCATCGCCGTGCACGGCAACCACGAGGACGGCGACCTGGCGTCCATGCTTTACAACTTGTTCGGCTCCGGCAACGCCGACCCACAGCAGCCGATCGACTACAGCTACGGCTCGCTGACCTTCGCCGGTGGCCTGCTGCACGTGATCAATCTCAACTCCCAGCTCTACCTGAACGGCCTGACCGCGGCCCATGCCCGCCAGACCGAATGGCTCGCCGAGGACCTGGCCGCGCACCAGACCGACACCTTCAAGATTGCCGGCTACCACAAGCCGATCCGCCCGCACACCTCCAGCAAGGCCGAGAACGACCACGAGCTGGCCTGGGCCGACCTGTTCGACCAGTACGGGCTGAGCATCGCCAACGAGAGCGACACCCACAACCACAAATTCACCTTCCCGCTGCTGCGTTCCGACGCGCCGGGCAGCGACATGGGCTTCGTCCGCGACGACGACAACGGCGTGCTCTACGTCGGCGAAGGCAGCTGGGGCGCGACCCCGCGGTCCAACAACGACGACAAGTCCTGGACCCTGGACAGCGCCGCCATCAACCAGATCAAGTGGAACCACATCTACCCGGCCGACGGCGACGAGCCGGCGCGCATCGACATCCACACCGTGGTCACCGCCCGCTATGAGGGCAGCCAGCTGGTGAACCATGTCGAGGGCGTCGGCAGTGTGGACGATGCCGACCCCTTCGCCCTGCCGGACAGCATCACGCTGCACGAGGTGCCCTTCTACGGCGCTGTCATCAGCGTGCCCTTCCAGGCCATCAGCGGCGAGCCGCCCGCGGCGCCGACGGGCCTGAGCGGCACGGCCACCTCCTACACCGACATCACCATCAGCTGGACCAATGTCGAGGACCCGGGCGACCTCTCTGGCATCGGCGTCGAACGCCGCATCGGCGGCCATGGCGACTGGGAGACCGTCGCCGGCGGTCTGGACCCGGCCACGACCAGCTTCTCCCAGGCCGAACTCGCCGACGGTACCGACTATTACTATCGGGTGCGCGCAAACAACGTCTTCGGCTCGTCGGAATGGACCGATCCGGTGCTGGTCTCGACGCCGGTGGACACGCGCCCGCGCATCGTCCTCAGCGAGGGCGCCAACGGCTATGCCGGGAGCCTGGTCATCGCCATCGCCTCGGCGAGCCCGAACGACAGCTTTGCCGCCCAGGCCCTGAGCTTCGATCAGGCCACCACCGACTACGGCGGTCCAGGCGTCTCCCAAGGTCTGATTCGCTTCGAGAACGCCCTCGACGCACTGCCCGCCGATCACATGGTCACCGGCGCCGAGCTGCGCTTCCGCATCACCAGCGCCAGCAACGGGCCGGTAGGCCTGCACCGGATGCTGATGGACTGGGATGAGACCAGCAGCTGGAACGCCTTCGGCGGCGACGGCGTCCAGGCCGACGACAGCGAGGCCATGCAGGACCCGGACGAGAGCAAGATCAATCTGCAGGGCGGCACCTTCGCCACCTACGACGTGACCAAATCGGTGCAGGCCTGGGCCGAGGGTGCGGCCAACAACGGCTGGCTGATCCTGAACCTGAGCACCGACGGTTGGGACATCGCCACGGAACTCTACAACGGCACCGACTTCCAGACCATCCGCCCGAGGCTGACCATTTTCTACAGCCCCTTGGGCGATGCGGACGGCGATGGCGTCCTCGCACGCGATGACCTGAGCGTGCTGCGTACCTACCTGCGACACCCGGCGAGCAGCTGCCCCGCTTGCGACATGGACGGCGACGGCGTCGTCTCGGTCCGCGACGCGCGCTTGCTGATCCTGGAACTGCGCAAGTGAGCCCCAGGCGCCGGTACCGCCACGCGGGCGGTGCCGGCGTCGGCCCCGATCCGAATCCCCCGAAACGCCGACTCTACGCCGCCATGAACAACCCTCAGAGCAAACGCCACTTGCCCGTTGCCGCCTTCGCCGGTCTGGTCCTAGTCACATCTCAGGCGCAAGCCGGGGTCGATCTGTCCATAGAACCTTCCGCCGACGCCGTCCATGCCGGCGAGATTCTGATGGTGGACATCACCGCCTCCGGCCTCGACGACGACGACCTGGCGGGCTTCAACCTCGTGCTCAACTTCGACCCGAACGTGCTCGAGTTTCAGTCCTACACCCTGGGTGCAGAGCTCACCGATCCCGTCTTCGGCCAAGAGGATCTGAGCGACACCGGCGGTGTCGCCACGGGCACACTCGGTCTCGGCGAGGTCTCGTGGCTGATCGACTTCAGCGCCCAACCGGACGCGTTCGTACTCGCCAGCGCAAGCTTCGCCCCGTTGGCGAGTGGGACAAGTCTGCTGACCCTGTCGGACGTCGAGCTGTCGGACGACCTCGGCGGCATCCTCCAACTCGGCACCCTAGGAGACGCCAGGGTATCCGTTCCCGTGCCCGGCAACCTGCTTCTGCTGCCCATCGGACTCGGACTGTTCGGGTTGCAGAGAATGCGCCGGCGTTGAAACACGCGGCCCGCGTTGGGGACCAAGACTAGGGAATCCAAACCCGCCCGTTGAGACACCTCATCTCAGGGCCGCATCTCTCTCCCGCTGCCGTCATCGAGCATCGGGAAGGCTATTCAAGATCGCCCATGCGAACACCCTGTTGGCCGGCGATGCCGACTCACTCTCGCGCGCACGCAAACGACCGATGCTCGCGACCGGGGACACCGAGCTTCATCCGAGCATGCTGTTCAAGGAAGCTTGTTGACCCAAGCAGTGAGGGCATGCTCGATCAGTTGCGCGGCATCTTCGAAGGCATGGATACCACGCTGATACGGATCATCGATCTCGACGCCCATCCAATGCCCCAGCAGAAAGACCTTTCCCGCATATGCGGGAAATATGGCACGTAGTGCTGTGCGCTGTTCATTGTCCATGACCCACACGAGATCCGCCGTTCGCAGCAGGTCGTCGCTGATCTGCCGCGCCCGATGGGCAGACAAGTCGATCCCGCGATGTCGAAGCACGTCGTCGGCGTCGGACGCAATGGGATGCCCAATCAGCGCGCGAACACCAGCGGATGACACCTCGATCGCCCTTCCAGCATCCGTGAGCACGCGCCGGCAGATGCCTTCCGCCATGGGGCTGCGGCAGATGTTGGCGGTGCAGACAATCAGGACCTTCTGTATCAATCGCTTGCATCCTGTGTTCGGCGGTACTCCGAGCCGCAATCGGCACTGAGGAGGGAGTGCCGCGGCGCTCGTTGCGTCGAGGATGGCAATGCCGCCGTAACGGCTGCGGACCACCACGATTGTTGCCTGGGCCGATCACTGCTGAGGGGACGCCGGGGGTGCGGAACGAGTGCGAGGCGAGCAGCGCGTCGCTTTCCAGCAACGGGCAAAGTCGTTGGAATAGCGGGATCAGGGTGCACTGCCTGCGCTGGCACGTCGCTTTCAGGCATGAAGGAATTCAGCCCGGGTATGGATGTTCTCACGGAAGCACCCACCTAGGGCCGTGGTCGTCGTCATGGCGTTGGTATCCTTGACACCGCGGGACTTCACGCAATGATGCACCGCTTCAATGCTCACCGCGACGTCTGGGGTATCCAGCAGCGTTTGCAGGGCGACCAGAATCTGGCGAGTCAAGCGCTCCTGAACCTGCGGGCGCTGGCCGAAGAATCGCACGATGCGGTTGATCTTCGACAACCCGATGATCTTCGCGGCTGGGATGTAGGCGACACGAGCGACACCATCGATGGTGACGAAATGGTGTTCACAGGTACTGGTGAGTTCGATATCGCTAATCTTGATCATCTCGTCGGCGCCCATTTTGTTGTCGATCAGCGACAGCCGCGGGAACTGGCCATAATTGAGGCCGGAGAAGATCTCGTGGACATACATCTTTGCGATGCGGTGCGGGGTTTCTGTCAGGCTGTCGTCACGCAGGTCGAGACCCAGTGTGTCAACGACCTCGGTCATCAAGCTGCGAATGCGGTGATACTTCTGCTCTGCGCTGAGTCCGTTGTCGATCATGGGCGTTTCCAGGCCCTTATCGATCAGCGCCTGTCGGACCAACTCAGCCTCGGGGCTGATCTGCTCGGTTTCGGCGGGGCGTACCTGTGCCAGTTGGATGGGGCGTGTGTTCATGCTGCGGTACCGGACGTGTTGAAGGGGGAGGATCTGTCCTGACCGGTCGGAGGTCAGGGTGTCCGGGTCGATATCCAAGCGTCGAGGCGACAGGAGCCGAGAATCCGAGATCGGGTCTCGTAGTAACACGTCAGGGTTGGGCGCGCGGCCAGCAGGCGTTGCGCGGCCCAGTCCGGGGGTCGCCGCCAGTGCTCGGTCGGGTGTCGAGGGTCTCCACGGCTCGCAGTCCATCGCGTCGCGCTTGCATGGCGCGACCTGCATCCGAGCGCCCGCCAGCATCTCTTCGGTACCCCGCCCCGAGCGGCCCTCCGCTACTCTGGATAGGAAGGCACGTGACATAACCCGCCCGGTGCGGCCGTTCGGGACGCAACGGCTCCTTGGCCCGGGTGAGCGTGTTATGGAGACGAATCGGCGAGGTCAGGCAAGCGCGCCTGCAGCCAAGGCCTCGTAGGCCTGTTCGATCAAGGCTTCGTCGACGTCGCGTGTAATGAAGACCAGCCGCGAACGGCGGTCCGCGCTCGGCCAGGCCGGCAAGGTGACAGGCGGATGAAAGATGTGCTGGACGCCATGCACAACAACCGGCTGGGCATTGCCCTGGATGTTGAGAATGCCCTTGACGCGAAGAATATTGCTGCCGACGAAGCTCATCAGCAGCTCGAGCCAGTTCGTCAGGGTTTCCTCTGGGATGGGCGAGTCGATCGTGAAGCAGAAGGCGCGAATGTGATCGTCGTGCCGGTTGACATCATGGTGGTCGTGGTCGTGGTCGTGGTCGTGGGCATGACCCTGTGCGTGCTCAAGCGGATCACGTCCATGATGGTCGTGGGCCCCGTGGTCGTGATGCTGGTGTGCGTGATCAGGGTGCTCGTGGGCATGCCCGTGCGTCGACGGTCCCGCGTAGGCCTCTTCGTTGAGCCAACGCGCCACATCGGGTGCCTTGTTCTGGGCGCTGAAGAGGCCAAGCCCCAGCACGTTCTGTGCCGCGATCTCGCCATGGCGGACCTCCCAGCGAGTTGCGGCGGGATTGATAGCGTCCAGCCGGCGTAGCAGCGCGCTGCGTTGGTCCTCCGTCACAAGGTCGCTCTTGGTCAGCAAGAGTGCGTCGGCCATGGCAGCTTGCTTAATGGCCTCCTGATGGTGGTCCAGCGTGGCCATCGCCGTCCCCATGTCCACGGTCGTGACAATGCCATCAAGGCGGTACTTGGGGGCGATCTGAGGGTGGGTCATGAGCGTGTGGATGATCGGCGCCGGGTCCGCCAAGCCCGTTGTCTCGATCAGGATGCGTCGGAACCATCGCTTGCCATTGCGCGAATAGCGCCACGTGATGTCGCGAAGCGTCTGCACCAGATCGCCGCGAATGCTGCAGCAGACACAGCCGCTGCTCATCTCCATCACGAGGTTCTCCGTGCTGTGCGCGACCAGCATGTGGTCGAGCGCCATCTCACCGAACTCATTGATGATGACGAGCGCGTCCGCCAGGTCTGGCTGGCGCACCAGATTGTTGAGCACGGTTGTCTTCCCGCTGCCCAGAAATCCGGTCAACAATGTGACCGGCACGAGGCTGGATGCGGGACCAGCGGATCGTCGGGATTCTTGTGGTGTCACGACGCGGGCATCAAGGATGAGTGGTGATGGGCAATCAGCCACTCGCCGTCACGGTTCTCGTAGACGAAGGTGTAGCGCGCGGGCACGTAGTCGGTCTTGCCGGCGTCAATGACTCGAAACGTGTACACTCCGGCGTCGGTCATCTTGTTGCAGCCGAATTTGACATTGCGCTGATCGACCTTGCCAAGCGGCTGCTTCTGAAGCAGGAACCGCATACCGCTAACCTGCGGGTTGTCTTGTCTGGGTTTCATAGGAGTCGTTACAGTCAGTGAGAGTTCGAAATAGGAGCACGGAGGCAAGGGGCAAGAACCCCTGTCCGGCCCGGCGGGGGATCACTGGCAAGACCGCCACGGGGGCACGACGACCTCGCCAGGGGTGCGATTGAGCCGAACGAAGCGCCGCACGTGTTCGGCAGCCAGCTCACCGGAGATCACCCAGAGGGGCGATGCTCAATTCCCACCGCGGCCTGCCTTCGTTTGGCGTTCGCGCATCTCACGCCGTTCCTGGGCCTCCACGCTAAGGGTGGCGACCGGGCGGGCCTCGAGCCTTGCCAGGCCGATGGGCTCGCCGGTTTCCTCGCACCAACCGTAGCTGCCGTCGTCGATGCGGGCGAGGGCGGCGTCGATCTTGCTGTGAAGCTTGCGGTAGCGATCGCGTGTGCGTAGGTCGAGTGCCTGAGCTGCCTCGCGGCTCGCGCGGTCCACCTCGTCGCCAACCTCATGGTGGCTATCGTCGCGCAGCTCCGCGAGTGTCGCATCGGCCTCGGCGAGCAGTGCCGATCGCCAGTCCATGAGCTTCTGCCGGAAGTATGCCAACTGGCGAGGCCCCATGTAGTCGTCGTCGGCAGGAGGTCCTCCGTCGGACGGTGTCAGGGCTCGCGCGTCGTCGCTCTCTAGCATCTCTGGATTCCCGCGTCATTGGGTTGAAGTCGAGGTCGGAGCGAGCACGCCAGCAGGCCCTGGAGGGGCGCGACGCAAGTCCAGGCCGCAGGACATTGCCTCGGGGTTAAGCCTCGGCGGCAGCCTGTCGAAACCAGGCGAGCACTCGCTCCCGATGCCCGCTGCCGTAGAGCCGGGCAAAGCGTTGCGTCTCTTCGTGGTCGGGGTCGCTCAAGATGGCGATGCGCGCCCCGACGAAATCGGAGGTCAGCTTCAGACCGCATTTGACCTCGATGCAGTAGCGCCAGCTGGCATAGTCGCTGGGAATGACTTCAGCGACATAGCGTTCGGTGTCGTCGGCCATCGGCTCAGTCCTCGTTCTTTCCTGCGAACCATGCCGGGAAAGGATCCTCCATGGTTCTCCAGACGGCTGGGCCCGCGGCCATCTCATCGTCGCTAAGCAGGCAGCTGTCGAGGACCTTACGGGTTTGATCGGGTTGCAGGTTCTGACCGATGAAGACGATCTCCTGGCGGCGATCGCCGTATTCTCCGTCGAACTCGGCTTCGATACTGATCTCGGACATGTCGTTGACGATGATCGCAACACGCCGCCCCTCGCGGTTGTTCAGGATGTGGTTCAGCAGCGTAGTCTTGCCGGCAACTCGGTCGGCCCGGATAGGCACGCGCTGTCGTCGGAACCGCAGGCCGGCGGCCACCAGCCGCCGATCGTCAGGGTAGGCCGGTGCCAGGCATGTCCACATCGACGGTTTCGATCCGCCCACTCTTGAGGCGGGCAGCTTTCGCGGGGTCGCAGGTCTCGGAGGTGCAGATGTGGAGTGTGCGACGCTCGGGGCCGCCGAGCATGCAGGCGTAGGGCGTGCCGGTGGTCTCGCAGCGCGCTAGGATCTCGCCGCCGCGGGCGACGCGGATGGTCTCGCCGGTGCCGGGGGAGGCGATCCAAAGGGTGTCCCCCGCGTCCAGGCAGATGCCGTCCGGGGTTGCGGCGCCGAGTTCGGCCCAGGTGCCTCGGCCGGTCATGCGGCCGTCCGGCCCGATCTGGAACTCGCTGACGCGGTTGGCGAAGGTCTCGCCGACCACTAGGGTGCCGCCGTCGGGTGTGATGGCAGAGCCGTTCGGAAAGGTGAGGCCTTCGGCGAGGGGTTCGATGCTGCCGTCGGGGTGGATCAACAGCAGCGCGGTCGGACTCTTCGGGGCACCGCCGTCGACGTCGTAGCCGAAGTTGCCGGCGTAGACCCGGCCCATGGCGTCCACGACCATGTCGTTGCAGTGCCAGGGAACATGGTGGGACAGGTCCGCGTATGGCCGGGTTTGGCCGTCGACGATGCGCACGATGCGTCTTGTGGTCATCAGCACGCAGAGCAGATCGCCGTTCGGCAGCCAGCCGAGGCCGCCGGGGCGGTCTTCGGTCTCGGCGATCGTGGTCAGCGCCCCATCGGTATCCATGGAGAGCACCTTGTGGGCGTGCTGGTCGGTGAACCAAAAGCGGCCGTCATGCCAGCGCGGCCCTTCCGGGAACGCGAGGCCGTGGGCGATGACCTGGGCTTGGTAGGTTTGCATAAAGGGTTTTCGGGCTCGGGGCCGAGTTGGTGCCGACTGTCGATTGGCCGTGCGCGCATCCGTTACCTGGTGTTCCGCCAATCGGGACGAGGAAGGTCAACCGAATACGATGGTCTTGTTGCCGTGCACCAGCACACGGTCCTCGAGGTGGTAGCGCAGGCCCCGCGCCAAGACCTGACGCTCGACGTCCTTGCCGAGCCGAATCATGTCCTCGACGCTGTTGTGGTGGCCGACCCGGACCACGTCCTGCTCGATGATGGGCCCGGCGTCCAGCTCGGTGGTGACATAGTGGCAGGTGGCGCCGATCAGTTTCACGCCGCGGGTGGCGGCCTGGTGGTAGGGCCGGGCACCGACGAAGCTGGGCAGGAAGCTGTGATGGATGTTGATGATGCGCGCCGGATACAGGGCGCAGATGTGCTCGGGCAGGATCTGCATGTAGCGCGCGAGCACGATCAGGTCAGGCTCGGCCTCGGTGAGCGCCTGCTCCACGGCCGCGAAGTGCGCCGCCTTGTTGCCGGGCTCTACGGGCAGGTGGCAGTACTTGAGGCCGTGCCACTCGACGTAGCCGCGCAGGTCGTCGTGATTGGACAGCACGCAGGGTATGTCGAAGGCCATCTCACCGCTGCGCCAGCGGTAGAGGAGGTCGGACAGGCAATGCGCCTGCTTGCTCGCAAGCAGCACGACACGCCTAGCGATGCCGGTGTCGTGAACGCGCCATTCCATCTCGAAACGCTCCGCCACCGGGGCAAAGCGCGCCTTCAGCTCGTCCAGGCCGAACCGCAGCGACGCAGCCCGTACCACGTAGCGCATGAAGAACCACTGGCTCTCTGGGTCCGTGTAGTGATGGGCCTCGGTGATCCAGCCGCCGTGCGCGGCAATGAAGTCGCTGACGGCGGCGACGATGCCCACCCGGTCGGGGCAGGAGATGATGAGACGGTAGGCGCGCTCCATGGGTTCGGCTCGTGGTCGTTGGAGGATGACGGATCGGGGAGGTCGTCAGAAGGGCAGCGCGATCCGGTCCGGGCAGTCGGGCACCGTCCGGCTCTTCGGAAGCGCCCTGTGTGTGTCGTGTCGGGCCGTCGCACGGTCGGCGTCGCAGGGCTGCAACTTCTCTGCGCCGCGTGCGAAAAGGGAGAGCCCGTTGTGCTCATCCGTCTCCGCGCGAGCGCTGGACTCCGACAGGACTTCTACGGCGCACTCGGGCGACTCGGGGCAGGGGTTGGCGACGCCATGGCGGGCGAGGGACTCCCGACTCGCCCAGGCGCAGATCTCCTGCCAGTTCATTGCGGTTACTCCGATATGGTCGTGCCGGTCGCCATCATAGCGGGCGGCGGACTTCTCGGCATCCCGGGCGCGGCGGGCAATCCGCGTCTGCGCGGGCCGACGCTCGAGCCGCGATGGCGAGCAGCATTCAGGCAGCGCGAACAGTGCGACTCCCCGGCGAGACGCCGGGTCGAGGACCTCTGTCGGCGTCAGGAAGCCATCGCGCCGATAGACGGGGTGGATCGCTGTCGAAGCCCGGCGCTCTGCGGCGCTGGCCTGCGGTGGGTCATTCAATGCGTCGAGACGAGCTTGAGCCCGACGATGCCGAGCACGATCAGACCGACGAAGAAAAACCGTGCCAGGGTCGCGGGTTCGCTGAACAGCAGCAGACCCAGTATGAAGGCGCCCACCGCACCGATGCCCGTCCAGACCGCATAGGCCGTGCCCATGGGGATGGTCTTCTGCGCGATCAGTAGCAGCGTACCGCTCGCAACCATGCAGAGCACGGAGAAACCGATCCAGCCCCAGCGCAGTCCGGACTCCGAGAGGCCCAGCTTGAGCCCCACGGGCCAGCCCCACTCGAAGATGCCGGCGATGATCAGGTACAGCCAGGCCATTCAATTCACCTCTTGATGGAGCTCGGGTCGATGCTTGCAGTGGAAATGGCCTTGCGTCGGTGTGGCGCGCATCGGAACGTCGGTCGACTCCAGAGCGCTGACCCAGGTGGCCGCAGCGGGGTTGATGGCGAGGGCGAGGCGGAGGGCCTGTTCGGCTGCGTCGCCGCTCGATCGCGTCGGGATGCCGATATGGGACGCCGCGATGCAGGCGCCGACCAGCGCCGTGACGGTTGGACCTGCGGCGGAGAGGGCGCCGGTGATGCTGACGGCCAATTCGGGGGCTTGGGCTTTGGCCACTCGCGCCCAGGCGGGAGGCAGGCTGCGACACACGAGGCTGTCGATGCCACTGAGCCTGGCGCGTTCCACTGCCTGGCGGCCGACGCTCAGCGCGAAGTCGACGCCGTGCTTGTCGAGCCATGGCTTGGACAGCTCCCATGTCAATGCGGGACGGGGTAGAGCGCCCTGGGTCAGGGGGCCATGGGGAAGGGACGTGTCCTGTCCGACGAGCAAGGTGGCGACGTAGGGCGGCGTCGATGTCGACAGGATCAGCAGGTCGGCACCGTTGTACGCCCTGGTGTTTAGGCCGGCTCCAGGTGGGGCCATAGGGTTCTGTCTTCGATCCGCGGCGGGGAAGTAGACCCAGCCGGGTAGATCGTAGGCGTCGGATAGCGCCGGCACGCGCGCGCGCCGGCGCGGCAGGTCGGGCTGGCTCGGAATCCAGGCATGGGGGGCGGCGGCGTCGGCTTCGGGTAAGCTGGCGCCGAGATGGGTCGTGTCGTTCATCGCCGGCAGCATACGGGCTTGCGCTCCCGGCGTCAGCGGTGTGGGCACTCGGGATCGCTGCGGACCCTACTCCGATTCCTCCTCTTGATAGACCTGCTCTTGCCGTTGCCCGATGCGCTTGGACTTCGATGCCTGCCTGCTGCTCCTGCTCGGCGCGGTCCTGCTGGATGCCGCATTCGGTGACCCCGACTACCGGCTGCACCCGATTCGCCTCTTCGGTCACGTCAGCATCGCGCTAGAGCGACGCTTGTTCGGTCTTGGTCTGGACGGCCGGCTCGGTGGGCTGGTGCACATGCTCGCGATGGCGTCGGTGTCGCTGGCTTGCTGGTACCTGGTGCACCGCGGCCTTCAGGTAGTGCATCCGCTGTTGCCCTGGGTGTGGGACCTGGCCTGGGCCTACAGCCTGCTCTGCACCAGGGACCTGCTGGATCACGGCCGACGGGTGCTCGCGGACCTCAATGACCTAGCCCTGGCGCGCGAGCGGGTGGCTTGGCTGGTGAGCCGGGACACGGAGCGATTGGACCGCGCCGGTGTGGTGCGGGCAAGCATCGAGAGCATGTCGGAGAACTTCACTGATGGCGTGTTGACGCCCCTGTGGGCGCTGGCACTGTTTGGCTTGCCGGGACTCATTCTGGTCAAGGTCGTGTCCAGCTTGGATTCGATGGTTGGCTACCGGAATGCCCGCTATGGCCGCTTCGGTTGGGCCGCCGCGCGCCTGGACGACCTGATGCACTGGGTGCCGGCGCGCTTGTCGGTACCCTTGATCGCGGCCGCCGCGGCGCTGCTCGGCGAGCATTGGCGGCAGGTGTCGTCCGCGGCACGCGCCTGGCATGCCGTGCTGGACAGTCCGAACTCCGGCTGGAGCGAGGCCGCTGCGGCAGGGGCGCTGCGGGTGCGGCTCGCTGGTCCAAGTTGGTACCACGGCGAGCGCGTCGAGCGGCCCTGGATCGGCGCCGGTGACTGGCCTGCGGAGCTGGATGGCGATGCGCTTCGCCGCGCTCTGCGGCTGATCGGCGTGGCCTCACTGCTGGCCGTTGTGGTGGCGCTGTTCCTGAGCATCGCCCTGCCCAGCGAGGCCTGCATCCTCGGTGGCGAACGCTTGGGCACCGGAGACTGAGGCCGAGACCGTCGCGGGGTCGAGTCGCTCCCATGCCAACCGCGCATGCGCGGAGTTTGCGGACAGTCTGCGCACTCGATCGACCTGTTCGGCGAGACCCCGAGCCGTTGTACCCAGGCCAATGTCAATACTGCCAATAAGGTTTTGCTGTGGCGCCATGACAACGGCTCGCGCTATGATCCGGGGCGCTGTTCGATAAGGCCAGATTTGGCATGTACCCGGTATCCCTTATGCAGATGTCGGGCTTGCGTCAGACGCTGGCGACAACAAGCAAGCATCGGCTTAGCACGCCGTTCCCGCCGGCCATGCGGATGAGGCTCGTCGCCGAGCCCCCGGCTCGTCGAGCGATGGGTTACCAGAGCAGCCGTCGCGCTGTCTAGACCGCCGATCCGCCGGCCCGACATCACCACACGAGGCACCTATGGATCTGACACACTTGATCCCGCCGTTGTTCGGCATTTTGGGGCTCTGGATGGCATACCAGGTCTACCAAACAGTCATGAAATACTCCGCGGGCGACGATAAGGTCGCCAAGATCGCGGAGTCGATTCACATGGGCGCCATGGTGTTCATGCGCCGCGAATACACGATGCTCGGCCTGTTCGCGGCCGTGGTCCTGGTTCTGCTGTTCGTGTTCCTGGGCTGGAAGACGGCGCTGGCCTTCGTCGTCGGCGCCTTGGCCTCGGCGACCGCCGGTTTCATCGGCATGTATACCGCCACCCAGGCCAACTCCCGCACGACCACTGCCGCACACACCAGTGGGCCGGCGGAGGCCCTGACCGTGGCCTTCTTCGGCGGCTCCATCATGGGGCTGTCGGTGGCATCCCTTGGGCTGCTCGGCCTCGGTACCCTGTACCTGTTCTTCGGTGGTGATCCGGAAACCGCCCACGCCATCCATGGCTTCGGCATGGGCGCGTCCACCGTGGCGCTGTTCTCGCGTGTCGGCGGCGGCATCTTCACCAAGACCGCCGACGTCGGCGCCGATTTGGTCGGCAAGGTCGAGGCCGGTATCCCGGAAGACGACCCGCGCAACCCCGGTGTCATCGCCGACAACGTCGGCGACAACGTCGGCGACGTGGCCGGCATGGGCTCGGATATCTTCGAGTCCTACTGCGGTGCCATGATCGCGACCATCGCCATCGCTTCCACAATGACGGCGGACATCCTGGACCCGCTCGGTGAGCGCCCGGCGCTGATGTTCCTGCCGCTGGCCCTGGCCTCCGTGGGGCTGCTGTGCTCCATCGCCGGCATCTGGCTGGTGAAGACCTTCTCCGCGAAGAAGCCGGAAGTGGCGCTTCGTTTCGGTACCATCGGCGCGACCCTGTTGTTCCTGCCCTTGTCGCTCTTGGTCATTCTGATCGCCGGGGTCAGCATCTCGGTCTGGGGCGCGGTGCTGGCCGGTGCCATCGGCGGCGTCATCATCGGGCTCATCACCGAGTACTACACCGCAGGAAGGCCTGTGGTGCGCATTGCGGAATCCGGCGAGACCGGCACCGCGACCGTCATGATCACCGGCCTCGCCGTCGGCATGGAATCCGTGGCCGTGCCGCTGCTGACTATCTGCGCCGTGATCTTCGTGGCCAGTGAACTGGTCGGCCTATATGGCGTCGGCATCGCCGCCATCGGCATGCTCGCGACCGTGGGCATCACCATGGCCATCGACGCCTACGGCCCGGTGGCAGACAATGCCGGCGGCATTGCGGAGATGGGCGGCCTTGGTCCGGAGACCCGCGAGATCACCGATTCCCTGGACGAGCTCGGCAACACCACCGCCGCCATCGGCAAGGGCTTTGCTATTGGTGCAGCGGCGCTGGCCGCGCTGGCCATCATCAGCGCCTACGTCGAGACCGTCGCGTTGCACGTCGACAGCTTCACCCTAGAACTCGGCAATCCCGACGTCCTCATCGGCATGTTCATCGGCGGCCTGTTGCCGTTCCTGATCGCGTCCATCACCATGACCGCTGTCGGTGACGCGGCATTTGTCATGATCAAGGAGATCCGGCGTCAGTTCCGGGAGATCCCCGGCCTCCTGGAGGGCACCGCCGAGCCCGACAACGCCAAGTGCGTGGACATCGCCACCACCGCGGCGCTCAAGAAGATGATCTTGCCCGGCGCCATCGCCATCGCCGCCCCCGTCGTGGTCGGCATGGGGATCGGCCCGGAGGCCCTCGGCGGCATGCTCGGCGGCGCGCTGCTCGCCTGTGTGCTGCTGGCGCTGATGATGGCCAATGCCGGCGGTGCCTGGGACAACGCCAAAAAGTACATCGAGAAGGGTAACCTTGGGGGCAAGGGTTCCGACTCCCATAAGGCAGCTGTGGTCGGCGACACCGTTGGAGACCCCTTCAAGGACACTTCCGGTCCGTCGATGAACATCCTGATCAACGTGATGGCGATCGTGAGCCTCGTGATCGCGCCGCTGCTCGGTACCTGAGCCGACGACGGTCTCACGCGACGTTCGGGTGCCGGGACGGCACCCGGCATCGGTTCCAGAGACAACCTTGTCCGCAGCACCATCGGTGTGCGGACGCCGACGGAGGATTCTGCAATGAAGGTCTATTTTCTGTTCACCGGCAGCGGCCCGCTGGTGATCGCCACGTCCTACGAGTCCATCGAGGACCCCAAGCTCATCGCCAAGCTCGAGGCCAAGGGCATATTCAAGTTCGTCGCCCACGAGATCCCGCTCGACATCGCCAAGGAGCGCTACCATGGCCACTTCGAGCATGCGGAGCACGATCTACACGAGTCGGACGACCTGCGCGTCATCGACTACAACGGCGAGCGTGCCTTCAAGCTGTTCAACCTGAAGGACTTCGGGCCGGAGATCCTGCACGAGCGCAACCCTTGAGCCGGGTTCCTCACCCGCCGCACCGAGGCGCATTGCGCCCTCGGCGCTGATCGCACTTCCGCGATCTATCCTTTCTTCGAAACACCGGCGTTCGGCGGCTCGTCAGCCTGAGGAGCCGCCGTTTCGACGTTCACGTCCACCACTTCCAGCGCGGCGGCCATCGCCGCCGCGGTGGCCTCGTCATAGGGGCCATTCTCTGCGACCGCATGCGCAGGCGCCTCGGCGGTTTCGTCGCCCACCTGCGGCAGTACGTCGCGGAAGGCTTCGCCGTAGATCTCCCAAATGGTCAGGAACAGCGAGGCGATGACCGGGCCGATGAACAGGCCCGCCATGCCGAACGTGAAGAGCCCGCCCATGGTCCCGAAGAAGATCATCAGCTCGTGCATGTTGGTGTCCTTGCCCACCAGGATGGGACGCAGGACGTTGTCGATGCTGCCGACGATCAGTGCGCAGAAGAGCAGAAGCCCGATGCCCGCGAGCACGCTGCCCTGCACCATGAGAATGATGGATGCCGGCAGCCAGACCACCGCGGAACCGATGCCGGGAACGATGGACAGCACCGCCATGACCGTGCCCCAGAACACGGCGTGGGGCACCCCGGCGACCCCGAAGGCAATGCCCGCGAGCGCACCTTGGAGCAGGCCGATCAGCAGCGTTCCTTTGATCATCGCCTGGCTCACCAAGGTGAATTTGGTGAGTAGCCGCCGCTCCACGCGATCCTCCAGCGGCAGGTAGTAGAGGATGGAGTGCACCACCTTGTGCCCGTCGAGCTGGAAGAAGAAGAAGGTGTAGAGGAACACCAACGACATGAACAGCAGGTTCGCCGTGCCGATGGCGACCTGCGACAGTCCGCCCACCAGGAAACCGCCTGCGGCCTCGATGGATGCGATGATCTGATTCTTCAGTTCGTCCTCATAGACCATGACGTCGTGGTAGTAGGGGAGGTCGTGCAGCCAGGAGACGAAGCTCTCCGGTTCCCGCACGAAGTCCACCGCGACGGGCGTCAGAGACTTGCCCACATCCACCGCCTGGCCGATGAAGATGCCGGCCAGCACCCCGACCGGCAGCATGACCACCAGGATGAGCAGGAGCAGGTTGATCGCGGCTGCGAGATACCGATTACCGCCGAGGTGCCGTGTCAGCCAACGAAAGACCGGGTTGGTGAGGGCCGCGAACAGCCCGGCCATCAGAATCGCCATGAGGAATTGCGCGATCATGCCGAGGAACAGCAGCGAGATGGTCGCCACCATCGCGATCAGCACGAGCTTGTTGAGTTTGGACTGGGTCACGGGAGCTCTCTTCCGTCGGGGACGTGGAGGTAGGTGTGCGGTTTCTTGATCGTGTCACTCTAACGCATGCGCCTCCCCGACCTCATGCGAGGCCCGCTCCGAGACCTTGGTCCGGGCGGTTTCCCCAACGGGGTTGCATCCCGTTTCGGTTTGGCGGTCGCCGCCGCTGGCGTTGCCGCGCGGCGCGGGTTTGCCCGACTGGCCGGACAGCCGCTGTGGCCTTGGCGCGATTAAGTTGATGCGCCCTTGCGGTTTTTCATGGCCGGTCCCGGCCGGATGCTGCAGTCTGTTGCCCCTATCGCGGCCGGCGCCTGGTCCGCGTCCGTGTCTGCCGATGAACCTGGTCCGGGGCGAGAAACCCGGGCCCATCGGGTTGGATGTCGGCGCGCCAGCGGGTGGTCGCATCGACAACCCGATTCGCCCCGAGATCTGACCATGGATACCTTTACCCGCAACTACAGCATCGCGCTCGGCGTCATCCTCCTCGGCCTGCTGGCCTGGTGGATCTCGTCGAGCTGGAACCCCAAGGCCGCCGAACTGGACGCCGTGCTAGATGCCGATCCAGACCTCGCCAGCTACGTCTACGACTTCCGGGTGGTGGACTTCTCGGATGGGGTCGCAACCATATCCTCGCCACGCTCCTTCGATTTCCCAGCCATGCGCTTCCTTGAGCTCGTGAAGCCGGAGCTCGCGGGTAAGGCACAGGATGATCCCGCCATGCTCGGGGCGCAGCAGGAACTGATTGCACACCAGAAGCGGGCGCAGACGCTGATCCTCGCACAGCCGGATGTGGATCGGGTCGACTGGCGGCTGGACGTGCGCTGGCTCGCTGATCATGGCGTCCAGGTGACGGGGCGCTGACATCAGGGCATCTCGAAACAGTCCCGCCACGCCTCTCGGTCGTTGTATAATCCGACGTTTGCTCGGAGCGGTGAGGCACACAGGTCCCGCACGCCGATCCTCTTCTCAGGAATGGTCGGCCGGCAATTGGGCTTACCCGAGTCACAGACCTTCGGAGCCATCGGCTCCGCGCTCACGGGTCTGACGCTCGGACGCTCTATCCAGTGCTTGAGCCGGTTCCGGGCGATACCCCGACGCACGAGACCAACTTCCAACCCCATTCGCAGATCATTCTTTGCTGCATAAGAGGTATTTGACCGTGAGCAATGCGCTGAGCTGGCTAGCCGAACAGTTATCGAACATCACTTCCGACGACTCAGGTACGCTGATTCTCAAGGGGACGGTGGCTTTCCTCGTGGTCGGTGGCCTCTATCTCCTGTTGGGCCCGGTCATGCGCGGCCCCCAAACCGTACCCCCAGAGCTGGTCGCCGCAAACCTCAAACCGATCGGGACGGTCGCCGTCACCGCGCCGCCGCCGAGTGAGCCCGAGCCGGCTGCCGAGTCCGCAACGGCGGAAGCGGCTGCTGACCCAGCCGCCGAGTCTGCAGCGGTTGAAGCACCTGCCGAGGCCGAAGCGGCCGCCGAGCCTGCAGCGGTTGAAGCACCTGCCGAAGTCGCCGCCGAGCCCGAAGCAGCTGAAGCACCTGCCGAAGCGGCCGCCGAGCCCGAAGCAGTTGAAGCACCGGCCGAAGCGGCCGCCGAACCCGAAGCAGCTGAAGCACCTGCCGAAGCGGCCGCCGAGCCCAAAGCAGCTGAAGCACCTGCCGAACCCGCCGCCGAGTCTGCAGCGGTTGAAGCATCTGCCGAACCAGCCGCTGAGCCGGCATCCGAAACGGCGGCAGCGGCAGCACCGCAGCAGCCCGCTCAGCAGCCAATGCTGATGCAGCCGCTGCCCTATGCCGGCCCTGGTACGTTCACCGTGCCGACCGCGCCGCGCAGGTTGGGCCCGAGCATCCCTGCCCCGGTCTGGGGGCCGCAGTTCTCGCCCATGCCGCCACGGCAGTGAGTGCCATGAAGTGACCAACGGCTGCGCTTTGTCAGCCCCCTCCTAGTCTCCAAAGACGAGGGGGAGGACCAACACCGAAGGCCAGCATGTAACAAAACCCTCCGTCAGCAGAGACCGCTGACGGAGGGTTTTTCGTTGGTTTAGAGAAGCGGGATGTGCGGGCTGGAGTGCCGCATGCCCGGGGGCGTGCCCTATGGCCGCTGCCCGTGGGGTGGCGCGGCTGGGACGGTGGTTTCGTTCTGCGGGGTGCGGTGGAGGTCCCAAACGGTCCCGAGTCGGGGCCTATGGCGAACCATCTAGGTCGGCGCTCACGCCGTCAGTCGACCCAAGCCCTGCCCCATGCGTAGGCTGTTCCCGGGTCTCAGACCGTCCGCCCACGCCACTCGGTCTTGGGGCAGGACGAGGATGACGGTCGATCCCATGTTGAAGCGGCCGAGTTCAGCGCCCCGTCGCAAGCGCGGCGGCGGAGCGGGGATGGCCAGCGCTCTGCATTGGTGCGCCCGCGGCGGCGTTACTGCCCCGTGCCAGCTCAGCTCGATGCCGCCGACGAAAATCGCTCCCACCATGACCACGGCCATGGGGCCGACTTCGGTGTCGAACATACAGACCACCCGCTCGTTGCGGGCATAGAGCCGCGGCACGTGCGACGCGGTGGTGGCGTTAACGCTGAACAGGCGCCCGGGCACGTGGATGCAGCGCGTCAACTCCCCATCCATCGGCATGTGTATACGATGGTAGTCCCGCGGCGACAGGTAGAGGGTCGCGAAGCTCCCGTTTAGTAGCGGCTCCGCCAGGGACGCGTCGCCGCCCAGAAGGGTGGTCAGGTCGAACACCTGGCCTTTCGCCTGCATCAACTCGCCCGACCGGATCTGCCCCAGCTGGCTGATGCTCCCGTCCACCGGGGACGACAGGGCGCGGGGGTTTGGGTCCAGTGGGCGAACACCGGGCCTCAGGGCGCGGGTGAAAAAGGCGTTGAAGCTCGGATAGCCTTCGGCGGGGACCTCTGCGTCCGACAGGTCCACGTCGAACGCCTTGGCGAAGCCGCGGATACCCAATCGCGTCAGTGGTCCGGCGCGCAGCCGGGTCAGGGCAAGCAGAGCTCGGGAGAGCCCGTGCTGGGGCAGGGCCCACTGGGCGCCGATGTAGAGTGAATCCAGGGTGGCGCGGAGCCGGCCGGGTGCGATTCCCGCGGGCGATTGGGTTCTCGAGTCGGTCATGGACGTTCTCCTGATCCTTCGCCACCTTGCTCCGGCCGGCCCGAGTCAGTAGAGCGACGCGCTTGGTAGTGGACCAGGGTCTTCAGGTCCTCCGCGATTTCCTCGGCGGGTTGGGCGCCCGGAAACAGAGCCAGGACTCGCGCCTCGGGATCGATGAGGAATAGGCTTGGGGTGTCGTCGGGATCGGTCGTGGCGGCCTGGTTGCGGTTCATCAACTGATCAGGGTTCGAGCCGAGGGCCGCTTGGACAAACTCCGCCACCGCCGCGCGCTGGCCGCTGAGCACTGCAATGGCGGGCGATAGGCGCTCGAAGTCTCGGGCCAGGGCGGGTGCGGAGTCTGCGGTCACCAGCAGCAACAGAAATCGGCGGCGGAGCTCGCGCTGATCGGCGAGGCGATTGTAGACCTCGATGAGGCGCGCCAAGGCCCGATGCCCGGATGCCCCGGAGAGGTTGCCCACGGCGAGCAGGGACCATTGGTCGATGAGAGCCTCACGCTCGAAGGGCTGGTCCGCGCTGTCGGCGAGCATGAACTCCGGCAACGGACGCGGAGGGCGCAGCAGCACACCGCCGATGGCGGGGGGCTCGGCGGCGCCGTACTTGTATTGGTTGCCCCATTGGTAGGCGAGCAGGAAGAGGCCCACGGCCGCGACCGCCATGACCAGGCGTGCGGTGAGGGGCCGGGTCCGGCGCCCCGGCGGGCGTCGCGAGGGCCCGGATGCCTGCGGTGGGGATGTGGGCAACGGGGCAGTCCGCTTAGCGAGCGCGTCAAGGGGGCGTACGTCCGGCGCCTTGCAGCAGCGGCCAACCTGCGGTGGTTGGGGTGACCAGGCCTCTGGGCCTGGTCGTCGACCGGAGGTGTCGCCGCCTTTTTGGCCTCAGTCCCGCAGGCTGGCCTGCGCAGCGGCGAGTGCAGCGCCGACGTCGGCGCGGTGTCCGGATTCGGACAGGATGCTGCCGAGGGCCCCGAGGCAGAGCAGGATGTTATCGGCGCGGCTGGAGTAGCCCATGAGCCCGATGCGCCAGACCTTGCCCGCCAGTGCGCCGAGACCCGCCCCGATCTCGAGGTTGTAGTCTTGCAGCAGCCGGGCGCGCACCGCAGCCTCGTCGACGCCTCCGGGCACGGCGACGGCGTTGAGTTGCGGCAGGCGCTCGTCCTCCGGCACCACCAGTTCCAGGCCGAGCTGTTCCAGGCCGGCGCGCAAGGCCAGGTGGTTCCGGCGATGACGCGCCCAGGACTGCTCGATGCCCTCATCGGCCAGCATGACCAGCGATTCGTGCAGGCCGTAGAGGGCGTTGACGGGTGCCGTATGATGGTAGCTGCGCTTGCCGTCGCCCTTCCAGTAGCCGAGCACGAGGTTCAGGTCCAGGAACCAACTGCGCACCGGCTCGCTCCGGGCCGTGACCTTCTCGAGCGCACGCTCGCTGAAGCTCACCGGGGATAGGCCCGGCGTACAGGAGAGACACTTCTGGCTGCCGGAATAGACCGCGTCGATACCCCAGGCGTCCACCTCGAGCGGGGAGCCGGCGAGGGACGTCACCGCGTCGACGATGGTGAGGCAATCATGGCGATGTGCCAGCTCCACCAGGGTCTCGGCATCCGACGAGGCGCCTGTGGAGGTCTCCGCGTGCACGAAGGCCAGGATGCGGGCATCGGGATTGGCCTTCAGGGCGTCCTCGACCTTGTGCGGGTCCATCGCGCGGCCCCAGTCCCCCTCGACGACCACCGCCTCGCCGCCTGCGCGGATGACGTTCTCGCGCATACGATGCCCGAACACGCCGTTGATGCAGACAATGACCTTATCCCCTGGGTCCACCAGGTTGACGAAGCAGGTTTCCATGCCCGCCGAGCCCGGTGCGGAAACGGGCATGGTCAGTGCATTCTGGGTCCGGAAGGCGTAGCGGAGGAGATCCTTAAGCTCCTCCATCATGCCCCCGAAGGCCGGGTCCAGGTGTCCGATGGTGGGGCGCGCGAGGGCGGCGCTGACACGCGGGTGGACATCGGCGGGGCCGGGCCCCATTAGGGTTCGAGGCGGCGGTTGGAAGGAGTGAGCGTGCATCATCTGGACCTGTTGCTGCCGAGCAAACGGCAGACGCTGTCGAAAAGGAAAGCGCCGGAGTATAGCCGCGGCCGCTCTCCGGGCTCAACGACCTCTGACCGGTGAGCGGCCGGGCTCGGATAGAGATGGAACGAGTGCAGCCCGATTCGCGGTGCCACCGAGACCTTCAACGACACCTCGAGGCAACGACCTATGTCCGATGACCCAAAGGCCACCCAGGTCGACAAGACCGACGCCGAGTGGCGTGCCGAGCTCACGCCCGAGCAGTATCGTGTGTTGCGGCAGCAGGGAACCGAACGCGCCTTCACCGGAGCCTATTGGGACAACAAGGTCTCCGGGCGCTATCTGTGCGCAGGCTGCGGCGCGGAGTTGTTCGGATCAGAGCACAAATTCGACTCCGGTACCGGCTGGCCGAGCTTCTGGCAGCCGACGACGGACGGCGTCGTAGCCGTGGAGCGTGACACTAGTCACGGCATGGTGCGCACGGAGGTGCACTGTGCCCGCTGTGGATCGCATCTGGGCCACGTGTTCCCCGACGGGCCGAGGCCGACTGGCGAGCGCTACTGTATCAACTCCGTGTCGCTCGAGTTCGTGGCCGAGGACCAGTGACCGCGTGCTCGATCCATAGTGCCGGCCGCCGAGGCCCGACGAGTCATGCCGCGCACGAGTTCCGTAAGCAACGCTCACCGTTGTCTGCTCCCGAATCCGGTTCGTTGTCGTGATCGAGCGCTCGTCGGTACGTCCGCGACGCTGGCGATTGCGACTACGACAATGAGTCGAGCGTGTTTGTCCTCCTTCGGCGCCATGATCCGATCTTGATACACTGAACGACCCGACTGATGCCGATCTGCTGCGCAGTGTCTCGGCTGCGGCCGTCGATTCGGCCACGGCGGGGACGCAGCCCGCCCACCTCGAGCTGCGCGATGTGCCGGAGTGCCGTGTCGGACGTCCCTACCGGCCTTTGCCGCGGTTCGGTCGACCGATCGATCGGGCGCCCTTGACGCACCGGAGTTTCCATGACTGACGCCCGTTCCCTCGAAGCCCCATCTCGGCGTTCGCCTGACACGCACCAACGCGGCCGCGACAAGGTGGCGCGAATCCCGGTGAAGGTGGAGCCGACGCACCGGATGCCGCGCAAGCCCGAGTGGATACGGGCCAAGGCGCCCACCGGTGCAGGCGTGGCGCGAATCAAGCGGCTGCTGCGTGAAACGGGCCTCGCCACCGTCTGCGAGGAGGCGCAATGTCCGAACCTCGGTGAGTGCTTTGGTCATGGCACGGCGACGTTTATGATCCTCGGGGATATCTGCACCCGGCGATGCCCCTTCTGCGACGTCGCCCATGGGCGGCCGCAGCCGTTGGACCCGGCGGAACCCGAGGGACTGGCGCTCTCCATCGAACGAATGGGGCTCAACTACGTCGTCATCACCTCCGTGGACCGCGACGATCTACGCGATGGCGGTGCGGGCCACTTCGCGGCCTGCCTCCGGGCGGTGCGGGCGCGCAGCCCTGCTGTGCGCTTGGAGGTGCTGGTGCCCGATTTCCGAGGTTGTGAGGCCGTCGCGCTGGACGCCTTCACCGGTGACTCGGTGCCGGACGTGTTCAACCACAACCTGGAGACGGTGCCCCGCTTGTATCGTGAGGCGCGGCCGGGCGCCGACTACGCAGGCTCACTGGGGCTGCTGCGGGACTTCAAGGCGCGCCACCCCGCGGTGCCGACCAAGTCTGGCCTGATGCTCGGTCTGGGGGAGGAGCGGGACGAAGTGTTGGAAGTGATGCGCGACCTGCGCGTCCATGGCTGTGACATGCTCACGCTCGGCCAGTATCTGCAACCCAGCCGTGACCACCTGCCGGTGCGGCGGTTCTGGGCGCCGGAGGAATTCGATGGATTGCGGATCGAGGGCGAGGTCATGGGCTTTGGCAGCGTTGCCAGCGGGCCCATGGTCCGCTCGTCCTATCATGCAGACCAGCAGGCGCTCGGCATTGCAACCGATTGATTGCCCGACCCAGATCTGGAGGCAGCGATTGTCTCCGACCTCGCTTCGCAGGGCACGCGTCCACCCATGCCGCTGATCTGGCTGCTCGTCGGCTTTGCGCTCTTCATGGCGTTGATCTGGAGCGTCTACGCCGTGAACCGGACGGCCGCGATGCGCTTTGGTTACGAGCCTTTCTCCCTGCCCAACGCGGCACTGATGCTGGTCGCCAACCTGCTGCTGCTTTCGGCGTTGGCACCGGTTTCGGATCCTGAGGTCGCGCAGGGTGCCGTCTCGGCGCTGTGGGTCAAGCTCGGCGCCGCCCTGCTCATCGCCGGCCTGAGCCTGGTGATCATTGCCAGACGCACGGGTCTCTTGATGGCCCTCTATACGGTGGCGCTGCTCAGCGTCCTGGCCATCGCCGTATTGCCGAGTCTGTTGTTCATGGGCTTTGCCGGCAGCGCGATCTTGCCGCCGACGGACTCGACTGCGAACAGCGGTCGGGGCGCCCCGACCGACGACAAACGCTAGCCACGGCGGGGCCCGCAGGGCGCCGGCCACGCACCTGCCGCCCGATGCAACTATGGACCTCTACGCAGTCGCCAAGCTTCTGCTCCTGCCTCCCGCCTCACTGCTGTTGCTGATCGGGGTCGGGCTGTGGATGGTCCGCGGAACCCTAGGGCGCATGATCATCTTCGTCGCCTGGTCCCTGCTGATGTTGATGAGCTTGCCGGCGACCTCATCGCTGTTGCTCGAGGCGGTGCAGGAATACCCGCCCCTGCCGCCGGATGCCGTATCGGAGACCGGTGCAGAGGCGATCGTGATTCTGGGTGCCGCTGTCTACAGGCACGCCGTCGAGTACGGGGAGACCACCGTCGGCACCAACAGCATGAAGCGCTGCCGCTATGGCGCCTGGCTGCACCGACGTACGGGTCTGCCCATCTATGTCTCCGGTGGCCGAGGGGAGTATGCACCGGGTCCGGCCATGGTGCGCTTCCTGGAAGACGAGCTGGGCGTGCCTGTGGCCGTGCTGGAAAGCGAGAGCAGGAACACCTGGGAGAACGCTGCGAAGACCGCGCCGCTGCTGCGCGAAGCGGGCATCGAAAGGGTATTTCTGGTCACGGATGCCTGGCACATGCCGCGGTCGGTTGCCGCGTTCGAGCGCACAGGGCTTGTCGTGGTACCGGCGCCGACTTACTTCCGCGGCACACCACCGCTCCCACCGGGATCAGATGTCGAACCTCCGCCCTGGAGCTTTGGCGATTGGTTCCCTCAGCCGCAAGCACTGCAGAACAGTTTCTATGCCGTCCACGAACTCATCGGCCAGGCGTACTACGGGCTTCGGGCGCGTCGCGGCCCCTGATGCCTTCTGCCGGCTCGGGCCAGCGGCGCTGCGAAAAACGCCGACCCGGCACCACGATGGGTGCCACGCCGGTGGGCCTTATTCACAGCGCCCTACGCAAGTATCGGACGCTCGTCAAGGCGTGCCCAGCGCGCATCGCGAATCTCAAGCAATTCTGCAAGGTACTGCAAGGTACTGAAAAAAATATAGAAAGTGGACATGTATACCGGCTGGTCAGATGCTCGATATGCGTACGTGAACAACGACTTAGGGCGGTTGCCCATGGTTCTTCCACAGAGTTGTCCACAGCGCCTGTGCATTGATGTGGATCGCTGAGAGTAGAGCAGTGCATCCGGGGCCTTCGGCCCTGTGCCCGTGGGGCATCGGGCGATTCCGCCCGCGTCCGGCCTGGACAGTGAGACTCGTAGAACAGGGCCATGGGCTTGGCATCGGACGGGCCTCGGGTCCAACGCAAACCTACCGTCTCAGGGCCGTGGGGTTCGGGCTCACTCCGAGTAGCCGCCGCCGTAGCCGCCGCCTCGCGCGAACACGCCCGGGCTGCCTGCCGGTACCACGGTCACGCCACCCTCGGTGACGGTGTAGCCCTTCGCGCGATCCTCCTCCGCGTCGTAGCCGATGACGCTACCCGGCTCGATGGCGTTGTGACGGTCGATAATGACGCGCTTCAGTCGGGAGCCTTCGCCGACGCGAACGTAGTCCATGACGATGCAGTCCTCGAGTTGGACATCCTGCTCGATGACGGCCTCGCGCCGGACGATGGAGTTGACCAACAGGGCATTCTCGTGGACGACCGTCGCGGCACCGAGAAGCGCGTTGTCGATCCGGGCGTCGAGCACCCGCGCTACCGGACCCTGGTAGTTGCTGGAGTAGATCGGCCAGTCCGGGTTGAAGGCATCGAAGACCGGCTCGGCGCCGAGGACGTCCTTGTGCGCTGCATAGAAGGCGTCGATGGTGCCGACGTCCCGCCAGTAGACCTTCTTCTCGTAGGGCTTGATACCGGGGATGACGTTGCCGGCGAAGTCGTAGGCGAACAGCCGCCGACCCTTTTCCAGCATCCGCGGCAGGACGTGGCCCCCGAAGTCCGTCTCGCCGGCCTGCTGTGCCTCCTGCAGGGCTTCGATGAGGACCTTGGCGTTGAAGACGTAGTTGCCCATGGAGGCGTAGGCGCTGTCGGGGTCGTCGGGCAGCGGTGAGGGATTGGCGGGCTTCTCTTGGAAGGCCTCGATGCGTCCCTCCTCATCGGCGGCGATGACGCCGAACCCCTTGGCATCGTTCAGCGGCACCGGTAGCGCGGCAATCGTCGCGTCGGCCTCTCGTTCCTTGTGGAAGTCCACCATCTGTTGGATGTCCATTCGGTAGATGTGATCGGCACCGAAAACGACCACGTAGTCGGGCGCGTGTTCCTCGATCAGATTGATGTTCTGATGCACCGCGTCTGCGGTGCCCTGGAACCAGGATTCACCGTAGCGCATCTGGGGCGGAACGACGGTGACGAACTGGTCGTTCAGCAGGGGCGAGATGGTCCAGGCCTTGCGAACATGCTCGATGAGCGACTGCGACTTGTACTGCACCAGCAGATAAATCGTGCGAATCTGCGAATTGATCAGATTGCTCAGCACGAAGTCTACGAGCCGGTAGCGCGAGCCGAAGGGCACGGACGGTTTGGAACGAGCCGCGGTCAGCGGCTGCAGCCGCGAGCCTTGGCCGCCGGCCATGACGAAGGCGATGATTCGATCTTTCATCTCTACTCCAGGCGCCCGCTTCGGCGCCTACGCTTGGTTGGTTGTGTTGAGGAATCCCGTCCTGAGCCCGTTCTGCCCCAGGGCCGAGCTCGGCGCAATGCGATCGCCGGCGGGCACTGATCCTGAGGCAATGCCGCGCTCGCCGATTGCCATACCGTTTCGCGGGCCGGTTTCCAGCTGTGTCGATGGCGCATGAGAGGCGGCTCCAAACGGCTGATGGCCGACGCAGGCCACGATCGACGAGTGGAGCACGCAGAGGACTGGACAACGGCTTTCGCCCATGGGCCCACGCCCGACGCTGGCGCCTGTGACCGGGGTCTTGAGTACGACATGTCCGACGCGCAGGGCATGTCCGGACGGCATGTTGGCCTCCAGCGGCGAAAATTGGGCGCACATCATAAACCGCGTTGGCCCCGCCGCGCAGACGTCGTCGGCGGACCTGCCGCCAGAAGGCGCTGTGTCGCCGGCGAACTCCGGTCCATTTCGGGTACACTCCGGACTTCGCGATCGCCCGATTCAAGTCCCCATTCCGCCGTCCAACATGCGAGTCACCACGCTCCCCCCGGCGCTTACCGTCTACCCGTTCTCGTCCATCGCGCTCGAGAGGAGGGTCCCGCGCCGGGCGGAAGTGCTGCTCTGCGTCCGCCTGATGCTGTTGGTGGGCTTCTTGGTCCCGTTCCTGGCGACATCGGCCGCTGCGGTTGCGGGCGAGTCCGCCGGTGGGCCGTCGGTGGCACAGCTGGTCGCGACGTGCGAGCGTGGAACGGCGGCCGGTGACCTTGGCGTGGATGCGGCCATGTGCGAGTGGTACGCGGTCCCCTGCGACTGTGTCGGCAAGCGGCCGAATGAACCGGAGCGTTGGTGCATGCCCGACGATGAGCCCGTCGAGGCGGCATTGGCGAAGGTTCTGGCCGAGTTGCGCCGCGCGCCCGTGCAGTCGGCGCCGGCAGAGACTGTCGTCGCCGATGCCATGGCACGGCTCTACCCCTGCGCGGAGCGGCAAGGGCGCTGAGCCTGGGCGACGCGAGCGGTTACTGATCGACACCATGCAGCAGTATCTCGACCTGCTTCAGGACGTCATCGACAACGGCGCGGACAAGGCCGACCGCACCGGCGTTGGAACACGTTCAGTGTTCGGCCGCCAGTTGCGCTTCGATCTCGCCGAGGGCTTTCCCCTGCTGACCACCAAGCGCGTGCATCTCAAGAGCGTGGTCTGGGAACTGCTCTGGTTCCTGCGTGGCTCTACGGACAACAACTGGCTCAACGAACGCGGCGTGACCATTTGGGATGAATGGGCCGCGGCAGACGGTGAGCTCGGGCCCATCTATGGTCGCCAGTGGCGCAGCTGGGCCGCCCCGGACGGGCGCAGCATCGACCAGCTCGCGGAGGTGGTGGAGCTGATCCGGCGTGATCCGGATTCGCGGCGGCTGGTGGTCTCCGCCTGGAACCCCGCCGACCTGCCGGAGGCCGGCGTGCCACCCGCGGACAACGCCGCGGCCGGGCGTATGTCGCTCGCGCCCTGCCACTGCCTGTTTCAGTTCTATGTCCAGAATGGTCGCCTGTCGCTACAGCTCTACCAGCGCAGCGCGGATCTCTTCCTCGGCGTGCCCTTCAATATCGCCAGCTACGCCCTGCTGACGCACATGGTCGCGCAGCAGTGCGATCTGGCACCTGGGGAGTTCGTGCACAGCTTCGGCGACCTGCATCTGTACCGGAATCACCTGACCGACGACATCGTCCTCGCGCAGCTGGCGCGCGAGCCGCGGCCGTTGCCGAGATTGACCCTGCGTCGGCGTCCGCCGTCGTTGTTCGAGTACGACTTCGACGACATCGCCATCTCGGGCTACGATCCCCACCCCGCGATCCGCGCACCCATCGCCGTTTGATGGTTCCATGCCGCCGGTGCCCGCCGGCGGCGTCCATCACTCCGCACCGGTGCCGACACAGCAGAGCCGAGGAGGCTCATGTCCTTGATCCAGGCCCTCATCGACTATGGACTCTTCGCCGCCAAGACGCTGACGCTGCTGGTGCTGCTCGGCCTGTTCCTTCTTGTCCTATTGCGGGCCCGCGGCGCCGGCGGCGGGCAGCCAGCCGATGAAGGGCATCTCGAGGTCACGAGCCTCAACGATCGTTTCACGGACATGGCCGCGGAGCTGAAACGGGCCAGCCAACCACCGAAGGCCTACAAGCGCTGGCTGAAGGCCGAGCGCAAGGCGGATAAGGCGCGTTCCAAGGCCGATGCTGGCGAGCGGCACCGGGTATTCGTGCTCGATTTCCATGGCGACATCCTCGCCACGGAAGTCACGGGCCTGCGCGAACTGGTCTCGGCGTTGCTGCGGGAAGCGGAGGAGGGCGATGAGGTCCTGGTGCGTCTCGACAACGCCGGCGGCGCCGTGCACGAGCACGGGCTGGCCGCGTCGCAGTTGCTTCGGCTGCGCAGCCGGGGTATTCCGTTGACGGTCGCGGTGGACCGGGTGGCCGCGAGCGGTGGCTACCTGATGGCCTGCGTCGCGGACAGGATCATCGCCGCACCCTTCGCCATCATTGGTTCCATCGGCGTCGTCGCGCAGCTGCCCAACTTCCATCGCTGGCTGTCGCAGCATGGCATCGACTTCGAGCTACATACCGCCGGGGACTACAAGCGCACGTTGACACTGTTCGGCGAGAACACCGATGACGGCCGCGCCAAGCTGCGCGATCAACTCGAGGACATTCACCAATTGTTCAAGGGATTCATCCGGGAGTACCGTAAGGACGTGGATGTCGATGCGGTGTCCAGCGGCGAGTACTGGCACGGCGAACAGGCGAAGTCCCTTGGTCTCGTCGACGAGATCGTCACCAGCGACGACTATCTCCTGGAGGCGACGAAGGACCGGGACTTGTACCGGCTGCGCTGGCGGAGCAGGAAGCACCAGCTGGCTCGATGGATGGAGGGTATGCAGGCGTTCGTAAGCCGATTGCCATTCCAGCCCTTCGCGGGCACAACTCGGCGGGGCAACGATGGACGCGATGCATCCATGCCGTTGAGATAATGAGTCGCCTGGGCGGCGCCAGCATGCCGGCACGGCGGCGGTGCATGCGTCTCGCACCGGGGAGGGCCGTCGCCCGGCGTCTTGTCGGCCACATGGCGAGACGCATAAGCCTTAAACCTAGATGGAGCAGTCGACCGCGCCGACTTCGATGTAAGGCGCTGACTTGCTTCCGGTTCCATGGAGAATTCGACATCACCCATCGGGTGATGGGCGCTACGGTCGCCATGGCACGCCCCGCGGGCCGCCCAGCTTTGTTACAACTCCTTGGAATAGCGTGACTATTCCGCGTCGTTGTGCCTC
>JANQFX010000005.1 GCA_028277725.1 Thiohalocapsa sp.
CGGGCGCACCGGCACCCTGTGGGATGGCCGCTACAAATCCTCGCTGATTCAGGCCGAAACCTACCTGCTGCTCTGTCAGCGCTACATCGAACTCAATCCCGTGTGCGCCAGCATGGTGTCGGACCCCGCGGAGTATCGGTGGTCGAGCTACCGCGCGAACGCACTGGGGCAGACGGACGCGCTGCTGACCCCGCACCCGCTCTACCTCGCGCTCGGTGGCAACGCAGCCGAGCGCTGCGCCGTCTATCGAGAACTGTTCAGCAGCGCGCTCGACGCCAAGCCGATCGGCGATTTGCGCCTTGCGCTCAACCAAGGCCAGCCCATCGGTAATGACCGCTTCTATCGTGCGATCGAGGCGATGACTGGGCAGCGACGCGAACTGCGAAAGCGGGCCAGGCCGCGCAAGACCCCTGAGCAACCGTCAGCCGGTGGAGAAGCACAGGGTGAGCTGTCGTTGGGACATTAATTGAGCCTGCCCCTTTTCCGACCCCTTTTCCAGCGACCAGCGCGCCTAAACCTGATAAAAACAGTATGACAGTCGGCGGCAAAGGCACAGGATTTGCCGATGCAGATAGGCTGACATTATCATAAAAAGAAGCGGCACCGCCGCTCCAATTGTTGAGGAAGACAATCAATTCCTGGCCAACCAAATTCGGCACTGTTGAAGAATCGAAAGAAAAGGTGTTCAACGCCCAATCACCTGGTAATGCATTGACTGCCGTTGCAGTTGTCCCAAATTCCTGTCCAATGAATGCGTCACCGACTTGATTCCAGGTGAAAGTTCTGTCCATATCGGCATCTGTCCAAAGCTGTAGACTCCAGTACTGATTGTTTGTGCTCAGCAAATCATTTCCAATTGCGGCGGATAGGGTATAAGTTGTGTTTGGCTGAATGATGGCGCCAGTCATTCTAAATACGTTTGTATTTAATTCGGTCAGGAATAACACTTGATCGCCATCGGCAGGAGATGCCAAAGGGTCTGCCTCTTTAAATCGATCTGTGCTTTCCGGATGCCATATCTGAGATGTTCCACCTACTCCAGTCGAAAAGCGTAACCATCCAGCCGGAAGGTTTGTGGATGTTGCTCCGCCGATAATTGATGGATCGTCCCAGGATTCAGTGAAAATAGTGGCGGCGTGGCTTGTACTGCCAACAATGAATGCGCCACACCCAATGATATAGACAAGACACTTCGAGTAAATGTTCATGCGATCTGCTCCATTTTTCTGGTTGCCTAACCATTGCTTATCAAAACCCACGGCCCTGATAACCCGATATTACCCCAGTTTTCGCACGGATGCGCCTAAGAATACGGTCGGAATCCACTTCGCAACGCCTGTTTGCCCTGATAAGTCGATAATTCCCGGCTTTTCGGGCAAATTCGCCTGATAAGGAGGTGTAGACGGTGTTATCAGGGCAAATGTGCCTTGATAAGTTGATACTTTGCGGATTTTCGGGCGACAATGGAGCTGCGTACACACGGAGCCGATGATCGGCAGGGGTGTTTCGACATGGCGGAGTCGAAGTTGCTCGAGGACGTGCGAGCGATCATGCGCCGGCAGCACTACTCGATTCACACGGAGCGCAGCTACTGCGATTGGATCGCCCGATATGGGACGTTCCATCGCATGCGCTCGCGGGAGGAGCTGCTTAAAGCCGGGGCGCCGGAGGTGGAGGCCTTTCTGAGCCACCTGGCGGAGGAGGCGAATGTCGCGGCGAGCACGCAGAACCAGGCGATGAACGCGCTGGTGTTCTTGTACAAGCGGGTGCTGGAGCGACCCTTGGAAGGGCGCATCGACGCGGCCCGGTCGACGAAGGCACCGCGGATACCGGTGGTGTTGACGCGGGAAGAGGTGGCGGCGGTGCTGCCCCTGCTGGACGGGCAGGCGGGGTTGATCGTGCGGCTGCTGTATGGCAGCGGCCTCAGGATTACGGAGGCGGTACGCCTGCGGATCCTGGACGTGGACTTCGGCTATCGACAGATTACGGTTCGTTCCGGCAAGGGCAACAAGGACCGGGTGACGACCTTTCCGGTGAAGCTGATTGAGCCGCTGCGGGAGCACCTTTGCCGGGTCGAGGCCATTCACTCTCAGGACGTCGCCGAGGGGTTCGGCGAGGTCTACTTACCCAACGCGCTGGCCCGCCGCGCTCCCAATTCCGCGCGAGAGCTGAAGTGGCAGTATGTGTTTCCCGCGGTCCATCGCTCGCCGGACCCGCGCGCCGACGGCAAGACGCGGCGCCACCATGTCGATCAGAGCGTGGTGAACAAGGCCATCAAGCGAGCCGTTCGGCTGGCGGGTATCGAGAAGCGGGTCAGCGCGCATACCTTTCGCCACAGCTTCGCGACGCACCTGCTGGAGCGTGGCACGGACATTCGCACCATCCAGGCGCTGCTCGGGCACAAGGACGTGGAGACGACCAGGGTTTACACGCATGTGCTGAATCAGCCGGCGCAGGGGGTATTGAGTCCGTTGGACGATCTGCTTTGAGTGCCGTGCCGGGGCTGGGTCGACTTGGAGGTTGACCCTCAGGCCGATGCTCCGGGCTTATACGCTAGTTGCGCCGCAGCAGAACATCATAGCGATCGTGCGGACCGACCCAAAACCAAACGAGCCCCTCTGGGCGTTCCTTGGCGAGGGCGCGATATCGTCGACCGACCCGCGCAGACCAGAGAGCGCCAATCTTGTTGAGTCGCAGGGACGGGTGTCGTGGGTCGGACTTGAGAAGGTCAAAGTTATTGTCCGCGAGTTATCGGATGTCTGGTGGCAGTTGTCGGTAGTGGAACCAAAACTCCGGGGACGCGAAGTGATTCACAGTGGCGTGCAGCGCCCTGCCTCGAAGTCTTCATCAGCCCTTGCCGCCGCACCATCCAGCTTGCCCGCTGCGATGTCTTGCTCGATTTGAGCGTCCCACCGATCAGCCAAGAAATCCTCAAACCGGTCAGAGAAGGAGCGCAGCTCTTCGCTAGAGAGGCTTTGTACTGCGTGTTCAAGTTGTTCGACGGTCATCATGGCAAGCCAAGGTTCAGAGCATTCGCCGATCTTCGCACAGAGCCCCCCAGAGGGAAACTGTCTTGGCCCGACCATTGCCCATCAGAGCCAACCACCCTGATAACCCGACGTTACCCCAGCTTTCGGATAGATCCGACCAAAATCTGGCCGACACCCCGCCTCGCCCTGGGTCGACCTGGAGGTCGACCCTCCGGCCGACGCCCCGATCGATGCGCTGGACGGCGATCGGATTGAGACTCGCACCAGCGGTTGTTGGGGTCGATCGGCGAACGGGATGCGCTGTACAGGTAATGCATGCCGTCGTTGTCGTAATCGAGTACCCGACAACGATGACGACAAGGACAAGGACAAGGACCGGAAGCCGCTCGCGGCGGCGTTGTGTTGCGAGACTTGCGCGCGCCAGTGCTGGGCTGAATCGGGCTCAACCCGTGCCGCCGAGTTCCGTGACCATGGCCTCGAGTTGATCGGCCAGGCGCGCGATGGCCTGCTCGGGGGTCTCGATGTGGAGGTCGCCGATTTCCCAGAACTCCACGCGTCCCTGTTGCTCCGGGAAGTGCTCCTGCAGCATGGGCTCGTGTTCGAGTCGGCTCAAGGCGATGACCCGCGGATAGCGTTCGAAGTCCGGTGCCTCCACCTGCGCGGGCCGGCGATGCCCACCATCCATGGGAACGCCGCGGGCCTCGAGTTCCGCCAAGGCGAAGCGGGAGATCGGGCCGCGGTTGCCGGTCGCATCCAGATCACGGGCGAGGGCCTTGGAGTCGGCGCGCCAGAACAGGCCATGCTGGACGGCGATGTGATTGAAGTAGTGCTCCGCGAAGCGGCTGCGGTAGTAGTTGCCGGTGCAGAGGAAGAGGATTCGGCTCATAGCGGCAGCAGACCTTCGTGGAGATTCGGAACAACTGATACAACCGTCGTCCGGGTCAGCGTGGCGCTGCCCGACATTGGGCTCTTGCAGCCGCGAGAAGGATCTCTCGCGCAGAGACGCAAAGGCGCAGAGAAAGCGACGTCCACCGATTCTTGCGGTCGCCTCGGTGGACGGCGCTGCGAGATTGTGAAGGTACCCGGATTTGCCGCGTAAACCGCGCTCACTGCGTAGGTCGGGCCGACGGTAGGAGGCCCGACGATCAGGTGTTGACGGCGCGCGACGCGTCGGGCTTCGTACCTTAGCCCGACCTGCGGCGACCCTTTTTGCCCAGCCGAAAGGAGGCTCGACGACGGTCCGCCTGCGCCGATGACCGGCGCGCGGCGGATTGCGGGCTCGATCAGCCCTGCTGCTGGATACCGCTGATGAGCCAATCGCCCTGGGGGCTGGCCCAGTCGTGCGCGACGTGCCAGACCTCGTCCAACGGCTTGGCGGGGGCCTGCTCGTCTTCACGGATCAGGCCCGTGAAGCGCACGCTGGCCACCACCTGGTCGCCGTCGCGCTGCACGCCGAGCAGCTCGGCATTCAGGGTGACCACCTCGGTGAAGTTCGGCGCATCGCCCAGGGACTCACGCTCGCGCTTGATCTCGGCGAACAGCTGCGGGCTGGTGTACTCGCGGATGTCGCGGAAATCGGCCTGGTCCCAGGCGGCCTGCAGACGGATGAAGTGGGTCTTGGCGCCATCGGCGAAGCTCGCCGCATCGAACCAGGCCGGTGCCTCGGCGCTTCCGGGTGCGGCCGCGGCGGGACGGCGCAGATCGGGCTCGCCGGCCGCGGCTGGCTGCCCCCCCATCGGCGGTAGGCCGACCCGCTGCTGGCCCGCACCCGCACCGGCGGCGGCTCCGGCCGGCATCGGCGCGCGCTGTCGGCGCAGCATGCGGAACAGCATGAAGCCGCCGAAGGCGAGCAGGGCGATCAGGATGAAGTCCATCGGCTGGAAGCCCTCGAAGGCGCCGCCGAAGAATAGGGAGGCCAGCAGGCCGCCGGCGGCGAGCCCGGCGAGCGGGCCGAGCCAACCCATGCGACCCCGGCCGGCCTGACCCTGCTGGGCGTTGCGCGCGTTATTGGCCTGGGCCTGCTGCGGGCGCTGCGGCGTTTGCGCCTGGCGCGGCGCGGAGTATTGCTTGCCGAGGCTCTTGCCGCCGCCGAAGCGGCGGGCGTCGGCGGTGTCGGGCAGCATCGCGGCACCGGCGATGAAGAAGGTCAGCATGGCGACGAAGAAGGTCTTCATGGTGTCTCTCTCAGTGGTTCGATCGCGTGTTGTGTTGGTCTCGATGTCGGTGCCGGAGCGACCGGCGCCTGGAACTCGATGACCCGCGCCGCGCCGATGCCGCGTGGATCGCTCGCAGCCTCCACACGCCCGGCAGCGCGGTCCCAGTGCACGAGCTGCATGTTGCCGTAGGGGCGCTCGGCGATGCGCAGCTCGTGGCCGCGTGCGCGCAGGTCATGCGCCAGCTCGGGGTTCAGGGCGTCCGGCTCCAGCAATACCTCATCGGGCAGGTACTGGTGATGGTAGCGCGGGGCGGCAACCCAGTCCGCCGCACGGCCCTCGCCAGAGGCGGCCGCCAGGATGCCGTGCAGGACCATGCTGATGATGCGGCTGCCGCCGGGGGTGCCGAGGATGACGACGTCCTCGTCGGACTCCAGAAAGGTCGGGCTCATGCTGGAGAGCATGCGTTTGCCCGGCGCGATGGCGTTGGCGTCGCCGCCGACCAGCCCGTAGGCGTTGGGCACGCCGGGCTGGGCGGAAAAGTCGTCCATTTCGTCGTTCAGCAGCACGCCGGTCCCGGGCGGGACGAAGCCCGACCCGAACGGGTAGTTGATGCTGAGCGTCGCGGCGACACGGTTGCCGTCGGCATCCAGGATGGAGAAGTGCGTGGTGTCGGCTCCGTGCGGCCTGGCATCGCCGCTGGGGACGCTGGGCGTGGCTCGGGTGGGGTCGAAGTCGCGCAGGAGACCGGCGGCGTAGAAGGGGTGGCTCAGGCGACGAGTCGGCACGTTCACCTGATCCGGGTCACCGAGGAACTCGGCCCGGTCGCGGTAGGCGCGGCGCAGGGACTCGACGACCAGGTGGACACGATCCGCCGGGCCGAGGGCCCGGTAGCCGCCCGCCTCCAGCATGTTCAGCGTCTGCACCAGCGCGATCCCGCCGGACGACGGCGGCGCGGCGCTGACCACACGCCAGTCGCCGAAACGCCCGACCACGGGCTCCCGTTCCACCACGCGATACTCATCCAGATCCCGCAGGGTCCAGATGCCGCCCGCGGCGCGCACGCCATCGACCAATTGCCTGGCCAGCGGCCCCTGGTAGAAGCCGTCGCGGCCCTCGAGGGCGATGCGCCGCAGCGTCTCGGCGAGGTCCGGCTGTCGCAGCCGGGTGCCGACCTCGGGCACCGCGCCGTCGACCAGGAACTGCGTCGCCGCGGCGGGCGAGGCCGCGAGCACATCCCGCCGCCAGCTGGCGAGCCGGTGGTAGACGGCATCGACCTCGAAGCCGTCGCGCGCCAGCTCAATGGCCGGCAGCAGACTCGCCGCCAGCGGCAGCCGCCCGTAGTGGCGGGCGATGTGCGCCAACGCCGCCGGGGAACCGGGAATGCCGGCCGCGAGCGGGCCATTGAGCGAGCGCTCGGGCACGAAGTGGCCGTCGGCGTCCAGATACATGTCGCGGGTTGCCGCGAGCGGTGCGCGCTCGCGGCCGTCGACCATGACGTCGCGTCCGGCGCCGCCGCCGTCCGCAGCGAGGTGCAACAGCCAGAAACCGCCGCCGCCGATGCCGGAGCCGTAGGGCTCGACCACGGCGAGCGCCGCGCTCACGGCAACGGCCGCGTCGAAGGCGTTGCCGCCGGCGCGCAGGATCTCGACGCCGGCTGCCGTGGCCGCGGGATGCGCGCTAGCGACGGCCGCCGCG
>JANQFX010000052.1 GCA_028277725.1 Thiohalocapsa sp.
CGAAAGTTCAGGGGTTCTGCCGACCCACCCCTGCCGGTTTTCGGGTGCCAATTTCACGCACCCTCTGTCAGGTTTTGGCCGGAAGGATGATCAAGGCCCCGAGCGCGGCGGTCCCGTTGGTCCCAACACTCGCGTCGCCACAACGAACGCGTCGCAGCCGAGTAGACGTACAAGCGCATCGCTTGAGCCGGCGTCTTCGTCCACGCCCGAGGCAGCTCCCGGCGACGTTCGCCCTTCGACGCCTGCGGACGCTGCGACCGTCGCGGTGCCCGACGATTGGCCGGCGCTGTATGGTCAACTGTCGGACGCCATCGCGGTCCGCCAATACTCCGCCAAGACACTGAAAGAGCTATACCAGTTGGGCGAGGAAGTTGCAGGGCTTTACCCGCAGTAAGCCGCCGTCGGCGCTGACGGTGGACGACGTGAAGGCGTTTCTGACCCATCTTGCGGTGGAGAAGCACGTCTCCGCATCGAGTCAGAACCAGGCATTCAATGCCCTGCTGTTCGTCTTCCGGCATGTACTGGGCAAAGAGTTCGGTCGGGTCGAGGGTGTCGTGCGTGCCAAGAAGCGGCCCTACGTGCCGGTGGTGCTCTCTCGCGATGAGGTGAAGCGGTTGATCGATCGGCTCGCGCCGCCGTTCGATCTGCCGGCCAAGCTTCTCTACGGTTGCGGCCTTCGGCTGTTCGAGTGCATGAAGCTGCGAGTGCAGGACGTCAATCTGGAGATGGGGGTGTTGACGGTACACGACGGCAAGGGTCAAAAGGACCGGACACTGCCCCTGCCCGAGACCTTGATGCCGGAATTGCGGTCTCAGATGGACAGAGCGGCGGACATTCACCGGGCGGACCTGGCGGCGGGTTACGCCGGCACCTTCCTGCCCAACCGCTATGAGCAGAAGTCCAAGTCGGCGGCGCTGGCGTTCGCCTGGCAGTGGTTCTTCCCCGCGGCCAAGCTGACCGCGATCCCCAAGACCTCGGAGCGGCGCCGCTATCACCTGCACGAGAGCGCGCTGCAAAAGGCGCTCAAGGTGGCGGTACAGGAGGCCGCAATCCCCAAACGGGCTTTGGCCCATACCTTGAGGCACAGCTACGCCTCGCACCTGTTGCAGGCAAGCTACGACATCCGCACCATCCAGGGGCTGTTGGGGCACAGCAGCGTGAAGACGACGATGATCTACACGCATACCGTGCCCAGCGTGACCTTGAAGGAGGCGAAGAGTCCTTCGGATTTTTGAGCGGCTCGCGTGGGGCAGGTCTCTGAAGAGCGATGCGACGGGGGATCGGCCTAAAAGCAGATGGTCCGCACAGCGGACCCTACTGGCTGCAAGTCGGCCTCAATCGAGCACCGGAACTTCCCGCGGAAAGGCGTTGAGCACCAAGCTTAGGGCTGGAGCGCTCCACCATCGCTTTCCGCGGCGCAGCATCATGCCAGGGGAAACCGGGGACGTACCACGATAGGATCACTGCCGGCAGGGAGAGCTGGGCGCGCGGTCGCGGATCGACGAACGGGCACTTTGATTGCGCGTGCGCTGCAGTGCCGATGCGGAAAACCGGCGGCGCTCCCGCGCCGGGTATCCTGCAACCTGCGCTCAGCGTCCACCATCACCGTCCAAAGCACACGGGGCGCTGGAGCGCCGCAACGATCATCTCGGTCACCAGCGAGCATCTATGGGTAGGGCGGACGGGGACATCCTGCGCCATGTCCGTATGCCCCTACCAAAGCGTCTCGATACCGAACAGCTCGAAGGCCGGATCGCGCGTGACCAACGGCAGGCCGTCCTGCTCACTCTGAGCCGCCAGCATGCGATCGAAAGAGTAGCGCATGCGTATCCAGGAGCAGTCGCACTAGGACGCCTCCCAGGCATCGAGCTCATCCTCGGGCAGGGGATCGAAGAATGCATCGTCGACGCGCCCGGCGAGGCGGCCCGGACGCCGTTCCGGCCTCGAGTCGGCCAGCGGGACCAAACGGGCGTAGGGCTTGCCGGCCTTGGCGACGATGATTTCCTGCCCCTGGTGGGCCTTCTCCAAGAGCTTGGAGAAATGAGTCTTCGCCTCGTGGACATTGACGATTTCGTTCATGACGGACAACTCAACTTAGTCTCGGACCTAGTCCAGTCTAGCGAACGCGCAGGGCCTTGTCGCTCCGGAAACTGCGGAAAGCTGGGACGTGCGGAAACCGGGGACGTACCAGGATAAAACCACTACCGGCAGGCGGCGCCGGTCTGCGCGGCCGCGTTCCAACGAACGTGCAGTTCCGTAGCCGCAGCATCGTCCGGATGCGTCGCCTGAACTTGATCCGTAGGACTTCAGCGGCCAGTCGCCATGGCCTGGAGGTGGCTCCAGCTTAGAAAGAGTCGGTAGCGGTGGCCCGGCAGCGGCCGGAAATTCCAACGCCGGTAGAACGCCAGCGCCTTGTTCGCTTGCAAATCATCGACCTGCGGCTGGCCGCTGCGGAACGCCGATCTCGGGCGAGCCCGTCGCAGTGGCTCGATGCCTTATCCGGGCGGCAAGCGCGCGCTGCTCATTCGCCGCGCATTAGGGCGCCGAGTGCCTGCTGAGCCGGTGTGAAGGCAGTCGGCTCCTGTAGCGCTTGCCAGAATGCCTGCTACTCGTCGGGTATGCTATTTCCGTCCGGCAGATCAAGTGTGTGCAATACGTCGTGACCGCGTCCGGCAAGCCAGCGTGCGAGGCTTCGCTATGCGTTCGTGACACACCTGATTCAGGGGCTCGAACCAAGGCGGCGCACCAGCGCGGAGCGCGTTGAGCGTGAGGTGGCGGCGTACCACGACAAAAGCCCCGCCAGCAGGCTGAGCCGGCCCGCGCGGTCGCGGATCGGCGAACCTGCACTGCCTGCCGTAGCCAGAGCGTCGCCCAATCCCGGTGGCGGATAAACCCTTCGTACCCAGGGCAACGCCCGCCGCACGCACCGACGAGGCCTTGTCGATTAGCGCAGCGCCAGTCGATCCCGCTGGCTCAAGCCCGCACCAACCGCTCCAACAACACGGAGTGCAAATCCCGCCGTCCGTCCAGCACGGCCATGACAAGCACCGCACCGGGCTCGATCCGATAGATCAAGCGCCAGGGCCGCTCGATCAATTCGCGATACTGATGGACGTCCACGACACGCAGTTCCGGCAGCATACGACCGCGCTCGGCGTTGTCTGAAAGCGTTTCCGCCCGCCCCTGCAGCCGGTCCAGCACGGCAAGCGCGTTGTCGGTGCTGTCCTCGGCAATGTAATTGCCGATGGCGTTCAGATCGCGCTGAGCGGTTCGCGTCCAGCGGACTTCACGCTCAGCCATCCCGCTCGTCGCGCTGCTCTTGCAGTTGCTGGCGCAGTTGCGCGAAGACCTCCGCCTGCGGGAGGGTGTCGCCGGAGCTGATGTCCCGCTCGCCCTGGACCATGAGCTTCAGCATCAACATGGCGCGTTCGCGGGCCTGGTAGTGCTCGTAATCCTGCACCACGGCACGGGCGCGGCCGTTCTGAGTCAGCACCAGCGTGGCCGGCGCATCGCGCACCTGGTCCAGCAACCGACTCGTGTCAGCTTTGAATTGACTCAAACTCAGGATCTCTTCGGTCACCGAACCCACCCATATTTAGTCCGAATTTAGATACAGGCACGCTACGCCCAGCGGAGCGCACGGTCAACCCATGCGCCATGCTGGACAAGGGCAAGACGCGTGAGCCAGGACGCAGATCGCGCATGACGAGCTCCGTGCCCGGACAGGTCGTGTCGCATCGGGCTGCTCCAATGACGGTTCTAGTCTTTGCAGCAATCGGTAGAGGTTACGCCCATGTCCCGTCACGATCGTCCCCTGTCCTCCCGCGAACTGCTCAGCCGCATTGGCTTGAGCGAAGATGCGCAGTCCGATCTGTTCGACGAGGGCGCGCTTCGACGAGGGCGCGCTGGATGACCTTGAGGGCGACCTCGGCGGCGTGCTGCGCGAGCGCTTCGCGATGCTGAATGCCAGGCACCAATTTGCTCCCGGCGATCTGGTGACTTGGAAACCCGGACTGAAGAACGGCAGGGTACCGGGCTACGGCGAGCCGGCGGTGGTCGTTTCAGTGCTCGACGCACCTGTGCTCGACAGCGAGCAGGAGAGCGGCAGCACCTATTTCCGTGATCCGCTCGATCTGGTGCTGGGTGTGATCTGGGATCGCGACCCGGGGCGCGGTGATTTCGTCACCTTCCATTTTAACGGCAGACGGTTCGAACCCTGGGTCGATTGAGCAACCGTGACCGGCATCGTCGACGCGGCGCTGGCTCTGCGACTGGGTCCTGTCGCCGATCTCGACCTGGCCGACTACCTGAAGGCGATTCGGGCCTGGCGACTCGGCTGAGAGCGGTCGGGCGGGGCGGGCCGCGTCCCGCGGCTGGCCGAGGTCAGGCGCCCGACCTCGGGTACCTACCCCTGGGCGAAGGTCGAGCCGTTCCAGCCGAACATGTCCCGTGCCAGGTCCGCGAACTCGATGTAGACCCGCTCCCGCGGCACGCCGAGGCGGGCCTCAACGAAGGTGCAGAGGGTCGCCGAGAGCACCTCGGTCCGCTCCGGCGCGAGACCGATGCTCTTCAGTTCCAGGTAGGCGCAGGGCGCGGTGTCCGCCGCGAAGCACATGGCGGTGTCCGGCTCCAGCAGCACCATGACGTAGCGCTCGGGCTTGCCGAGCGCCTCGGCGACCGCCGCCGAGGCATCGCGGAGCAGTGCCTCGACATCGGCCGGTCGGGGGGCGTTGGTCTTGAGGATGAGCGTGGGCATGGTGATCTCCGGGTGCCTCGACCGTGCTGGCCCGCCTGTGTCACCCATGGTCCAGGGTTCGGCCTCGGGCGGGGCCGTCGGCGGCGGCTCGTTGGGGGACAGCGCAGGTTGTTGACCAGGGCCATGGGAATGGCGTATTTTCGAGCGTTTCCCGGCGCCCGCCAAGTGCCCGTGTCTTGCCCCGACCTTCGTCCTTCGCAACCTCGGCTCGAGGCTGGAGAAGGACCGGCGGCGAGTCCCCGTCCGCTGTCGTTTCGCTGGGGGGCTTCCGCCCCTGGCACCGCGCGGATTCGGCGCCACCCAACGCGGCCTCATCTCCGCACTCCGATCATGGTCGGGGCGCGGGTTGAACGTGTCACTGCGGCCCGCCCATTCGAACCGGCGGCCCAACAACCGAGTTCTCCGAGGCGCATCCGGTCGCGTCCGATCGACAGAGGTCATCCCACCGTGGACAACAGCCCCAACCCGGAAATCACCACGACGCAGCTCAGCGGCGCCGAGATCACTATTCAGGCGTTGATCGACGAGGGGGTCGAGTTCGTCTTCGGTTACCCGGGTGGCGCCGTTCTGCACATCTACGACGCGCTGTTCAAGCGCTCGGAAGAGATCAAGCACATCCTGGTGCGCCATGAGCAGGGCGCCACCCACGCCGCGGACGGCTACGCACGCGCCACCGGTAAGGTGGGCGTCTGCCTGGTGACCTCCGGGCCCGGCGCCACCAACGCCGTGACCGGCATTGCCACCGCGCACATGGACTCGATCCCGATGGTGATCATCACCGGCCAGGTGCCGACGCCGGTCATCGGCAGCGACGCCTTCCAGGAAGTGGACACGGTCGGCATCACGCGCCCCTGCGTAAAGCACAATTTCCTGGTCAAGCGGGTCGAAGACCTGGCGGAGACCATCAAGAAGGCCTTCTACATCGCCAGCAGCGGCCGGCCTGGGCCCGTGGTCGTGGACATCCCGAAGGACGTCACCGACCCGAACGTCAAGATCCCGTACCGCTACCCCGCCGAGATCGCGATGCGCTCCTACAGCCCGGCGCAGCACGGTCACCAGGGGCAGATCAAGAAGGCCGTGGAGCGCATGCTCGCGGCCAAGCGGCCCATGATCTACACCGGCGGCGGCGTCGTGCTCGGCGAGGCCTCGGCGGCACTCACGGAGCTGGTGCGGCGGCTCGGCTATCCGATTACCAGCACGCTGATGGGCCTCGGCGCCTATCCGATGACGGACAAGCAGTTCCTCGGCATGCTCGGTATGCACGGGACCTATGAGGCCAATATGGCCATGCACGAGACGGATTGCCTGATCGCCATCGGCGCCCGTTTCGACGACCGCGTCACGGGCAAGATCGAGCACTTCTGCCCGCACGCCGAGATCATCCACGTCGACGTGGACCCTTCGTCGATCTCCAAGACCGTGAAGGTACACGTGCCCATCGTCGGCCCGGTGAGCAGCGTGCTCGAAGACATGCTGGCGGTGCTCGACGAGCTGGGCCGTGGCGACCAGGCCGCGGCGACGCCGGACCGCGAGGCCCTCGCCGCCTGGTGGCGGCAGATCGACGAGTGGAAGCGCATGGACTGCCTGCGCTACGACCGCAACAGCGAGATCATCAAGCCCCAGTTCGCCGTTGAGACCCTGTACAAGGTCACCGGCGGCGAGCTGTTCCTGACCTCGGACGTCGGCCAGCACCAGATGTTCGCGGCCCAGTTCTACCCGTTCGACCAGCCGCGGCGCTGGATCAATTCCGGTGGCCTCGGCACCATGGGCTTCGGCCTGCCGTCGGCCATGGGCGTGCAGCTGGCCCACCCGGATGCCCAGGTGGCCTGCATCTCCGGCGAGGCGAGCATCCTGATGTGCATTCAGGAGATGGCCACCTGCAAGCAGTACGATCTGCCCATCAAGGTGTTGTTGCTCAACAACGGCTACATGGGCATGGTGCGGCAGTGGCAGGAGTTCTTCTACGAGAGCCGCTACGCCCACTCCTACGTCGACGCCCTGCCTGACTTCGTGCAACTGGCCGAGAGCTTCGGCCACGTCGGCATGCGCGTCGAGAAGCCCGATGAACTCGAGGGCGCCATGCGCGAGGCCTTCGGCATGAAGGACCGCTTCGTCTTCCTCGACGTCATCGTCGACCCCACCGAGAACGTCTACCCGATGATCGCCGCCGGCAAGGGCCAGCACGAGATGGAACTGCCGCCCACCATGTCCGAGCGCGAGCTGGCCTAGGCCCGAAGGAAAGAAACAGCCATGCGACACATCCTTTCCATGCTCGTCGAGAACGAATCCGGCGCCCTGTCCCGCATCGCCGGGCTGTTCTCGGCGCGCGGCTACAACATCGAATCGCTCACGGTGGCGCCCACCGACGAGCCGACGCTCTCGCGTATGACCTTGGTCACCAACGGCAACGACGACATCGTCGAGCAGATCAAGAAGCAGCTGAACAAGCTCATCGACGTGGTCAAGCTCCAGGACCTGGCCGAAGGCGAGCACATCGAGCGCGAGATGATGCTCATCAAGCTGAAGGCCGCCCGGCCGGACCGCGAGGAGCTCAAGCGCCTGACCGAGATCTTTCGCGCCAAGGTCATCGACGTGACCGACATCAGCTACGTCGTCGAACTGACCGGCGCCAGCAAGAAGCTCGATGCCTTCATCCAGGCGGTGCCCGAGGGGTTGATCACTGAGGTGGTCCGCTCCGGCCCCACCGGCATTTCCCGCGGTGACAAAGGTCTGACGATCTAGTCGCCCGATCGATCTTGGATCCTAGGATGGGCAAGGCGAAGCGTGCCCATCACCCGCGGCGGGAGCGCAGCTTGCGCGTTGTGCTCGCCGCCGCTCGGAATCCCCAGCACCCTTTCCGCAACAAGGACCTCCCATGGCCATCAACGTTTATTACGACAAAGACGCCGACCTGTCCCTGATCCAGGGCCGCAAGGTCGCCATCATCGGCTACGGCTCCCAGGGCCATGCCCACGCCAACAACCTGAAGGACTCCGGCGTCTCCGTCGTGGTCGGCCTGCGTCCGGGTAGCGGCTCCGCCGCCAAGGCCAGCAACGCCGGGCTCGAGGTGCGCGACATCCCCGCCGCCGTGGATGGCGCCGACGTGGTCATGATCCTGGCCCCCGACGAGCACCAGGCCGCGCTCTACAAGGAGCAGGTCGAGCCGAACATCAAGCAGGGTGCCGCGCTGGCCTTCGCCCACGGCTTCAACATCCACTTCGGCGCCATCGAGCCGCGCGCCGACCTGGACGTGATCATGATCGCGCCCAAGGGGCCGGGCCACCTGGTGCGCAGCACCTACACCCAGGGCGGCGGCGTGCCGAGCCTCATCGCCGTCTACCAGGACGCCAGCGGCAGCGCGCGCGACATCGCCATGGCCTACGCCAGCGCCAACGGCGGCGGCCGTGCCGGCATCATCGAGACCAGCTTCCGCGAGGAGTGCGAGACCGACCTCTTCGGCGAGCAGGCCGTGCTCTGCGGCGGCCTCACCGCCCTGATCCAGGCCGGCTTCGAGACCCTGACCGAGGCCGGCTACGAGCCGGAGATGGCGTACTTCGAGTGCCTGCACGAGGTCAAGCTGATCGTCGACCTCATCTACGAGGGCGGCATCGCCAATATGCGCTACTCCATCAGCAACACCGCGGAGTACGGCGACCTCACCCGCGGTCCGCGCGTCATCACCGACCAGACCAAGGCCGAGATGAAGCGCATCCTGAACGAGATCCAGACCGGCAAGTTCGCCAAGGAGTTCATTCTGGAGAGCGAGGCCGGCGCCCCGTCCATGAAGGCCATGCGTCGCCTTGGCCAGGAGCACCAGATCGAGCAGGTCGGCGAGCGCCTGCGCGAGATGATGCCCTGGATTCGCGAGAAGCAGCTGGTCGACAAGGCCAAGAACTGATCGCGAACCCCTGGGAGCGCCGACCTCCAGGTCGGCGCCATGTTCGCTAGCAAGGTTCGCCCCAGATCCACCCCAGCCGCCGCGAGGTGGCTTCTGTCTATTGGGCAGAGGCTCTGCCAATCAATGCCATGAGCCACAATCAAGGCCTTTACGAACGGGACTTTCATGCCTGGACTGAGGAACAGGCGAGGTTGCTGCGCAGCGGGCAGGCGGGGGTCGCCGATCTGGCACACATCGCCGAGGAGATCGAGACCTTGGGCGCGAGCGAGCGACGAGAACTGGAGAGCCGCCTCAAGGTGCTCTTGCAGCACCTGCTGAAATGGCGCTATCAACCCGAGGGCCGTTCTTCCGGCTGGACGGAGACCATCACCGAGCAGCGTGATCAGCTCGATTCGCTACTACGGCAGAGCCCGTCACTGCGCCGACTCGTGCCGGAGTACATTGGTCACGCCTACCCGAAGGCCCGACGGGCGGCAGCATTGGAGACCGGTTTGGCGCGGGAGACCTTCCCCGAGGACTGCCCCTTCGCCGAGATTGAGATCCTCGACCCGGAGCATCTGCCGGGGCAAGTCTCCGCTCAAGTCTCCCGGTCCGGAGGCGACGCCTCACCGATCTGACGATCGATCCGCGTCACCAGCACCTTGTCCACCCGCTGCTGATCCATATCCACCACCTCGAAGCGCAGCCCGGCCGCATCGACGGTGTCGGACGCCCGTGGGATGTGCCCGAGCGCGTGCATGACCAGACCGGCGAGGGTGTGGAAACGGGCGTCGCTCTCGCCCGGCAGGGGTTCGTCCAGTCCGAGCCGTGCGCGCAGCCGGTCCAGCGGCAGGCCACCGTCGACCAGCCAGGAACCGTCGGCGCGGCGGATGACCTCGTCCTCGTCGTCGATATCGTCGCCGAGCGGCGTGCCGACAATGGCCTGGAGCACGTCGGCCAGCGTCACCAGGCCCTCCAGGCCGCCATACTCGTCGACGATCAGCGCCATGTTGATGCGGTTCTGGCGGAAGCTCTCCAGCACCTGGGCGCTGCTGACGCTCTCCGGCACGAACACCGCGGGGCGCAGCATTTCCTCGATGGTTGGTGCGCTCGGGTCCGCTCCCGACAGGCAGTCCGCCAGCAGGTCGACCCGGCGCAGGACGCCGAGCAGGCGCTGGTCGAGGTCGTCGCGGTAGACCGGCACCAGGGTGTGCGCAAGGGCCGCGAGGCTTTGCCGCAGGGCCTCGGGTTCCTGGTCGAGGTCGAGGGCCTCGATCTCGTTGCGGGGCGTCATGATGGCGCCGATACGCTGCTCGTCCAGGTACAGCACGTTCGAGACCATCGGTCCCTCGTTGCGGTGGAACACGCCGGCCTCGGCACCCTGGGCCATCAAGACCCGGATCTCGTTGTCGGTGACCGGCGGTTCTCCGCTGGTGCGGGCACCGAACAGGCGCAGCAGGGCGCCGCTGGTGGTCGACAGCAGCCACACCACGGGTAGGGCCAGGCGCGCCAGCAGACCGAGGGGCCGGGCCACCAGCGCGGCCACGCGCTCCGGTGCCAGCAGCGCGAGCTGTTTCGGTACCAGCTCGCCGAGCACCACGGACAGGTAGGTGATGAGCGCGACCACCAGCACCAGTCCGAGCCAGTCCGCCGAGGGTGCGAGCAGCGGAACACCGGCCAGGATGGTGCGCACCGGCTCCGCCAGCGCGGCCTCCCCGAGCGCACCCATCAGCACGCCCACCAGGGTGATGCCGACCTGGATGGTGGACAGGAAAGGCCCCGGCTGCTCCTTCAGGGCCAGGGCGCGATGCGCGCCGCCGTCGCCGCCGTCCGCGAGCTCCTGCAGCCGCGAGGTCCGCGCCGAGATCACGGCGATCTCGGACATGGCGAAGACGCCGTTCATCAGGATCAACAACAGGATCAGCGGGACTTCCATCGGGCGTGTCGTCGTTGTGCGTGCCAGTGGTCAGCATGACACAACGGGTGCCGCCGCAAGCATCCGTGCGGCGCGGCGAGCGCCTCCGCAAGGGACTCAGAGGGAGTTTGCGGATGGCAGACTCCCTCGTGCGGCGCAGGGATGCGCCGTCATGTTGTCGGTGAACAGGCTTTCTTGTCAGAACAACCGGTTCAACCCGTTCAGCGCCGCCACGCGGTAGGCCTCCGCCATGGTCGGGTAGTTGAAGGTCGTCTCGGCGAAGTACTGGATGGTGTTGGCCGGCGGCGGTTGGCGCATGATGGCCTGGCCGATGTGGATGATCTCCGACGCCTGCTCGCCGAAGCAGTGGATGCCGAGGATCTCCAGCGTTTCGCGGTGGAACAGGATCTTGAGCATGCCGACGGTGTGCCCGGTGATCTGTGCGCGGGCGATGGCCTTGAAGGGCGCCTGGGCGACCTCGTAGGGCACCTGGGCGGCGGTGAGTTCGCGTTCGTTCTTGCCGACGGAGCTGATTTCCGGCACCGAGTAGATGCCGGTGGGGAATTCCTCGATCAGCTTCCAGTCGCATTCGCCGTCGGCGATGTGGGCGCCGACGAAACGGCCCTGGTCGTAGCTGGCGCTGGCCAGGGCCGGCGGGCCGGCGACGTCGCCGACGGCGTAGATGTGCGGCAACTCGGTCTGATAGCTCTCGTTGACCTCCAGCTGGCCGCGCTTGTTCGGTGCGAGCCCGATGGCCTCCAGGCCCAGGTTCTCGGTGTTGCCGGTGCGCCCGTTGGCCCAGAGCAGCACGTCGGTCTTGAGCTTCTTGCCGGAACGGCAGTGCAGCACCACGCCGTCGTCCGCGGGCTCGACGGCCTCGTAGGCCTCGTCGTGGCGGATGACGACACCCTGCTCGCGCAGGTGGTAGCTGAGCGCGTCGGTGATCTCGTCGTCGAGGAAGGACAGCAGCCGGTCGCGGGTGTCCACCAGGTTCACCTTGATGTCCAGGTAACTCATGATGGAGGCGTACTCGCAGCCGATGACGCCCGCGCCGTAGATAGTCATGCTGAGCGGCGTGTGCTGCAGACGGAGTACGGTGTCGCTGTCCAGTATCCGCGGGTGCGAGAAGTCCACGTCCGGCGGGTGATAGGGCCGCGAGCCGGTGGCGATGACCACGTGCTCGGCGCGCAGGGCGTCGCTGGCGCCGTCCGGCCGCAACACGTCCACCTGATGCGCATCGGCGAATCGAGCCTTGCCGAAGACCACCTCGACCCGGTTGCGCTGGTAGTAGCGGTAGCGGGTGCGCACCTGGTGGTCGATGACCGAGTCCGCCGCACGCAGCAGGTCGGGGAACTTGACGTCGACCTGGTCCAGGGTCTGGTGGAACAGCGGATTGCGCCGATAGTCCGCCAACATCTGGATGGAGTGGCGCAACGCCTTGCTCGGGATGGTGCCCCAGTGGGTGCAGCCGCCGCCCACCTGGTTGTGCGCCTCGATGACGGCGACCTTGCGGCCCGCCTTGGCGAGCTTCATGGCGGCACCTTCGCCCGCCGGTCCGGAGCCGATGACGACGCAGTCGAACGTGCGTACTGCCATGGTGTTCGATGACCCCCAATGCGTCTAAACCCGCAGGTTAACACAGGGGCCGGGTGCGTCCGGAGAACACCCCGGCGAAGTCCTAGAGAGGCTTGGCCTCAGGCCGACGAGGCATGATCGCGGCATGAGCAAGCTGGGCAGCGTTCGTTGTCGCGGTCGTCATCGACGTCGGATACTCGATTACGACAACGACAACGAAGAACTTGGCTCATCTGCAAGCACTTGGCGCCCTCGCTCGATCGAATGAGATGGGCTCCTACTCGGCGTCGGACGACAGCCCTCGCGCCAGTTCTAGAACGCTCAGCGGCGAGGAGCCTTCTGCCTTGTTGTTGACGATGATGAAGACCTCGCGGCCCCGCGCGAGCGCCGCGCGCGCCAGTGCGAGGACGGCGGCGCGGGTCTCCGGGTCCGGCTCCGCCAGCCGATCGAAGGGGCCGTATAGGTCGCGGGCCTCCTCGTAGCCGCGGTTGGAGCGCAGCAGCCAGCGGATGACGAGCGGGCCCGATGGCGGTGCCGGCAGGTGTTGGTTGTCGAACAGCGCCTGCTGGTGCGGCAGCGGTGGCAGGCGCGGGTGCGCCACGAGCGACGCGACGGCGTCGCCGTGATGCAGCGCGGCGGCGAAGTCGGGCGTCAGGAGGTGCGCATCGCGCAGCTCGACGGCGTAGGTGGGTCCGGCGGGCAGGCGCCGCAGGAATCGATACAGATCCTCCGCGAAGCGCCGGGCGTCGACCTGCCGGCCCTGGGGCGGGAACTGGAACAGCAGCACCCCGGCCCGCTCGTCGAGTCCGTCGGCGTAAGGCTCGACCGCCTGTTGCAGCGCCGTATCCGGGTTCAGAAAGGTCGGGTTGGGGTGCCAGCGGCCCGCCTGATCCCGCTGATGGCGTTGCGTAACCGCGGCCGGTGCCTTGACCAGGAAGCGGAAGTCCGCCGGCACCTGCCCCGCCCAGCGACCGAGTTTGCCGGCGTCCAGCGGCGCGTAGAAGCCGCTGTCCACCCCGACAGTGCCGAATAGGGGGTGGCGTGCGTAGGCGGTGAGGCCGTCACGCGACAACACGGCCTTGGAGGTGTCGGCCGCCCAGACCAGGCCGGTCCAGCCGGGGAAGGACCAGGACGATGTCCCGAGACGCAGGCGGTGCGGTAGCGCGGCGGCGATGCGGGCGAGCTCCGGCGTCGGTGATGCCGGCTCGACCCCTGGTGCGTATGGCTTGCCCGAGCCCGAGCCCGAGCCCGAGCCCGAACCCGAACCGGGCGGGCCGTTGTCGTCGTCGAACAGGCTAAGCTGGTTCATGCTCCAGCAGGTGGGACTGCCTCAGCGCCGCGCCAACAGCACCAGCTGGCCTTCGCGTAGGACACGGATGCGCTCGAACCCCCGACCCGCGGCTTGCCTCAGCGCGTCCAGCGAGCCGATGTCGTAGCCGTTCACGCCGAGCACCAGGTCGCCCTCGCGCAGGCCCGAGAGCCAGGCAGGGCTCCCCGGTCGCAGGGGGCCGACCTGTACGACCCGCCGCTTGCCCCGCGTGGAGACGCGAATCGCCTCGCCGAGCAGGGCGCCCTCCAGCTGGGGGTGTATGCGCTCGCCGTGCACGAAGTCCGCATAGGGGTCCTCCACCTCGCCCTGGATGGTCAGCCGCCGGCCGAGGCGCAGCACGGTCAGTTCGAACTCGGTGCCCGCCCGCAGCAGGCCCAGGCGGGTGCGCAGCTCCGCCGAGCTGGCGATGGGCCGATGGTCCAGCGCGAGCACCAGGTCGCCCGGCTTCAGCCCTGCGCGCTCTGCGGCCGAGTCGGGCTCGACCGCGGAGATGACGGCGCCGCGGCGCTCGCGTGTGCCGAGGGCGTCGGCGAACTCGGGCGTGAGGTCCTGGGCGGCGGCGCCGAACAGCCCACGGCGCACGGTGCCGTGCTCCAGGATCTGGTCGATCACCAGCCGGGCCATGTTGGTCGGGATGGCGAAGCCGATGCCGACGTTGCCGCCGCCGGGGGCGAGGATGGCCGTGTTGATGCCGACCAGTTCGCCGTTCAGGTTCACCAGCGGGCCGCCGGAATTGCCCGGATTGATGGAGGCGTCGGTCTGGATGAAGCTCTCGTAGCCCTCGATGCCCAGCCCGGTACGGCCCAGGGCGCTGACGATGCCGGAGGTCACGGTATGTGCGAGGCCGAAGGGGCTGCCGATGGCGACCACGAAGTCGCCCACCTTGAGGGCGTCGGAGTCCGCGAAGGCGATGTCGGTCAACTCTGCCGGCTCGGCCTGCAGCACGGCGATGTCCGTCTCCGGGTCCGAGCCCAGCAGCCGGGTCTGGATGCGGCGGCCGTCCTGCAGGGTCGCGCGGATCTCGTCGGCGCCCTGAACCACGTGGTGATTGGTGACGATGAGGCGGCGCTTCGCGTCGATGATCACGCCGGAGCCGAGGCTCTGGTTCTCCTGCTCCCGCGTGCCGCCGGGGATGTCGAAGAAGCGCCGGAAGAAGGGGTCGCGCAGTAGGGGGTGATCCGCCATGCGCTGGCGGGTCACCGTGGAGATGTTGACCACGCCGGGCATGACACGATCCAGCATCGGCGCCAGGCTCGGCAGCCGCTGGCCGTCCACCGCCAGCGGCAGTGCGGCATGCGCCGTCGGCGCAAGAACAAGCAACAGAGCTAGGCCCAGCATCAGTCTCCGCACCGGAGCGCGGCTCAGGCTCGGAGTGCGCGGCCGTGCGGCGATCGGGGCTTGGGGCGGCTGGCGATTCGGGCGTCGCGTTGCTGGACTGGGCTGGGACATCTCCTCGGGTCTCGCGGCTGTCGGTGGGCGGGTCGGCAATCGGGCCGGAAATGGAGCCGACTGGGGGGAGAACGGATGGTAGCCGAGACGCCCGTGCTCAAGCCTCGGCGGTTGCGACTACGATTACGACAACGACAACGAGGCGAGCGTGTTCTTCTTACGTCGGTGTTCTTGTGATAGGCCCGACCGATACCCGATACCCTTACGCCGGCCTCAGGCCGCGGCGGTCTCGGGTGCGGACGCCGATGAGGAGACCGCGGGCAGGGGGACAGACAGCGCGAAGGCGGCGAGCACGAACCCGGCCGACCACCACAGACAGCCCTCCAGCCCCAGGGTCTGATACACCAGACCGGAGAGCACCGTCCCGGCGAGGCGCCCGCCGGCGTTGGCCATGTAGTAGAAGCCGACGTTCATGGACACCTTTCGGAAGTCCGAATAGGCCAGGATCAGGTAGGAATGGACGGCGGAGTTGATGGCGAAGACGATGCCGAACAGCACCAGCCCGGCCACCAGCACGGCGCCCTGGACCTCGGCCGCCGAGGCATGGGCGAGCCAGGCGAAGTCGACGCCGGTGAGTTTGCCCAGCCAGAGCGCGAGGTCCGGCGCCAGCGCCGGACCCTGCATCATGCCCAGGGCGATGCCCGCCGGCACCAGGGCCAGCAGCAGCGCCCAGAGGCGGGCCGTGCCGCCGCCCGGACCGGCACCCCTGCGACCGCGTCGCAGCAGCCCCGGCGCCGCCGCCTGCACGAAGCCGTAGCCGATGACCCAGGCGGCGAGGAAGGCGCCCACCTCAGTGAAGGTCCAGCCGAGCACGTCGTACAAGAACACCGGCAGGGCCACGACGAACCAGACGTCCCGCGCACCGAACAGGAAGAACCGCGCCGCCGACAGCCAGTTGACCGCCGGGGTATTGGAGAAGACCTGGGTGAACTTGGCCTTCTCCTTGAGCTTGCCGACACCGGACGGCAGCAGCAGCGCGGTGATGACCAGCACCACGGCCAGCACACCTGCCAGGACGAACAGGGCGCCGCGGAAGCCGATCCACTGCAGCAGGGCCGCGCCGATGAAGAAGCCAGCGCCCTTGAGCGCGTTCTTCGAGCCCGTCAGCACGGCAACGTACTTGAACAGCGTCGACTCGGACCCGGCCCCATCGCCGGTCAGGCTCTTCACCGAGGCCTTCGCGGACATCTTGTTCAGGTCCTTGGCGATGCCCGAGAGCGCCTGCGCCGCCATCACATAGACCACCGACAGCCAGGGGTCCGGCACCGTCAGCATCAGCAGGGCCACCACCTGCAGGGCCATGCCGATATGCATGGTGAGATTGAGCCCGATGCGCGCCCCGAGCCAGCCGCCTACCAGGTTGGTCACGATGCCGAAGACCTCGTAGAAGAGGAACAGCATCGCGACCTCGAACGGCGAATAGCCGAGCTGGTGGAAGTACAACACCACCAGCATCCGGATCGCGCCGTCGGTGATGGTGAAGGCCCAGTAGCCCGCAGTGACGGTCAGGTAGTTGAAGAGTGAAGTGTGAAGTGTGAAGTTTGAAGGAGAAGACCGCTCTTTCATGCGTTCGAGTTCCTGAGCTTCTTGATGATGGCCGTCAATACCGCGATCAATTCGCTGCACTCTTGTTGGAGATCGGTCAGCCGCTCCTGGAGGCAGGATGTCCGTTGCGGCTTGGTGGCGGCAGCAATAGGGTGTTTTTTCGCAGGGTGGGGCCTCCGCAGCGCGTCAATTAGGTGGTGCGATGTGCCATGTCGCTTAGACGGCAAGAGAAAAAACACCTCGCGCAGAGACGCAAAGACGCAGAGCAGAAGAGAGGGGCAAGAGAAGCGGGCTGGAGAATTCGAGCAATGCTCAGTCTTTCTTTGCGCCTCTGCGTCTCTGCGCGAGCCTCTTCTTGCCGCGTCACAGCATCACGCGACCCCGTGTCGAGGCCGCGCCCCGTCAAACTTCATCCTTCAAACTTCCCGCCAACAGGCGGGCGATGTCCATCATCCGATTCACATACCCCCATTCGTTGTCGTACCAGGCATAGATCTTCACCTGGGTGCCGTTCACGACCATGGTGGACAGGGCGTCGACAATGGACGAGCGGGGGTCGTTGACGTAGTCCACCGACACCAGCGGGCGCTCCTCGTAACCCAGGACACCGGCCAGTTCGCCCGTGGCGGCGGTCTTGAACAGGGCGTTGATCTCCTCGGCCGTGACCTCGCGCGCCGCCTCGAAGACGAAGTCCGTCAGGGATGCGTTCAGCAGCGGCACCCGCACCGCGTGCCCGTTCAGCTTGCCGGTGAGTTCCGGGAAGATCTTGGTGATGGCCTTGGCGGAGCCGGTGGTGGTGGGGATCAGCGATTGCCCGCAGGCCCGCGCCCGGCGCAGGTCCTTGTGGCCCAGGTCGACGATGCGCTGGGTGTTGGTGATGTCGTGGATGGTGGTCATGCAGCCGTGCAGGATGCCCACCTGCTCATGCATCACCTTGACCACGGGCGCCAGGCAGTTGGTGGTGCAGGAGGCGGCTGTCACCAGGTGATGCTCGGCCGGGTCGTAGCGGTCGTGGTTGACGCCGTAGACGATGTTCAGCGCGCCTTCGGTGGGGGCGGCCACCAGCACCTTCTTCACGCCCTGCTCGAAGTACCCCTTTAATAGCTCCGGCCGCTTGTGGTGCTTGCCGGTGGCCTCGATGACGATGTCGCAGCCGGACCAGTCGGTCTCGGCGATGGTCTTGTGGCTGCTGTAGCCGATGCGGGTGTCGTCGACGAGGATGGCGCTGTCCTCTGCGCCCGTCTCCGCCCGGCAGTCGTGCCCGAAGCGCCCGTGCACCGAGTCGAACTCCAGCAGGTGTGCCGAGCCCGTTGCGTCGCAGGCGATGTCGTTGACGTGGACGAACTCGAGCCTGGGCGCGTCGCCGCCGCGATCCCAAGCGGCCCGCAGCCCGAGCCGCCCCATACGCCCAAACCCATTGATACCGATACGAATACTCATTTCAGGACTTACTCCAGAACCTGTTCTAACTCCATTCTCCCGCATCGACGAGAAAGCCTGGCTTGGCCACGACGGGGCCGGGCGCTAGCGACAACCATGCCGGGGCGATCCAAGCAAGCTGCGGCAACCGCAATCCAAGAACCATCATCATCCTAGATGGAGTAGTTCGGCGGTCGTCAGGGTGCGTCCCGCGGGGCGTCCAGCACGGCACAACGACGCGGAATAGTCACCCTATTC
>JANQFX010000063.1 GCA_028277725.1 Thiohalocapsa sp.
GCGACCCGCGGAGAGGTGGCTGAGTGGTTGAAAGCACCGCACTCGAAATGCGGCATACGGGCAACCGTATCGGGGGTTCGAATCCCTCCCTCTCCGCCACTTGCTGGTAAAACGCCATCGAGCGTTGCCGGTCGCTAGAGCGTGACTGTTTCAGGTTGAAGCAATCACGCTCTCTTTCTCTTTGTCTTGCCGCATGATCTTGTCCGAAAGGTCTGCCAGCTCTTCGGGATCACGCTCTAGGATCGGCGAAGAGGTGCTATGCGATATGATCGCTGCTCTCTGGCCATCTTCTCGGTCGTCGGGCGTGCAGCGACATGTGCTGAAGGTGTCTTACGCAGCGGGGCGCAGACGCGAGACCAGTAGCGCCTCCGGGTCGTAGTGTCGGGCGATGGCGTCGAGCCGGTCGACGTTGCCGCCCCACCAATTCCATGGCGCATCGAGCCGATCCGCATAGTTGAGATACCGGCCACCGGAAAAGGCGTCCCCCATACGCTTTCGAGCCAGGTCGAGCAGCCCGTCAAGCCGTGCATTGACCGCCGGCGTCACAGTCATTGGATGGAACATCTCCCATTCAAAAACCAGCCGTGCGGCGCGGTGAGGAAAGGCGGTTGCCTCCGGTGCCACCTCATGGACGACCCCATCCGCAGGTTCAATCAATAGACCGCCACCCGTTAGATCCGGTGCGTCCTGAACCTCCATCATGAAGTCGACGATCGCGTCCGTGTCCGAGGAGCGCAGGTTGCGGATAAGGAAATCGCTGGCGACCCGGTGCGGGATCAGAGTCTCGGGCGCCGGCTCAGCAAGCGTCGGCAAGGGCAATAGATGCATCATCGCGTCGAAGTAGCCCTCTTCCGCTATCGTCGCGTGCCGGAGCGCGCCATGTTCCAAGAGCGCACGCAACAAGGGTTCAGCATCGGTTTTTGACCCGAGGAATTGGCCGTCGATATGGATCAGGGGAACGCCCGGAACCGTGTCGGCAGGGCCTACGATCGTCGTATCCATGAATCGGCCAATACCAGTCGACCGCAGTTTCAGCTTGAGATCAAGCTCACGCGGGGCCGAGCGCATGGTCGTATCATAGATCTCGACAACATCGCGCACCGCGTCCCACGCAAAGCCCATGCCGATGACCGTAACGCGGTCGGCACGAAAGGTGTCGAGCACGAACTCGGTCACGATCCCCGCAACCGACCCACCGCCGCGACAGGCCCAAAAGAGGTCCGGGTCGGTGTTCGCATCGACCCGGCATACGTCTCCGTTCGCGGTGACAACGGTCGCCTCTTTCAGGTTGTCCAGCGTCATTCCGAACAGCCGCGTGGCATAGCCGAACCCGCCACCGGTCACCAGACCACCGAGCGCGACGGTCGAGCAGTCGCCAGTGGGCACCACGAAGCCTGCCGGACTGAGCGCCTTGGCGATCGACTCGATCCGCGCGCCCGGGCCCGCGTGCAGCCAACCGTTCCGGTCAAGCCGCGCCGCGTTCAGGCCGGACAGATCGAGCAAGACCGTGTTTTCCTGAACAGGAAAGCCGTCGAAGCTATGGCCGCCCGATCGGGGTGACACGCGCACACCCTCCGACCGGGCCCAGCGGAGCGTTTGGACGACATCGTCCTGGTCGGTTGGCTTGATGACCGCAAGCGGTTTGCGACGCCTTGCGAGCTGGTTCCAGACACGAGTACCAGACCGATAGACCTCGGTACCGGGCGCGCCGATCTGCCCCTTGAGTCCCGCGGAAAGACCCTCGAACCAACCCCGTTCGCTTACCTGGCGCGGCTGGTCCGACATTTCAGTCTCCGCTCGCTTGCGCTCAAACACCGCCCGGGGATAGCCTCCACGGACGGACAAAACAAATGCCGCAATGGTTACGGTTGAATACTAGTCCCGTCCGCCGGACAAAGCGAGCAAGGACTCGGAACGGGAGATACAACGACAATGATCGGTGTCTACGGACCGGGCAGCGCCCGCGACCACGCCTGTCTTCTGCGGTTAAAAACCGAATTGGGTACGTCCGAAGTCCGCTTTTTCGATTGTGGCGGCAATGCGGTTCTGGGCGCGGCTCCATTGACAGTGCCGGCGCGCATAGACGACGCGCAGGAGACGGCCAGACTGGCGCTGGAGGCAGGCGTTCGGCACATGGTCATCACCGATGCCGAGGTCCTGCTGACGCCCGTCGCGGACGCGCTCGCTGCTGCCGGCATTCCGGTTTTCGGACCCGCCCTCCACGCCGCGCAAGTCGAGGGCTCAAAGGGACTCATGAAAAAGCTGGTCGCGTCAGCGGGCGTTCCCGCGCCAGAAGGCTTGCTGTTCGACACCCTGGCGGAGACAAAGAGCTTCCTGAAAGACAACTGGAGCGCAGAGCGACAATTCGTCGTTAAGACGGACCGTTACATCTACGACCCCCACCGCCGCACGATGGTGCCAGGAGATCTCGGTGAAGGGTTAAAGGACGTCGACGAGGAACTCGAAGCGCTCCTCGCCGCCAGCGAGCCCTCCGGTTTTATTGTCGAGCGCCGCATATCCGGGTTTGAGACGTCGGTCCACGTCCTGTGGGACGGCGAAACATACGTCCTGTGTCCCCCGGTGCGCGACTACAAACCGGTTCGTGACGGCGATAATGGCCCCAACACCAACGGCGCCGCGGCGATAGCCTGCGGGCGCGGTTTTTCCAAAGATCTGGAAGCGAAACTGCGTCGGCGCATCATCGAGCCGATGCTCGCTCAGATGAACCGCAGCGGCTATGGGTATCGCGGCGTCGTCTATTTCGGCGTGATGCTGGTGGACGGCGAGCCGCAGCTTATCGAGATCAATGTTCGACCGGGTAACCCGGAGTTTATTGTTCTGCTGTCCTTGCTACGCTCCAACTTTGCAGACCTGATAGAATGCACGATTGCTGGGACACTGCATAAGGCCCGGATCGACTGGCACGAAGAGTGTTATAGTGGCACCGTCTTTGCCATGGCAGCGGGCTATCCGGAGACCCAGACCGTAGCTGCCGCAGAAATAAGCGGCCTTGAAGACGCACTCGCGACGGGGCGGTTTGTCACGGAAGGCATCGGACAATCATCGAACGGTCGCTTCGTGGTTTCGAGCGGACGGGTTGCCGCCCCAGTCGCGGTCGCTGACACGATTGAGACAACGCATCACGCCGTCTACAGGGATCTGGCCAGGATCGATTTCGCCGGCAAGCATTTCCGGGGTGATCTCGGCTTCGGTATCGCCGACAGCCTTTTCGCAGCGTCCTAAGCGCCCCGGCCAGTTTTTTGGGCCGGGCCACTACGCCCGCGCTCGCGTGGACGCACCAACGGCGCGGCTTAACCTCATCTCATCACATCCGAGCGCTTTCGACCGTCACCCTGGAACAAAATTGCGAACGCCGTTCTCTGCCGTTTCCACGCCAGTTGAAGACGTCAGCAATCTCAGTAGCTCATTGCGCGAGCCCATGATGCGGACTTCGTGCTCGGCTCGGGCGCCGCATTGTCGTCCTCCTCGGGTGTAGTCGCAGGTTCATGAGTTCGAATCCGACGGGGCCCGTCAGACCAGGACGTTCGCACCACTCATGTACACGTACACCTCTTGGAAGCGATCGCCCCGCACGCGCCAGAAATTGGTGTTCTCCAGCAAGGTGCGCTGGCCGTTGCGATCGACGAGTTCCGCGATGAAACTGGCCGTGATGCGCCCATTGGCGGCATCCACGGTGCAGGTGAAGTCGCGGTGAACGATGCTGGAATAGCTGTCGAAGAGGGTCTGGAACATGCGCCGGATGGCGGGCTTGCCGCTATGGGTGGTGAATGCGGTCTGGATCGTGAACAGCGCCTCCTCATGAAAGCAGGCCAGCGTCTTGTCCATGTCCTTGGCATCCACGCTGCCGAAGTAGCGTTTGACCGCAAGGTCGACCAGACCGTCGCGATCGAGTGTCGTCTGATACTGCATCGCTGCCTCCCGATTTGATGTCCGTTTTCGCGGTTGTTCCGGCTTGCGCCCGCGCAGTTTCGAATGGTCACCTACTTCAAAAGGTTTTCGCCGCTCATATAGACGAAGACCCGCTCGAAGCGGCCGTCCTTCAGATAGAACCGGTTGCAGTTCTCGTAGCGGAGCTCACGGTCGAGCCCCTTGGGCGCGATCTCGACCGAGAACTGCGAACAGATCGCTTCCTCTTCCCGGTCGACGGTGTGCACGAAGTTGCCGTGCCAGATGCGCTGATTGTCAGCCAGAAGACGCTCGAACATCGCGCGGATGCCGGTATCCCGTCCCGCGTGCAGGGTGTCGGACGTCATCTCCCGCAAGGTGGCATCGGGCAGGAAGCAGTCCAGAATGCGTGGCAGGTCTTTCGTGTCTACGGCATCGAAGTATCGCTTCACCACGATATCGACAAAGTGCTCATAAGGCAGTGTCGCAGTCATGTCCGTCATCCTCCGTCAAAAAGGTACAGCCTTCAGGGCATCAGCATCCTTGGGCACTTCAGGACTGGGATAGGCTTTTTTTGAATGAGCAAGACCGAGATCTAAAAAGGTCTCACAAAGCTTGTAAGCGACGAGACCGGGATTGATCACCGGCACCGGCAGATTGGCCGCCAGGTACCCGGCCGACTGGTGCATGGTGGTGGAGCCGAGCACGATGACGTCGGCCCCGTCTTCCGACACCGCCTGCATCGCCGCGCTTTGCAGCTTGGCGAAGATCACTTCCTCCTTCCCCTCCAGCAGCTCCGTCAGGTCGGGCCTTGTGTCGATGGTGCGGATGGAGGCGCAGCGGGGCTCCAGGGCGTATTCCTTCAGGATTTTGGTGTAGAGGGGGATCCACTGCGGCCACATGGTCACGATGCTGAACCTTTGGCCCAGCAGGCAGGCGCCGTAAAACGCGGCGGCCCCCGGCCCGAACACGGGAATCGTCAGGCGGGAACGCAGCGCGTTCAGCCCGCTGTCGCTGACCGTGTCGATGCAGACGGCATCGTAGCCCTCCGCCTCCGCCTGGACGCCGGCCTGGAACACGGTCCAGTCCATCAGCAGCATGTCGTGGAAGCTGTCGCCCAGAGCTGCGCCCCAGCTGACGGCGGCGAACTCCGGTTGGAACCCCGGGCGCACCATCTCCGGCGGCAACTGGGCAGCACGGTTGGCGATGCCCTCGGCTCCCATCGGAATGGGCACGATCATTTTGATCCGCTTGGCCATGGCTGTCTCCCGTTGCTAGTGATGCGGCACCAATGCTTGAGCTCGTCTCATCGTGTTGGTGCCGCATCACAAAGCACCAGATTAGCTAGTGATCCGGGCTGACGGTCCGGGATCGGACCGTCAGAGAAGGAAACACTAGGGCTTATTCCGGAGCGGGCGCCCCGGCGTCGAAGCGCGGCGGCTGCGGCGGCGGCAACCCCGTGTCCGCCAGGCAGCGTTCCCGCAAACCGGGGATGTCCGGGCCGAAGTCGAAGACGCCCAGAGGCCCGCGCTCCTCCGCCAAGGCGGCGCGCTGTTGCTCGGTCGCCCGCTGATCGACACCGCCGGACGGCGTCAGCACCACGCCGTAACGAGCGGCCCCCTCGCCGGTCAGGAGGCCGCGCTTCACTTCCAACGCCACGAGCTCTGCATCGCGCTCCAGGGGATCGCCCCAGCCGCCTCCACCCCACGTCTCGTAGACCAGCAGATCGCCGGGCAGCACCTCGACGTCATCGCATTTGGAGGCGAGGCGCTCGCTGGTTCCGTCCGCCCGCTCCAGCAGTTTCCGCGAGCGCTGGCCGGGTAGCCCACCATTGACGCCCCAGGGCATGGTGAACCAGCGGTCGTCGTGGATCGCAATGCGGCCCGGCTCCAGGAACCGGTAGGCGATCCGGATGCCGTTGCCGCCGCGGTGCTTGCCCGGCCCGCCGCTGTCGGCGATGGTCTCGTACCGCTCGATGCGAAGCGGGAAATAGGCCTCCAAGAATTCGTTCGGCACGTTGGTGAAGTTGGGCCAGAGCGAATGGCCGTCGGGCCCGTCGCCGAAGGGCCGCCCCGGGATGCCGCCGAAGCCGATCTGGAACAGCTGATAGTAGCGCCCGTCATCCCGATAGCGGCCCGACACCATCAGATGCGGCGATGAGGAGAAGCCGGCGGCATTGAGGAACTCGGGCGTCCGCTGCCCGAGAAGCGCCCCCAGGACGTCGAAGATGCGTCCCAGCGCATGGGTGCGGCAGGAGAGGGCGGCCGGGAAGCTGGGCTTCAACAAGGTGCCGTCGGGGATGCGAACCTCGACCAGGTCGTAGAATCCGTCATTGAAGAGAATCTGCGGATCGAAGACCATGATCATGTATATGCCGAAGAACATCTTCAGCATGTTTTCGTTGAGATAGAAGTTGATCGAGCTTTCCGACTGGTAGTCCGTGCCCGACCAGTCGAGGATCACCTTCTCTCCTTCGCGCCACATGGTGGCCTTGATCTTGTAGGGGCCAAAGCCGCGCCCGTCGTCGCAGACATAGTCCTCGAAGCTGACCTTCTCTTCGGAAATGCTGGTGCGGATCAACTGGGCCATGGCCCGACGGTTGCGGTCCAGCAGCTCGTTCACGGCGGAGACGTAGGTGTCGACGCCGAAGCGGTCGCACAGCTCGTTGACCCGGCGACCGGCGATCCGGCAGGACGCGACGATGGCGTTCAGGTCGGAGCGGCACCAGTCCGCCGTGCGCACATTGTTCAGAACCAGCGCCAACAAATCCTCGTTCAGCACCCCCTGGCGATAAAGCTTCACGGGCGGAATGCGGATGCCTTCCTGGAAGACGCTGGTGGCGTCGGTGGGTAGCGAGCCCGGCACCTTGCCGCCGACATCGGTCTGATGGCCGAAATGCAGGGCCCAGGAGATCAGGCGACCGTCGCGGTAGATGGGCAGGATGATCAGCCAGTCGTTCAAGTGGCTGATGGCGCCCTCGCAGGAATAAGGGTCGGCCAGCCAGATGACGTCGCCCTCCTCGACGGTGCCCTCGTAGGCCGAGAGGAAGCCGTGCAGGAACGAGCCGAACTGCCCGACGATCATCTTGCCTTCGTGGTTGGCGATCAGCGGGAAGGCGTCGCCCTGCTCGCGGATGCCGGGGCTCATCGCCGTTCGGAACAAGGTGGCGTCCATCTCGTGGCGCGCATTGCGTAGCGCATTCTCCACAAGATCCAGGGTAATCGGGTCGATCGCGACGGTGGCGAAGGGGGCGGGACTGGTCTCGACGATCCTGGCGGGCATGGCGGTCGGCTCCGAAGATCAGGCTGAGGCTGGCGCTTTCAGGCGTCGGTGGGGCGGATCAGCAGCAGACCATAGCGGTCCACGATCGCCGCATGGCCGGGCAGCACCAACGTGGTGCTGTCCATCTCGCAGATGATGGCAGGCCCATGGACCCGGTCGCCGGCCCTCAGCTTCGCCCGGTCGTAGATCACGGCATCGCGTTCCTGCCCGTCGACCCATATGCGGTGGTCGCGCAGCCTGGCCGCGGACGGGTCGCCATCGCCGGAGGCGATCGCCTCCAGCTTGATGACGGCGGCCTTGCCCAGTGCAGTGGCGCGCAAGTCCACCAGCTCCTGCACCGTGTCCAGGCGGAAGGTGAAGAGACGCTCGTGCTCGGCATCGAAGGCCGCGACCAACCGAGCGAGCCCGCCCTTCGCGAATCCCTCCTGGGTCACCGGCAGGGTCACGGTGAAGGCCTGCCCGGCGTAGCGAACCCCGGCCTCGAAGCCGATCTCCATATCGGCGTCGGCGACGCCTTCCGAGGCGAGTTCGGCGCATACCTCGGCCGCCAATTCCGCCAGCAGGGTAGCGATCCCGGCATCGTCCACGGCGTCGACGGGAGCGGTGACCGAGCGTGCGCGCTCGGCCCGGAGCCGTGTCGTCGCATCCCCGAAGGCACACAGCACGCCGGGGCTCGGCGGCACGATCACGGGCCAGGACTGCAGCAGCCGGCCCAAGGCGTTGGCATGCAGCGGACCTGCGCCGCCGAACGCGACCAGGGCGAACTGGCGGGGGTCGTAGCCCTGCTGCACGGAGATCAGCCGCAGCGCCCCCATCATGTTCTCGTTGGCGATGGCATAGATGCCGGTCGCGGCCTCCGCCAAGGAAACGCCGATCGCATCCGCGATGCCCTGCACCACCTTGGCCGCGGCCTCCCTGTCCAGGCGCATGGCGCCGCCCAGCAGCTCTTCCGGCAGGTAGCCCAACACGACGTTGGCATCCGTCACGGTCGGCAAGGTGCCGCCTTTGCCATAGCAGGCGGGTCCGGGCATGGCGCCGGCCGACTGGGGTCCCACCCGCAACGCCTTGGTCAATTCCGGCACCGCCGCGATGGAGCCGCCGCCTGCCCCGACGGTGCGAATGTCCAGCGAGGTCGCCCGCACCTTGAGGTCGCCGCATTCGGTCTCCCGGCTGAGCCGGGGCTGGCCGTTTTCGATCAAGGCGACGTCTGTGGAGGTGCCGCCGACATCGATCGTCAGCAGGTTCTCAAAGCCCGACTGGCGGCAGACCCAGAGCGCTCCCGCCACGCCGCCGGCCGGTCCCGACATCAGCAGGTTGACCGGATGGGCCGCCGCCTTCTCAAAGGTCATCAGCCCGGCATCGGAGCGCAAAAGGTTCATCTGCGCCTGCAGCCCGATCTCGTTCAGCTTCCGCTTCAGGTTGCTAACGTAATGGGCAACACGGGGTCGGACATAGGAGTTGGCGACGGTCGTCAAGGCCCGCTCGTATTCCTGCATCTCCGGCAGCACCACGGAGGAGAGCGAGATCGGCACCTCGGGCAGGACGTCGCGTGCGATCGCCGCCGCCGCCTGCTCATGCGCGTCGTTCCGGTAGGCGTTGATGAACGAGATGGTCAGCGCCTCGATCCCCTCGCCGCCCAGCCGCTCCAGTTCGGCGCGCAGCCGATCGCCGTCCAGGGGGCGGATGACGGAACCGTCGGCGCCGATCCGTTCCGAGGCCTCGATGGTCCACTCCAATGGCGCGATCAGTGGCGGACGCTGCCAGATGATCCAGCCGGCAAGCCC
>JANQFX010000038.1 GCA_028277725.1 Thiohalocapsa sp.
CCCCAGATTCTCGCCTTCAGCTAAGCACTTCGTGTATTTTTTTCGCAGCAGCACACGACCGAGACCCAATCCTGAACCTAAGTCGGACAGGCTCCTAGGTGCAACACCGACTCAAGGGCGCTCCGGGACCTCTTGCTCGGCAGCCGTCAGCCGCACGCGGAGCGCCGTCAGGACATGGTCCAGCTGCTCCGCGAGTCGCGCCGCCGCACGCGGCCAGTCGCCGCCGCAGCGCAGTTCCAGCAGCACCTGATCGGCCAGCCGTTGGAGATCACTCGCGCCGACCAGCATCGCGACGCCCTTGAGTGCATGTGCCACGCGCTGCGCGGTGTCGGGGTCCGGCGCTTGGGCCGCGGCGTGCAACCGCGCCGGGTCATCGGTGTGCTCGTCGCAAAAACTCTGAGCGACCCGCTGGAACAGGGCCTCGTCACCGGCCGCCCGGGCAAGCCCGGTCATCAATTCCGACACCAGTGCGGCGGGGTCCGTCACGTCGACATCAGCGTCGGTGGATGGCGATTCGACCAGGGGGAAACTGCCTCCCGCCAATGCGAGGGCACGGACCAGCGCCGCCCTCAGCGCGTCCGGCGTGACCGGCTTGACGAGATGGTCGCACATGCCCGCTTCAAGGCTGAGTCCGGCCGCGTCCCGATGCGCATGCGCCGTCAGCGCGATGATCGGCGGCGCCTCGTCTGCCAACGCCGTGCGAATGCGCCGAGCGGCGGCAAGGCCGTCGAGCTGCGGCATCTGCAGGTCCATCAGGATGACCTCGACGGATTCTTCGATGGCAAGGCGCACCGCGGTCAGCCCATCGGCGGCACAGACGACCCCGCAGCCCTCGCGCCGCAGCAACTCGCTGACGTAGGTGCGATTGGCCTCGTTGTCCTCTGCCAGGAGCACCCGCCTACCGGCCAGCCGATGGTCGGCCACCGTCGGCGACGGCGCCAGCGCGACCTCGTCCACCGGCCCCTCCAGCGCCTGCCGCAGCGCCGATTGCAGCCGCGGCCGGGACACGGGTAGCGGCGAGCCCCCGGCTTCGTCCTCGCCGGCGAAGGCGACCAGGCGCACATCGCTGCGCTCGCAGGCATCGCGCAGGGCCTCCAGAGCCTCCGGCGACGCCTCAAGCGCGACGAGCACCGCTCGCGGTCCGGCGCCCGCAGCCGCGTCTGGCAACTGTTCCGTGATCCGGTCGAGCTCGGTCAGGACCCCAGTGAATCCCGCAACCCGCGTCGTTGCCAGTCCAAAGGCCTCGAGCTGGCGCACCAACGCTGAGCCGCGGCCGTCGTGCTCATCCAGGACCAGCGCCTCCGCTGCGTCACCGGCCAGCGTCAGCCGCCGATCGGCTGCCGCGTCGCCGGCGAGCCGTGGCAGGTGTAGCTCGAAGAAGAAGCGGCTACCGCGCCCCAGCGCACTGTCCACCTGAAGACTAGTGCCCATCAGTCGGAGCAGGTCGCGGCAAATGCTGAGTCCGAGGCCCGAGCCCTCGCAGGCGCGGGTCGAGGAGCTGTCGCCCTGGCCAAAGGGCTCCAAGAGCCGTGGCAGCTCGTCGGGATCGACACCGATGCCGGTATCGCTGACCGAGAAACGCAGCCCCAGACTGCGCTCGACCGCCACCTGCGAGGCCCCGTCGAGGCGCTCCACCCGGATACAGACCTCACCACGCCGGGTGAACTTCACCGCATTCACGCTCAGGTTGAGCAAGACCTGTTCCAGCCGCTGGGCATCGCCGATCAGCGTGTCCGGCAGTTGGGGGTCAAGGTTGAACCACAGCAACAACCCGCGCTCGCGCGCGCTCAGGTCGACGACGCCCTGGACGCGATCGAGCACATCGTCCAGCGAGAACGGCGCCCGCTTGAGCGAGACACCCCCGGCCTCTAGGCTGGCGACGTCGAGCAGGTCGTCGATGAGGCCGAGCAAAGAGCGTGACGCCTGCTGCTGGCGCTCGAGCCAGGCACGCTGCTCGACGCCGAGACCTGTGTCGAGGCAGAGCCGCGCCATACCCATGATGGCGTTCATGGGCGTGCGGATCTCGTGGCTGATGTTGGCCAGAAACCGGGTCTTCGCCGCATCCGCAACCCTTGCGGCATCCCGCGCCCGGGTCAGGTCCCGATTCAGTCGCTGCAGCTCCCGCTGTCGATGGAGCAGGAAGGCCGTGACGAGCAGGCCGACGCCCAGCAACTGCCAGAGGCGGGTCAGATCGATCCGCTCCTCGATGGTGAACTTGGTCTGCCTGAGCTCGATGGCGTCGCGCTCCGCCGGCGTCACCGCGGCGAGCGCCTTGTCCATGACCATGCGCAGCAGGGGTTCGTCATTACGCGTGGCAACGGCGACAGCGAAACGGGTCTTGAGTTGGCCGACGATACGCAACTGCCCACCGGCATCATCGACCAGCTCGGCCGCATGCTCGAGCGTCGCGACGGCGGCCGCGACCTCGCCGCTGCGCACGGCGTTGACCAGTTGCTCCGGATCGCTGAACTCGACGAACTCGACCTCCTCATGGCTCGCGCGCAGTCGCGCCGCGATCGCCGAGGCCCCCGGCACGGCAACACGGCGGCCGGCAAAGGCATCGACGCCGCCGACATAGCCGCTGCCCTCGGCGGCGATGAGCACGTGGGTCAGCGTGTAGTAAGGCTCGGTGAAATCCAGATAGCCCTCCCGCGACGGTGTACGCACCGCCCCGGTGACGAAGTCACAGTGTCGCTCACGGGCCATTTCCCGCGCCTGTTCCCAGGTTTCGGATGGCACCGGCTCCACCTCGATGCCCAGCTTGGCGGCGAGCAGGTCCACGAAGTCACGGAACAGCCCTCGATGCTCGCCGGCCTGCTGGTCATCGTAGGGGCTCCAGTGCGGGCTGAAACAGTAGCGCAGGCGGTTGCCCTTGCCCTTCAGATACTCCCGCTCCACCAAGCTCAGGCGCATCTCGCCCGCCATCGGCGATGGCAACAGGTGTCGCTGTCGCATGTCCTCTAGGCTCGCCGACGGCAGCGCGGCCAGCGCCTTGTCCATGGCGCTCACGAGCTCCGGCCAGTCGCGACGGATGGAAAATACGGTGCCGATCGGTTCACCCAGGGTATAGGCAACCTCGACGACCGACTCCGAGGCC
>JANQFX010000006.1 GCA_028277725.1 Thiohalocapsa sp.
CTCGTGCCCGAGAGCAAGGCACGCCGACGAGTCATAGCCTCACTATGGCGAGGAGGCGTAACGCAGCGCTCGGGTGCGAGGGGCGTGCATCGCGACCGATAACCTGTGTGTGACGGGTATAACTGGACTGGCGAAAAAAAAGGGCCATCCCCAAGAGTGGGGCGGCCCTGAAAAGTGCGCGACTGGCGCCGCGCCTTGGGGGAAGGAGCGCGGCGGGCCTCGTCGGGCGCACGCCGCGCGTAGATCAGAACAAGTCGAAGCCCTTGCTCACCTCGATTCCGACCAGGTGCGCGCTCGCCTCGTAGTCGCCGTCCAGCGCGCTGGTGCCGTTCACTTCGGCGGGCTCGCGCAGGTCGTAGGCGCGGTCGGCGCGATAGTTGCGGTCGTCGAAGCGGACGTACATGTAACCGGCCTCCAGCTGCCAGCCATTCCCGAGTTTGTGGGCAACGCCGATGCCGAACAGGTTGCGGTCGTTATCCGGCACCCGGGCGCTGAAGTACTGGTCGGGCTGGCCGGTTTCGTCGTAGGAGTAGCCGAGCCGCAGCTGGGTCGCGTCGGTGAGGTTATAGGTGGCGCCCAGCCGGATGGCATTGGCGTCGTCCCACTGGTTCTGATCATTGATCAGCGTAGCACCGGCGATGTCTCCGGTGACCTTGATCTCCTCGAACTCGCTCCAGCCGGTGCGCGTCCAGTCGAGTTCCACGGCAACCTTGTCCTCGAGGACCTCGTAGCGCACGCCGAGTTGCAGTCGCCAGGGGAGGTTGAGGTCCATTTCGGCCGTTTGACTCGGAGGAAGGGCGCCGAGGGCGACCAGCGTCGGATTCAGGGCCGAGTAATAGCCATCGATGTTGACCGTGGATGCCGAGTGGAAGTTGATGCCGGCGCTGAACCGGTCCTTCACATACATCGCGCTCAGATTGAAGCCGAATCCGCTGCCGTCGCCCTCCAGTTGTGTCAGCGACGAGTTGAGCTCTGCGGTCTTGGCCCAGTAGATGTCGACGCCGGCGGAGACGGCGAACTCGGGGGTGATGGCGTAGGTTGCGGTGGGCGTAAAGTCGAGGATCTCGAGCTTGCTCTGCGTCGGTTGCGGGCTGAGCGGGATGCTGCCGCCCGGACCAAAGGGCGGCGGCGGGAGCTGGGCCGTGCCGGTCAGCTGCGGGAAGGTATTCAGGGGCCAGCGTGTCTCCAGCCCGAACGGCGCGGTAACGCCGAGCCCGGCGGACCAGCGCTCGTTGATGCGAAGGGCGGCCTGGATCATGGGCGCCACGAGCCAGTCTGCGCCCTGGCTATCGCCGCCCCCGCCGGGAATGTCGACGCTGAAGTCCGGGCTGATGAACAGCGTCCCCAGGTTCAGCGTGCTCTGGTCATGGAAGGCCATCGCCGCGGGGTTGTAGACGATGGCGCCGCGCTCGTCCGGGTTCGCGACCAGGGCGTTGGCCGTGCCGATGCCCGCGGTGGACAACTCGGGCACCGCGAAACCCGATGCGAGGGCCTGGCTGCCCGCCCCCAGACCGAAGGCCGCGGCCATGCATGCGACGACGGGTGTGATCGTGTGTGGCTGGCGGTGCATCATCGACTGGTCCTCTGGATCGTCTTGTCGTCTTGGGATGGCGCGCCTGTGGTGGAAGTTCACCTGCGGTGGCAAAGATACGCCATCGTGTGGCGTTTTTCCAGTGCTTTGTTGTGAATATGCACGGCTTTGTTGAAATCGCAACAGATTGCCCGCGCCGGGGTCTGCATCCGGTGTGCCGCTTGAACAGGGGAAGTGCGGAAAAACACTGATTTCTGTACATAAATTGATTCTGGGCGCGGTGGTTGTGCTATAAAGCTGGTTTATCGGCGCATGACCGTGCTCACGGCTGACGCCGCCGCGACCGGGCCGTGCGGCCATGTCCCTGACGGCTCTCGGTGTGCGCATTTTTTCTGCGCGGTGGCCGCTACGCCGCGTCTCAGATTTCGAGGTCAACCCCGATGGCCGATCGCAGGTTGCAGGTGTTCCACACCGTGGCGCGGATGCTGAATTTCACCAAGGCGGCGGAGTCGCTGCACATGACCCAGCCGGCGGTCACATTCCAGGTGCGCCAGTTGGAGGAGCACTTCAACACCCGACTCTTCGACCGTGCCCACAACCGCATCAGCCTGACGGACGCGGGACGGAGGGTCTTCGAGTACGCCGATCGCATCTTCGAGCTCTACAGTGAGATGGAGAACGGCGTCCGCGAGCTGACCGGCGAGATCGGCGGTGCGCTGACCATCGGCGCCAGCACGACCATCGCCGACTACATGCTCCCGACCCTGCTCGGCGACTTCAACGCGCGCTATCCGGAGGTCGCCATCCACCTCAAGGTGTCCAACAGCGACGGCATCGTCGCGATGGTGGAGAGCAACGCCATCGACCTCGGTGTGGTCGAGTCGAGCATTGGCAACAAGAACCTAGTGGTCGCGACCTGCAAGCAGGATCACCTCGTTGCCATCGTGCCCAAGGAGCACGCGCTCGCGCGCGCGGGCAAGATCCATTTCAGCGCGTTGCTCGACTATCCCTTCATTTGTCGGGAGGAGGGCTCGGGCACCCGAGATGTCATCAATGATTACTTGGACGGCCTGCCGGACTGTGCGGCGGGGCTCAAGGTCTCCATGGAACTCGGTAGTCCCGAGGCGGTGAAGGGCGCGGTGGAAGCGGGCATGGGAGTGTCCGTCGTCTCACGGGCGACCGTGCAGAAGGAGCTGAAGCTGGGTACGCTCGTTGCGCTCGATTTGGACCCACCCCTGGTTCGGCCGTTCTCTTTCGTGCACCAGAAGCAGAAGTTCAAGCTGCGCGTAATGGAGGAGTTGCTCGAGTTCGCGCGCGCCTATTGCCGGGACCATGGCTCGCATGATGTGGCCTGAGCCGACGATGCGAGGCCGCGGCGGGTGCAGATCGGGTAGCCGCGGGCAGCGGGCGGTCTGGCCATGATGCCCGCTGGCATGTTCGCCGGGCTGTCCGCGGACGAGCGTCGCCTGCTGAGGGCTTTTCGGGCGCTCGGTGCCGGTTCCCGGGAGAATCTGCTCGCGTTCGCGGAGTTCCTGCAGGACCGTGGCGATCGGCCCGGGGCCGGTGACGGGGGCGCCGAGGGCGATCCCGACAACCCAATCCCAGCAGCCAGCCTGGAGCCGCGGCCGGCCGAGGAGAGCGTCGTCGCTGCCATCAAGCGTCTGCGCCGCAGCTATCCCATGCTGGACGGGGGTACAATGCTCCATGAGACCTCGGCACTGATGGCCGCGCACGCGCTCCAGGGGCGCGAGGCGCAAGCGGTGATCGATGAGTTGGAGACGTTGTTCGCGACGCGCTACGAGGCGCTGCGGACGCCCAAGGAGTAGCTCGGCGGCCCGAAAAGACGCGGCTGCGGGCCCTACCGCGGCTCCTACACGTCGGTTCCTGTTGACTGTGCCGGGTCGAGTTCGCCGTCCCCACGCATGACTCGCCGCGCATGACAGCCACTTCCGCAAGTACCAAACCCCAGGGCAAGCCCGGGGCGCCCACGCGCAGGCCGCCCGGCCCCCTGCGCGTCGTGGCGGACTGGTTCCGCCAGCACTTCTCGGACCCGCAGGTGATCGTCCTGGCGGTCATCGTCGCAGGGCTCTTCGCGGTCGTCCTGCTGTTCGGTCAAATGCTGATGCCCGTGCTTGCGAGCATCGTCATTGCCTATCTGCTGGAGGGGGTGGTGCTGATGCTGGAGCGCCGCGGCTGGCCGCGACTGGCGGCGGTCATCGTAGTCTTTCTACTCTTCGTCGCCTTCGTGGTCGCGGTACTCGTCGGGGTGTTGCCGCTCCTCTATCGGCAGGTGTCGGACCTGATTCAGCAACTGCCGCAGATGCTCAGCACCGGCCAGTTGGAGCTGCTGACGCTGCCGCAGCGCTACCCGGACCTGGTGAGTGCGGGGCAGATCGACGCGGCCATGGAGGCTATGCGCCAGGAGGTCGTCGGCCATGGGCAGCGCCTGTTGAGTGCGTCGGTCTCGTCCCTGGTGGGCGTCATCACACTGCTGGTGTACTTGATCCTGATGCCCATGCTCGTGTTCTTCTTCTTGAAGGACAAGCACCTGATCCTGGGCTGGTTCCGGCGCTACTTGCCGCGCCATCGGGCGGTCGCCGGGACCGTTTGGGCGGACGTCGACCGGCAGATCTCGAACTACGTGCGCGGCAAGTTCTGGGAGATCCTCATCGTCTGGGCGGTGAGCTTCGCCGTGTTCTCGGCCTTCGGGCTCAACTACGCCATGCTGTTGGCCTTGCTCGTCGGCCTGTCGGTCATCATCCCCTATATCGGCGCGTCGGTGGTGACCGTGCCGGTGGTGCTGATCGCCTGGTTCCAGTGGGGGTGGGGGCCGCAGTTGCTGTGGTTGACGGTCGCCTATCTGGTCGTCCAGGCCTTGGATGGCAACGTGTTGGTGCCGCTTCTGTTCTCGGAAGTGGTCAATCTGCACCCGGTGGCCATCATTGTTGCGATCCTGGTGTTCGGCGGCATCTGGGGCTTCTGGGGCGTGTTCTTCGCTATTCCGCTCGCCACCGTCGTGCAGGCCATTCTGAGCGCCTGGCCGCAAGCCAGCGCGCGTGATCCAGGGCGGTCAGATTCGCTCGCCGAACACTCATCCGTCGCGACGGCGGAGCGGTGACCGACAGCGCGTCTAGGCGATATCGACCTTGGCCGTGGGGTTGCGACGACCGCCGGCCGCGCCATTTTCTGTTTGAGCCCCGCCTATGTATCCACTCGAGGCCTTGCCATGCCACTTCTGATCCTGGGCCTCGTCCTTTTCCTCGGGACGCTCGCCGACTTGTTGCTGTTTGGTGGGTGTCTGGCTTGGGCCGTCGCCGACATCATCTCCCTGAAGCGGCGGGAGCCGCTACCGACGCCCGGCGCGCCCGCAGGTCGGTGGAACGACCTCATTGCGCTCACGGGCGGGCTCACGGTCTATGTCGCCTTCCTGCTGGTGTTGCATCGCTGGCTGATCGGCGTGCCACCGATTGGATGAGGTGACGGATGGGGAGGCTAGCGCCTGTCGACCCGGTGGTTCAGAATCGGGTGCGCAGCCGGTCGAGAAAATGCATGAGGCCGAGCAGAGGGTGCCGGCGTGGCATGCGCGGCCCGGCATAGCGCATGACCTCGGTGATGCGGCCGCGCATGGTCGGGCTGTAGCAATGGGTGGTGCAGTCGTTGCAGGCGCTCTTGGACTCGCCGAAGACGCAGACATCGAGCCGCTGGTGGGCGTAGCGCAGCAGCTTGGCGCAGTCGTCGCAGCACTCATTCGGCGCCTGACCTTTGTGATGATCACGGCAATAGATCGCCATCATCGCGGCGATGGTCCGACGCTCTCGCTGGATGCGCCTGCCGGAGTTGGCCGGGCGTAGGCCGGCGGCCCGCGGGGGGTGTGCTCGCATTTGCATGGTCCGCATTATCTGCAAATCCGAGTGGCGTGGTTTGATGTTTGTCAACCAAACTGGACGTTAAGTCGGCTTGACGTTTCGACGCCGCTGTTCGTCAGTCGCTACCGAGAACCGCAGCAACAGTGCGCGCGGACTTGCCCGCCGGAGACCGACTCTGTTCATGGGCCGAACAAGAATCATTGCGCAAATCGGAGCATCGGCATGCCGGCCCGTGCCGTTTCGTGCGTTGCTTGACCGATCGATACGGCCTGGCGACGACCCGCAGCGCTGACCCCATGAGACGCATGACGATGGATATGAAAAGACTGTTGATTCCCCTGGTGCCGCTGTTCGCCTTCGGATGCGCCGGCCAGCCCTACCCGGAGCTGCCCGAGGATCTCGTGCTCGGGGATGCGCCCCAGAACCAGACCGTCGTTGCGACAGCTGCGGGGGCCGTCGAGCAGAACGCCACCGCACTCGCCGCCAACGTCTCGGAGGCTGCCCAGCGCGAGTCGCAGCTCGCACCCGTCTCCCAGGAGGTCCATCCTCCACCGCCCGATCCATCGGACCTGCCCACGGCCGACAGCCGTCGGCTACACATCAAGCTTGGAGATCGGCGCTTCGAGTACTACGAGGACGATCGCATGGTTTGGTCCGGCAAGATCTCTGCCGGCGCGCCGGAGCATCCGACGCCCAAGGGCGAGTTCCTTGTCACCGCAAAGGACATCGACAAACGTTCCGGCAGTTACACGAACTACTTCGACTGGCCCACACCCATGCCCTATGCGATCCAATTCAAGGGCCCCTATTGGATCCACGAGGGCTACGTGCCCAACGACCATGCCTCCCACGGCTGTGTCCGGCTGCGACATGCGGACGCCAGGTTCGTCTACTCCAGGCTACGCGTGGGCGACCGCATCGAGGTGATCCAGTAGGATTTCCGCTGGGAGTCGTCCCGCCGATGGGGCGCCGGGTTGCTAGACTAGTGGCCTTCATCCCAGACCCTACAGGTGACCCATGTTGATGACCAACATCGTCCTCGTCCTAGCCTTCATCGCGATGATCGGTATCGGTGTCTATCTGGTGACCAGCAGTGGTCGGCAGGGCCCGGACATGGAGGACGCGAGCAGTCCGACCGGGGACGACGTGGCCAAGGCGCAGCAGGTGCGCATTTCCGACGCCGACTCCGACCGCCGCCCCTGAGTCGGTCCCAACGTCGGTCCCAACGTCAGCCCCAACGTCGGCACCAGAGTCGGCCTGCGAGCCCTCGGCCGTGTCAGTCCGGCCGGTCGGTCTCGGGCCTTTCGTCTGCAAGAGAGTTATTGTCAAATCTGGTGTACCGCCACTCAGGCGGCGACCCTGTCTTGCTGATCGACGACTTGCTCTCCGTTGCGGAACCGGACGTTGTTGACG
>JANQFX010000003.1 GCA_028277725.1 Thiohalocapsa sp.
ATGCCAAACTCGGCCTCAACGACTTCAACGATTTCACCTGACGCATGTTCTTTCTGTGAGATCAGCTCCAGGGTTCTCCGGCGCACGGGGTCGGACAGCACATCAAAGGCGTTCATTGGTCCTCGCCAGTGTAGAACGCAGCGGTGCGTTCTGCGGTTTCCTTAGCGATCTGCGGGTCTGTTCCGGTTTCGGCGTGGGCCTTGCCCCATGCTTCGGCCCATCCACGCAATGTGGCCTTGCCTGTCGCGCTCACCGCCCAGGCTTCTCCGGCCTCGATGGTCGATGTCCCGTCGCCGGACAGGTGCATTCCCAGCCCCAGCATGGCCAGCTCCCACCCGACACCGGTCGCGCCGGGGCCGTATCGATCCCAATGTGCCTGGCTTTCTGGGTCCGTCGGATGCTCATGTTCGAGGGTCAGAAGCGCGCCTTCGTCTGACGGCTGGATTGTGACATTGACCCAACTGGTATTTCCCCCGAACTCCCAGGTAAGAGCCAATTGTCTGGGCGGTTCGCAGACGACAATATCACCGTCCGCATTGCCTTCTATCGAGAAGCGCCCGCCCTGTTTGAAATCGCCCGCAACCTTCGCGAACCAGCGCTGCACGCGCGCCTTGTCCGTCAAAGCACTCCACAAATCTGCCGGGGTCGTCGGGTAGTGGCGACTTACACGCACGATGTAGGTCCGGGCGCCTTCGCGTTCACCGCTAACAACCTCCCGAAAGGACGCTCCGAGAGCTTCGACAAATTCCATCTCCTTGTCCTCACGAGACTCAAACATATAAGTTTTCACTAATATGATTCTTGGCTAATATCAATGAATTTCCGAGAGGGGGCATTCGCTGCGGCGCGGAGTTGCGGAGAAGAGGGCTCGAAGCGCGCTGCCATCAGGCTGTGGCTGCGCACTTATAAGTCCGCAACCTGCTAAAGCATGGTCCGATAAGTGGGGAACGGTTTTCGGAATGCGCCCTACTCGGCAGCATCGCGCGCGGAGCGGGCGTCGAGCGTGCCGGTGATCGCATAGGCCAGCAGCGCCACCACCTGCTCCGGCGTCTCGGCAACGGCCAGCGCGGCGCCGTCCACCTCCTTCAGCGCATGGGTGAGGCTGGCGTCGTGCAACACGATCAGCGGCTTGCCCAGCGCCGCCGCATAGCCCGCATCGAAGGCCGCGTTCCACTGCCGGTACTGGTCGCCGAAGCGCACCACCACGATGTCGCTGTGCCCGATCAGGGTGCGGGTGCGGATGGCGTTGAGCTTGGCGCCCTTGTGGTCCTTCCAGAAGGGCTTGTCCTCCGCGCCTAAGATCGCCACGCCGCAATCGTCCGACGCGCCATGGTCGGTCACCGGCGCGGCGAAGGTCACCGGCAGACCGGCCTCGCGCGCGCCCGCCTCGATCCGGGCCCGCCAGTCGGTGTGAATCTCGCCCGAGAGATAAACCCGCCAGGTCTCCATGGGGTGTGGTCCTTTGCGATGGTTGGCCGTGTGTGAGCTGTCTTACGGCAAGCGGGCCGGTCGGTCGAGGGGGAAGGGGGGCAGCTTCACAAGCGTCAAGGCGCTGAGTAGGGTTTCTAATCTGATTCTCAGCGCAGCCCTCCGATCCTTCAATGCAGGAACTATTTGCGCACTATTTGCTGGAACTCCGAAATGCCTATTCGGAGGGCGGCAGCCGTGGATGACGTGGTCGCTGCCGCGGTCTCGGCCTTCGGTGCCGACGCCAAGTCGAAGCTGACAAGCCCGGCTATCAGCGGCGCGCCGGAAGACCAGCTTCGCGGACCGCTCGAGACCCTTATCCAAGACTTGGCAGAAGCAGGCGGGTTTCCCGCTAACGCGGTCCACCTTGTCGGTGAAACGTCCCTGGCCGATCTGAAAACGCGGCCCGACTTCGCCGTCACGGTGAACAAGGCGCTGGTCGGCTTCATCGAGGTGAAGGCGCCCGGCAAAGGGGCCGATCCCCGCAAGTTCAAGGATGAGCACGACAAGGATCAGTGGAGCAAGCTCAAGGCGCTGCCCAACCTGATCTACACCGACGGCAACGCCTTCAGCCTGTGGCGCGACGGTGAGCTCGAGGGGAAGATCGTCCCGCTCGACGGCGATATCGAAACTTCCGGCGCCAAGCTGGAGGCCCCGCCGGCGCTGCTGCCGCTCGTCAGCGATTTCCTCAGATGGAGCCCGATCCCGCCGCGCAATGCCAGGGCGCTGGCCAGAGTCTGCGCACGCCTGTGCCGCCTGTTGCGGGACGAGGTCATCGAGCAGATGGCGCAGGGGAGCGAGAGCCTGACCGCGCTCGCCAAGGACTGGCGGAAGCTCCTGTTTCCAGAGGCGAACGATGCGCAGTTCGCGGACGGCTACGCGCAAGCGGTCACCTTCGGCCTGCTGGTGGCTCGCGCCCGCAACATCTCCTTGGCGGAAGGGATTCACAGCGCCGCCCATGATCTCAGGGAGACGAACTCCCTGATCGGCACGGCGCTCGGACTCCTGACCGATGACGCGGCGAACCAGGACTCGCTGAAAACGTCGCTGGGCACACTGACGCGCGTGCTCGAAGCCGTCCAGTGGCCGGCGATCAGCAAGGACGATCCTGACGCCTGGCTCTATTTCTACGAGGATTTCCTTGAGGTCTACGATAACGATTTACGCAAATTGACCGGTTCCTACTATACCCCGCCGGAAGTCGTGACCGCGATGGTCGGCCTCGTTGACGAAGCCCTGCGCGGCCCGCTGTTCGACAGGTCGACTGGCTTTGCCTCTTCGGATGTGACGGTGGCTGACCCGGCAGTGGGTACCGGAACGTTCCTGCTCGGCGTACTGCGGCGGATCGCCTCGACTGTGGCTGAGGATCAAGGCCCGGGCGCCGTACCCGGCGCCATCGAGGCGGCAGCAGAGCGCGTTATCGGCTTCGAAATGCAATTCGGACCTTTCGCGGTGGCGCAGCTTCGGGTCATGGCCGAAATGCAGGCGCTGATGCAGACGCCGAAGGAGCCTGTGACTGCCGCACCCGAACTCAACCTGTTCATCACAGATACGCTGGGCGACCCCTTCGTCGAGGAGGACTGGTTCCCGCAGGTGATGCAGCCTGTCGCCAAGTCCCGCCATGACGCCAACACCATCAAAAAGACCCAACCTATCACCGTGGTCATCGGCAATCCGCCCTACAAGAATCAGGCCGGCGGAATGGGCGGATGGATTGAAGAGGGAAGCGAGGGCCGCGAAGCGCCTATGGAGCGTTGGACGGCACCGGTGGATTGGGGTGTCGGCGCACAAACGCACCATCTCAAGAACCTCTATGTCTATTTCTGGCGCTGGGCCACGTGGAAGGTTTTTGGTTCTGGCCTCAAGGACTCCACCGGTTTGGAGGAAAAGGACGAGGAAGGCATCGTCTGTTTCATCAGTGTCGCGGGCTTCTTGAATGGCTTGGGCTTTCAAAAGATGCGCGACGATTTGCGCCGCACCTGCTCGGAAATCTGGGTCATCGACTGTTCGCCCGAGGGTCAACAACCTGCCGTGAACACCCGTATTTTTCAGGCCGTGCAGCAGCCGGTTTGTATTGTCTTGGCAGCGCGAAAACTGGAAAAGCCGCGCGAAGAACCTGCGCGGGTCTATTTCCGTCAACTCCCATGGGGCAGCCGCGAGCAGAAGTTTGGTGCCCTTCAATCCTTGTCGCTCGGCAGTGCTGGATGGCTCGAATGCTCGTCCGGCTGGCGCGAGCCGTTTCTTCCGGCCGCTACGGGGGCATGGGCAGAGTATCCGGCACTTGAGGATCTGTTCCTTTACAACGGCTTGGGTGTCATGCCGGGCCGCACTTGGGTCATTGCGCCGGACGCCAAGTCGCTTGAGGCGCGCTGGTCGCAACTGACTGGCGAAAAGGACGCGGCAAAGCAGGAGTTGCTTTTCCATCCGCATCTGAGCGGTGACAGGACTGCCGCAAAGAAATTGAAAGCGGGTCTGGCAGGGCACGAGTACCGCTCGGATGCGGTAAAGGACGACAAGGAGGCTGTCGTCAAACCGACTCGTTATGGATTCCGGTCATTCGACCGGCAATGGATTGTTCCAGACAATCGGCTAATCAACCGTCCCAATCCTAAGCTCTGGGGTTCTTATTCAGGGAAACAGATATTTCTGACAGGGCTTGACCACGCAAGAACGACTTCGGGACCAGCAATTTCCTTAACCAATCAAATCCCCGATCATGACCACTACCATGGCCGCGTTGGTCGCGTGTATCCGCTTTGGCGGAATAGCGCAGCGACGGACCCGAATATTTCGCCGACGCTGCTGGAGGTCCTTGCGGACACCTACAACAAGCCGATCTCTGCCGAAGACGTGATGGCCTATCTCGCCGCCGTCATGGCGCACTCGGCCTTCACGGAGCGGTTTGCGGCCGACCTCGTGCAGCCCGGCCTGCGCGTGCCCCTCACCGCCGACGGCGGTCTGTTCGCCGAGGCCGCAGCCCTCGGAAGCGAGGTCGTCTGGCTCCATTGTTACGGCGAACGTTTCGCCGACCCCGACGCCGGCCGGCCGAAACAAGCGCCGCGGCTGCCCAAGGCCGAAGCGCCCTATATCCCGGAGGGCGGGGGCATTCCGGGCGATCACCTGCCGGTGGATATGGACTACGACGCGGCCAAGCACCGGCTGCGCGTCGGCAAGGGGTACGTGGAAAACGTGACGCCCGAGATGTGGGCCTATGAGGTCTCGGGCATGAACGTGTTGCGGCAGTGGTTCAGCTACCGCAAGGCGGACCGCAGCCGGCCCCTGATCGGCGACCGCAGGCCGCCATCGCCTCTGGGCGAAATTCAGCCCGACGGCTGGCCCGCCGACTACACCACCGACCTCCTGGACCTGCTTAACGTTCTGGGGCGCCTCATCGCCCTGGAGCCCCAACAGGCCAACCTGTTGAACCGCATTTGCGACGGTCCTTTGTTGACCAAACAGAAACTGGACGACGCGGAGGCGGCGGCTCAGGCTGAAGAGGCTGACGACGCCGGGGATAATTAGCCACTAAGGCTCGCCTTCGTTCGACAATCTTCGCAAGATTCAACAGTGATTCGCACGCGCCTGAGGGAGCGATCAATGCCGCGTGACCAGGGAGACCTCTTCGGCGACGATCAGCCGGAGCTGTTCGACGAGAACGCGCCGACGCCGGTTTACACGCCCGATCCCGAGCGCGTGCGGCGGCGGCTGCACAAGATTCTCACCGAGGCGCGGGCTGCGGGTCGCATGCCTTGGGATTCCGCGACGCTTTCGCTCTACCGCACCATCTTCCCGCAGATGAGCTTTGCCCTGCCAGAGGACGAAGGGGCGCAATTGCGCTTCGAGTTCGAGGAAGAACTGGAGCGGCTCAAGGCAGCTTAAGGTCAAGAGCTTATCCCCGCCTCATCCCCCTCAACCGGTGGGCTGTGCGGGGTTGGGCCCCGCGCCTTCCGCCTCTGACTCCTGTGGCGCCTGTGACCCCTCCGCGCCCTCGCCCTCTTCCGCGTCCGCCGTCCTGCGCGCCCAGTCGAGCGCCTGCTCCAGCCGGTCGTCGCCCCAGAACAGCTCGCCGTCGGCACAGACGAAGCTCGGCGCGCCGAACACCCCTTGCGCCTTCGCCTCCTCCGTCTGCACCCGCAGCAGCGCCTTGATGCCCGCCTCCTCGATGCGGGGCAGCTCGGCAGCCGGGTCGGCGCCTGCCTGCTTCAGGCAGGCGGCCAGAACCTGGGTATCGGCGATCTGCGCGCCGGCGCCGAACTCGGCCGCGAACACGGCCTTGGAGAAGGCCGGCCCCCAGCCCTCCGCCGCGCCGATCACCGCCAGCCGCGCCGCCGGCAAGCCGTTCTGCGGGAAGGGGTGGGGCATCTTGAAGGGGAGCCCGCGCGCCGCGGTGAGCCGCTCCATATCGCGCACCATGTGCCGCCCCTTGGCCGGGTAAATGTTGAACGGCGAGGTGTCCCAGCCCTGCTCCTGGAAGATCGGCCCGAGCAGGAACGGCCGCCAGGCGAGCGCCACGCCGGCTTCTCGCGCCAACGCCTCGATGCGCATCACCGTGAGATAGCTGTAGGTGGAGGCGAATTCATACCAGAAGTCGAGCTTGGGCATCGGAACCACGCAGTGTCTTGCCGGGTCTCGCGCCATGCCTATAGTGCGCGCGGACGCCGACCCTGAAGGGACAGCCGCAAACATGGCCGCGACGAGCAACATACGCAAGGTCGTGCTCGCCTATTCGGGCGGGCTCGACACCTCGATCATCCTGAAATGGCTGCAGGAAACCTATGGCTGCGAGGTGGTGACCTTCACCGCCGATCTCGGCCAGGGCGAGGAGCTTGAGCCGGCGCGGGCCAAGGCCGAGCTGCTCGGCATCAGCGACATCCGCATCGAGGATTTGCGCGAGGAGTTCGTGCGCGACTTCGTGTTCCCCATGTTCCGCGCCAACGCGCTCTATGAGGGCGTCTATCTGCTCGGCACCTCGATCGC
>JANQFX010000043.1 GCA_028277725.1 Thiohalocapsa sp.
TTGCCGGTCCAGCAGCTCGGATCCGACGAGCGGGCTGAGGATGGTGACCAGGGCCACCAGCGTGGCAAGCCCTCCCGCCCATTGCAGCACGGCCCGCCAGACGATGATACCCTTTGGCGTCTGCGCCAGATCGACGATCGCCGTGGCGCCGGTCGTCGTGAATCCGGAGGTTGCCTCGAAGAACGCGGCAACCGCGGTCTTGGGATACCCGGCCGCATAGAAGGGCAGCGCGGCGGCGACCGGAATCGCGGTCCACACGAATGCCATGAACAGCAGGCTTTGCCAGCGGCCGAACTCGGTGCTGGATTCGCGAAAGGCCAAGACCATGGCGCCGCCGATGAAGGCCACGGACACTGCGGGATAGACGAAGGCCTGGACAATCGGAAGCGGATCGGTCGCCAGCGCCACGGCTGCCGGCAGCAGCATCAGCACCGCGAGTGCCAGCAGCACCCAGCCTGCGAGGTGGAAAACGGCGTTTGCGGGCATGGACCGTCAGAAGAATTCGAGGCTGACGCGGAACATGTGCTCCACGTCCTTCACGGTGTCGGCGGTGGCAAAGATCACCACACGGTCATGGGCTTTGATCCTGGTATCGCCGTCGGGAATGGACACCTCGCCGTCACGCACGATCGCCCCGATCCGCATGCTTGGAGGAAGTTCCAGCTCGCGCAGCGGCTGACCCACAAGCGTGGAGGTCTCGAGCGCCTCGGCCTCGATCATCTCCCCTGCCCCATTATGGATCGTATGAACACCGCGGATGCGGCCGCGGCGGATGTGCTGGAGCACGCGCGACACCGTGATCGTGCGCGGGTTCACATCGGCGTCGATTCCCAGCGAGCGGACGATGGAGCCGTAGCCGGCCGTGTTCAGCAAGCACAGGCTGCGCTCGCAGCCCAGCCGCTTGGCCATAACGCAGGTCAGGATGTTGGCCTGGTCGTTGTTGGTGAGGGCGAGCATCGTATCGGCGTTGCCGATATCGGCTTCCCGCAGGATTTCCTCGTCCAGGCTGCTGCCGTGGAGCACGACGCTGCGCTTCAGTTCCTCGGCGATCTCCACGGCCCGTTCACGTTCGGTCTCGACCAACTTGATCCGTGTCTTGTTGTCCAGCTCCTCCAGCCTCGTCGCCACATACAGGCCTATATTGCCACCCCCAGCGATCACCACGCGCTGCGCCGGCTTCCGATCCAGGCCGAAAATCGTCAGTGTCCTGGACACCTGATCGGTCCGGGCCACGAAATAGACCTCGTCGCCGGCGAGCAGCTGGTCGCCGCCGTGGGGCACGAACAGGCGCCCCTCCCGTTGCACGGCAACAATGACGACGGCCAGATCCGGGAACAGCTCGGTGAGCTGAACGAGCGGCGTGTCAATGAGCGGACAGTCTTCCTCGCAGACGACGCCGACAGCGGTGACGGTCCCTTCAGCGAAACTCACGGTTTCGAACGCGCCGGGCAGGCTGAGACGCCGCAGCACCATGTCGCCGACCTCGATCTCGGGCGAGATGATGACGTCGATCGGCAGATGATCGCGGGAGAACATGTGACGCCAGTGCGGCTGCAGGTAGCCCTGAGCCCGCACCCTGGCGATCTTGGTCGGGATGTTGAAGACGGCATGGGCGACTTCGCAGGCCACCATATTGACTTCGTCATAGCGGGTCACGGCGATGATCATGTCGGCATCGTCCGCCCCGGCCTGAGCGAGGACGTCCGGGTGTGAGCCGTGGCCGACGAAGCCACGAACGTCGAGAATGTCGCTTACGCGCTGGACCAGATCGGCCGCGTTGTCGATGACCGAAACGTCAATGTCTTCCGCCGAGAGCCGCTCGGCGATGCCGAACCCGACCTGGCCGGCCCCGCAGATAAGGACCTTCATGTTCCTGGCCTTTTATGAATGGCGATATCAAAAGGCGCCCCGCGTCCAGTAATAGCGCAGCGCGGACGCTCTGTGAGCCATCTAATTGGCGGCTGTGCACAGACAGCTCTGCAGGTGTTGCCGTTAACGTTCGGCGGAGGAAATGCCAAGCGAGCGCAGCTTGCGGTGCAGCGCGGATCGTTCCATGCCGACGAACTCCGCCGTGCGCGAGATGTTGCCGCCGAACCGGTTGATCTGCGCCGCCAGATATTCGCGCTCGAAGCTCTCCCGCGCATCGCGCAGCGGCAGGGACATGAGATGCTCGCCGCCGCCATTCATCGAAACTGGCATGGCGTCGCCGATTTCGCTGGGCAGCATCTCCGCCGTTATGATCGTGTCCGGCTCGCCGCCGCTGAGAATCAGCAGCCGCTCCACATTGTTCCGCAGTTGGCGGACATTTCCCGGCCAATCCTGCGCCTGCAGCACGGCGATGGCGTCGTCGCCGACGCGGCGCAGCGGCAGCCCCGACGCCATCGTCAGATGCTTGACGAAGAAGCGGACGAGCTCCGGGATGTCGTCGCGGCGTTCGACCAGCGAGGGCACTGAGATCGGAACCACGCTCAAGCGGTGGAACAAGTCCTCACGGAAGGCGCCGGCCGCCATCTCCCGATCCAGATTGCGGCTGGTCGAGGAGATGATGCGGACGTCCACCGAGACCCTGGGGCCGCCGCCGACCCGCTGAAACCTCTGCTCCACGAGGACCCGGAGCACCTTGCTTTGCGTCTCCACCGGCATGTCGGCCACTTCATCGATATAGAGAGTGCCGCCATGGGCTTCCTCCAGGGCTCCGACCTTGCGCTGGCTGCTGCTGCCCTCCTCGGTGCCAAACATCTCGATTTCAACGCGGTCTGGCGCCATGGCCGCGGCGTTGACGACCACGAAGGGGCCGCTCTTGCGGGCCGACTTGTCGTGGATAACGCGCGCCGCCAGCTCCTTGCCCGATCCCGACGGCCCGACGATCATCACCCGGCTGTTGGTTGGCGCGACCTTTTCGATCGCTTGGCGCAGTTGGTTCATGGCGCCCGATCGGCCGATCATCTCGCTGCTCTGTGTGGTGCGCTCCTTGAGGTCGCGGACCTCCCTCTTGAGCTTGCTCGCCTCCAGCGCCCGCGCCGTCACCAGCACCAGCCGGTCGGCCTTGAACGGCTTCTCGATATAGTCGTAGGCGCCGCGCCTGATGGCGGCGACGGCAGTCTCGATATTGCCGTGGCCCGAGATGATGACGACGGCCAGATCTGGATGCGTCTTCTTGATCTGGTCCAGCACCTCCAGGCCGTCGAGCTTGCTGCCCTGAAGCCAGATGTCCAGCACCACCAGGGTCGGCCGGCGCTCCTCGATGGCCGCCAGCGCCTCGTCGCTGTCCTTGGCGAGCCGCGTTTCGTAGCCCTCGTCCTCCAGGATGCCCGAAATCAACTCGCGAATGTCGGACTCGTCGTCGACAACGAGAATGTCAGACGCCATGGCTGGCTCCCTGTCTGGCGCGCTTGCCGCGCTGCCGGTTCTTGCTCTCAGACGTCCCGGGCGAGGCGTCGCGGTCGTCTTCGGCCGTGCGATCGTCCTGTCCCTTGGGCGCGTCCGCGCTCTCATCGGCCGCAGCGGCCAGCGGGAACTCGAGACGGATGCAAGCACCGCTCTCGCCGACGTCCGACGCGGCGTCGCGCAGCTGCAGCGTGCCGCCGTGCTGCTCGGTGACCTTCTGCACGATCGCCAGGCCGAGGCCGGTGCCCTTGGTCCGGGTGGTCCTGTAGGGCTCGACAAGCCGATTCCGGCCCTCTTTAGGCAGACCCGGTCCGTTGTCCTCCACCTCGATCGTGAAACGGCCCTTGCGGGTGCGCACGCGCGCGGTGATGAGCCCCGAATACTCCTCGCCGTTGACCGTTTCCCGCAGGCTATCGATCGCCTCGGTTGCGTTCTTCACCAGATTGGTGACCGCCTGGGAGAGCAACCTGCGATCGCACAGCGACACGACCGGGTCTGCGGGCAGATCCGTCTTGAACCTGATCTCGGGGTTGCCGACATGGAACAGGAAGACGGCGTCGCGGACGATCTCGCGAATGTCGTTCTTCTCCATCACCGGCTTGGGCATGCGCGCAAAGGAGGAAAATTCGTCCACCATGCGGCCGATGTCGCCGACCTGCCGGATGATGGTCTCGGTGCATTGATCGAAAATCTCCCGGTCCTTGGTGATGGAATCGCCGTATTTGCGCTTGATGCGCTCCGCGGAGAGCTGGATCGGCGTCAGCGGATTCTTGATCTCATGGGCGATGCGGCGTGCCACGTCGGCCCAGGCGGAGGTCCGCTGCGCGACCACCAGCTCGGTGATGTCGTCGAAGGTGATCACGAACCCATGGGCCTCGTCGTCGGCGCGTTCGGTCGTGACCCGGACGGCGAAGGTATGCTCGCCGGAGTCCCGGATCAGATGCACGTGGTCGTGCACCGGCCGGCCCCGCTGCTTGCGGGCCTTCGCGAACAGGGCCTCGAACTCGGGCACCGCCGTCTCCAGCGGCTGGCCGACCAGCCGCTTTTTCGGGTTGCCGAGCAGGTCCTCCGCGGACGGGTTGGTCAGGGTCACCTGCCCCTGGGCATCGACGCCGATCACGCCGGCGGTGACGCCCGACAGCACGGCCTCGGTGAAACGGCGCCGGTCGTCGAGCTGGGTGTTCGCGGTGATCAGGTCGTCACGCTGGCTGCGCAACTCCGAGGTCATGTCGTTGAAGGTCGCGCCGAGGTGACCGAGGTCTCCCTGGCTGGCCTTGATGCCGACCTGCACGTTCAGATTGCCCTGCGACACTTCCTGGGCGGCGGCGATGAGGCGCCTGATCGGCGCCACCAGCCGATTGGAGAACCACAGGCCCAGCCAGATGGCGGCGAGCAGCAGCGTCAGCGCAATCGCCAGATACATCATGGCGAAGGCGACCTGCACGCCGGTACGGCGCTGCTCGAGCTTCTTGTATTCGACCACGCTGGCGCGGGTCTGGCGCAGATGCTGCAGGACCCGCGGGTTCACCGGCCGGATGATATAGAGATAGGTGTCGTTGTAGTTCTGAAGCTTCATGATCGCGCCGACCTTGTTGGCCTTGCCGGGCGCGATGACGACCGCCTTTCCCTCCTGCGCAACCTCGATCGCTTTCGGCGGCGGCGGCTCGAACGGCTTGTCGTTGAGGGCGCCGGTCGTCGCCAGGAGCTTGCTCTTGCCGTCAATCAGATAGGCGCCGGGAATCGAGCGGATCGCCGCCTGAGCGGTCAGGAACCGGCCGAACTGCTGCGGGCTGGTCTCCACCAGGGCCACCGCCTGATCGATGTCCGCGGCCATCGAAACCACGTCGGCGCGGATCACCTGTCCATGCTCCCTGAGATAGGCCGTCGCCACGGTGATGGAGTTCTCGATGATCGATTTGGTGCGGCTGGAGAACCAGTGGTCGAGACCGCGGTCGAGCGACACGCTGGCGAAGATAGCCAGGGCGATGGCCGGCAGCACCGCGATGATGCTGAACAGGCCGACGATCCGCACATGCAGCTGCGCGCCGGCGGCCTGACGCCGCCGGGCCCGCCAGAGCGCGACGACCTGAATGGCGATCATGGCGATCATGGCGAGCACAAGCACGCCATTGACCAGCAGCATGGTCACCACGACCTCGTGGGTGGGCACGATGCTCGTCAGGCCGGTCAGGATCAGGTAGGTGGCCAGGCCCGACAGCAGCGACGCGACGACCGTCACCAACCCGAAGAGGAAAAGCCTCCTCGATGTGGTCCGGCTCTCGGTGCGTTCTTCGTTGGTCGTCGTCTTGGCGGTATCGGATGCGCCGGACACGATTCGTTTGCCTCCCGCCCGAAATCGGGCTGCCCTACCACATCCGCAGGAAGATGCCGGCGGGCTGGTCTGTGGCAATAGTACAACACTGTCGCAATTTGGCGACATTGTGGCCAAAGGGCCACGCCTTTGGGCGGGGCTGAAGCGGCTAGAGCCTTTTTCAACCGCCTGCTAGCGCGGCGACCGCATCACCTTGATTTCCAGGTCGCGGATCTTCTTGCGCAGGGTGTTGCGGTTGACCCCCAGCAGCTCCGAGGCGCGGATCTGGTTGCCGCGCGTCGCCGTCAGAGCGGCCGTGACCAGCGGCGCCTCGACCTGGCGCAGGATGCGCTGATAGAGGCCCGGCGGCGGCAGACCGCTGCCATACTGTGCGAAATGCTCCGCCAGATAGCGCTCCACCGACTGTTCCAGGTCGAAGGGCTGGTCGGCCGAGCCGTCGAGCGCCGGGCTCCGGCTGGAGGCGAGCTCCGCGTCCACCAGATCGGCGGTGATCGTGTCCTGGGCATAGAGCGCGGTCAGCCGGCGCACCAGATTCTCCAGCTCCCGGACGTTTCCGGGCCAGTGGTAGCGCTTCAGCAGCTCGATCGCCGCGCTCTCGATGTTCTTGGCCGGCAGACCCTGCTTCTCCGCCCCGGCCAGGAAATGCCGCACCAGGTCGGGCACGTCCTGGAGCCGCTCGCGCAGGGGCGGCAGCCGCAGCGGAACCACATTGATCCGGTAGAACAGGTCCTCGCGGAACAGGCCCTGGTCGATCTGCTGCTGCAGATCCCGGTTGGTCGCGGCGATGATGCGGACATTGGTCTTGATCGGCGTGCGCCCGCCCACGGTCGTGTATTCGCCCTCCTGCAGCACCCGCAGCAGCCGCGTCTGCGCCTCCATCGGCATGTCGCCGATCTCGTCGAGAAACAGGGTCCCGCCCTCGGCCTGCTCGAAGCGGCCGTGCTGGCGGTTCTGGGCGCCGGTGAAGGCGCCCTTCTCGTGCCCGAACAGCTCCGATTCGATCAGCTCGCGCGGGATCGCCGCCATGTTCACGGCCACGAACGGGCCGTTCCGGCGCTTGCCATAGTCGTGCAGGGCACGGGCGACCAGCTCCTTGCCGGTCCCCGATTCGCCGGTGATCATCACCGTCAGATCGGTCTGCGTCAGCCGCGCCAGGACCCGGTAGATCTCCTGCATCGCCGGCGAGCGGCCGATCAACGGCAGCTCGTCCGACTCCTGAGCGCTGGTCCGCTTGGTCGGCTGCTTGCGCGGCTCGGTGAGCGCCCGCGAGACCACGGCCACCAGCTCGTTGAGATCGAACGGCTTGGGCAGATATTCGTAGGCTCCGCGTTCGGCCGCGGTGATCGCGGTCATCAGCGTGTTCTGGGCGCTCATGACGATCACGGGGAGATCGGGCCGCAGCTTCTTGACCCGGGGCAGCAGATCGAAGGCGTTCTCGTCCGGCATCACCACGTCGGTGATGACCAGGTCCCCCTGCCCCTGCGATATCCACTGCCAGAGGGTGGCGGCGTTTCCGGTGGCGCGGGGCGAATAGCCGGCGCGCGCCAGCGCCTGATTGAGCACGGTGCGAATGGCCGCATCGTCGTCTGCGATCAGTATGTTGCCCCTGACCATGGCGGTTCAACCCTCGTTGCGTTGGCGGTCGGCTGCCGTGTCCTGCATCGGCATAAAGGCGCGGAACACGGTCGAGCGCGGTCGCGAATCGAACTCGATGATGCCGCCATGATCGCCGATGATCTTGGCCACCAGCGCCAATCCGAGCCCGGTGCCGGATTGCTTGGTGGTCACGAACGGGTCGAAGAGATGCTGGCGCAGGTCGTCCGGTACGCCCCGGCCGTTGTCCTCGATCGAGATCAGCAGCGGCAGCCCGACTCGTTGCGCGGAGCCCGGAACCGACAGCCGTACCCCGGGGCGGAAGGCGGTGCGGAGCGTGATCTGCCCGTCCGCGCCGTCCTCGTCTATGGCCTCGGCGGCGTTCTTGACCAGATTGAGAAAGGCCTGGATCAGCATGTCCCGGTTGCCGGGAATCGCCGGCAGCGAGGGGTCGTACTGCTCGACGATCTTGAGGTGGCTTGCAAAGCCGGTGCGGGCGATCTGGCGCACATGATCCAGTACATCGTGGATGTTCACCGGCTCGCGCGCCAGCGGCCGCTCGTCCCCGAACACCTCCATCTCGTCGACCAGCCCGCAGATGCGGTCGGATTCGGCGCAGATGAGCTGGGACAGCGCGCGGTCGGAATCGGGAAGCGAGCTCTCCAGCAACTGGGCGGCGCCGCGAATGCCCGACAGCGGGTTCTTGATCTCATGGGCCAGGACGGCCGCCATGCCGGAGACCGTGCGCGCCGCGCCGCGATGGGTGAGCTGGCGTTCGATCATCTGCGCCATGGTGCGCTGCTGCAGCATCACCAGGGTGCTGCCCGGCATCTCCGGCAGCGGCCCCACATAGATATCCACGAGCTGGTTCGACAGGGTCCTCGGCGATCCGAGGTCGACGCCGTATTCGTTCACCGCATTGCCGTCGCGCTGGACCTGCCCGACCAGCGCCAGCAACGGGCTGCCGAAGGCGACCACGGCATCCAGCGTCCGCCGGCACAGATAGGCGGCGCTGGCCTGGAAGAAATCTTCCGCCGCCGAGTTGGCGTATTCGATATCGAGACCGGCTCCGATCATCAGAACCGGATGCGGCAGGCCATTGAGCATCGCCGCCGGCGCCGCTCCGCCGACGCCTGCCCTGCGCTCCATGGTCTTGGTTTCCTGACTCACGCGGTCCTATCCATGCCGATCACCAATCGACGTCCACCCTCCCCTTTTGCACAAAAAACAGGCAATCAAAAAGCCTGCCACTATCTTATGCAACATAGGCCCATTCCTTCGCGGGTGCAATATGCGATTTCAGGCGTGTGAATAGAGGCGGTTGGCAGCAGGCGAGCCTGGCAATAGGGTCGGCGAGAGGGTGGCCTGCGGAAACGCAGGCCGCGACATGCGAGGACGAGGACAAGAGACCGTGAGCACGGCCGTCGTCATTGTGGCCGCGGGGCGCGGCACGCGCGCGAGCGAAGCCGGCGACGCGCTGCCGAAGCAGTACCGCCGGCTGGCGGGCGTGCCGGTGCTGACCCGCACACTCGGCGCCTTTGCGCGGCATCCCGCAATCGCCGGCATCGTCAGCGTCATCCATCCCGAGGACCGCGACCATTATGACGCCGCGGCGGCGCCGTTCGCCGGGCGGCTGTTGGCCCCGGTGCCGGGCGGAGCGACCCGCCAGGAATCGGTGCTGGCGGGGCTGGAGGCATTGCATTCGGAAAGCCCCGCATCCGTTCTGATCCACGACGCGGCGCGGCCCTTCGTTTCGGCGGGCGTCATCGATCGGGTGACGGGGGCGCTGGAGCGCAGCGACGGCGCCCTACCCGCCTTGGCCGTTGCCGATACGCTGAAGCGAGGTGCCGGCGGTGCGGTCGCGGAGACCGTCGAGCGCGCCGGGCTGTGGGCCGCGCAGACGCCGCAAGGCTTCCGCTACGACGCCATTGTGAGCGCGCACCACGCGGCACGGGCGGCTCAGGGCCATACCTTTACCGACGATGCCTCGATCGCCGAATGGCACGGCATGGGCGTCGCTCTGGTCGAGGGCGAGGCCGGCAACATGAAGCTCACCACGGCGGACGACTTCGCCCTGGCGGAGCAGCGGCTGGCGGCGGGCGAGACGCGCGTCGGGCAAGGGTTCGACGTGCACGCCTTCGAGGCCGGCGACCATGTTCTGCTCTGCGGGGTCCGCATCCCGCACGACAAATCGCTCGCCGGCCATTCCGACGCCGATGTCGGCCTGCATGCCGTCACCGATGCTCTGCTGGGGGCGGTCGGCGAGGGCGATATCGGCAGCCATTTCCCGCCGAGCGATCCGCGCTGGCGGGGCGCCTCCTCGGCCATCTTCCTGCGCGATGCGGCGGCCCGCGTGCAGGCACGGGGCGGCGCGCTGGTCCATGTCGATGTGACGCTGATCTGCGAACGCCCCAAGATCGGCCCGCACCGGGAAGCCATGCGCGACACCCTGGCGGCGCTGCTGGACACGGAGCCCGCCCGCGTCAGCGTCAAGGCGACGACGACGGAAGGCCTGGGCTTCACCGGCCGCGGCGAGGGCATCGCGGCACTAGCGACCGCGACGGTCCGCCTGCCATGACGGGAGACGATGCGAGCGACGCGGAGTCCGCGCTCCTGGAGGCGGCGGGGGCACTGCTCCAGGCCTGCCAGGCCCGCGGCCTGACGCTGGTGACGGCCGAATCCTGCACCGGCGGCCTTGTCAGCGCGTACCTGACGGCGGTGCCGGGCGCGTCGGATGTGCTCGAACGCGGTTTCGTCACCTATTCCAATATGGCCAAGTCGCAGATGCTGGGCGTGCCGGTGTCCCTGATCGCCACCCATGGAGCGGTCAGCGAGGAGGTCGCGCAGGCCATGGCGGAGGGCGCCCTCGCCCGCTCCCAGGCCGATGTCGCGGTGGCCGTCACAGGCGTCGCCGGGCCCGACGGCGGAACGGCGGACAAGCCGGTCGGGCTCGTTTATGTGGCGGCGATGAAGCGGGAGGGGTCGCCGGTCTGCCTCCGTTGCACTTTCGGCGACATCGGGCGCGATCCGGTGCGCCTGCGCAGCGTGGCGGCGGCGTTCGAGCTGGTCGACGCGGTTATCTGAGCGGCGCAGTCGTGCCGGCGGCCGGCGCGTGCGGGCGGCGGCCATAGACGAAATCGGCCCGCTCCTCGAAGGCGTCGACGAATTTGCGGAAGGCCTTGTCGAACAGCGCCCCCATCAGCAGCTGCATGCGGCGCGAGGCGAACTCGTAGGCGATAAAGAAGTCGACCTCGCAGGTCTGCGGGTCCACCGCATGGAACCGCCAGCGGTTCTCCAGATGCTTGAAGGGTCCGTCGAGATACTCGACCAGGATGCTGGGGGCGTGGGGATCGAAGGTGGCCCGGGTGGTGAAGCTCTCATGGAAGAACTTGTAGGCCACGGTCATGTCGGCAATCAGCACCTCACGATGACCGCGGTTCTCGCGGCGGCGCACGGCGGTGGACTCGCACAGCGGTAGGAACAGCGGATACTCCTCTACCTTGGCGACCAGAGCGAACATGTTCTGGGCCGAATGGCCGACGCGGCGGGTGGTGTGGAAGGTCTTCATGGGCAACCGGGGTGTCGTTCAGCGCGTCAGTGACGCGGCCCGCGCCGCCCTGAGGCGCGCAAAGTCATCGCCTGCGTGATAGGATGACCGGGTGAGCGGGCTGGCGGCGACCAGCAGAAAGCCCTTGCCATAGGCCATGCGGCTGTAAGCCTCGAATTCCTGCGGCGGCACGAAGCGCGCAACCGCCGCATGCTTGCGGGTCGGTTGCAAATACTGCCCGATGGTCAGGAAGTCCACATCCGCCGTGCGCAGATCGTCCATCACCTGCAGCACCTCGTTGCGGGTCTCGCCCAGCCCCACCATCAGGCCCGACTTGGTGAACAGGGTGGGGTCAAGCTCCTTGACCTGCTGCAGCAGGCGCAGCGAGGCGAAATAGCGCGAGCCGGGGCGGATCGTCAGATAGAGGGAGGGCACGGTCTCCAGATTGTGGTTGAAAACATCAGGTTTTGCTTCAACGACAGTCTCTATGGCCTTCTCTTTTCTCAAGAAATCAGGCGTCAGGACCTCGATGGTCGTGCCCGGCGATTGCGCGCGGATGGCGGCGATCACGGCGGCGAAATGGGCCGCCCCGCCGTCCTCCAGGTCATCGCGGTCGACGGAGGTGACGACCACATGCTCAAGGCCGAGCCGGGCCACGGCCCCGCCCACATTGTCGGGCTCTTGGCTGTCGAGCGGGCCCGGAACGCCTGTGCGCACATTGCAGAAGGCGCAGGCGCGCGTGCAGGTGTCGCCCATGATCATCATGGTGGCGTGCTTCTTGGACCAGCACTCACCGATATTCGGGCAGCCGGCCTCCTCGCACCCGGTGTGCAGACCGTTGTCGCGGATGATGCGATGGGTTTCCCGGTAGACCGGCGATCCGGGCGCCTTGACGCGGATCCAATCGGGCTTGCGCAGCAAAGGCGTGTCCGGCCGGCCGGCCTTTTCCGGATGGCGGGGCCGCGCGGAGCGATCGCCGGCCTTCGTGCTGTCGAGGATCGTGACCATATCTGTCGCGTTTCGGCCTCGTGCCATTCCGGTCCGCCAAGTCGGACCAATTCCCTCCTACCCCTTGTCCGGAAAAAAAGCGAGCCTGGGATGGAGGATAGACCGGACCCGCACGTCCATCAGAAGTGAACCGCCCGGTCATAGGCGTCCAGCACCGATTCATGCATCATCTCAGACAGCGTCGGATGCGGGAAGATGGTGTGCATCAGCT
>JANQFX010000071.1 GCA_028277725.1 Thiohalocapsa sp.
CCAGCCCCCACATAGAACGACTATGCGGGGGTCGGCGCTTCGCGGAGGCGAACGAGCATCCGGCGCCATGCGGTATGTTTCATTCCGACAATCGCCTTATCCTTAGCAAATCTACTGAACTTCCCTTGGTCGAAACTCCCATGTCCGTCGATTCGGCAAGTCTGCACTCCCCCCGCCTGCCCTCGCTATTGACCCTTCCGCTCGGTTTGATCCCAGGCCGACTGAACAGCGCCGTCCTTGCGCAAATCCTCAATCGGGCCCTGGCACCGGAACTCGCCGATGGCGAGCTGGACTTCTTGGACCACAAGATCATGCGCATCGGTATCGATGATGCCCGGCTGAGCTATCGCCTGACCTTGCGTCAAGGGCGCCTGGAGGCGGCGCGGGCCGGCTCGGGTGACGACCTTAGCATCGAGGGCAACACCTTCGAGTTTCTGCTGCTTGCCACCCGGCGGGAGGATCCGGACACGCTCTTCTTCAACCGCCGACTTAGGCTCGGCGGTGACACGGAGCTCGGGCTCTACGTCAAGAACCTGCTCGACAGCATCGAGTTGGAGGGGCGCATTGGTCCCCTGCTGGGCGTGATGAATCGGGCAACGGACCTGCTGTGCCGCTTCGGGGTGCAGAAGAAGGGCTGACACCTTCCTCTGACAGCACCCAGCCGTGTCGCCTCCGGCTGGCACGGTGTCCGCACTCCTGCGCGCAGCAGGTAGCCGGTTGGTCGGTCCCTCTACTTGGGAGTGGTCTAGCGCTGATCTACTTGTTGTCCGGTGCTGAGCTGGTGCCTAAGCCGCGTTCAGCGCGTCCATGCCGGCGGCGCCGTGCCAATAACCGTTACAGGGACCGGTCGGCATCAGGGGCTTCAATAGCTCGGCGGAGGCGGCGGGCTCCATGGCCCCGGAGCGCACCTGCTCGAAGACATCGATCACCTCGTCCATGTGCTCCGACTGCGGGCTGATGCGCATCACGTCCACGCGCAGCTCGCGCAGGTCGGCGAAGTCCGGCAGCAGGTTCATGGTGCGGGCGGATTGGGTCTGGATGCCGTTCAGCGCCAGGAAGCGGTTGTCGTCCTGGGTGTCGACGACCAGCCCGTCCGGGTAGTCGACACAGGCGTCGCGGCAGTCGTCCTTGCCCAGGTGGCGCGCCCGTGCCGTGAAGCAACGCGCCGAGTATGCCAGCGGCAGGCGGCCGTAGGCGAAGACCTCGGTCTCGATGCCCTCGGGCCGGCGCTGCTGCATGTCGGCCAGGGTCTCCCGCGTCAGCTCCACGGGCAGCACCCAGCGCGTGCAGCCGTCGGCTGCGAGCAGGGCCAGGGTACGGTCGTTGTAGATATTGATGCTGTGGCCGACCACGAAGGGCCGCCCGCGTAGTAGTTGCACCGCGCCCATGTCGTTGGCCTCGACCAGGTAGTCCGGTTGGCCGCAGATGGCACGCAGGCGCTTGAGCTCGGACTCGGCCTCCAGCAGGGCCAGGGTCGAGAGCACCACCTCCTTGCCGGCCTCGCGCAGGCGTGCGGCGATGGCGAGCCAGTCCTCGTAGCGGACCAGGTTGCGCTTGGAGCAGACCGTCTCGCCCAGGTAGACGATGTCGACGGGACTTGCCGCGACCATGGCGTAGAAGGCGTCCACCTGCTCCAGGGGCCAGTAATAGGGGATCGGGCCCAGGGACAGGCGCGGGTTGAAGTCAGACATCTGATGCGTCTCCGGTGCTCATTGCCAAGGCCGGGAATAGGGACCGAGGGTGGTCTGGGCACCCTCGGATACCTTGGCCAGCTCGGCCGTCCACTCCGGGCGCGGCGCGAAGCCCGCCGGGTCGCGCGTGTAGGCGTCCAGTGCCTCTCGCCAGACGCGGGTCACCTGCTGCACGTAGACTGGGCTGCGTTGGCGGCCCTCGATCTTGAGCGCCGATACACCGGCCTCGACGAGCGCGGGCAGCAGCTCCATGGTGTTCAGGCTGGTCGGGTCCTCGATGGCGTGGTAAGTGTTGCCGCCGGCCTTGTAGGTGCCCTTGCACAGGGTCGGATAGCCGACGTTCTCGCCCTTCGGGTGGCGTTGGATCAGCACCCCGCCCAGGCGAGTGTCGAGCCCATGGTCGGTCTCGATCCATTCCACGTGGCTCGCAGGCGAGCAGGCGCCGAAGGTGTTCGGGGACTGGCCGGTGGCGTAGGAGGAGAGGATGCAACGCCCCTCGACCATGACGCACAGGCTGCCGAAGCCGAACACCTCCAGCTCCACCGGGCTGTGCTCGATGACGTGCTGCACCTGGGCCATGGACAGCACTCGCGGTAGCACCGCGCGCTTGATGCCGAAGTGCTCGTGGTAGAAGCGCAGCGCCTCGTAATTGGTGGCGGAGCCCTGAACGGACAGGTGCAGGTTCAGTGTCGGTTGGTGACGGGCGGCGTAGTCGAGCACGCCGATGTCGGCGCAGATGAGGGCGTCGACGTCGAGATCGGCGGCCTGGTCCACGGCCCGCTGCCAGCGTTCGAAGCCGTCCGGGCGCGGATAGGTGTTGAGCGCGATGAACACCCGCTTGCCCTTGGACTTGGCGTAGCGGATGCCTTCGGCGAGCTTCTTTGGCGTGAAGTTGAGCCCGGCGAAGTGGCGCGCGTTGGTGTCGTCGCGGAAGCCGGTGTAAACGGCATCGGCGCCGTTGTCCACGGCGGCCTTCAGCGACGGCAGGTTGCCGGCGGGGCAGACGAGTTCCATTGGCTGGGTGCTCTCTCTATATTAGGCTGTTCTTGCCTGATGCTCAGGCGGGGTGATGGGCAGGATGGCGAGTCGGGTTCGGGGCGATGCTGTCGGCCGCAATTCGAGGTCATGCCGCCTTGCGGCCGTCGGTGCGTACGCCCTGCGCGGTGCCGCGGCGGCGCAGCTCGTCCTCGATGCCGTTGAGCACGGCCCATTTCTTTGCGCACCAGTCGGGCGCGAGCAGGATGTCTCGGCTCGCCGTGCCCGTGAGCCGGTGGTAGCAGATGTCCGCGGGGGTGCGTTCGATGAGGTCGCAGGCGGTCCTCACGTAGTCATCCATGCCGAGCGGTTGATAGCCGCCGCAGCGCCACTCGCGGGCCAGCAGCGTGCGCCGGACCACGTGCAGCGGGTGCAGCTTGAGTCCGTCGGTGCCGAGCTCCAGTACCCGCTCCAGGCTGCGGATGGAGGCGTCCCGGCCCTCGCCCGGCAGGCCGATGATCAAATGGGTACAGGCCGGCAGGCCGCGTCCGCGGGCCGCCAGCACCGTCCGGCGGTAGTCGGCGAAGCCGTGGCCTCGGTTGACCCGCTTCAGCGTGTCGTCGAAGGCCGACTGCAGCCCGAGCTCCAGCCAGATCTCGTTGCCCTCGTCACGCAACTCGCAGAGCAGGTCCAGCACGGCCACCGGCACACAGTCCGGGCGGGTGCCGACCGACAGGCCGATGACGTCTGGCTCCGCCAGCGCGGCGCGGTACAGCTGGCCGAGGCGCTCGACGTCGCCGTAGGTGTTGGTGTAAGCCTGGAAATAGGCCAGGTAGCGCTCGGCGCCGGTGCGTTTGCGGATGACGCGGCGGCCGGATTCGAGCTGTTCGGCCACCGATGGCTCCGACGACTGCTCCGGCGCCCCGGTGCGCGAGCTGGCCGCCGCCGGGTTAAACGACACGTTGTTGCAGAAGGTACAGCCACCGTGGCCTTTAGAGCCGTCGCGGTTGGGGCAGGTGAAGCCGGCGTGGATGGAGACCTTGTGCACCCGGTGCCCGTGGCGGCGGAGCAAGTCTTGGCCGAAGGTGTTGACCAGGTCGGACAGGGGCATGGGCGTGGAAATGCGTCGGCGGTTGGCTCGTCGGCATGGTTTGCGCTCAGAACATCACACGTTCCCACAGCGGCGCTATCAGGACATTGATGATGGTCAAGCGAGGGCGGGAACGGAAAACCGCTCAGAAACAGAAGCTCGCGGGAAACGAAACGGCTCCACGATTGCAGTAGCATAGAGCCCGCGGTCTCCCACGAGCCCCTGTCGAACTTCACCCTTCCAACGTCAAACGTCACGCCTCCATGCTCGCCAATATCGACGCCATCGAACTCGCCACCACGGCGCCCATCCAGATCATCGATATCACCGACCAGGTGCGCGAACGCTTGCGTGTGAGCGGGCTGCGCAATGGTCTGGTGACACTGATCTCCCGGCACACCACCGCCCGCGTCAACCTCAACGAGCGCGAGGAGCGCCTGCAGCAGGACATGGTCACCTTTTTGAAGCGATTGGTGCCGCGCGACGGCAACTATGGCCACAACATCGCCCCGGTGGACGACCGCGACAATGCCCACGCGCACCTGCTCGGGCTCTTTGCCAACGCCTCCGAGAGCATCCCGGTGGGGGACGGCGAGCTGCTGCTCGGCGAGTGGCAGTCGGTGTTCTTCGTTGAACTCGACGGTCCGCGGCCGAAGCGACAGGTCACCGTTCAATTGCTCGGGGAGGGTTGAGGCATGCATGCTGACGACATCGCCGGCTTCTTCGCCGAGCTGCCCCGGCTAGCTGCCGACGCCCACCTGCTGCTGGACTACCGCATCGAATGCACCGGCGATCCCCGTGCCGCCGCGGCGCACCTGGCCAGCGAGCAGTCCACGGCGCAGTGGCGGCGCGTTGCTGTGGACGAGGACTACCGGCCGCGCTTTGCGGCCAAGGTCGTCGACCTCGAGGTGGAAACGGTGCTCCCTCGGACCAGCTATCCGCTGGAGCCGGCGGTGGACGAGCCCGTGAGCGTCTGTCGGGTGCGCATCGCGCATCCCTGGGCCAACTTTGGTCCGCGTCTGCCGAACATGCTCTCCGCGGTGCTCGGCGAGGGTGCCTACTTCGCGCCGGGTATCCCGGTGGTGAAGCTACTCGACATCGAGTTCCCGAACAGCTTTCTGGAGCAGTTCGATGGACCCAAGTACGGCATCGCCGGGTTGCGTGCGCTCTGGCAGATTCACGACCGGCCGTTTTTCTTCGGCGTCATCAAACCGAACATCGGGCTCGACCCGGAACCCTTCGCCGAGCTCGGTCTCGCTGCCTGGCGCGGCGGGCTGGATATCGCCAAGGACGACGAGATGCTCGCCGACCCGGACTGGTCGCCCATCGCCGAGCGCTCCCGGCGACTGGGCGCCGCCCGTCGGCAGGCGGAGCGAGAGACCGGCGTGCCCAAGGTCTATCTCGCGAACATCACCGACGAGGTGGACCGGCTGGTGGAGCTGCACGATACCGTTGTGTCCAACGGCGCCAATGCCGTGATGGTCAACGCCCTGCCGGTGGGGCTCAGTGCCGTGCGGATGCTGCGTAAGCAGGCACGGGTGCCGCTGATCGCGCACTTCCCCGTCATTGCCGCCATGAGTCGGCTACCGCACTTCGGCGTGCATACGCGGGTGCTGACCAAGCTGCAACGGCTTGCCGGCTTCGACGTCGTCATCATGCCCGGCTTCGGTCCGCGCATGATGACGGCGGAAGACGAGGTGCTGGCGTGCATCGCCGCCTGCACCGAGCCCATGGGGCCCATACGGCCCGCATTGCCCGTGCCCGGCGGCAGCGACTCCGCCGCCACACTCGAGCGGGTGCACGGCAGGATCGGCGGCCCCGACTTCGGTTTCGTGCCGGGCCGCGGCGTCTTCGGGCATCCGCAAGGACCCACCGGCGGCGCGGCGAGCCTGCGCCAGGCGTGGCAGGCCATCGCCGACGGCGTACCGGTGAAGGAGCGCGCCTCGCGGCACACCGAGCTGGCTGCCGCGCTCGACACCTTCGGCTGAGGTGCGCCCTCCGCGGGTGGTGATGGGACAGCGATCGCGGTCGCGCCTTCGGCAGCGCGCCGATGCGGCGACGGCGCTCGACGCGATTCATGCGGTCGAGGTGCGCAGGGGCACCGGTCTCAGTCGACCTGACGCGCGGCCTCGCGCAGCACCTCGATACCCGCGCCGGGCCGGTGCGCCTGTTCGCTCAGGGTTCGCCGCCAACGCCGAGCGCCCGGGCGTCCATGGAACAGCCCGAGCATATGGCGGCTGATGCTGTTCAGGGGCACGCCCTCGGCGAGCTGGCGTTCGACATAGGGCAGGAGGGCGTCCAGGACCTCGTGTGGCGTGGGCGGCGATGTCTCATCGCCGTAGATGATGCGATCCGCATCCGCCAGCAGCCAGGGCGATTGATAGGCGGCGCGGCCGATCATCGCGCCGTCGAGCCTGTCCAGGAAGCCCCGCGCTTGCTCCAGCGTCTGGATACCGCCGTTGATGACCACCGGTAGGCCTGGGAAGTGCTGCTTGAGCCGTAGCACCACGTCGTAGCGCAGGGGCGGCACGTCGCGGTTCTCGCGCGGACTCAGGCCCTGGAGCCAGGCCTTACGTGCATGGACGACCAGCACATCGCAGCCGGCATCGACCACTGCCCGCGAGAAGGCCAGCAGCTCGTCGAAGCTATCCTGATCGTCGATACCGATGCGGGTCTTGACCGTGACCGGCACCGGCACGGCGGCCTTCATGGCTGCGACGCAGTCGGCGACCACAGCGGGCTCCGCCATTAGGCAGGCGCCGAAGCGGCCGTTCTGGACCCGATCCGATGGGCAGCCGACGTTGATGTTGATCTCGGCGAAGCCGGCGTCCGCGCCGAGCCGAGCGCAGTGCGCCATGTCGGCGGGGTCGGAGCCGCCGAGCTGCAACGCCACCGGGTGCTCCGCCGGGTCGTGACGCAGAAAGCGCGCGGTATCACCGCGCAGCAGGGCGCCCGTGGTGACCATCTCGGTATAGAGCAGTGTGTGCCGGCTCAGCAGGCGCGCGAAGAAGCGGTAGTGGCGATCGGTCCAGTCCATCATCGGCGCAACGGACAGGCGCCGGTCTAGGCCGGAATCGGACCGAGAAGCCGGGAGGGGGTCGTTCATGGACTCACTGGGTCGCGTCGGGCTGGGCGGGGCGATGCCTGGTGAGTCATCGCCCATTGCCGGGTCTCGATGCGTCAGTGTACCTCCCATCTGGCGGTGACTCCTGGTGCCTCGAGCCCGTTGGTTGTGAGCTCCCTGATGAGGCCCCGGCCTAGACTACTCGTCCAGTGCTGGCTCGGTCGGCGCTCGAGAGGGGCGATATCTCGGGGAAGATGGTCTACAAGCCCCTGCGCGGTCGAGTCCGCGGCAGGCGTTCCAAAGAAAACCGCGAACTGGAGCCAGAACAGTGTCGGCCTGGTCCGCTACACTCCCCAACACCTGAGGTACGTTCGCAGCAGGAGCGCGCATGAGCCAAACAATGCCCCGACATCGGCTAATGACCTATGCCGTCCTGATTCGGCTGTGCACCATGACCACGATGCTGTTGTTGCTCTTGGTCTGGTTCCTGAATGCGCATCGCCTGACCTGCTCCTGGGTACTGCTGGTTCACCTGATCATCACCTGTGTCCTCTTGATGGCGGGCATGGAGCACGCGCTGCTGCATCGCCGGGCCATGGTGAGCGCCTACATGCGGCGTGAGGCGCCGGTGCTCAGGACGTTGTACGGGCGCGGTTTCCTGCTGGTGCAGCAGGTGCTGCTGTCGGCGTTGTTGGCGTTCGCGTTGATGGCCGCGGCGCTGCAGTTCGTGCCCAGGCAGTGGTCGCTGCTCGTGGCGGACTTGTTGCTGATGACGCTGTTGCTGCCCTGGCTGTCGCGCTCGGCCGGCGGGCTCGTGCGAGGGGATTATCGCTTCGCCATGGCCCGCCATTGGGGCATGTGGATCAGTGTCGTTTTGATCTGGGTCGAATACATGCTTGCACTCCTCTATGCGCCGCCGGCCGCCTATCTCGGGATGCGCTGGCAGGAGGTGGTGCTCTATGGTTACAGCGCACCGGATGTCGGGTGCGAGCCGATACGAACGTTCGCAAACGTGATCGCGACGGCACAGGCGCTGTCCTTGTGGGCGGCACAGAACTACGCCCGCGCCATGACGGACCCGACGCAGGCGACCGTGCTATGGGTCGGCCTCCTGATCTTGGTGCTTTTCCCGTTCGTGGTAGCCTACGCCTTCAGTCGAGCTCTGGTCGGCGTCATGGCCCGGCCCTGGGAAATGTGGACCAGCATGGTCGAGGATTTTCGACAACCAGGGGGGCGTTCAGAGCCGGCCTCGAACGACGAGTCTGCGCCCTTCGACGAGAGGCGGAGCTGACCATTCTGGGCCGGCGACCTCGCTCTAGAGCTCGATCTCTCCGGGAGGCATCCCCGACCGCGTCGGGGCCGTCTCCATCCCCCAGCCCCTGCGCAGCCCCCCGACCTTTGTGCAGGCCGACTTCCCGTGTCGAGTCGATCTTCTATGAATTCGGTCTACCAGGTACTGCTGATCGGTCTGACCCAAGCGGAACTGGGTGTCGGTCGTCATCCCTTGATCGGAGGCAGCGATGTCGAACTCGACATCGTTGCGGCGCCCAGCGCGCAGTCCGCAAGGGCGCTGCTGACGAGTGCCGAGCGCTGGGACTTGATCCTCTGTGACGCGGGACGCTTCTTCGACCTGCAAATCGATCAGCGGATGGCCGAATCCGCGGCCAAGCTCATGGCGTCCGTCGTGCTGCTGCGCGGGCAGGGCAGTCAGTTGTCCGCGGCGGATGCGGGCGTCCGGGGCTGTGCCGACGTCGTCACCCATGGGGATCGCGAGCATCTGCAAATGGTTGCCGCCCGAGAACTCGCGGCGGGCGCGGCGCGGAAACAGCTCGCGAAACTTCGCAGCGCAGGGGGCACGGGCAAGGAGGGCATCGCCTTGGCACGTCTTCGCGACTTCCGCGATAGCGCGGAGGAGGGACACGCCGATATCGGCGCGGATCGGCCCGCGCCAGCGCCCCCTAGCGACACGGTCGAGGGCCCAGGTCCGACGCATCGAGCCGGCATGGGGGCGGGGCGTCGGCAGAAAGAGACCTCCAGCGCGGTCGCCGAATTCTTGGACACCATCAGCGTGGGCGGTGACGACGGCATGGCGGTCATGCCGGAGCTGACGGACGACATCGTGCGCCAGCGGATCGAGGCTGGTGGCCTGATGTTCGAGTATCAGCCCATCGTTGCGCTGAAGGGGCAGCCGAACGAGCAGGCGATGTTCGAGGTCCTGCTGCGTCTGCGAAACGAACACGGACTCGCGTTGCCGCCGCGGCGGTTCTTTCCGGCGGTGGCCCGGAATCAGTGGCTGGGGCAGTTGGATTTGTGGGTGTTTCGGCGGGCGCTTCCCATCCTGCGCCGCATGCAAGAGACCAAACCGATCCCGACGAGCTTCTACATCAACCTATCGCAGGATACGCTGGGCGAGCCGAACATCCTCGACGCGATCCTCGGTACCATCGCCGACACCCTGATACGGCCCGGTTCCCTGGTGGTGGAGGTCCGCAAGGGCTGCCTCGACGAGGCTGATGGACTGGACCGCTTGGTCAAACAGCTGACGGTGCAGGGCCATACGCTATCGTTGGAGGAGTTCGCGCCGGAGGACTGCATGTTGCTCGACGAATACCCCGGCCGGTTCCCCCAGGTGAAGCTCAATTTCGCGACGCTGGAACACGCCCTGTCCGACCAGGAGGCCGACAAGGCGCTTCGCCGCGCGGTGCTCTGTGCCCACAATCAAGGGGCCAAGGTCATCGGCATGGCGGTGGACAACGCACCGCTGCTCACGCGTCTCTACGACCTCGATGTCGATTTCATCCAGGGCCACTTCGTCAGCATGCCTCACGCGCAGCTCGTCTACCCCGACCTGCACAAGATCGAGGTGGAGCCGAATTTACCCTTCGCTCCGTTGCAAGCGCGCCCCGCCAACGAGCCTTCCTGACCCTGCAAGGCCTGCGCCTCAGCGGCTTCGGTTCTGACACCGAGGGCGCCTTGCGCGCGCCCCAGCTTCGGCCGCCGATGCTGACCGTTCACGCGTTGCCCATACCGCTCACGCCACCGATCCCTGAGCCGCGCAGGCCGGAAATCATAGGCCGATCGCAAGGTTGAATCGCACGAAGTGCTGCGGCAAATGGGCTAAGAATATTAGAATGTCCGGATGTAGCCCCGCGACTCGGATGCCAATATGCAAGATCCCGCCGTTCATACCGACCAAACAGCAGGCCACACGGAGGTTAAAGAGACCACCTGTTACATGTGTGCCTGCCGGTGCGGTATCCGAGTCCATTTGCGAGACGGGCAGGTTCGCTACATCGAGGGTAATCCGAATCATCCGCTGAACCACGGCGTCATCTGCGCCAAGGGCAGTTCGGGCATCATGAAGCAGGTGTCCCCCGCACGCCTCACCAAACCGCTGCGCCGTAAGCCGGGCGCCCATCGCGGTGACTCAGAATTTGAGGAGATCAGCTGGAAGGAGGCCATGGACATGCTCGCCGAGCGCCTTGGCAAGCTGCGCGGCACAGACCCGAAGAAGTTTGCCCTGTTCACCGGCCGCGACCAGATGCAGGCGCTCACCGGCATGTTCGCGAAGCAGTTCGGCACGCCCAACTACGCTGCCCACGGCGGCTTCTGCTCCGTGAACATGGCCACGGGCATGATCTACACCATCGGCGGTTCTTTCTGGGAGTTCGGCGGGCCGGACCTGGAGCGGGCCAAGCTGTTCGTGATGATCGGAACCGCCGAGGACCACCACTCCAACCCGCTCAAGATCCAGCTCAGCAAGTTCAAGCGCCGCGGTGGGCGGTTCATCTCCGTCAACCCGATCCGCACCGGCTACTCGGCCATCGCCGACGAGTGGGTGCCGATCAAGCCCGGCACCGACGGCGCCCTATTCCTTGCGCTGATCCACGAGATCATCAAACTCGGCCTGTTCGATCGCGATTTCCTGACGCAGTACACCAACGCCGCCGAGCTTGTCGTCGACGACCCGAGCCGCGACGACCACGGCATGTTCCTGCGCGACCCGGACGCCGAGATCGTCGAGGGCTGCACCGACCCGCAGAACAAGCTCTGGTGGGAGCGCAACAAGAACGCCCCGGTGCTGGCGCGCAGCGAGGGCGCCGACCCCCGCCTGATGGGCGGCTACACCATGCCGGATGGCACTCCGGTGAAGCCGTCGTTCCAACTCCTGAAGGAGCGCGTCGAGCCCTACACGCCCGAGTGGGCCGAGGGCATCACGGGAATTCCGGCCGAGACCATCCGCCGGCTCGCCCACGAAATGGGTGTCACCGCCCGCGACCACAAAATCGAGCTGCCCATCCGCTGGACCGACTGCTGGGACAAGGAGCACGACACCGTCACCGGCAACCCGGTGGCGTTCCACGCCATGCGCGGCCTGGCGGCGCACTCCAATGGCTTCCAGAGCATCCGCGGGCTGTCCATCCTGATGACGGTGCTCGGCACCATCGATCGGCCTGGCGGTTTTCGCCATCGTGCGCCCTTCCCACGGCCGATCCCGCCCTGTCCGAAGCCGCCGCACCACCCTGATGCGGTGCAGCCGGACACCCCCCTCGACGGTATGCCGCTCGGCTGGCCCTCGACCCCGGAGCACCTGTTCGTCGACGACGACGGGAAGCCGGTGCGCCTGGACAAGGCCTTCAGCTGGGAGTATCCGTTGTCGGCCCACGGGCTGATGCACAACGTCATCACCAACGCCTGGCGCGGCGACCCCTATCCTATCGACACGCTGTTCCTGTTCATGGCCAACATGGCCTGGAACTCGTCGATGAATACCCAGGACGCGCGTCGGATGCTCACCGACAAGGACGAGAACGGCGAGTACAAAATCCCCTTCCTGGCGGTCTGCGACACCTATTCCTCCGAGACCGTCGCCTTCGCCGATCTGGTGCTGCCGGACACCACCTACCTGGAGCGGCACGACGTCCTCTCCATGCTGGACCGGCCCATCTCGGAGTTCGACGGACCGGTGGATGCCGTGCGCCTGCCGGTGCTGCCGCCCAAGGGTGAGTCCCGACCCTTCCAGGACGTGCTCATCGAACTGGCCGGGCGGCTCAAGCTGCCCGCGTTCACGAAGGAGGACGGCACGCCGAAGTACCGCAACTACCCTGACTTCGTCGTCAACTACGAGACCTCGCCCGGCTCCGGCATCGGCTTCCTGGCCGGCTGGCGCGGCAAGTTCGGCGAGAAGTACCTCAAGGGTGAGCCCAACCCGAGGCAGTGGGAGCAGTACGCGGCCAACAACTGCTTCTTCCACCACGAGCTTCCGCGCAGTTACCAGTACATGCGCAACTGGAACAAGGGTTACCTGCACTGGGCGCGGGGCCACGGCCTCACCCGCTGGGCGGAGCCGATCACGCTGCACATCTACTCCGAGGTACTGCAACGCTTCCGCGCGGCCGCCCAGGGCAAGCGGCCCGGCCGCCAGCCGCCGGACCACCTGCGCGAGCGCATCGAGACCTACTTCGACCCGCTGCCCTTCTACTACGAACCGCTGGAGAGTCAGCTGGTCGACCGCAGCACCTACAACCTCACCGCCCTGACCCAGCGGCCGATGGCCATGTACCACAGCTGGGACAGCCAAAACGCCTGGCTCCGGCAGATCCACAGCCACAACTACCTGTTCGTGAACCCGAAGCTCGCCATTGCCCAGGGCATCGAAGACGGCGACTGGATCTGGGTCGAGTCGCACCTCGGACGGGTCAAGTGCATGTGCCGCTACTCGGAGTCCGTGGAGCCCGGCACCGTCTGGACCTGGAATGCCATCGGCAAGGCGTCCGGCGCCTGGGGCCTGGCGGCGAACGCGGCCGAGTCCCGCAAGGGCTTCCTGCTCAACCACCTGATCGGCGAGGAGCTGCCCCAGGGCGGCGCCGGGCAGCACCTGTCCAACTCCGATCCCATCACTGGCCAGGCCGCCTGGTTCGACCTGCGCGTGCGCATCTACAAGGCCGAGGACCAGGACAAGTCGGTCACCGAGCCGCAGTTCAAGCCCATGAAGACGCTGCCGGGCCAGACCGCCCGCGCTCGGAGCCGCTGGCAGGCCTACGTGGCCGGCGTTTTCGGCCGGCGCTAGGGGGCGGACCATGCAGTTCCGCCCGCCGCTTCACCGCTTCGACCAACACCGGCCTTCCAGGGTATCCGTATGACCCAGCTCGCCCTCGTCATCGATCTCAACGTCTGCGTCGGCTGCCACGCCTGCGTCACCTCCTGCAAGCAGTGGAACACCTCCGGCTGGGCCGGGCCGATGGTTGACGAGAATCCCTACGGTGCCGACCCCACGGGTACCTTCTTCAACCGCGTGCAGACCTTCGAGGTCGGCAGCTACCCGAACACCGAGACGGTGCACTTCCCCAAATCCTGCTTGCATTGCGAAGAGCCGCCCTGCGTCCCCGTCTGCCCAACCGGTGCCAGCTACAAGCGCGAGGACAACGGTGTCGTCCTGGTGGACTACGACAAGTGCATCGGCTGCAAGTACTGCTCCTGGGCCTGCCCCTATGGCGTGCGCGAGCTCGACGAAATGCAGAAGGTGATGAAGAAGTGCACCCTGTGCATCGACCGCATCACCGACCAATCCCTGCCCGAGCGCGAGCGCAAGCCCGCCTGCGTCCTCGCCTGCCCGACCAGCGCGCGTCTATTCGGCGACGTGCACGACCCCGATTCCGAGGTCTCGGTCGCCATCCGCGAGCGCGGCGGCTACCCGCTGATGCCGGAGTGGGGCACCAAGCCCGCGAACCACTACCTGCCGCGGCAGAAGACCCGCATGCACATCAGCGAGGATGAGCTGCAACGCGCCGACAATCCACTGACCAAGGAAGACATCACCGTCTACACAGGCGAAGAGACCATCGACGACGTCACCTGGTAAATCGAAGTTTGAAGTTGGAAGTTTGAAGTTTGAAAGCTTCGAACGTCCCGCTTCGGATTTCACCCTTCAAACTTCACCCTTCAAACTTCTTATGCATCCTGCCTTCTCCGTCATCCTTCTGACCACGCTGATCGGCGCCGGGCAGGGCCTGTTTCTCGCCCTGTTCACGGGCCAGTTGTATTCCAGTATCAAGCTCATCGAGGCCCAGGGAGCGGACTTCTATGCCGGCGGCAGCACCATTTCGCTGCTACTGCTGATCGCCGGGCTCGGTGCATCGTTCTTTCACCTCGGCCGCCCCGAGCGGGCCTGGCGGGCCGCGTCCAAGTGGCGTACCTCGTGGCTGTCGCGGGAGGTCATCGTGCTGCCGCTGATGATGGCTGTGGTGTTCTTCTACGGACTGTTCCACTACATCGGTTGGACCGAACCCTTCTACGTCGCCGGCGGTGGCATCCTGCCCATCGACGTGACCCTGGTGCTCGGCTTCCTCGGCGTCGTCATCGCCTTGGCGCTCTTCGTCTGCACGGCCATGATCTACGCCAGCGTCAAGTTCCTGGAGGAGTGGCATTCGCCCTATACGGTGGGCAATTTCACCTTCCTCGGCATGGCCTCGGGCTTCATGCTCGCGGCGGCGTTCTCCGCTTACCTCGGCAACCATCTGGTGGGCTTCTATGGCACCTGGGCGGTCATCTTCACACTGCTCGCGCTCGGCACCCGCACCGCCTCGCTGCTACGCAACGCGACGCTCAAGCATAAGAGCACCCTACAGACCGCCATCGGTGTCCGCCACCGGCAGATCGTGCAGAAGTCCCAGGGCTTCACCGGCGGCTCCTTCAACACGCGCGAGTTCTTCCACCACCAGAGCCCGGAGTTCTTGAAACTGGTCCGGCTCGCCTTCCTGGTGCTCGTGTTTCCGCTGCCGCTGTTCCTGATCCTGATCTCCTACGTGCTGCAGTCGCCGACCCTGCCCATCGCGGCCTTCCTGGTCCAGTACCTGGGCCTGCTCGCCGAGCGCTGGTACTTCTTCGCCGAGGCTAGACACCCGCAGAACCTCTACTACCAGAGCATCGCCTGATTCCACCCGCGACGACGCCTCCCAGCGGTAACCCTAGGAGGAGCCGTTCGAGGAGCTGAGCGCGGGCACCTCGAATATTCCGAGGTGCCCTCGGGTCGCTGGGCCATCGCGGGAGCGGCGACTCACCGCGGAAGGGCCCGCAACAGATGACCGGCCCGAATGGGGCGGTCGGGTACGGGTTCGGGACACACCGGAACAGTCAGTGTTGCCCGCGCGGGGCAGGATGCCCGATAAGTCGGTGTCGTCCTAGTTCAGGCCGCACATGCCGCTGCCGCAGCCGCCGGCGCCACAGGCCGGCGCGGGATCGAAGCCGCTGCCGAGGCTGTTGCTGCCGATGACGTTGCCGCCGGTGGCCATGCGCTGCACCGGTGCGTCGGCGGGGGTGTCGCCGCGCTCGAGCTGGGCGCGCTCGCAGAGTTCGCCCCAGGTGCTGAGCTTCTCGCTCATGCGGTGGCTGACTTCGACGATGCGGCCGTTGGTCTCGCAGCGGTAGTCGTAGGTAGGCATGATGTGGCTCCTATATCGGTGTTTTCTAATATGCGCTAATTATATCCAATTCGACATCCTACGACGCTACGTCGCGTGCCGTTGGAGCCGGTTCCCTCGATCCTGGGATGATGATGCGATGGACGGCGACCTTCTCGTTCATTCCAAAGGCGATGGCCGCGGGTCGGTCTGATCCTCCGGCCCGGATGAGCCCCGTGTCGCCGCCCAAAGCTGCCCGCGCAGCGACACTCCCGGCGCATAGCCGACGCTGCGCGAGCGGATCTCGCCGTCGGCGTCCACGATGAAGCTCGCCGGGACTGCCGGCACGCCCCAGGCCGAGGCGATCTCGCCGAATGGGTCGCCGACGGCATCGAAGCCGAGGGAACGCTCCCGCAGGTAGGTTGCGACGTCCCGATCGTTGCCGGATTGCATGGCGACGGTGACGACCTGATAGTCCTCGGACAACCGGTCGATACTGCCCTCTTCGAGCTTGCAGGTGGGACACCAGGTGGCCCAGAAGTGCACCAACACCGGGTCGCCCCGCAGGGCGCTCAGGTCGATCTGCTCGCCGTTCACGCTCATGCCCGAGAGCGGCGGCGCGGCGCCCGAGGCGAGCGGCTGAGACTTGTACCAGCGAACACCGAAGAAGACGACCAACACGATGGTCAGATTGATGAACAACCCGCGCAGCCGGCGTTTCGGCGGTGGTGTCGGGGCGCTTGCTTCAGACTCGCTCATGGGGCGGTTTCCGGGGGTGTTGGCGCGGAGCATCGCCGCGCTCGGCGTGGTGGCCTTGATGGGTGCCGCGACCCGATCGCTCGCGGCGGATACGGCCGAGGACCTGTTCGACCTCGACAACCTTCAGGTCAGGATCACGGAGCAGTTGCCCTACATCGAGATGCCGTCGGGCGACGGGTCGATCCCGGTGCTGCGCTTCCAGGACCCGAGCCACCGGATCGCGCCACCCTACGACAAGACCAATCGCCCCTGTCCGCCCTACTGCATCCAGCCCATGCGGATCGCGCCTGGCGTCGAGACCATCGGCGAGCTGGACATGCTGGGGTACATGCAGCGTATCGCCGACGGCGACACGGGTGTGATCATCATCGACTCGCGCACCGAGGAATGGGTCGCGCGCGGTACCATCCCAGGCGCGGTGAACATCCCATACAAGCGTCTCGATCCCGCGGTGGCCTCGCCCGCTGCCATCGCCGAGCTGTTGCAACTGGAGTTCGGCGCGGCGGCGGCGGACGGGCTGTGGAACTTCGACGGCGCCAAGACGCTTGTGTTCTTCTGCAACGGCGCCTGGTGCGGGCAATCGCCCACCAACGTCAAAGCCTTGCTTGGATTCGGCTATCCGGCGCATCGCATCAAGTGGTATCGCGGCGGCATGCAGGCCTGGGAGTCCCTCGGCTTGACCACAGTGAAATCGACCGACTGAGGCCGGCACGGGCCTCGCGTTGCCGTGCCTGCTCACGGCGCGACCTCCACGCGGATCGGTATCCAGCGGTCTACCATACGGCCCAGTCGACCCGACTCGCGCCAGTCGCGGAGCAACAGGTTGACGCCGCTCAGCAGTCGTTCGTCCTCGGCACGCAGGACCCAGGCGGCGCGCTCGTTGGTCAGCGGCTGAAAGATGCCGAGCAGTTGCTCCTCGGCGGCATCGGTGGCCACGGCCCAGATCGTCGGTGCCTCGTGAATGAACAGGTCGACGTCGCCCCGGCGCAAGGCAAGGATGCCGTCCTCGACATCGGCGAAGGGCACGCGCTCAGCGGCTGGCATGCTGTTCTGAACGAATCGGGCACCGGCGGTGCCCTGCTGGTAGCCGATCCGGGTGTCCGTGGTGATGATGTCCAGGGTGCGGCTGAAGCGCCCAAGGTCATGGGCGCGGATCAGCGCCATCTGACCGGTCTGGAGCAGGCTGCCGCTCGCGGCTAGCCCCAGGGCATGCAAGTCCGTTGGCGGCAGCGTGGACAGTGTCAGGTCGATGCGACCCCCGCGGAGCGCGTCCACCAGGCGCGCTTCGGGCATTTCCCTCACCTGGAGTTCCATATCCAGGTCTTGCGCAAGGGCCCGGGCCAGATCGATGACCAGGCCGCGCAGCACGCCCTGATCGAAGAACGCCAGGGGCGCCCCATGAGCGGAGACACCGAGGCGCAAGGCTGGAACCCCCGCGTCCTGCGCGGTGGATGCACAGACACAGACCCACAGGCAAACGCCCAGTGCATAGACCCGGAGGCGGGCTGGCCGGTGCGCGCGGCGGGAGTCGGCGGCGCGTCCCGAGCCTGCGACACGGAGCTGGAGCACCTGCGCTGACCGCCCCGTCGGACTCAGTCCCCGGGCAGCAGGGGCGTGGTGGCGCCCTGCGCCGGATCCGGAATGGTGTGGAACCAATCGAGCTTCTCGCGCAGGTTCACCACCTCCCCGACGATGATCAGCGTCGGCGGTTCCGGCGGATCGGCCTCGACGCGGGAGAGGATGTTCGTCAGGGTGCCGGCATAGACCTTCTGCATGTGGGTGGTACCCTGCTGCACTAGGGCGATGGGCATGTCTGGTGACACGCCATGCTCGATGAGCTTGTCGACGATCACCGGCAACCCGACCAGTCCCATGTAGAAGACGATGGTCTGTTGCGGCTCGGCGAGTTGGCGCCAGTTCAGGTTGATGGTGCCGTCCTTGAGGTGGCCGGTCACGAAGGTCACCGACTGGGCGCAGTCGCGATGGGTCAGGGGGATGCCCGAGTAGCACGCGCAGCCGTTCGCGGCGGTGATGCCGGGGACGACTTGGAAGGGGATGCCCTCGGCCGCCAGGGTGTCGATCTCCTCGCCGCCGCGACCGAAAATGAAGGGGTCGCCGCCCTTCAGGCGCAGGACCCGCCGTCCCTGTTTGGCAAGCCGTGCGAGCAAGGCATTGATCTCCTCCTGGCGCAGGGTGTGCTGGTTGCGCTGTTTGCCGACATAGATGTGCTCTGCGTCGCGACGCACCATGTCGATGATCGGCTTGGCGACCAGGCGGTCGTAGACCACCACGTCCGCCTGCTGCATCAGGCGTAGGGCACGGAAGGTCAGCAGGTCCGGGTCGCCGGGGCCGGCGCCGACCAGATAGACCTCGCCGAGTTCGCTCGGGTTGCCGCCTGCGGCCAGCTCCCGCTCCATGGCGGCGTCCGCCTCGTCGAGATGGCCGGAGAAGACCCGCTCTGCGACGCCGCCCTGGAGGACCCGGTCCCAGAACCGGCGCCGGTCCAGTTGGCGGTCGAAGCGGTCCTTGACCTGGTCGCGGTAACGGGCGCAGAGCTCAGCGAGACGCCCGTAGCCGGCCGGCACCAGGGACTCCAGCCGGGCGCGTATCATGCGCGCCAGCACGGGCGAAGCGGTGCCGGTGGACACCGCCACCACCACCGGGGAGCGGTCGATGACCGACGGCATGATGAAGCCGCAGTCCTCCGGCTGATCGGCCACATTGACCGGCACCTTCGCGGCCTTGGCCAGGGCCGCGATATGGCGGTTCACTTCGCGATCGTCGGTGGCGGCGATGGCGAGCCGCACGTCGAGCAGGTCTTCGTCGGCGAACTTGCGCTCGAACCATGTGATCCCATCGTCTTGGCCCACCCGGCGGGCGAGGTCCGGCACCAGTTCGGGGGAGACGAGTCTCACGCGGGCGCCGGCTCGGCGCAGGTTTTCGAGCTTCCTCAGCGCAATGGGGCCGCCGCCGACGACTAGGCAGGGCTCGTTCTTCACGTCCAGGAAGATCGGGAGTAGTTCCATGGTCTCTGGCTCTCGGTGTTCATCAGGGGGGGGCTCAGCCGGCGCCTCTGGTTGCGGGCGCTTCGGGCGGGGGGCGGGCCGATCTGTCGGTGCTGGCCCTGCCCGCGGATGGGGCTGAGATTGTCGAATCTGTCAAAACTCTTTAATATACTGAAATACTTGGGCAAAGGGTAGATATCGCGGTGGTCAACGAGATCGAGTCAGAGTCGCTGAAGACACGCCTAACGCAGGGCGACGACCTGCTGTTGGTGGACGTCAGAACGCCGGAGGAGGTGGCGCAGGGCGCTATCCCCAACGCAACGCACATCCCGATGCACCTAATCCCGGTGCGTGTCGCCGAGTTGCCCAAGGACAAGGACATCGTTCTGTACTGCCGCAGCGGCGCACGGTCTTACCACACTTGCCAGTATCTGGCGCAGCAAGGGTACGACAAGACCATCAATCTGCGCGGCGGCATCATCGCCTGGGCGCGACACGGCTACGAGATCGGCGAGGTCGCCGGTCTCTAGCGGCGCCCTCGATGATGCCCGGGCGGACCCGCATCCGCCGTCGCCTGTGCAGATCACATGCCGCGGAAGTTGCGCCGGTTGGGGTTTCTACCCAATAATTCAGAACCTTTGCTGTTGCTGAAATTCTAATTCGGTAACGCTTTTCCGACAAAAACCCTTGGAGGTATAAGACGATGGCAGACCACGACCAGGAACTGGATGCAAGCGGCCTGAACTGTCCCCTGCCCATCCTGCGCGCGAAGAAGACCCTCAACGGTATGGAGGCGGGGCAGGTGCTGCACGTGATCGCGACCGATCCGGGCTCCGTCAAGGACTTCGACGCCTTCGCCAAGCAGACCGGTAACGAGCTGATGGAGTCCAAGGAAGAGGGCGGCAAATTCCACTTCCTGATCAAGAAGTCCTGACGCGCGCCGCGATCACGGAACGACGGGTGCACCCAACTCGTGGTCGTTTCGGGGGCAGGCGTCGCCATGGCCTCGCACCTGCCGCGGCAGGATCGCAGCCGAACCGCTCGGCTATGTCTCCCGTCAGCCCTGGCACTGATCCCCGTCGCGCGACTCGATCCGCCGGAGCATGCTCGCCCTTTGGGCGTCACACCCCGACAGCATTCCTACAACACTCGATAACGTCGGACTCCGTGCGGGGTCCGCCTGGAGGACACGATGGACGAAAAGAAACTGGCGATCATCGCCACCAAGGGTTCGCTCGACTGGGCCTACCCGCCTTTCATTCTCGCATCCACGGCCGCGGCCCTGGGCTACGAGACTCAAATCTTCTTCACCTTCTACGGCCTGCAGCTGTTGAAGAAGAAACTGGCCCTGGAGGTGACCCCGCTCGGCAACCCCGGCATGCCCATGCCCATGGGTATGGACAAGTGGTTCCCGGTGCTCGGACTCGCGGTGCCCGGCATGCAGGGCATGATGACGGCGATGATGAAGCAGAAGATGAAGTCCAAGGGCGTCGCCAGCGTCGATGAGCTGCGCGAGCTGTGCCAGGAGGCCGAGGTCAAGCTGATCGCCTGCCAGATGACCGTGGACCTGTTCGACATGGACCAGTCCGAGTTCATCGACGACGTCGAGTACGCCGGCGCGGCCGCGTTCTTCGAGTTCGCCGGCGAGAGCGACATCTGCCTCTACATCTGATCCCCGCGGCCGAGGACCAGTTCGGTCTTCGGCCACGGCCTGACGGCGCGGGCTTCAGCCCCTTCCGCACGAAAGCAGCACCCCGGCCCCGTTGCGGTCGATCCGTACACCGGGTCGGGCCCTCCGTTCGTGGTATACCCGTCGCGCATGGGTTTTCGGGAAAGCGAGGTGCGCTCCTCGTGCCCGAGAGCAAGGCACGCCGACGAGTCATAGCCTCACTATGGCGAGGA
>JANQFX010000054.1 GCA_028277725.1 Thiohalocapsa sp.
AAACGCTCGCCACGAGGCGCCGTCGATGCGCTATCATTCTGCGGCTTTGGTCGCGGCGTGATCGGCCGCACATTGGCGTCTCGGAGACGCGAAAGCGGCCCTCCTCGGGCATTCGTCGAAGAACGGAGCGCCTTGATCCGACGGGCCGGGTGAATCTCGCCCCGCAGGTGACGCGCGGCTTTCGCGGTTTCCCGAGCTGATCGATGGCGTTCAGCGGCGAATCGCCACTCTCACAACAGGCAGCCCGTCCAAGCATCGGCGGGCCCGGAGGTCGTTCATGGGCATGGGTGGAATCAGTATCTGGCAGCTGTTGATCGTCTTGGTGATCGTGCTGCTGCTCTTCGGAACCAAGCGTCTGCGCAATATCGGTTCCGACCTCGGCGGTGCGGTCAAGGGGTTCCGCTCGGCCATGGGTGACGGCGCCAAGGACGACGAGGCGAAGCGCCTGGAGGACTCCAAAGCGGAGCGCGCCGACGAGACTGACGTCGGCGCAGCGGCGTCGACGGAGAAGCCGGCGGACAAGCCGAAGGTCTAGGTTCGCTGATGATTCCCAGCACGAGGCCCAGCACGAGACAGACCGTCGGCATGACGTCGGGCGCGGGGTGATCGGGGGCGATGTTCGATATCGGCGCTTTGGAGCTGATCCTCATCGGGGTGGTCGCCCTGCTCGTGGTGGGCCCGGAGCGACTGCCCAAACTCGCTCGCACCGCCGGGTTATGGGCAGGCCGTGCTCGCCGTGCCTTCATGTCGGTCAAGGACGAGATCGATCGCGAGATCAAGTCTGAGGAGCTGAAGGAGATCCTGCGCAAGCAGGCGGCATCCAATCCGCTCGAGCAGATCATCGAGGAGGACGGCAGCCTCGGCTCCCGGGGCGCAGCTCCCAAGCCGGGCTCGTCCTCCAACCCGTCCGCGCCGTCCTCCGGCGGTAGCGGTTCGCCCAAATCGGCAGGAGATCCGCCCTAGCCTCGTCTCGACGCCCGCCTCGGGCGGCGTGGCCGCGGGAGGCCGCGGCAGGGCACAATGAGTCGGGGGCATCCAGTCGATGCCCCGCATCATTCTCGACCGCCCCTGTGCTCCTCCAGGACGCGCCTGGCAGAGGGGGCGGGGGCCAGTCGTAGACGGGCTTGCCTGGAATCAACAACGAAGGACTCGGATAACAGCTCCCTGCTTTCGGCCGACGGCCGACAAGCACTATCCCCACAGGACAGCATGACTCCGCAGCAGACACCGGACCCTACGCACGACGGCCTCGGCGGCGAGCAGCCGTTCATGTCGCACCTGGTGGAACTGCGCGATCGGCTGCTGCGCATGGTCATCGCCATTGTCCTGGTGTTTCTTGTCCTGTTCCCGTTCGCCAACGAGATCTACACCTTCATCGCCGATCCGATCCGCGCCCAGTTGCCGCCCGGCTCGACCATGATCGCGACCCAGGTCGCCTCTCCCTTCTTGACGCCCTTCAAGCTGGCTCTGGTGGTGGCGGTGTTCGTCGCGATGCCCTACCTGCTGTATCAGTTCTGGGCCTTCGTGGCGCCGGGTCTCTACACCCACGAGAAGCGCCTGGCGGTGCCGCTGCTCGCCTCCAGCATCGTGCTGTTCTACCTGGGGATGGCATTCGCCTACTTCGTGGTGTTCCCGCTGGTGTTTGGGTTCTTCACATCCGTGACGCCCGACGGCGTCGAGCAGATGCCGGACATCGCGTTCTATCTGGAGTTCGTGCTGAAGCTGTTCTTCGCCTTCGGTATCGCCTTCGAGATCCCCATTGCGACCATCCTGCTGGTTGCCGTCGGCGCCACGACCCCGAAGGCTCTGGCGCAGAAGCGTCCCTATGTGATCGTCGGCGTCTTCGTCGCCGGCATGCTGTTGACGCCGCCCGATGTCGTGAGTCAGACCCTACTCGCCATTCCCATGTGGATGCTGTTCGAGGCGGGCATCTTCTTCTCCCGCTGGTTCCAGAAGCGCAAGCCCGCCCCGCAAGAGCCGCCTGCCGCCGGCTCGGGCTTCGCTCCGGCGCCTGCGTCCGGCCCCGGTCCGTTTACGGGCGGCCCGGCCGGGGGCCTCTCCGAAGTGGGTCGGGAGCTCGATCCTGCAGGTCGGGATGAGCCTGGTCGTTATCGGCCAATGACCGATGAGGAAATGGACGCCGAACTCGATGCCATCGAGGCCGAGGAGGCCGCCGACGAGACGCTCGGCGAGCAGGGATTGGCGATGGGCTCGCCGGCGCACGGCGCCGACGGCGCTCGAATCGAGGCCTTGATCCGCGCCGCCAACGAGCGCCGCGGCGAGGGTGACACGGCTTCAGCCAGGCACCTACTCTACTTGGTGCTGGAAGGCGGTAACGCGGACCAGCGCAGGGTGGCGCGCAACATCCTCGCCGATCTGGATCGAGATTGAGCGGGCACCCGGAAGAGGCCTCGCGTTTCGGTCTCCTCCGAAGCCCCGCGGGCGCACCAGCCACTGCGCCCATCCCTCCCGTCGCTCTCGGTATGATCCGAACGACTACCTGACCACACAAGGGAGGTTGGCGCCATGGCGTCCAATCAGCAAATTCACTACAAACAGAATCGCCTCAAGCAGTTGCGCGCCTTTTGTCACGCGGCCCGCACGGGTAGTGTCAGCGCCGCCGCCGAGAAGATCTTCCTGAGCCAGCCGACGGTGTCGCTGCAGATCCAGGCCTTGGAACGGGAGTTCGATACCGTGCTGTTCGAGCGGCGCGGCCCGAAGATCCGCCTGACGCCGGAGGGCGAACTGCTCTACGAACTCGCCCAGCCGCTTGTCGAGGGTATGGACAAGCTACAGGACACCTTCTCCGTTCACTGCGGACGCGTGGACCAAGGCACCCTCGACATCGCCGCCGGCGAGTCGACCATTCTGTACATCCTGCCGGAGCCCGTGCGCCGGTTCGTTGAGCAGTATCCGGGCATCGATTTGCGGCTGCACAACGTCACCGGTCGCGACGGCCTCGCCATGCTCCGTGCCGACGAGGTCGACCTTGCGGTGGGGTCCATGCTCGAGGTCCCGGACGACGTCACTTATCGGCCGGTCGTCACCTTCAGTCCTGCCTTGATCACCCCGGCTGGCCATCCGCTCGCGAACAAGGCAGACGTGAGCCTCGCGGAGATCGCCGAGCATGGCCTGATCCTGCCCCCGAGACACCTGAGCACCTGGCGCATGGTCGACCTGATGTTCAGTCAGCAGGGTTTGGACTACAAAGTGACTTTGGAGGCCGGCGGGTGGGAGGTCATCAAGAAGTACGTCGAGCTCGGCTTGGGGATCTCCATCGTGACCGATCTGTGTCTCACCGGCGACGAGAAGCTCGGCCGGGTGCCCCTGGAGCGGTACTTCCCGAAGCGCAGCTACGGCATCGTGCTCAGGCGCGGGAAGTTCCTTTCGCCCCAGACCAAGCGCTTCCAGGAGATCATGGATCTGGTCTATCCGGATGAGGCTGTCGATCAGCTCGGCCGGCAGCGGCGCGGGGAAGGAGACCTCGGCGACGGTCTGATGGGTTGATGGCTTCGAGCGGGACCCCGACATTGCACCCGCACGGATGTCGTTGATGTCGTTGATGTCGTTGATGTCAGCGAGGATTGCCCCGATACGTCACGGCGATGGAAGAGGGCATCGCACTGCAACATTAGGCTTCGATGCTGGAGCGCGCAACACCGGGTCGTCGCCCTATTGCTACGATCCGCGGTAGAAGCTTGCCCAATCTTCGTCGAGCGTGGCCCGCTGCGGGGTCGGACCAGTTGTGGCGCGCATGCGGCACGATAAGTGTGCAAATCATGCGCCTGGACGCTGAAACCTCAGCGCCACTCCTGCCGCGCGTGTACCAATACAGGTGCGATCTTCCTTACTCTTGAACAATGACACTCAACAAGCAAATCGGCCAGCGACTCAAAGCCGCGAGACAAGCGGCGCGCTACAGCTTATCCGAGTTGGCCTCCCGCACGAAGACCCTCTCGAAGTCACGGATCAGCAACTACGAGCAGGGCATCCGGCGCATGGGCATCGAAGAGGCGCAGGAGTTGTCGGAGGCGCTTGAGGGCGTCACGCCCGCCTATTTGCTCTGCCTCGACGACGCCTCTCCGTTGTCCTCGGATGAGTGGCAGCTCATCCAGCGCTATCGCAGAACCGACGAGCGCGGTCGGGCGCTCATTCAACAGGTCGCGGATACCGAGTCGCAAGCGAAGGCGACTCCCTCGTCCGGCGCCGGCCGAACCCAATAGCAAGCATTGTCTGTGTGATCCGAAACTGTGCGTGTGCGCACGGTTGCCTCTTGGTTGTCATCTTCAATGGCGGGGCATCCTGACCCGCACGGGCACCTCGAATACTTCGAGGCGCCCAATAGGCGGGCGGGGTGACGACCGGGAGCTCGAAGCACGCCGTCCGTGGCAGTCTTCTAGGGTTATCCCGGCGCGCCCGCGATGCGCTTTGCGCTTTGACCGCTCGCCCCCCTGCGATTTACAGTTGCCGGCCTGGCACGACTGTGGCCAGACGCACAGGGGCCTGGGGGTGTCACGATGTCGAATAAGAATGCGGCTGAACGGGGTGGATGGGAGGGCGGGAACCTGCGATTGGCCCTGGTCTCGGGGCTCGTGCTCCTGCTGTCCGCCTGCGGTATGGGGCAGCGGGATGATCTGGATATCGCATCATCCGCTGAGTTTCCGCTGCCCGCCGGTCTTGAGGACAACGTGCGATTCTGGCGCAACGTCTACACGCAATGGAGTCGCGACAAAGTCGTCATCCACGACGACCGCTACATGGGTGTCGTCTACGAGGTCGCGCCGCTCCCGGGGTCCATCGAGGCGAGCTACACCGCCTCGCAGAAGCGTTTCGTAAGGGCTCTGCGTCGGCGTTGGTCGGATCGGCTGCGTGTCTTGGAGGATCGAATCAGGAGTCGCGCCCGGTTGACGGCGTCGGAGACGGCGCTACGTGATCAGCTCACGAATGAGGGCGCTCCCGGTGCGGTCTACGGCGCGGCAGCTCGGGTGCGTAGCCAGCGTGGTGTGCGCGAACTCTACCTCGCGGGGCTGGAACGCAGTGGGCGCTGGGAGCCGGCCTTTCGCGGAGTATTCCGCCGCCACGGATTGCCCGAGGACTTGGCCCTACTGCCGCATGTGGAGTCTTCGTTCCAGGCCAATGCGCGATCCAGTGTCGGCGCCTCCGGGATGTGGCAGTTTATCCGCTCCACGGGGCGGAGCTATATGACGGTCGACTCGTCCATTGATGAGCGCCTCGACCCGGTGGTTGCCGCCGACGGAGCGGCCCGATACCTGAAGAACTCCTATTCGAGGTTGCACGACTGGCCGTTGGCTCTGACGTCGTATAATCACGGCTTGGGCGGCATGTTGAAGGCGAAGGCCCGCTTCGGCACCGACTTTGCTCGTATCGTCGACGAGTACGATGGCCGCTACTTCGGTTTCGCGTCGCGCAACTTCTATGCGCAGTTTCTGGCGGCACGGCACGTCGCGCGCAACGCCAAGCGCTATTTCCCAGACGGGATCCGCTATCAGGCGCCGCTGACCGATCAGCCGGTACGGCTGAGGTACAGCATGACGGTGGATGAGATCTCCCGACAGTACCGGGTCCCACGTTCCGCACTCACATCCCGAAACATGGCCTGGCTCGGGCCCGTGCGCAACGGATCGCGCCCCGTGCCGGCCGGCTCGACGGTGTGGCTGCCGCAGGGCGCTATGCGTGCGACCGGACATACACAGCATATTGGCAGATTCTGATGGGCCCCGGATGGGGCCCGAACCCTTGAGGACCCAATGGTTTCGATGCGTCTCCTTTATCGTGGCTCCGTGGCGGCCGTATTTGCTTCGGCCGTCGCCTTTTCTTGGCCGTCCGTCTCCATGGCAACCTCCTGGGAGGGTATGGCGTCCTACTACGGGGATCGGTTCCATGGTCGCCGCACGGCGAGCGGCCAGCGCTTCAATAAGCAAGCCCTGACGGCGGCCCATCGGACGTTGAAGTTCGGTACGCGCGTCAAGGTGACACACAAGAACAACGGCCGCAGTGTGGTCGTGACCATCAACGACCGCGGTCCCTACGCGCGTGGGCGTATCATCGACGTCTCGGAGCAGGCCGCGCGACGGCTCGGCATGGTGCGCTCGGGGGTTGCTCCGGTGCATATCGAGGTGGTTGGCTCCAAGGCTACTGGGTCAGGTTCCGAGACGTCGCGCCAAGCCCGCAAGGAGGTCGATGCAATCTGGGCCCTGTTCGGGACTCGCGGCGCCGGGTCTCGTTTGGTGAACGCTCGATCTTCCAGGTAGCCTGCGGGGTTCTGGTGTCGAATGCCTCTGCATTCCTTTGGCTCGTGAGGTAGAAGAGCGATCATGTCCATCAAATCGGACCGTTGGATACGCCGTATGGCGTCGGAGCATGGGCTCATCGAGCCGTTCGAGCCGCAGCAGGTCAGGGTGGCCGCGAATGGCGCGCGGGTGATTTCATACGGCACGTCCAGCTATGGGTATGACATCCGCTGTGCCGACGAATTCAAGATCTTCACCAACATCAATTCGGCGGTGGTGGACCCCAAAGAGTTCGATGAATCGAGCTTTGTCGACTTGCAGGCGGACGTCTGCATCATTCCCCCGAATTCCTTCGCGCTGGCTCGCACCGTGGAGTACCTGCGTATTCCGCGCAATGTGCTCACCGTCTGCCTCGGCAAGTCGACCTATGCCCGCTGTGGCATCATCGTCAACGTGACGCCACTGGAGCCGGAGTGGGAGGGGCACGTGACCCTGGAGTTCTCGAACACGACACCTCTGCCCGCTAAGATTCACGCCAACGAGGGCGTGGCCCAGATCCTGTTCCTGGAGTCCGACGAGCCCTGCGAGACGTCCTACCGGGATCGGGGCGGCAAGTATCAGAACCAGACCGGTGTGACGTTGCCGAAGCCCTGAATACGAAGGGGAGCGACTTTCGCCTAGCCCGGCGCGCAGGTCGTTCCATCGAGGCTCTCGGGTTGCCGTTGGAGGTAGCGGTGCCTCTCTACAGGCGCCGGATGCGGGGGCAGCGGTTGTTGCGCAGCTGCTCACGCACCAAGCCGTCGATGCGCCCTTGCTCGTCGGCCAACTGAGGTAGGGGCGCTGGCGAGCGCTGAAGTAGGGAATTGGCCTGGCGCAGATCGTTGCAGCGATCGCGGCCCGCCGGCAACAGCGTAGCCCGATATAGATGGGCCGATGCGCCATACAGAAATCCGAGTGCGCTTTCCGGGACCTCGCGGCGGGCGTCCTGGGCGGCCATCAGGAGCTTCTCGTTCTCTCGATCCAGCTTCTTCTCACGCACGTCGTCGAGCCGGTTGCGCCGTTCGCTCAGCGTCAGTAGCAGACCGCCGTGGTAGGACACCCGACTGCGGGCCTTGGGATCAGGCTGCAACTCCAGCGCTTGTCGATAACCGGTCGCCGCGCAGTCCAGCAGCTCGCGCATCTTGGCGTCCTGGGCCGAGGCGCCGGCGGGTTCTTTGATGGCGAGCCTGAGGCAGGCGTCCCCTTTGACGGCGTGGGACTTGGCGCATTCCTCGGTGCGCGCCGTGCAGCGGATATTGGTCACCGCGATGCTGTTGAAGTCCCCCGCGATGGCGCGGGCCCTGAGGGTCTCGTTGACCGCTTCCTGGTCCGTTGTCGTGGCACAGCCCGCCAGCGCGGAGAGGACCGCTGCGATGGCCAAGACACCGGTTGGGGCAAGATGGAATCCCATTCTCACGCAATCGCGCTCCACAATAGATGCTAGTGGGGATGCTGGTGGAGAATCGATCTTGGCCAGGATGAACCCATGACCGGCCGAGATAACCCCATCATCATCGCATATTTTGCCGCTGCCACCGCTTAGCGGGGCGGGTCCGCTGGTCTGAGTTCAGGTGGGTAGAACAGCCGCTTCAGCAGCAGATAGCCCAGGAGCACTAGGAAGACCGCGGTGGCGACGTCGCTCGCGAAATGACCGCCGGCGGCCATGCGGGCGAGGCCCACCAAGAGGGTATAGAGCGTCGCCAACGCGAACCAAACGGATCGCGGCCCGGCGAGCAGGTGCGCCACCGCCGCGAGATAGGCCGCGGCGGCGACATGGCCCGAGCAGAAGGACCCCCCGGATGCGCCGGTGTAGACGAAGGCTGGCGTGAAGGGGCGGTCGCCGCCGAACTCGGTGACCTGGATGGGGCGCGCGCGCCCCCAGTGCTCCTTGAGGACCTGATTGACCAAGAGGCCGGGCACCAGGGCCAACAGCAGCAGGAGCAGGGAGAGCCGGCGCCCATCGAGCCCCAGGAGGGCGCTTCTGCCGCGCCGTTGCCGTCGTCGATTCAGGAGCCAAAGACCCACCAGCGTGAGGTTGCCGGCGATCATCAGCACCTCCACCGAGTGGTAGAAGAACCGCTCCCAGGTGCTGCCGAGTGCGGCGAAACCCTCGCCGGGCGTATAGAACCAGCCCGACGCGGCGAGGTCCAGCGACGGCATGGCCAGCATCAGGTTGGCAGAAGCCAGGAAGAGCAGGAGCCAGCCGAGCGGGATGCCGGCGACGGGCTTGCGGAGCTCGCGTCCGATTGCCGGCCAGACGGGCCTGCGCATCGGCACGTCGCCAGGGCCGGGCCGGTCGTCGGGTGAGGCGGGCTCCCGGCTGGATGCGCTCACCCTCGCTAAAAGAGCGTGTAGATGAAGGGCGCTACTGCCGAACCCTGGGCCAGCACGATCAGCACACCGAGCAGCACCAGAACGACGATAATCGGCGCGAGCCAGAACTTCTTCCGCTCCCGCATGAAGTCCCAGAGGTCGCGCAGTAGATCGAGCATGGTCAGTCAGTCGTTGAGCAGCGTATCGTTATCGGCCGTCGGGTCTAGCCGACGCGGTGGTCGCGGGCACGGCCATGTGCCGCCTGACGCACCGGTGTCGGGACCGCGCCGAAGCCTGAGAGTGAGCCGGGATTATACCCGAACGGTCCATCGGGGCCCGCATGGGACTGCTCGAGCTGGGCCTGCCCTCTATGCACCCGGGTTGGGCCTGCTCGACGGTTGTCTGCTTGGGACAATAGGCGTGGCCCTCCCAATGGGCCGTTCGATCCTCTTCTGCTCATAGTGGTTTTGGGATGAAGCGATTGTTTCTCTTCGGGCTCTGGCTGTTGTTCGTGGCCCTCCTGCTGCAGCTCGCGGGTTGGGTCTATTTCACGGTCGGCGGGGCGAAGCCCATCCAGGGCTACGGCTATCCGGCCGGTCTTTTCGTGAGTCACCCGGAGCGCGGCTTCGCGTATCGACCCGGGTTCGTCGGGGAATTTCGCGGCGCGGGCTTCCGCGATGTCGAGATCAGGATCAATGACGACGGCTTCCGAGACGCGCCCTTCGGTGAGGTCGCCGCCGACTCGGCGCGCCCGACCAAGCGGCTGGCCTTCTTGGGTGATTCCGTCGTGTTCGGAGCCGGCGTCTCGGCGGAGCAGCGCTTTACCGATTGCCTGGAACAGCCGTCCGACGACGAACCTGCGGCCGAGGTGCTCAACCTCGGCGTCAACTCCTATAGCATGGGGCACTATCTGGCGTTGCTGGAGGCAGGGCTGCCGGCACGGGCGGACGTGCTGGTAGTCGGTCTGACGCTGAACGATTTCGCTCCCATGGAGACCGCCAGCCCCTACCGCCGATTGGAGAGGCGCAAGGAGGGGCTGCATTCGCCAGCCTGGTGGGAGCGTATCAAGGAACGGCTCGGCGCGACCTACGCCGGGCGCTTCGTCGGCGAGCTCAGGACGCGGCTGCGCTACGCACTGATGAACGCGGACCGTCGCGAGGACTATCACACCAAGTGGATGCGCACCGTAGTCGAGGCCTGGGATGACCCCGAGACCGTCGAGCGGTTCGGAGAGGACTTGGGCCGCCTGGAGGTGCTTGCCGGTGACGCGAGACAGCCGCTCGGACTCGTCCTGTTTCCGGAACTCAACGACCTCCGCGACCCGGACGCGTTCTCGGCGCCCCGCCGGACCCTGCTGACTCTGATCTCGGAGCGGAATCTCCGGGTCTGCGACCCCTATGGTGCCTTCGCCGCGGAGCCGACTCCGCAGCGGCTGTTCCTGCCGCATGACGGCGTCCACTACAACGCCGATGGTCATCGGCTGATATGTGACGTCCTGCGTGGCTGTCTCAAGAACTGGGGGTTCGTCCAGGCCCCGCCCTCGAGCGCGACGGCGCCCTAGACCTGCTCGGCGGCTCAGGCCGCCGTCGGCGGTAGGCCCATGGCCGACAGGTAGGCGGTGACGGCGCGTTCGACGCCGTAGGGTGCGGCCGCCGTTAGCAGCAGGCCTCGCGTGGGTGGTGCGTCCAACGTCTGGCGCATGGCCTCGGCAAACCCCTCGTCGTCTCCAATCGGGACGAGCTCGCCGAAGCGCCCGCCTGCCAGGATTTCCCGCGGACCGCTGGGACAGTCCGTGGAGACCACCGGTGTGCCCAGGGCCAAGGCCTCGATGAGCACGAAGCCGAGACCTTCCCAGCGTGAGGTGAAGGCGAACAAGTCCGCGTGTGCCAGATAGGGGTAGGGCTGCGCGATGAAACCCGGAAGCTCGACATCTGCGGCGATGCCCAAGGAGGCCGCGAGCCGAAGCAGTGAGTCGCGCTCGCGGCCGCGCCCCAGGATCATCAAGTGGCAGCGGCGGTTCGAGCGCAGCCGTGCAAAGGCCCGCAGCAGGGTCGCGAAGTCCTTGCGCGGGCTCAGCTCGCCCATGCCGAGCACCAGCGGCACCCGGGGGGCGCGGAACCAAGGGTGGTCCGGTGTCGGCGGCGGCTCGCCGAGCATTGCCTCCGGGACCACCGGAGATGGAACCACCCGCAGCAGACCGGAGCCCAGTCCGGCGAAGCTGCGCAGATCGTCGGCAACCCCCTGGCTCGGCACCAGCACCGCGTCCGCATGGCGATAGAGATGGCGCATGGACGTGCGCTGCACCAGGCGTTCCATGGCGCCACGACTCGCCAGGTTCACCGAGACCGTGGTGCCGAGTCGCAGCAGTAGCCGTACATCGCCGCCGGCCAGGGTGCGGGCGAGCAGCGCCGTACGGTTGACCCGGTCCTTGTCGGAGAGCAGGGCCACGGGGCGCTCCCGTCGAAGGTAGCGGACGACGGCGGGCAGGCAGGCGTAGGTATTGCGATGGCCGAGATCGATGACGCGCAGGTTGGGGTGCGTGGCGTCCAACTCTGGGCCGTGCCGGCGGACCTTGAGCTGATGGATGCGATAGCCACGCCTTGCGATGCCGGGCAATAGGTGCCGAGCGATGCGATCGACGCCGCTGTGGCCCGAGGTGGAGAACAGGCAGGCGATCGGACCATGGCCCGACGCCGCTGTCGGGGCCGGCGTCTCGGATGATGGCCGGTTCTTGGCCATGACTATCAGCGCTTCGGACCGTTGTTGGGTTGATAGCGCAGCACACGCCAGATGTGCAGCCAATCCTCGCCGCAGGGGCTCGCGTCCGGCCACGAGATCTCCGGCACGACATGCAGGGGCAGGCCGCGGCAGTCGTATAGTGTCTCGGCGTTCGCAACGCGGAAGCCGGCGATCTTGGGCACCGCATACTTCCAAGCGATCAGCGTGAAGCCCGAGTCGGCGATCGCGGCCGGGTCGGGCAAGTCGACGATGCGCCCGAGTCCGTACTCGGACGGCCGCGTCAGGCCGGGCCACTGGGACACGCGGCTGCCGGCGCCATAGAAGTTGAGCATGGCGGCGGTCTGGTAGCGGTCCACGAACAAGGGCCCGTCGGCACGTTCGCGTAAGTGCGACGCCAGTGCCGGGTAGCCGTTCGTCTCGCGCAGGATGCGATCGGCGGAATGGGGTAGGGGCAGGGCGGCGGTCGCCGCATGGACCGCGTACAGGGTGAGCAACAGCACATTGACGGCGGCACCGATGACGGCCCAGCGCGCCAGGGGCAGCACCGCCGCTGCGAGCAGTGGCGCGGCGCCGACGATATAGAGCGCCGCCCAGTTGGGTTCCACCGAACTGGTGGCCGCCAGGCCACCGAACAACAGCAGCGGCGTCAGCGTCGCCGCCCAGAGCAGCACCCGCGCCTGCGGCGTGGTGGACTCGAGCAGCGCTGAGAGGGAGGCGATCCAGCGCCTGCCCGTCAAGGGCGCCGCAAGCGCGACCAGCAGGGGCGCACCCCAGAACAGCAGTTGGACGAAAACGAAACTGCCCACGCCCTGCAGGCGCTGACCAGGGTCCATCGGCGGGGCGTCCGCGTGCTCGCCCGCGCTCGGCGTATCGGCGCCCAACAACGCGTCAACCGGCAACGATAGGGCGCCGGTATCCGCGGTGAAGCCGTGGCCCACCTGAAACCTCAACGTCAGCCAGTCGTGCTGGACGTTCCAGATCAGATTCGGTAGGAAGATCGCAAAGGCCACCAGGCCGCCCAGGTAGGGCCAGGGCGTGCGCAGGGCGCGCCGGTCGGCGAGCAACAACGCGATCAGGAACACCGGGCCGATCATCAGCATGGTGTACTTGCCGAGCAAGCCGAACCCCGTCGCCGCACCGGCGCTCAGCCAGCGACGGCGGTCTCCGGTCAGCGCCGCAAGCGCCTCGTGCAGCGCCACTACCCAGCACAGTGCCAGCACCGTATCCGGCGTGGTCATGACGCCCGAGCCGAGGCCGGGGAAGGTGGCGGCTGCGAGCAGAAGTGAAAGCGACAGCAGGCGCTGATCCTTGAGTCCCGCGGCGCGGTATAGACCCCAGAGTGCGAACAGGCTCAAGGTGCCGATGATCAAGACGCCGAGTCGTGCGGCGAGGGCCGAGCCCGGGTAGAGCAGGCCGACGAGCCCGAGCAGCGCGACCCCGGGCGGGTGATCGAAGTAGCCCCAGGCCAGGGCATGGGACCAGTCGTAGTAGTAGGCCTCATCCTGGATCACCGGCATGCCCCAGGCGGCCAACAGCCGCCAGAGGGTTACGGCGGCGATGATACCGAGGGGCGTCAGCAGCGCGGCCGATACTGGCCCCCACGCGAAAGGGACAGGCGTGTTTGGGGCACCGTCTTCCGGTGCATGCGACCTGCTCATGCCTTGCACTCGCGTGCGGCGACGGCGAAAAACACCATGGCCAGGTACATCACCAGCGCCGACATGAAATGCGAGTACAGGGATAGGGTCGCGTTGAGCGGGAAGGCTGCCAGGAGTAGGGCGATGCCCCAGGGCGCCGCCTCGTAGCGGCCGCTGCGCACCAGTTGCACGATCACGGTGAGCACCAGTGCGCCGAACAGCGCCAGGCCGAGCAGGCCGAGCGACCCCGTCTCCGCGGCGACCTCGAGTAGGAACAGGTGTGGCTGTCCGCGGGGGGTGGTGTCACCCTCCGCGTAGTCGGCATAGGAGGACTTGTAGTTCTTGACGCCGATGCCGTTGATCGGGTTCTCGCGGTACATGCGCACCGCGGCTTGCCAGTGCGGGAGCCGGTTGTTCACCGCGGCGTTGGCCTGCTCGTAGTCGCCCGAGAAGATCCCGCCGACGACCGTGATGCGTCGCTCGATCCACTCCGTTTGCGATACGGCAACGAATCCGGCGACCAGCGCGAGCACCAGCAACGGCAGCGCCTTGCGCAGGTCGATGCGGAGCTTCATGGCCCAAAGCAGCGCGGCGTAGAGCACCAGCGACAGGCCGAGCAGTAGCCAGGCGATTCGGCTGCCCCCGTAGAGCACCACCAACAGGTAGGGGAACAGCAGCAGCCACAACGGGCGCCTCGGGGCGCTGAAGCGCAGTAGGGCGTGGTAGAAGACCGGAGCCATGATGGCAAGCACCACGGTCAGCCGCGGCCCCATCATGCCCGAGAGTCGCTGCCCGCCGTAGGCCTCCTCGCCGAAAAAATTGACTCCGGTGACGAGTTGGAACAGCGCGTCCGCGCTCCAGAACAGCAATACGGCGAAGGCGCCGCCCAGCAATGCCCGTTCCTTGCCGAACCTGCCATAGGCGTCGATCCAGAGGTAACCCGCCAGCAGGTACATCAGGTACCGGGCCGTGGTTGTCGCGGCGACGCGCTGCGACTCCGCGTCCAGCACCGAGGAGAGTAAAGGCAGCCAGAGGCAGGCGAAGGCGGCCAAGAAGATCAGGAAACCGGAGCCCCTGGGCAAGGTTCGGCGGCGCAGCCAGAGTATCAGTCCGCCTAGGGCCAGCAGCCCGAAGAAAAACCGGAACCACTCGCCGACGGAGAAGAACAGTAGCAGCAGGGTGGCCGCGGCAACGGGCCAGAACTCGACCATGCGAGCCCCGAGTGTTTCTCGGCCGTGCATGTTCGGGCTATGCGCTTGGTCGGTCATCCTGGGCGGCGAGGCTCTCTGGAGATCTACGGCAGAAGATGAGGGGCGGGTCTTGCACGAGGGCAGCGTTGGCGGGGCGCAAACGGGTGGGAGTGCACCGGGGGCGGATACTTGGTGCGAGCCACTGGTGGTCGTGTGCGGCCGCGTGTTCGGGTATCAGCCGCGCGACTCCGGACCCCAAAGTACCTCGATCAGTCGCTTGCGGAAGCGCGAGGTCGAGGCCTCGGAATAGTCGTTCGGGTGCGCATGCGTGAGCGCGTCGAAGTAGAGGTAGCGCAGGTAGCTCGACACCCGTGCGTCGTCCGTAGGCGCGCTCAGGGCGCTGGACACGGCGTCGATCAGTTGCGTGCGCTCCCGCACCAGATGGATCAGCCCGTCGAAACCATAAACGGCGTCGCCGAGTACCACGACCGGCTTGCCGAACACCAACGCCTCGACGCCAACCGTCGAGTTTACCGTAACCACCGCCGTCGCTGTGCGGAGAATGTCACGGACATCGCCTGCGCCAATCCAGATGACCTTCGGGAAGCGCCGAATCGAGGGATCGTAGTTGGTCTTGTGTCGGTCGGCCGGGTGCAGCTTGACGACCAGTTGGAATCCTGGTGCGACCTGGGCCAATGCGTCCACGAGATCCCCTATGGCCAGGTCCAGGCGCGGGCCATACACCGGCGAATGCACGGTGAGCTGGCTGTCCTGGCGCACCTGGAGCGGAAAGAACAGGAATCGCTCCGGAAGCGCCGGCGTCCGTGCCGGAACCAATCGGTTCATGGGCTGCTGCTGGCGCGGCGCTCGGTTGCGCAGGTCCAGCATTGCCTGCTGGACGTAGGCGAGGGGAGAGGCGCGCAGCCCCGGCGGACGCGTCCGTCCCGGCACGAACGATTTCCCGCGGCGATAGTCGTCCAGCAGCGCATTCAGGGACTGGCGTTGCTCCTCGGTCCAGGTGCGTTCCAGAATGTGCGCGAGTGTCGTTCCGGCGGGGCCGAACGAGGCCGCCGCATTGACGCCCAAGGGGTCCAGCTGCATGGTGCCGGGCAGGTAGCCATTCTCGCCGAAGGCCACCGGAATGCCCCGGTGTCGGGCCATTTGGGTCGCGAGTCCCGCGGCGAGTCCGGAGCCGTTCCAGCAAAAGATGCCGTGTGGGGTCTGCTCATCGAGAAATGCCCGCACCGAGCGCTCGACGGCGCGAAATGCCCGGGTCTTGCCGGTGACCGCGTCGCGATCGCGCTGCAGCCGCAGGGTTTCCATCAATGCCTCGGGGTCGATGTCGGCGCCGTGTCCGCTGTCGGCCCCTGTCCTTGGCCCGAGCCGACGGCTGTCGATGCCCGCCGGCCGATGTCCAGAGCGTCGCAGCATGCTGCGCGGCTTCGGTCGGCTCGCGAGGAACACCGGGCGCACAGACGCCGGCAGGCCCTCGGCTGCGGCGCAGAGATAGGGCGTCAGCCGCATGCCGGGGTCGATGAAGGCGAGGGTCCGGTTCGGCATGGGCAGGTCGGTCTATCGGTGAGGGGATCTGGCCGTCGGCGACTGCGGTTCCGGTTTGGGGCCTGACGCGCGGGCGTTGCGTCGAGGTCACGCACCGGGCCCATAGGTGCCGGCCGATTACCGCGCCTTGGCTCAGGTGGTCGATACGATCTCGGGCAACACAGGGGCGCCGTGCGTCCGGCATCGACAACGGCTATGGTGGCAGGGCTTAGGAGTTCGTCGCAAGTGTTCCACCGAATGACCCAGATAGCGCAGGCACCGCCCCATGTGCGCTCGATCCTGATCGTCCGTTTGTCCGCGATCGGAGACATCCTGTTCAGCACGCCGCTGATCGCGGCGCTGCGGTGCACCTATCCGAAGGCCCATATCGCCTGGCTCGCCCAGTCGGAGTTCATCGATCTGCTTGGGGCCAATGCCGACCTCGATGAGGTCATCCCCTGTCCCCTCGGTCGCTGGCGCGCGGACTGGCGCGGGGGGCGCCGTCGCTCCGTGCTGCGCGAGATCCGGTCGCTTCGCCGGCTATTGCGGGAGCGACGGTTCGACCTGGGGCTCGATCTGCAGGGCCTGCTGAAGAGTGGCCTACTGCTGCGGCTATCCGGCGCGCGTCGGCGCATCGGCCTCGGCTCGCGGGAGGCTAGCTCGCTGCTCATGCATCGGGTCCTGAAGCCGCTTCCCGACAGCGAGCGCATCGGGTCCGAATACCTGTTCCTCGCGGCGTCGCTCGGCCTGGATCTGCCGAGCTTCGATATGGAGCTGGCGTTGTCGGAGCACGACCGGGCCGTCGCCGAGGAGCTCATCGACCGTCACGGCCTGGGCACGGGCTACATCGCCGCCTGCCCCTTCACGACGCGGCCGCAGAAGCACTGGCTGGGCGAACGTTGGCCGGAGCTCGCCCGGCGCCTGGCCGCTGAGCACGGCCTGCCGTTGGCCCTGCTCGGCGGACCGGGTGACCGGGCCGCGGCGGAGGCCATGGCCAGGGCGGCAGGCGCCGCGGCGGTGAGCCTGGCCGGGCAGACGTCGCTGCGGGAGGCCGGAGCCGTCATTGCCCGCGGTCGGGCCCTGGTTGCGGTGGACACCGGGCTCGGGCACATGGGGATCGCGCTCAGGCGCCCGACGCTGTTGCTGTTCGGCTCGACCAGACCCTACACCGACCCCGGCCGGGATAACGCCCGCGTGCTTTATCATCCACGGTCCTGCTCGCCCTGCCGGCGACGGCCTACCTGCGACGGGCGCTTCGACTGCATGCGTGATATCGGTGTCGACGAGGTGGCCGAAGCGCTGCCCACACTGCCGGGGTTCAGGGTATGAGAGTCCTGCACGTGGAAGGGGGCGCGGAGCTCTACGGCGGCGCGCAGCAGGTGCTGTATCTACTCGAGGGCCTGGCCCAGGGCGGCATCGAGAATCACCTTGCCTGCCGTCCAGGCTGCGACCTGGCGGTGCAGGCGGCGTCCTTTGCCACCGTGCACGGCATTCCCATGTACGGCGACCTGGATCTGGGAATGATCCGACGGCTACAGCGCATCATCGATGCCTGCCAGCCGGACATCGTGCACCTGCACAGCCGCATCGGCGCCGATGTCATGGGTGCCTTGGCGGCCCGTTCGCGCGCCCTGCCGGTGGTGCACACGCGTCGGGTGGACAATCCCGAGCCGCGGTGGCTGATGGCCTGGAAGTATCGGCTGCACGATCGCGTCGTCGCCATTTCGCAGGGCATTGCGCGGGTGCTCCATGACGGCGGGCTGCCCGCATCGAAACTGCGCGTCGTCCGCAGCGCCGTCGATGCCCGGCCCTACGCCGGCGAGCGCGACCCGGCACGCTGTCGCGAGTCGCTGGGGCTGGCGCCCGATGGGCTTGCCATCGGCGTGATTGCTCAACTTATCCCCCGCAAGGGGCACCGCATCCTGTTGCAGGCGCTCCCGGAGTTGCTGTCCGCACATCCGCGCCTACGGGTCTATTTCTTCGGCAAGGGGCCGCTCGCCGGTGACCTCCAGGAGGAGATCGATGCCCGTGACCTGGCGGCCCGGGTCCGGTTGGCGGGGTTCCGTGCGGACCTGGCCAGCCTGCTGTCCTGCCTGGATCTGGTTGTGCACCCGGCGCTGCTCGAGGGGCTCGGGGTCTCGCTGTTGCAGGCATCGGCGGCCGGCGTGCCCATCGTCGCGAGCGCCGTGGGTGGTATCCCTGAGGCAGTCCGAGACGGCGTCAACGGCCGACTGGTCCCGGCCGGCGACCCGATGGCCTTGGGTGCAGCGGTCGATGCGCTGTTGCGCGACGCCCCACTGCGTCGACAGCTCGGTGCCGGCGGGCGCGTGCTGGTGCGGCAGGAGTTCTCGGTGGCCACCATGACCCGAGGTAACCTGGAGGTCTATCGCGACCTATTGGCGCCGCGGGCCAGTTCGTCCAACAGCGCGAGATAGTGCCGGGCGCTGCGCTCGTCCGTGTACTCCCGCACGGCCCCGCGCAGGACCTCGGCGTCGAGCGGTGCGTCGAGTGTCTGTTCCAGCGCAGCGGCCAGTGCACAGGCGTCGCGCATGGCCACCAGGGGCCCGAAGCGGCCGTCGGCGAGGAGCTCGCGTGGGCCGCTGGGGCAATCCGTGGCGACGACGGGCGTGCCCAGGGCCATGGCCTCGGTGAGCACGTTGGGGGAACCTTCCCAGCGCGACGACAGGGCGAAGACGCTGGCATTGGCGAGAAAGGGATAGGGATTGGGCTGGAAGCCCGGCAGGTCGACATCGTCGCCCAAGCCCAGCTCGCGCACCTGTCGCTCCAGTGGGTTCCTCCAGCCGCCGTCGCCGATGATCACCAGCCGTGCGGTTCGCCTCGCCCGCAGCGCCGCGAAGGCGTTGATCAGGGTCGGGAAGTCCTTTTGTACCTCCAACCTGCCCGCGCCGACGATGACCGGGGTCTTCGCTCGGGCGTCCGCTGCCAGCCAGGGGTGAGGACAGGCCAGCCGGGCCTGCTGCTGCAGCGACGCGGTGATCACCGGATTGCGGATGACGCTGATGCGGTCATGCGGATAGCGGGCGATCTGCGCCGTGTTCGCGGCGACGCCCTCCGAGACTGCGACGATGCGCTCGATACGCGGGTAGGACCAGCGGATGGGCGCGTAGCGCAGCCAGCGTCGAGCCGGGTGCCGGTGCGCCAGCGCGCCGGAGAGGTTGGTGCCGAGCCTGAGCAGGATGGGGGTCGCAACGCCCGACAGTTGGCGCGCCCGAACCGCGGCGCGCCCGGCACGGTCCTTTACCGCCAGCAGCACGGCGGGCCTATGTCGGCGAAGGTGCCGGGCGAGCGGGGCGATCGCACCCGCGCTGTGTCGGCTGCCGAGGTCGATGTGCCGGATGGCCGCGGGGAGTTCCCGCAGGTGGGGGCCTTCCGTCCGCGTGGTCAGGAGATCGACCTCCCTGCCCAGCGCAGCAAAGGCTCGCAGGAGATTCATCAGCATCCGCTCCACGCCGCCTGCACCCGAGAAGGAGGCGAATACTGTGATTCTGGCGGTTGCCGCACTCGGATCGTTGGCGGTGACTGGATGGAGACGCATGGGGATTCGGTGCGAGCGTCGACGGCTGAGTCGAGTAGTGAGGTTACCGACGGGCCGTGCCTGGCCGGTGGCGGAAGAACCCTCGAAAAAGGCGCAACCAGGAAGCGGTGATTCAGGGAAGGGTCCGATTTCAGGCGGAAATACCGACAAATCGGTTCCTCCCAACCCCGAAACCACCGGTACAATACCCGGCTGGCGATGAGCGATCCGAAGAAGAGCTCCCATTCTAACCCATCACGTTGGTGAGGTATTTAGTGATGTCAGACGAGGACAAGAAGAGCGGCGGCGCGACGGCCGCGGCCCAAGATGTGCGGAGCAATGGCTCCTGGTTGTGGCTGCTGGCCCTGTTGCTCTCGGGTGCGTTCATCGCTACCGGGCTGACTGGGCATGGTCCCTGGACGGCCGGTGAGGCGGAGACGCTGATGGTCATCGAGCGGGTGGCCGGCAGCGGCGATTACACGTCCCTAGCGAGCGAGGGCGATGTCGGTGTCGCCTCGCCGCCGCTCTACTATGCCGCCGGTGCCGGCCTGGTCCAGGCGCTGTCGGACCATCTGCCGACCCAGGACGCCGCGCGTGTTGCCACCGGGGTGTTCCTGGCGATCACGCTAGTGTTCACGGGCCTGCTCGGACGCAACGCTTGGCAGCCCTCCAAGGAGGGCCAGGCGGGGACGGCCGGCGTCGGTGCTGTCGCGGTTCTGTTGCTGATCGGGACCATCGGTGTCTTTTGGTATGGCCACGACATGATCGCCGACACGGCCATGGCGGCGGGCATCGCGGTGGCCCTCTACGGTCTGTCCTTGCTGCCGCGGCAAGTCCTCCTGGGTGGGCTTTGGCTTGGAACCGGCGTTGGTATCACATTCACTGCCAAGGGCTTGTTCGGTCCGGGCGTGCTCGCCGCCACCGCGCTGCTGCTGCCTTTCCTGACCTGGCGTGGCTTCGGGCGCTATCTGCGCGGCTACGTCATCGCCATTGTCTTCGCGTTGCCCTGGCTGTTGGTCTGGCCGCTGCTGGTGCAGCAGGTCGGACCGCATGAGCTGCTGCAATGGTACTGGGGAGGTGTCGATCGCTATCTGGACGGTTTCGGCCTCGGTACGCCGGAGCAGCAGCTGCAATGGCTGTGGGTGTTCGTGGCGCTGTCCTTCCCCGCCTGGGTGCTGGCCGCCCTGACCCTGGTGCTGCGCCCCGGCGCGCTCTTCGGCTTCTCCGGCGTGCGCGCGGTTGTTATCGCCGCCTTGGTCGGTTGGGTACTGCTGGCGACCTCGGCCACGTCTCAGCCCGTCGACGCCCTGGCGCTCCTGGTGCCGCTGGCGGTGATCGGCGCGGGCGGCATCCGGCGGCTGCCTGGCCTTCTGGTTTGGCCGCTGCACTGGATCGCGGTGTTGCTGTTCGCGGTCGTTGCGGTGGCGGCTTGGGGTGCCTGGATCTGGATGCTGTACCAAGGCACGCCGCCGCCGGTGGAACAGCTCGGTGAGTATCTGCCGACGGATCAGGGCTTCACCTGGCAGCGTCTGCCCTATGTGATTGCTGCCTTGACGACCGTGCTCTGGTTCTGGGTGGCGGCGAAGTTCCGCGCCTCGCGGCCGGCAGGTCTGTTGGTCTGGCCGGCGGGTGTCGTGATGCTCTGGTCGCTCTTGTCGCTGCACGGTCCCTGGATCGATGCGGCCATCGCCGAGGGCAAGCTTGAGAAGTCGGTGCCCGGCGAGGTCATGTCATCGGCCGCCCCGGCTATCGGTGAGACCGAATCCAAGCAGTCGGCCGAGACCGAGGGCGACGAGGCGCAACCGGACGATGCGGCCGAGGATGCGTCGCCGGCGACCTCGGAGCAGAGGCCCATCTGATTCGGTGCTGACCAGTGACGCGCGACCCGGCGTCGGCGACGTCAGGCACGACCTGGCGTCGCCTATACACTGTTCTGGTCGCCCTGCTGGTCCCCATTGCCCTGCTGCGGCTGCTCTGGCGCAGCCGCAGCGCTCCCGCCTATCGACAGCGCTGGCGCGAGCGGCTCGCGGCAGACCCCGTGCCGCCAAAGCCAACGGACGTCTGGGTCCACGCCGTCTCCGTGGGCGAGGTGCAGGCAGCATTGCCGCTCCTGAAGCACCTGTTGGCGCGTCGGCTCCGTGTACTGGTCACGACCACGACGCCCACCGGGGCCGCTCGGCTGCGTGAGCTGCTCGGCGATGCGGTGCAACACCGCTATACCCCCTTCGATCTTCCGGGTGTGATGCGCCGCTTTCTAGATCGCGTCTCGCCTCGGCTCGTCTTGGTCATGGAAACCGAGATCTGGCCCAACATGCTGGCGGCCTGCGCCGCACGCGGTGTGGACTCCATGCTGATCAACGCCAGGCTCTCGGCGCGTTCCGCAAGCGGTTACGCCCGCGTGTCGACACTCAGCCGCGAGAGCGTTCGGCGCTTCACGCGCATTGCCGCGCAGACGCCGGCGGATGCTGCGCGTTTCATCGACCTCGGGGCGGACCCCGAGCGGGTCCTGGTCACCGGCAGCATCAAGTTCGATGTGCAGCAGCCGGCGAGCGTGCGTGATCGGGCCGAGGCGCTGAGGCGGGGGTGGGGTTGCAACCGCCCGGTTTGGGTCGCCGCGAGTACGCGTGATGGCGAGGAAGATCAGGTCCTCGCGGCCCACGCGCTGGTGCGTGAACGGTTGCCGGATACCCTCCTGGTGCTGGTGCCGCGTCACCCAGAGCGCTTCGATCGGGTCGCGGCGCTGGTGCGTCGACGCGGCTTCGCGCTGGCTCGGCGCAGCGAGGCGGAGATTTGCCCGGTGGAGGCGGACGTCTACCTGGGCGATAGTATGGGTGAGCTCGGGTGGTTCTTTGCCGCCGCAGACGTCGCCTTCGTCGGCGGAAGCCTGGTGCCCACGGGCGGACATAACCTCCTCGAGCCCGCGGCCGCGGGTCTACCCGTCTTGGCCGGGCCGCACACCTTCAACTTCGCGGAGGTTACGCGGCTGCTACTCGAACGGGGTGGGATGCGGCAGGTGGCCAACGCCGAGGAACTGGCCGACTGGCTGGCACGCTGGCTCAGCGACGCCTCGGAGCGAGCGGCGGTCGGCGAGCAGGGGCTGCGCGTGATCGACGATAACCGGGGTGCGGCGGCCCAGCTGATCGAGTTGGTGGATGCCTATCTCGGTGAGCGCGACGGACCCGCGACAGTCTGACACCCGACCCGCGCATCGAGGGTCGACGCGCAGACCGGGTGCAGGCTACCTAAACATCCGCGAGACTTCTCGGAAACTCGGGTTCTGGGAGTCGCCCAACCATTCGAAGGCGACGGACTCGGTGTTGGTGATATGGATGCCGCTGTGGACCATGCGCTCCAAGGCGTTATCGCGAAGGGCCTCCTGCCGCGAGCAAATGGCATCGGCGGCGACGAACACCTGATAGCCCCATCGCTGCAGCCCGGAGGCGGTTTGCACGATGCAGATATGCGCCTCCATGCCCACCAGCACCACCTGCTTACGCTCCGGTTGGCTGGTCAGGGCGCGTTCGAACCCGGCGGCCGTGCAGCAGGAGAAACTGGTCTTCTCCGTCGGGGCGGCGGTGTCGGGCAGGTTCTCCCGCACCGCGTCGATGGTCTTGCCCAGGCCCTGCGGATATTGTTCCGTGGAGATGATGGGGATCTCCAGGGTTCGCGCCGCCTGCACCAACCGGTTCATGTTGCTCACCGTCGTCTCCAGTGTGTCGTCTGGCATGGCCGCGGCCAGTCGCTCCTGGGCGTCGATGATCAAGAGTTGGGAGAACCCGGCGTTGCATAGCGGCATCGGGGCCTGGTGAATGCTCATATCGGTGACCTCGCTCGTCTCGTTTGTCATGGGCGCCGTCCGTTGGCGCCAACACTTGTATGCCCTGTGTTCCCCAGGCTTTTTGGCGCGCTCAGTAGGACGCCATGTCCGGTTCGACATCCCGAGCCCAGGCGTCGATGCCTCCGCGCAGGTTCAGCACGTCGGAAAAGCCCTGTTGGTCGAGGTACAAGGCCACCTGCTGGCTGCGGATGCCGTGGTGACAGATGACGACGACGGGCTGGTCTCGATCGATGGCCGAGAGGGAGCCGCCGTTCAACTCGTTGGGGATCACGCGCATCGGCAGGTGCTTGGAGCCCTGGATGCGACAGATGTCCCGTTCCCAGGGCTCGCGCACGTCCAGCAGCAGGGGCGACGGGGACTCAGACTGGAGCATGGCGTGGAGCTGCTCCACGCTGAGTTGGCTGACCATCGATCGCCACGTCTCAGAACACGAAGCGCTCGGGCTCCGGCACGTTCTGCAGCGCGGGCAGGCATGTCTCGAAGAGTTCTTCACGGCGCAGATCACCGGGCGCACCGACACGGGTCTCGAGCTTGGCGGCCATGACGGGGTCCTCGCCGACGATGACGAAGAGCCGTCCGCCCGGGGCCAGCTGCTGCGCCAGCATCGGCACCGGTTCTTCGGTGGGCAGGGATCCGGTGACCGCGATGATGTCGAAGGGCCCACCGTCGACGGGGCCCGCCATGCCGTCGGCCGTGCGCACTTGCACGCGTTTGAGCTTCAGGGCGTCCAGTCGCTCGGCGGCCCCCTCGGCCAGGGCAGGATCGATCTCGACGCTGATCACGCGCCCGCCGAGTCGGGCGAGGCAGGCCGTCGCATAGCCGGTCCCGCTGCCGATCTCAAGGACCTTATCGCCCTCGCGCACGTCCAAAGCCTGCAACATCCGGCCCACCACCTTCGGGGCGAGCATGCAGGAGTCGGCGCCGATCGGAATCTCGATGTCGGCGTAGGCGAGGGCCTCGTAGCCCCTCGGTACGAAGGCTTCGCGAGGCAGCTCGCCCAGCACTTGCAGAACGCGCGCGTCGAGGACATTCCAGGGGCGAACCTGTTGCTCGATCATATTGAAGCGGGCAGTGTCGACGGGAGCGGTCATCAAAATCTCCGAATCGGCGAGTGCGAAGTTTGGACAGAAAACCGCCCAAGACTAAGGAATCAGGGCCTTCGAGGCAAGCACTTGCCCTCAGCGGGGCGAGCAGGGACGAAGCTCGGCGTGCCCTTTACCGAGCTCGACGATCTGCAGGGCCTCGGGTGAGGATTGCCCACGGAGACGGGCTCAATGGGCCTCCAGCTTGCCCAGTTCGTCCAGGATCTGCTGCACGAGCTGCTCGCCTGCGCTGTCCATGCCCTTGATGAGCCGCTCCGGGTCGCGTTCGCCCTGGATCATGGGCCGGATGACGCCCGCGAGGCGTGCCATCTGGCCGCCGACAGTGCTCATCTGCTCGGCCATGTTGCCGATGAGCGCCAGGGCCTGGGGGTTGCCCGTGCGCGCAGCGTGTATCATGTGTGCGAGCCCCGGCGCGGCCATGGCCGGGTCCTGGCGCTGCGACGGGTTCGGCAGCGTGGACGGGTCCTGCATGCCGAGCAGGATGGCCTCGGCGATGATCTGGTCTTCCTCGTCGAGCCCGCGGTAGACCTCGGGTCCGCGCTCCCCGGCACAGATGCGCCGCAGCGCTCCGACCAGCTCCGACCAGCCGTTCTGCTCGGCGCTGGCGAGCAGACCGTCGAGCTCGGGGCGGCGCTCGGCGTTGCCGCAGGTCGCGGCCACCTGGCTGATGAACTCCGCGTGCACCAGGCGGATCTGTTCGTGGCGGTCGGGGAAGTCTGGCATGCGTTGTTACCGGTCTGTTGTCGTCAAGCGACGCAGCATCGCGGCCGATGGGTCCCGGGTCAACCGCACGTGCCTTCCCGGCGGGCGGTGTCTTCCCGTTGTTCTTCCAAACCGGCGGGCCGGTCGTGCACAATGGCGTCGTGGGTGACGCCCGCTCGAACTAGGCCCGACGCCGCTCGGCGGACGCCAGCAGCTCTGCGGGGAACAGTTCGACGGCTCATCTCGCAGCTGCTCCGCACTGGGTCCCGGCAACGCGGTATCGAAGATGTTCCAGAAACTTGCCAGTCCCTTCCGCACCTTCGGCTTGGTTGCAGGTACTGTCTACGCGATCAACCGTGTGCTGGTCCGGATCTCGCCGTCCGCGTCGCTGGCCGTGCATGACTGGATGGTACAGCCCATCACGTCCAAGCCCCTGTTGCCGAAGCGTCTTGCCAGCGCCTACACGGCGCGCTTCATCGAAGATGACCAGGCACTGGTCGCGGCCATGCCGATTCGGCCAGAGGTGCGCGCCTCGCGCCGTGCGCAGGGCACCCGATGCCTCGGCACCTTTCGCAAGGGCAGTCTGGTGGGGTACGTTTGGTTCGCATTCGACCAGTACGAGGAGGACGAGGCCCGCTGCACATTCAAATTGCGGCCGGCAGAGCAGTCCATTTTCGATTTCGACTTCTATGTGATGCCGGAGTATCGCGGAGGCCTGGCCTTCGCGGCGATCTGGAACGGGGCCAGCCAGCTCCTGCATGAGCGTGGCGTCCGCTACTCCTTCAGTCGGTTGGACTACTTCAATCGCGCCTCGGCCAAGGCACATGATCATCTCGGATGGCGTCGTGTCGGGCGCGCGTTGATTCTGCGGCTCTGGACGATGGAGCTGATTCTGGCGACGAGGTCTCCCAGGGTCTTTCTGTCCCTGAACACCCATTCACGCGCGACCTACCTGCTCACACCCGAGGCGCTCGAAGCGGACGTAGAAGGAACCGCCGGAGCCGACTCGGCCCAGGAGCCTCGGGCCTAACGGCATCGAGATCGCTTCTTTGACGACCGTCCAACGACGCCGGCTCGCGAGGCCTTAGCCTCGGACCGACGGGCGATGATCGTCGCATCAGCAAGCTGAACAGCAATCGTTGTCGTCATCGTCAATGGATGCTCGATCACGACACCGACAAAAACCGACTCCTCTGCAAGCATTCGGCGCCCTCGAGCAATCTTGGGGCAACGCCGTCTTCAGCAGGGCAGCGTTTCCACCGTCACCGGCTCACCCAGCAGCCTGCGGATCAATGCCGCCGACGCCTCATGGGCCGGGGCGCTGGCCCAGTAGCGGTGATCGTCGGATGGGGCCGCGGTCCGCAGCAGTCCCATCTCCGCGAGCCGGTGACGGAGGTGCCTGGCGACGGCAGCGCCCGTGTCCGTGATCTCGACGCCAGGGCCGGCGATATCGGCGATGAGGCCGCGAACCAGCGGGTAATGGGTGCAACCGAGCACCAGGGTATCGGCACCACGCTCCACCAGAGGCCGGACCAGGTCGGCGAGCAGGGCGCGCAGGGCGTCGGCCTCGAAGTCGCCGGCCTCGATCAGCTCCACCAGCCCCGGGCAGGGCTGAGTCAGTACCTGGACGGCGCCATGGAACCGCCCACGCAGGGCCTCGAACTTCTCGCTCTTGAGCGTACCGCTGGTGGCGAGTACGCCAATCACGCCGGTACTGGTGCGAGCCGCGGCCGGTTTCACGGCCGGTTCCATGGCGATGATCGGCAGCGTGTGGCGGGCGCGCAGGTGCGCGGAGGCAATACCTGTGGCGGTGTTGCAGGCGATGACGATGGCCTTGGCGCCTTGCTGCTGGATAAGGAAGTCCGTGATGGCCTCGGCGCGCTCGCGGACCAGCCGATCCGGGCGATCGCCATAGGGCGCATGGCCGCCATCGGCGACATAGCACAGCTGCTCGGCGGGCAGGGCGCGGCGGACCTCGGCGAGTACCGTCAGTCCGCCGACGCCGGAATCGAACACACCGATGGGGCCGTCGGCCTTGAACGGTTCGGTCATGGCCGCGCCGCCCGCATCCGCTCGAGCCTATCCAAAGCCAGCCCCGCTCGGGTGCGCGTCAGGCGGCGTCGCCGAAGCCGTAGGCTGGCGCGCGCAGCTGCAGCGCGGGGCCGTCTTCGCCGAGCTGGAGTCCGTCGCCCTCGGCGGCGGCGATCTCCGCGACCACCAGCATCTCCCAGTGGCCAGGGCCGCTGGCGCGGGCATCGATCACCCGGCCCGGGCCCTGCTCCGAGTTGCTGCCCGGTGCGCTCAGCAGGTCGCCGGGGTTCGGTCGCGTGTCCGTGTCGACGTCGGCAATGTACATGCGCCGCTTGAGCTTGCCCAGATACTGCATGCGCGCCACCACCTCCTGGCCGGTGTAGCAGCCCTTGTGGAAGCTGACGCCGTCGATGTGCTGCATATTGGCCATCTGCGGCACGAAGGCGTCGGCCGTCTCCGGCAGCACGGTCGGGATGCCGGCCCGGATATCGTGCAGCCCCCAGAGGTCGGCGTGTGCCTCGACGGCGCCGGCCTCCGTTGCGGCCTGCCATAGGGCGCTGGCGTCCGCCGCCGGCCCGATGAAGAGGTAGCGCGGGCGCTCGCCGGCAATGCGGACCAGCGTCGCCTCGCCGACGCGGACCATATCGTTGTCCGCCTCCGGCAGTGTGCCGAATTGGCCGGCGACTGCCGCATCGGCGCAGTCGCCGATGATGCCGAAACAGACCAGCGCATCGCTGGCGTCGTCGATGCTCGCCTTTGCGCGTAGCAGGAACATGCGCAGCCGTTTCAGCAGTGCCGGCATCTGGCTGCGCGGCAGCACCATGAACAGGCTTTGCTCGATACGCAGCAGCCGGAAGTTGGCCAGCATCCGTCCCTTGGGGCTGCAGTGGCTGCTGAGTTGGGTGTGGGTGTCGGAGAGCTCGCGGACGTCGTTGCTCACCTGGCCCTGCAGGAAGTCCGCTGCCTCCGGTCCGCCGACGGCGATGAGGCCAAGGTGTGAGAGGTCCGTCAGCGCACAGGGCGTCGCCGGCGTGGCCGCTGCGAACTCGGCCGCGGCCTGGTCCCGCACGGTTGCGCCACGGGCGCTGAGAAAGGCTTGCCAGTCGGGGTTCATGTTTCGGGTCTCCCTTGCTAATGACGCCGGGAACGGGCAGGCTGAGAAGGATAACGGCTGACCCGGCGGGCGTCGATTCTATTGCGCCGATCGGCTCGTGTTTGGCAACTGGGGTCGATGGGCACAGCTTACCGCCCAGGCGGAGTCGCCTGGCCCTTGCCTGGCGGCCCGCCGGTCGCATGCATGCCATCATGCGCCGATCGGACCACCCCGGTCGTTTCGGCTCCGACTCCAACCCCACGACCTCTCCCATCGCCCATGCCCCTCGGCACCGATAGCCTCGTCCTGTACAAGATCCACCCCGCCCGCGTCATCGACGTCGGCGACAAGATCGAAATCGAAGTAGAGGGCGGCCAGACCAAGCGCGTGCGCCCGAAGGACATCACGCCGCTGCACCCTGGGCCATTGAAGCGCCTGGCGGACCTGTTCGACCCCGGCGAGGGGCAATTGCAGGAGGCCTGGGAGCTGCTGGAGGGTGCTCAGACCGACCTCAAGGAATTGGCCGAGCTCATGTTCAACGAGTTCACGCCCCAGAGCGCCTGGGCCGTCTGGCGTCTCCTGCACGAGGGGCTCTATTTCGAGGGTACACCCGAGGCCATTCAGCCCCGTTCGCGCGAGGCCATTGAGCGGGACTGCGCCGAACGCGAGGCCAAGGCGCGTGCCGAGCAGGAGTGGGCTGGCTTCATGGAGCGGCTCGGCCAGGGCCAAATCATCGAGGACGACCGTGCCAGGCTGATCGAGGTGGAGCGGCTCGCCAATCAGCAGGGCGAGCGTAGTCGCATCCTCAAGGCCCTGGAGCTACCGGAGACCCCGCAGGCCGCCCATCGTCTGCTGATCCGTGTCGGTTACTGGAACCCGGAGCACAACCCCTATCCGGCGCGGAGCAGGGTCGCTGGCGCCGATCCTGACCTATCGGTGCCGGCACTGCCCGACGAGGATCGGCTCGACCTGACCCATCTGCCGGCCTACGCCATCGACGACGAGGGCAACGAGGACCCGGACGACGCCATCAGCCTGGATGGCGATCGCATCTGGGTACACGTGGCCGACGTGGCGGCGCTGGTAGCGCCGGATAGCGAGCTGGACCGGGAGGCGCGCTCCCGCGGCGCCAACCTGTATCTGCCCGAAGGCATCATCAACATGCTGCCGTCTGCCGTGACCTCAGCGCTCGGTTTGGGCCTTCAGGCCCTATCGCCGGCCTTGTCCTTCGGTTTCCGGGTCGACGAGGAGGGACGGCTCGCGGACGTCGACGTCCGCCCGACGCTGATCCGAGCGGAGCGGCTCACCTATGCCGAGGCGGAGACCAGGCTCGCCGACGACCCTTTCGTAGCGCTGAATGCCACTGCCGAGCGAGGTCGGGCGCGGCGTCAGGCCCAGGGCGCGGCCGGCATCGACCTGCCCGAGGTGAGCGTGCGCGTGCATGATGGAGACATCTTGATCCGAGCCATCGACCGCCACGGCTCCCGCGCCATGGTCATGGACCTGATGCTGATGGCCGGCGAGGCAGCGGCACTCTGGTGTGGCCAACGCGGCCTGCCCATCCCCCACGCGACCCAGCCGGCTCCGGACAGCATCCAGCACCCCGAGGGAATGGCGGCCATGTTCGCTTACCGCAGGCAGTTCAAGCCGAGCCGCACCAGCATCGAGCCCGCGCCACACTTCGGCCTTGGGCTGGACGCCTACGCCCGCGCGACCAGCCCGCTGCGGCGTTATGCCGATCTGCTGGTGCATCAGCAGGTGCGGGCGGCCCTGGCCGGGCGCGAGCCGCTGACGGCGGAGCAGACGAGCGCCCGCGCCGGTGAGGCGGACCAGGGCGGCATCGCCGTACGCCGCGCCGAGCGGCAATCCAACCAGCACTGGAAACTCGTGTACCTGATGCGACACAAGGGATGGAAGGGGGAGGCTGTGGTCGTCGAGCTCGGCGAGCGCAAGGACACGGTCATGATCCCGGAGCTGGCGCTGGAGACGAAGCTGCGTGTCAAGTCCGATCTGGCACTCGACCAGCGCCTTCAGCTCGGCATCGCCGACATCGACCTCTACGACCTCGACGCCCGCTTCCGCGTGCTGTAGCCACCCCGGGGCCGCCGACGGGTCGTCGTTCCGCGGCGCCAAGCGCCGAAGCGACACCGATCCGCACGACCCGGAGCTAGGTATCCGTGGGCACCGTCGGCACATCGTTGTCCGTCGGCGCCTCGGCTGCCGTGCCCTGCTCAGCTTCGTCCGGCGTCCGCTCCGACGGCGCCTTCGGCAGCAACGCCATCGCCCGCTCGAAGTCCGGTCGGTTCATGTACTGGATCACCACGCCGCCGTCCGTGTCTCGCGCGACATCCATACCGCGCTCCGGGTATAGCCAGTGCACGACACCGGATTCCTCGGTGCGCCGCTCCGCGGGCTCGCCGAAGCGACCGGCGATGTCCCGCGGCTCCAGGCTCTTCCAGGGCAGGTAGGTCAGGATGCGTATGGGCGTGTCGGACAGCTGCTCCACGTCCGCCGGGTCCAGCTTCACCTTGCGGCTGCCGCTGCTGGCCGTGCTGATGCGCAGGCCGCGCTCGAACATCGCCTCCAGCTGCGCCTCCGGCACCTCCAGCGTAATGATCCAGTCCGCCCGCAGGTTGCTCAGGATGATGTCGTCGAAGTAGACCTCGACGCTGCGACGCCCGCCTGGATTCTGGAACAGATTGACCTTGCCCTCGTCGCCGACGAGCGTTCGGACATCGTCCAGCGTGCTATTGCCGATGCCAAGGTCGAATACATAGGTGGTCCCCGCGGCGTCGCGCTCGACGTCCCAGGGGAACAGCTTGAGGCCCGCCCGTTCGTTCGGCAGGAGTGGCAGGATCAGCATGATGCCAATGAAGCCCATCAGCGCAGCGGCGAGGGTCGTCAGGATGATTTTGCGGTCCATGTCGTGAGGCTTGGGTTCTCAGAAGGTGGAGATGGGAGGCCGAGCGGGCGTCAGGCGCTTGGCGAAGGCCGTGTTTGCAGGGCGCGGCCGCTGGCCGCAATGTGCCGCGATTGGCGGTGGTGTCGCGCCAGGGATCGCGCTCGCGGGGATTCAGGGGGTCGCTCGCAGCCAGTCTCTCGGCACCAGGTAGCGGTCGTAGAGTTCGGCCTCGGGGCTGTTGGGCTCCGGGTGCCAGTCGTAGCGGAAGCTGACCTCGGGAGGTAGGGACATCAGGATTGACTCGGTTCGGCCGCCGGACTGGAGGCCGAACAGGGTGCCGCGGTCGTAGACCAGATTGAATTCCACGTAGCGGCCGCGGCGATAGCACTGGAAGGCACGTTCCGCGTCCCCGTAGGAGAGCCCCTTGCGGCGCGCGACGATGGGCCGATAGCCCGGAACGTAGTGTTCGGCGACGCTGCGCATGAAGGCGAAGCTGCGCTCGAAGCCCCAGGTGTTGAGGTCGTCGAAGAAGATCCCGCCGACGCCGCGGGGTTCCTGCCGGTGTTTGAGATAGAAGTAGTCGTCGCACCAGTGCTTGAGCCGGGCGTGTAGGGTGTCGGCGTCTTCGCCGTCGTCGCCGAAGCCCTCGCAGGCGGCGCGTGCGGTCCGGTGCCAGTGGATTACGTCTTCATCGTTGCCGTAGTAGGGGGTGAGATCGAAGCCGCCACCGAACCACCAGACCGCCGGCTCGCCGGGCTTCTCGGCGATGAAGAAACGTACGTTCATATGCGAGGTTGGCACGTAGGGGTTGCGCGGGTGCATGACCAGCGACACGCCCATGGCGCGAAAACTCCGGCCGGCCAGCTCCGGACGACTGGCGCTGGCCGTCGGCGGCAGCCGGTCTCCGCGCACATCGGAGAAGTTGATTCCGCCCTTCTCGAACACCTTGCCCCCTTCCAGGATCCTCGATCGCCCGCCACCACCGGCGGGGCGTTCCCAGGCGTCCTCGCGAAAGCCGGTACCGCCGTCCTCCGTGGCGAAGGTGCGGCAGATGCGATCCTGCAGGTCGAGCAGATAGTCGCGCACGGCGCTGTTGTCGGGCTGGTCGGGCATGGTGGTCGATCTTCGTTCTTGGTGTAGCGCGAAAGCGCGGGTGAACCTGGTCCGATCGACGCGCATGGTAGCGGACCCCGCGGCGGCGCTGGGCGCCGAAGGCCGCGTTCGTCGCATTGGTGTACGCTCTTCGGTCGGGCTGGTCGTCAGGCGCGCTCGGTTGCGCTAGGCTGGGGTCATGAGTCCCGGCGATATGGCCAAGTACGAATCCCTGCGATGGCGCTTCGGCGAAGGGCAGGGAAGCTCGGCTCTGATCGCCATGGCGCGATCCAAATCGTGGTTCAGCAACCTTATACCCAGGTCGATGAATAACCAGAGCCCCATGAAGACGCTGAGCCTGATCGCGCAGAAGGGCGGTACGGGCAAGACGACACTGGGCATCCATCTGGCGGTGCAGGCGCAGCGTCAGGGCCTGCGGGTGCTGCTGATCGACACCGACCCGCAGGGCAGTGCCGGGGCCTGGTGGCAGCGACGAGCGTCGGCCGAGCCGACTCTGGTGACGGGGCTCGGCACGGAGTTGGCGGAGATGCAGGCCCAGGCCCGGGAGCGGGCCTTCCAGCTCGTCATCGTCGATACGGCCCCGCACAGCTCGGAGCAGTCCCGTGCCTGCGCGGCCTGTTCGGACGCGGTGCTGATCCCGACCCGGCCGGCCATCCTGGACCTTGATGCCATCGGTGCCACCACGGAGCTGGTCGCGGATCTGGACCTGCCAGCACAGATCGTGCTCAACGCCTGCCCGCCGCCGATCCGTGCACACGAGCCGCGTATCGTTGCCGAGGCTCGGGAGGCGCTCACCGCCTATCAGGTGCCGGTGTGCCCGGTGGCCATTAGCCAGCGCGCTGCCTATAGCCATGCATTGATCGACGGGCGCGCGGTGGTCGAATTCGAGGCCCAGGGCAAGGCGGCCGCCGAGATCGAGGCCCTGTGGGCGGATATTCGACATGGGCTTGAACTCTAGCGGCGTAGCGCCCGCCGCGATACTGCATGGGTTGCCGACCGGGACCGAGTCATGACGAAGAGAGCCAAACTGAGCCTGGAACCCGACAGGCGCGCGAAGGCGCCGCCGTCGCACGGGTTCGAATCGCCGACGGAGATACCGCCCGCGGGCGCCGCCGCCGCGCGAAAAGCTGGGAGTCAGGGTGCTGTCCAGGACCAGACGCCGACCCCGGCCAGGGCGGCGGCCGGCTGGCAGGCACATCCGCCGGGCTCGACGCCTTCGCCGCGCCCCGTCTCGCCGGACCCCACGCCGCCGCATTCCGTGGGCGCAGGGGCGCTGGCGGTCCGGCTAGGTTCCCTCGCTCGGCGGCCGCTGGTGAGGGCAGTCGCCGTGGGGCTAGCCGCGGGCTTGTCGCTCTATCTGTTGCGTCGGCGCTTGTTCTGAGCGCATCTCCTGCCGCGTTGCGGGTCAACGCTCGCCGTGACGCGCCGGATGGGCGCCGTCAGGTGCGCTGCTCGTTCTCGAGCGCCTTGCGGGTGATCTGATCGTAGAGGTCGATGAGCCGGGAATACAAGGGCTCCCACTGGGGGTGTTGCTGGACGTAGGGACCTTCGCGCCTCAGCGTCTCCAGCGTGTCTTCGAGGAAGGCCGTTTCGCTGTCCACCAGCGTATCGCCGGTGTCGACGCGGCGCTTGATATCGAGCGCCCGCGGCAGGGTTTGGTGCTCCAACTGCTCCAGCAACGCCTGTATGACGCCGGCCTCGCGCATCTGCTCTGCCATGGGTTCTTTGCCTGGTGATTGCGACGTCCTGCATTGTGGCCGCGGCCGCAACGCCCCTGCAACACGTTTGCACCTGCCAATGCTAACGGCGCAATCCCGGGTCATCCGTCCCGTATTCGGACTCATCGCCCTGCAGGCTCATCGGTGCTGCTGCGAACCGGCCGTGATGTGAGAAAATCCTGTCGCCGCGCCAGACACCGCTGCAGCGGGTTACCGAGGTTGGATTCCGGCGGCGGTATCCCGCCCCTTCACGTACTCCGGGTGACGCTTGCCGATGTATCAGAACGACTGCCTGGTGATCCTCGACGCCGACGGCACCACCATCGACGCCTTCCGTGCTATCGAAAAGACCTTCGCCCACCACGGTATGGACATCGGCCCCTTGGCGCGTTTCCAGCAGCGGCGGAACATTTTCAAGTACCTGGGCGGACTCAAGGAGATGCCGCAGAACCTGCGCAAACAGGTCGGCCGTGGCATGCGCACCAAGATCGTCGAGACCTTGACGGAGGTGTATCGCGAGGAGGCGGTCATGTTCGCGGGCCTGGAGCGCCTGATCCTGAAGCTCGCCGCCGCACCGGGTGTGAAGGTCGGCGTCGTCACGCGCAACATCACCAACAACCCGATCGAGACCCTGACGCGACTATTCGACCGCCACGGCATCGAGCCGGACCTGTTGGACTTCTTGGTGCACCTACCGCTGTCGGAGGACAAGTTGCCCTACTTCCGATGCACCCGAGAGGAGTTCGCCGTCAACCCCGCTCGGGCCTACGCCTGCGGTGACGAAGCGAAGGACTTCCGTGCCGCCGTCAACACCGGCATGCACCCGTTCATGGTGTCGTACGGCTTCGAGGGCTTCGACCGTCTGCACCTAAAGCACGAGATCCCGGAGGAGGTCATTTCGCGGACGCCGGATGAGCTCGCCTGGCGGGTGCTGCACGCGCTGGGGCTCGATGCCGGCGATCAGGGGCGTCCTGCCAGGCACGCCATCTAACTCCGCCCTTCATCCTGCCGCGAAGCTCGTCTGGCCCCGGATCGGGGGGACGGCGACGTCGGCGCTTGCGGTGACCTGCGAACCGGTGGGGCGGTCCAAAAAAAGCCCGCCGCCGGCGGTACCGGGGCGGGCTAGATGCGGGTGAGTCCCTCAGCCGGCCCCTCGGCAGGGCAAGGGACGCCGCGTCGCCGGGTCGGTCGGCTTCTGGATTAGCTGATCTCGGCGGTGCCGGTCTCGGTCGCACCCTGGTTGTCGACCCAGGTGATCTCGATGGAATCGCCCTTCTCGCCGCCATCGAATTTGAACGACAGGTAGGGGTTCTTGGACACGCCGCCGCTCCAGAGGGCGGTCATGACGACCTGATCATTCCACTTGGCGGTGACTTCCTGGATGAAATGGGCCGGGATGGGGTCGCCGGTCTCTTTGTCCTTGCGCAGCCCGGTTTCCATTTCGTGACTCATGAGGGACTTGACGGTGGTGACGCCGTTGCTGCTCTTGGCGCGGATCTTGATGTTGCTGGCCATAGGGATTTACCTCTGCAAAGTCTGCCGTCGGTGATCGGGTAGAACGGGAGGGTGGCGATTAGCCGCCGCAGCCGCCGATGGTCACCTTGACGGGCTTGGCCGCGCTCAGCAGGCCGTCACCGGTCTTGACGACGGCGACGACGTCGGCCGTCTTGGCCATCTTGATGCGGGTGGAGACGAACGGCTTGGCGTTCTCGCCCAGATCGAACGAGGCGATCAACGGCGTGTTGTTGCCCGAGGCGATCAGGGAGATGGATGTAACGCCCTCCAGGTCGGTCTCGATGGTGACCGGGACGACGGCGCCGTTCTCAGCGATATCCGGGGCCTTGATCTTGACCGCGTCGCTGGCCTCGGTGGCGTCGGAACCAAGCAGATCCTTCAGCGCGGTGGCCTGGTCTTCGGCCTTGAAAGCCGCCTCGGGCCAGCTTGCGAGCACGGCACCGGGGGTTAGAAGGCCGGCGCCGACGGCGACACCCAAGGCACCTGCGCCGAGGGAACCCTTCAGCAGAATTCTGCGCTTTGCATCGATCATTGGAACTCTCCTCTGGATCGGTTGGTTGGATCGAGCCATCAAGTTGCTCGATGGTATAGCTCGGTGGGGACAGCCGCGCGCTGTCCGTCGCGGTTCAACGCCACCGCTGCGGCCCTTCGAGTAGGACCGCCATACGGTGCGGGATGTGGGTCGTCCGGTCGCTGCGACCAAGTGCGCGGGCGCCGGAATCCGTGCCGCAAGGGCGGACCTGCCGAAGCAGGACAGAACCTGACGATGGTCGGACTCGCGCCGCGAGCGGTGGATACAACGATGGGCCTCCGGTGACTCTGAGTCTGTGCCGCGCCGATCCTCGATCCCTGTTGCCGGGATCTTGTTGCCCTGCCTTTCGTTCCGCGATCCAGCCGCATGCCGGCCGGGGCGCCGGGTAGTTGGGCCGCTATCGAAGGCGATGAACCTTAGTCGACGGTGGCGGAAGCTTAGCGCATCCACGGCGGCCTGCAAATAGCCCGAACCCATGCTGCTTGTGGCAAAGTTCCCATGCCTGCGTGCCTCGGAATCGACCGCCTGCCTTTGCTTCACCTGATCGCTGTCCTGCAGCCGCGGCCCGCGCTGTTTCCATGCGACCGGGCGAGGCGTGGCGGGGGCATGGAGGTTCGGCTCGGCGCACAAGCTCTGCAAACAACGCCCACCGCTGGCTCCTTCCAGATCCTGATCGTTGTCCTAATCGTGATCGTCATCGAGCATTCATCGACAACGATAACAACAACGCGTGCAGCCGGTCTCGGGATGTCCGCAGCGAGGTACTAGGGTCTGCCGCGCCCGCGCTTGTCGCTCAGTTCCTGTTCCCGGCGGAGCTGATCGAGCCGCACCTGGATCTTCGAGGCGCTGTGGAAGTCGAGCCCCGGCTGACGTAGCGCGAGTTCCAGTTGGCGCACGGCGGGTTCCGTGTCGCCGGTGCGGTAGAGGTATTCCGCCCGCCAGCGCATGGACTGGGCGCGCTCTCCCGCCTTGCCCGCGGCGTCGGCCATGAGCTGATAGACGGGTGCGATGCCAGGCCTCAGGGAGACCAGTCGTTCCAGGGTGTCGAGGGCTTGCTTCGGCTTGCCGGCGGCGATCAGAGCCTCCGCGTAGGTCTGCTGCAGCGGCCAGCTCCCGGGGTGCAGGCCCACGGCGCTCTTGAGGTCGCGCACGGCCCCCGCGGTGTCGCCGCGGCGGCGGTCCAGCTCCGCCGCGAGCACCACGAATTCCACCTGGCTTGGGTGCTCGTTTAGCAGGGGTGCGAGCTGTTTGGCCGCGTCCCCGAGCCGGCCGACCCGCGCCAGCGCCACGGCGTAGCCGTAGCGCTCCGCCGTCTCGTCGCGATAGCGGCCCTTGGCCAGGGTGTTGGAGAAGTGGTCGACGGCCTGCTCGCCCCGGCCATAGCCGAGCATGCGCAGCCGAGCGCGGACGAGGTGGAAGCGCAGGCTGTCGGGTTTCTGGCTGTGGCCGAAGCGCTCGGCACGGGAGAGGGCGTCGGCGATGCGGTCGGTGGTCACCGGGTGGGTGCGCAGCAACTCCGGCGCGCCGCTGTCGTAGACGCGGCTGGCGCGGGTCAGCTTTTGAAAGAACCCCGGCATGGCGAAGGGGTCGTGACCGGCGCGGGCGAGGGTGTCGATGCCGATGCGATCGGCCTCCTCCTCGTTGGCGCGGGTGAAGTTGATCTGCCGCTGAGCGAGCATGCCCTGGGCGCCCATCAGCGCGGCCGCGCCGGCCTGGCCATCGACGGCAGCACCGAGGACGGCGGCGGCGATGATCAGCGCGGTGGCTGGCACGGTCATCTGCTTCTGTGCCGCGAAGGAGCGCAGCAGGTGGCGCTGGCTGACGTGGGCGATTTCGTGGGCGATCACGGCCGCGAGTTCGGACTCGGTCTCCGCGGCGAGGATCAACCCGGTATTGATGCCGATGTTGCCCGAGGGGCCCGCGAAGGCGTTGATCTGCGGGTCCTCGACGACGAAGAAGTTGTAGGAGCCGGACTGATCCCGGCTGGCCGAGACGAGACGGTTGCCGAGGGTTTGCACGTAGTCGGTGAGCAGGGGGTCGCTGCTGACGTCGAGCGACTTGCGCACCCACTTCATGAACTCCTGGCCGAGTTCGCGCTGCTCTCGCAGGGTCATGACCGTGTCGGCACTGCTGCCGATATCGGGCAGATTCATCGGGTCGGCGGGGTCGGCGCCCACACCGGCGCTGCCGGTGCATAGGGCGCCCGCGAATAGGATGCCGCGGATCAAGGGTGTACTGCTGAGTGGCATGGGATGCTCATGGGCAGGGTCCGCGAGTGTTCGGGCCCGTCGTTGACGCGGATGATCGCCACAAGGCCGAGTCCAATGCGCGCATTATGCAGCCGCGGCCGGTGCGATGGTGCAACCAGTGTGGAAACCCGCACGGCTGCGACCGGCGGATGAGCGCGAGTGCCTCGGCTGGCGGTGCCCGGCGCGTCAGTTGAGCTGAATGCGCTGGCCCCAGGGCGTCTCCGAGCGACCCTTGACCAGCCAGATCACTGGGTAGCCCGGCTCGGCAGTCGGGAAGGTGCCGTCTGCGTCGGTGAAGTAGACCAACAGGTCTGGGCGCATTCCCTGTTGGTCCACCCACTCGAACACCGGCCGGAAGTTGGTGCCGCCGCCGCCGCCGATGCGCTGGGGCCGGTCGAATCGCTGCCAGGGCTCGAAGTGGAAGGGCGCGCCCTCGCAGAGGTTGGCGTCGCAGGGCAGCAGGGTCACGCGGGCGCGAACCTGCGCCTTGAGCGCGTCCACCTCGTCGATGAACTCCTGCATCTCCTCGTCCTTGATGGACCCGGAGGTGTCGATGGCCACGACGACGTCGAGCTTGTGGCTGCGCAGGCTTGGCATGAGGTAGTCGCCCTCGCGGCGCGACGGCCGCGACCAGCTGTAGTCCTCGCGGGTGATGCTGTTCATGTGGCGGGCGAGCAGCATGCGCCAGGGAAGTTGCGGCTGCAGCAGGTGGTCGATGAGGCGCTTGAGTTCGCCACGCAGCTTGCCGGCCTGCATGGCCTGTTGCGCCGCGCCGGCCATGCGCTGTTGCCACTGCACCTGCAGCGTTTCGCGCTCGTCCGGCGTCAGCGGTGGCGGGGCATTGCCGGTGACCGTGTCCGGCTTGGGCCGATGTTGCTCGCTCGGGTCGTCGGAACCTTCCGCGCGACTTCCGCTCGCATCGGGCTCCTGGCGCTTGCCGCCGCCGTCGCGCGCATCTTCGCTGCCGTCCTCGCCGGCCTGGTTGCCGTCGTCGCTGCCCTTGCCCTGTTGGTGGCGGCGGTTGAGGTCGCGCTCGTCGAGGTCGCTCTGCTGATCCTGCCGACCGCCGTCGGCGTCGTTGTCGTAGGCGTGGGTGTCCAGGGTCTCGGAGTCGTCGTCGTCCTCGATCAGCGGATAGATCTCCTCCGCGGTCATGCCCTTGTACATGGGCATCAAGAGGGCGTTGGGCGGCGGCTTCAGTCCGTCGTCCACCAGCAGTGGGTTGATGGCGTAGTCGCAGGCGAGGTCCCAGCGGTGCTTGACCCGGTGTTGCCGTCTCGCGAAGTGCGATAGGGCGCAGTGCAGGGCCTCGTGTGCCAGCATGAACTGCGTCTCGTCCAGCGAGAGGGCGTCGATGTAGCTGGGGTTGAAGTAGAAGGCTCGGGCGTCGGTGGCGGTGGTCGGGCACCAATCCCCCTCGACGGCCTGCATCGGCAGTCGCAGTACCAGCGCGCCCAGGAAGGGCTTGCTTAGGATCAGCCGCGTCCGCGCCGAGGCGAGCTTGGTCTCGATGGCGGCGAGGTCGATGTCGGGGGCGTCGCTCATGGTGGCTGTATCGCGGTCGTGAGGCGGGTCTATTCGTATAGCACCACGTCGGCGACGGCACTGGCCCAGTCGGCGAAGGCGGCCACCTCGAATAGTGCATTGCCGACGGCGCGATGTAGGTCGGACACCAGCATCACTCCCATCTCTCGCTGCGGGAAACGGCCCGCGTAGGCGAGGACGTTGCCGATGACGGCGTTGCCCTCGGGCGTCTCGTTCGCGCGGATGGCTCGGCCGACGAGGGCCGCCGCGACGGCATATTGGAGGTCGATCTCGGTGGGGACCGAAGCCTCGGTGCCCGCGCAGATGGCGTCCAGGTCCGGCATTTGGTCCAGCCGGTCGACGAAGGTGGTCACCTCGATGCCCGCGGCAGGGCCGACGCAGGACTGCATGGTCCCCTGCAGTAGGTGCCCGTCGTGCTCGAATTTGCGCAGGGCCCGGTGGGCGAATTCCCAGGAGCGTGGCGACGGGAAGGCGACAGGGTTGTGCGCCGGATCGAAGTCGAAGAGAAGCTCCGGGCGGAAGCGCAAAAAGGCGATGATGCGCTCGTCGATGCCGCTGGCGTAGGCCCAGGCGACCCAGTCGTCGAGGTGGGTGTCCACCTCGAAGTGCGAGAAGCGATTTGCCAGCGGCGCGGGCATGCTGTAGGTAACACCGCGGTCCCCCTGGCGGTTGCCTGCGGCGAAGATCGCCCAGCCGTCCGGCACCTGATACTCGCCGAGGCGGCGGTCGAGGATCAGCTGATAGGCGGCGGCCGAGACCGCCGGCGGCGCCGAGGTGATCTCGTCCAGGAACAGAATCCCCTTGGGACCGTGGCGATCCGTTTTGGGCAGCAGTGCCGGAACGGCCCACTCGACGCGATCCTCGACCCGGAACGGGATGCCGCGCAGGTCGCTCGGTTCCATTTGCGACAGCCGGATGTCGATGACCGGAACGCCGTGCGCCTCGGCGACATGCGCGACCATCTGCGACTTGCCCACGCCGGGTGGCCCCCAGAGCATCACCGGCGTGTGGTGCCCCTCGGCGGTGCTGTCGAATTCGCGTTGCAGGACGCGGAGCAGTTCGGCGGGGCGCATGCGGCGATTCTCCTGGGCGTGTCGGGTCGCTGTGTTGGGGCGATGCGGGCGTTGCGACGAAGGCGCGCGGGCTCGACAAGACAAGGTGGAGTGCCTCTGCCTGCAGGGCAAGGGCGTTGCCCGCGTCGGCATCTGTGTGCGATTGGGCCCTGCCGCTTGGGCTGGAATGCATTAGAAAAAAGCGGTATTCTTATCCGTTAAGCTGACTATGCCACTCGGGGATCGCGGGCACGCACGTGCAATGAGTAATCCGGCGCTTGCCGGAGGTCGGCGCTCACGTGCCACGGGGCGAGTCAGCAGCAGCAACGAGCGGCCGAGATAGCCGATAGGCGCCATCTCTGCCATGAGCTTCCAGCCAAACCAATAACGCGATTTCGGAGAGAGGAAATGAACCAGTTCTACTACGACGCCGTGACCAAGATGGAGCAGTTGGGGGTCGACGACGAGTACGTGCAGGGATGGCAGTGCGGGTTCCTGCAGAACCCTAAGCGTGAAGAGCAACGCCTGACCGAGGCCTACGAGGCCGGCTACTCCGACGGCGAAGAGAAGACCACCGACAACTTCTCCAATTGGGCCAAGGGCTGAGGCCAGAGCGGGCCGCCCGACGGCGGCCGTGCGGAACCCACGCGCCGCGATGACGGGCGCCTGAGCGAACCAAGAGGTGGGAGATCCCCGCCTTTTGTTTTGCCCGTTGTTCGCCCTATCTTGCGCCCCGAAGTCCTTTCTGACTCCAGTCCTGATCGGCGCCCTGACGTCCACCTGGGCTTCCACCATGTCCTCGCCCAGCAGCCAACCCAGAATGTCGTCCAAGTCGTCAGCCGTCGGCCCCGCCGATCGCCTGCGGGCGGGGCTGGCCACACCCGGTTGCCGGGTCATGCCCTGCTGCTTCGATGCCCTATCGGCGCGGCTCGTGGAGCGGGCAGGCTTTCCCTTCAGCTTCATGAGCGGATTTGCCGTATCCGCGTCGCGTGCGGCCCTGCCGGATACGGGTCTGCTGTCGGTCACCGAAATGCTGGACCAGGGACGCTCCATCTGTGAGGCCGTCTCCATTCCGGTGATCGGTGACGGCGACACTGGCCACGGCAACGCGGCCAATGTGCAACGGACGATGGCCCAGTTCGCCCGCGCCGGCTTCGCGGGCATCATGCTAGAGGACCAGCTCGCACCCAAACGCTGCGGCCACACCGGCGTGCGGGAGGTGGTGGCGCGAGACGAGGCGGAGCGTCGCATCCGCGCGGCGGTGTCGGCACGGGAGGCGGGCGCCGATTTGGTCATCATCGCCCGCACCGATGCCCGTAGCGCCCTGGAGCCTGCCCTTGGCCCGCAACGCGCACTGGCCGAGGCCATGGACCGGCTCAAGGCCTTCCGCGATCTGGGCGCGGACGTCCTCTTCCTGGAGGCCCCGCGTACCGAGGCCGAGATGGCGCGCTGTTGCTGCGAGGTCGACGGGCTGCACATGGCGAACATGCTCGAGGGCGGCATGACGCCCCTGCTGCCGCCGAAGCGCCTCGGCGAACTCGGCTACCGAATTGCGGCCTATCCACTCACCCTGCTCTCCTGCGCGGTGTACGCCATGGAGGTGTCGCTCGCCGAGCTCGCCGGCGGACAGCAGCCCAACCATCGAGTTGGCCTCGAGGCATTGCGGGACATCGTCGGCTTCGACGCCTACGATGCCCTGCTCGACAGCTTTCAGCCTAGAAAGAGCAGTTGGACGGTCGTCAGGGTGCGTCCCGCGTGGTGTCCAGCAAGGCACAACGACGCGGAATAGTCACTCTATTCCAAGGAGTTGTAA